>NZ_CP107567.1:6100244-6750366 GCF_025854275.1 Streptomyces peucetius | reverse complement strand
CCCGGGCGCCGGAGAGTGGGATGACGTCGAACCAGTCCCCACCCACCCCGGTCACGTCGTCGGTGGGCAGATAGCGGTGGGCGAACTCGACCGCCGAGTGCCGCGGCAGGTGCTGCGGCAGCAGATCGCGCTGCAGCGTGAGGGCCGCGGCGTGCTCGCGTGTGAAACGGCGGGCGTTGTCGATGCACACCGCCGCCCGGGCCACCAGTTCGTCGGCGAGTGCGACCTCTCCGTTGTCGAAGACTGCCCCCTGCCCCGTACGGGTGAAGGTGACGAGCCCCAGCAGCACGTCGCCGACGCGCAACGGCACGACCAGCACGTTGTCGACCACCACCCGTCCGCCGGAGGACAGGCTGCGCAGCTGGGGCGACCCGGGCGGGAACTCGACGACGCGGCGGGCCGCGCCGCCGGCCGCCTGCGTGACCCTGAGGAAGCCGCTCCGCTGCCCCCAGCCGTCCGCCGGCTCCCCACCCTGGAGGACCCAGGGCGCCAGATCGACCTCGACCGTGGAGGCGAAGCCCGGGACCGCCACACCGGCGAGCTCCCGTGCGGTGACCACCGCGTCCAGGCTGGTGCCGACACTGCGTCCCGCCTCCACCAGGAGGGCGAGCCGGCTCTGCGCCTCGTGACGTTCGGTGATGTCGAACGCGTCCTCGCACAGGCCCAGCACCCGGCCCTCTGCGTCCTGCAGCCGGTAGTACGAGCAGGACCACAGATGATCGCGGCCCGGGTCGCTGGGCACCTGACCCAGGAAATGCGCGTCGATGACGGGCGCGCCGGTCTCCAGGACCTGGCGCATGACGCTGTCCAGGGTCCCCGGGTAGCCCTCGGTGACCAGCGTGCCGTCCGGGTACAGCTCGTCCGGGTGCATCCCCCGGTACTCCTCGAACGGTCGGCCGATCTCCGCCCCCGACGCGGCGTTCGCCCAGGTCAGCCGGAGGTCCGTGTCGTAGATGGCGAGCCCGATCGGCGATTGCGTGGCCAGCCCGTCGAGCATCGCCAGTCGCGACTCCCACAGCCGCAGCCGCTCCGACTCGGCGAGGATCAGGATCCGGGCCGCGGTGCCGCCGCCCGCCAGGTCGCACACCGCCGTCTCGACCGGGATGCTGTGGCCGTCACGGTGGCGCGCGAGACGGGTTTCGTGGCCGGTGGCGGCGGGCGTTCCTTCGGGGACGGGACCGGGGCCGGACAGGAAGACCTCCGCGGAACGTCCGACGATCTCGTCCGGGGGGTAGCCGAGCAGTTCCGCGGCGGCCGGGCTCCAGCCGATCACCGTGTTCCGGGCGTCGAGCACCACCGCGGCGGCGACGGCGACATCGAGGGGGCCACGGAGGTCTCCGCCCTCCGTCGCCGCCCATGCCCGCCAGGTACTCGCCGCGTTCCACGTTTCCGCAGCCCGCACAGCCCGGTTCATCATCTTCAGAATCTGCCCGCCCCTCCCGATGCACAAGGCGGCGGGCGGTCGGGCCGGCCGGTCACCGAAGGTGTTCGCCTCCGTCCACGAGCCGGGCGAGGCCCGCGAGCGACACGCGGCAACTGCCGCCCTGGCGTGTGTCGAACCCGTGCATCTGCGCGCTCACGCCGTCCGGCACCCGCCGGCGTGCGACCGCGTCCACGTCCAGCAACGCCCGGTGGACGGCCGCGCACCGGGGGTGGCGCGCCGGGCGGACCATCACCCGGCCGGGACGCGGCACCACAACCGGAATCGGCGCCGCGAACCGGGACACAGGGCACACCCACCGCCGAGCTCGTGAACTCGCGTTCATACAAGAGCTGTTGACCATGGCTCCCGCTGTCCGCAGGATAGCGCCGATGTGGATCGGAATCCTGGGGCAGGTGGAGCTCCGACACGGCGGAGTGCGTTTGGGACCCCGTCCGGGCCGGGGCCGGTCGCTGCTCGCTCTGCTGGCGCTGAACTCCGGGTATCCCGTCGAACACGACCGCATCGTCGATCTGCTGTGGGAGGACCCGCCGGGCTCCGCCCGCGCGCAGGTGTACAACCTCGTCAGCGATCTGCGCCGGCGTATGCGCGACGCGTGGCCTTCCGTCCCTACGCCGTCGGACGGGGCGTCGCGGGTCGACGCCCTGGTCTCGGTCGACGGCGGATACCTGCTGCGGTCCGCGGAGCACACCAGTGATCTGCGGGACTTCCGGGCGGCGGCGGCCCTGGGCCGCGAGTCCGCCGCGCGCGCCCGCCACGACTGTGCGGCGGAGCAGCTGACCGTCGCGCTGGCCCACTGGCGTGGCACGGCGCTCACCGGCTGCCGGGAGCCGTTCGCGGAGGCCGCCCGCCGGAGTCTGGAGGAGGAGCGGCTGCAGGCCGTCGTCGCTCTCCTCGACGCGCGCCTGGCCCTGGGCCAGCACGAGCAGGTGCTGTCGGAGACCGGCCCCTGGCTGGCGAACCATCCGCACCACGAGGACCTGTACGGCAGGCAGATGCTGGCCCACGCCGCGCTGGGACGGCAGGCGGACGCGGTGGCCGACTACCGGCGGGCGTACCGCCGCCTGCGGGACGATCTCGGTGTCACCCCCGGGCCCCGGCTGCAGGACGTCTACCGGCGGATCCTCGACAGCAGCCCCGGGGCCCCGCCCGCCGGTCCGGCCGCGGCAGCGGCGGTGGTCCGGCGGCCGGGGCCCGTACCCCGCCAGTTGCCGCCGCAGACCGAGCGGCTCCTCGGCCGCGAGACACTGGCGGCTGACGTGCGGGCGGCGCTGCTCGAGCGCGCGGACGTGGTGCCGGTCGTCGCGCTCACCGGGCCCGGCGGGGTGGGCAAGTCGGCCCTCGCCCTGCATGTCGCCCACTCGCTCGCCGACGAGTTCCCGGACGGGCAGCTCTACGCCGATCTGCACGGTCTGCGCGAGCGGCCCGCCGAGCCGCACCGCACGCTCGCCCGCTTCCTGCGCGCTCTGGGCCTGGACGGCAGGGAGGTGCCCGCCGACCCGGAGGAGCGCGTCGCCGAGTTCCGCAGCCGGGTGGCGGGCCGCCGCCTGTTGCTCGTGCTGGACGACGCCGCCGACGAGAAGCAGGTACGCCCCCTGCTGCCCGGCACCCCCGGCTGCGCGGTGCTGGTGACCTCCCGCAACAGGCTGACGGGCCTCGGCGGACACGGCTTCGAGGTGTCGACGCTCGACCCGGCGGCCGCCCACCGGCTGCTGGCACGCCTCGTCGGCGAGGAGCGCACGGGCGCCGAGCCCGCCGCCACGGCGGATGTGGCGCGGCTCTGCGGATGCCTGCCGCTGGCTCTGCGCATCGCCGGCGCCCGGCTGTCCTCCCGTCCCGACTGGACGGTCAGCGCCTTCCGGGACCGGCTGGCGCGACAGCGTGAACGCCTGGACCTGCTGACCGCCGGCGACCTCGACATCCGCGCCGGCATCACACTCAGTTACCGTTCACTGCCTGCCGAGTTCCGGTGTGCGGTACGCAGGCTGGGCCTGCTCGAGCCGCGCAGTGTCCCCGGCTGGGTCGTAGGGGCGCTGGCCGGCGCCGCCACCGCCGACGACCGGCACGCGGACTTCCTGGTGGAACGGCATCTGCTGGAGGCGGTCGGCGTCGACCGGGCCGGGCAGTCGCGTTACCGCCTGCACGACCTGGTCCACGACTTCGCGTACGAACGGGCCATTGCGGAGGACACGCCCGGTGACCGGGACGCCGCGCTCGGCCGGGTGCTGCGGACGTGGCGCGTACTGGCCGCGGAGGCGGCCGAGCGCCTCGGCCACGGCGCCGCCCTGGACCCCGTCGCCCCGGCGGACGACCCGCTGCCGACCGGGGTGTCGGTCGTCCGGCAACGCCCCCTCGACTGGTTCGCGGCGGAGCGGCTGAACCTGATCGCCGCGATCCACCTGGCGGGCCGGCTGGGCAGCCCCCCGGTCGCGGGCGACCTCGCCCTCCGGCTCGACGGCTACCTCGTCATCCGCTACGACGAGGCCGAGCGGGTGGCCGTCCTGCGCGCGGCCATCGCGTGCTGGCGGAACGGGGCCGCGCCCGACCGCAGGCTGGCCCGGCTGTACTTCGCGCTGTGCTGGGCGACGTACCAGCAGGATCGTTACGCCGAACTCGACGAGGCGGCGACGCACGCCCTCGCGGTCGCCACCCGGGTGGGCGACCCGGATGTGGTCGCGGACGCCACCTGGCAGGTGGCCAAGGCGACCGCGCTGCGCGGCCGGCTGCCGGACGCCGCCGAACTGTACCGGCGCTCCCTCGCCGAGGCCCTGCGACAGCGGCAGCCGGAGCGGAGTCTGACGTACGCGCACACCGGACTGGCCAACGTCCTCGCCGACCTGGGACGGCCCGCGGAGGCGGCCGGCCACTACCGCCACGCGCTGTCCCACCACCAGGTGAAGGACCGCACCAGGGTCGTCATCCTGCTGCGCTTCGCCGAAGCCCTGGTGGACGACGCCGAGGGCGGGCAGGCACTGGAGCTCCTGGCGGAGGCGCAGTCGATCGTCGCCGCCATCGGCGACGAGGTGGGAGCCGCCCATGTGGAGCGGCTCCGCGGCCTCGTCGGCATCGCCCGTCGTGCCTGGCAGCCGGCGAGCGACCGGCTGCATACCGCGCTGACCGCACTGCAGGCGCACCACGAGACGCTCGGTGTCGTCCACGTCCTGCGTGCCCTCGGCGACGCGGCCCTCGGTGCGGGCCGGCCGGCCGTCGCCGGGCGCCGTCTCACCGAAGCCCTCGACGCCTGCCGGCCGATGGGCGCTCCGGTCGAGACCGCACGCATCGAGGCACGCCTCGCCGCGGCCCTCCGGCTGTCCGGGGAGCCGGCGGCGGCCGAGGCGTACAACGGCGCGTACCGGCACACGCTCGCGTCCCTGTCACTGCCGGACGCGAGCCTGCGCCTCCCCGGACACGTCCGCGCGCTGCTGCCGCCCGCGGGGCCGGAGGCTCCAGGCCGGCCGGACCAGCAGGATCAGCCGGACCAGCCGGGTCGGTCGGGTCGGCCGGGTCGGTCCGAGCCCTCGGGTCAGAACGCCTGATCGCCGAAGCCGTGGCGTGCCACCCGGGCCATCATGGTCCGCCAGACGCTGTAGTTCGTGTGCGGGTTGCCGGTGATGTTGAGCCGGGACTTGGCGCGGTCGAACGCGGACTGGGTGAGCGGGCCCCAGGCGCCGTCGACGGCCAGTCCGGAACCCATGAAGTTGTTGCACATCGCCTGGACGAACACCGTGTCGCTGCGCGAGCCCTTCTCGCACACCGTCGGCAGGCCGCCGAAGTCGGCGTGGATGTGGTCGGCGTGGGCCGAGTTGTACCAGCCGTCGAGCACGTACCTGAACCGTCTGCGGCACACCGCGTCCACCGCCAGGTAGCGGCGGCGCAACGTCCGGTCCCCCGCCGCGTGGTGACGGTCCAGCGGGGAGGACTGCCGCCCTCCCGCCCATCTCACGAGGTCGAGGTCCATCGCGGTGCCCTGGCCGTGCTGGCCGGGCTTGTTGACGTAGAAGCCGGCGGAGACCAGGAAAGACACATTGCCCGCGCCCGCGTCCCCGGACAGGTCTCTGAGGTCGCGTATCCACACCACGAGGCGGTCGTAGAAGGCCTGGGTGCACTGCCAGTTGCGCAGCGCCGTGTTGCCGCGGTTGCTCCGCCAGTAGTAGACGGGCGTGCCGTCGATCCGGCTGAACGTCTTCATGGCGAGCGCCCGCGGCGCCTCCATCTCCGAGGGCAGAGCCAGGGTTCCCGGCGCCTCTGCCGCCCGGGCAACGGAGGCGCCGGCGAACGGCGCCGCCACGGCGGCGGCCCCCAGGCCGCCGATCAGTGCCCGCCGGTTCAGTCCTTGCTCACCAGTCGACGGACGTGCCGCTTGATCACGCATACTGTGTGCTCCTTCGCAGTCCCGGTTGACCGATCGCTGCAAAGGCTGGCGGGCCGGACTCACATGCGGCTCATTCCGCTCTCACACGGACGCCGTGACCCGACTCCCGCCTGGTAGTGGGCTGTTGTCGGTTGCTTTCGCTGCTCATGCTCCAGTGTGGTTTCGTGATCCATCCGGTGGACTCATGGGCGGACCGTCGTCTGCAGTGGCTGAGACGGGCTGTTGCCTGGCGGCGTCTGCGCCAGGTGGACCAGTGCAGCAGCCTGGCCGCTGACACGGGCGGTGGGGTGAAGACGGCGGTGAGCAGGTGGCTGATCTCCGGGACGGTCAACTGGATCAGCGCGTTGCTGCGGGCTGGGTGACACGGATCGTCGGGCTGGTCCGGTGCCGTGCCGTCGGCGACGGCCGTCAGGAAGGCAGGGCGAGCATGGCGAGCATGGCGAGCATGGCGAGCATGGCGAGAGTGATGTGCCGGTGCCATGAGGTCCGGTGCCTGATCTGGTAGTGGTCCAGGCCGAACTGGCTCTTGGGGGCCTGGAAGCACTCTTCGACGCTCCAGCGCATGCCGGCGACGCTGACCACTCCGGCAGCGTCACCTTGGCGGGCGACCAGCACAGGTAGAAGGCGAGTTCGCCGGTGCTCCGGTTGTGGCGGATGAGCAGGTGACGGTGGGCGCCGTTGCCGATGTGGATCCAGGCGCCGGAGCCGGCATCAGATGGGCAGTGACTGCGGTCGAACCGGGGCTACGGCCGTGCCGGTCGGGCGCGGACCCACAGGGCTCGCCGGACCCGTTCGCGCATTCCGGGATCGGCGAGTGTCTCGCCTCCCCACCACTCCGCACCGCTGACCTCTTCGGTCTGCAGCTCGACGACGTCCTGATCCGTGGTGAACAGACCCGATTTAACCGGTCGTTGCAACACCGGCCTGTTGGAGCAACAGTAGCTGCTCGTTGAACACCTCGGCCGGTGTCCTCCAGCCGAGCGTCTTGCGGGGACGGGAGTTGAGGGCATGGGCGACGGCCTCGATCTCCTCGGCGGACCACCTCGAGAGATCGGTGCCCTTTGGGAAGTACTGTCGCAGGAGTCCGTTGGTGTTCTCGTTCGTGCCGCGTTGCCATGGGCTGTGAGGATCGGCGAAGAACACGGGAATGCCGGTCTCGACCTCGTCCGTGTCGGTGGTCGGTGTGTGCAGGTGTGTGGTCACTCCCCACAGGCGAAGTGTGGGGTGGCTCAGCACGGCGCGCACCAGGTGGGCGCCATGCTCGACTGGGGGCCGAGCCGGTCCTGTCCGACGTCGACCTTGACGGCGACCTGCAACGGCCCCGAGGAGTGCGCGGCCAGGGCGTCGCGATCGTGGTGTCGTACGCGGTGGCGACGAGCCCGTACCGCTCCATGGCAGCGGTCTCGTCGGCGCCCGGGAGGTTGCCGGGCGAACAGCAGGACCGGCCCGGACAGGCCCGCCTCCCTCAACCGCACGGCACGGTCGAGGTCAGCGACCGCGACGCCGTCGCAGCCCGCGGAGAGCACGGCTTGAGCGGGCGGCAGGAGACCGAATCCGTAGGCATCGGCCTTCAGCGTTGCGAGGAGGGTGCAGCCGGGGCCGACCATGTCGCGCAGCTGCCGGCAGGTTGTGCCTGATCGCTCCGAGGTCGACGGTGAGTTCGTTGGGGCGCCGCAATGATGTCGCGGGGTGTAGGGGGCCGGCGGCGGGCGGCTGTTGTGCGCTCGCGCCGTCGGAGGGGATCGCGGGGGTCATGATGGAACAATTTCCTTGGGGCTGCGGAAGGGGTTTCGGGCTCTGTCCGCCGGACCGGCTCAGCTGAAACGAATTCCCTCAGCCAGTGCCGGAGCCGCTCTTCGTCGAAACTCGCCGGACGCCGGGAGACGGCGGGGACGGCTCGTTCCCGGTCGGCGCGACGAGGGATGGGCCCCGCTTCGTCCGGCCCACCCCGCGGCGCAGGGGCTTCGGCGAGGATCCGCACCGGGCTGTCCGAGGGATGCCATTGTCAGCCGTGCAGGGGCTTGGCGTAGCAGCGGCTGAGCGTCTTGTGTTGGTAGGGCGGGTAGTTGGGGATCGGTGCGTAGCCGGCTCGGGTGTACAGCGCGATGGCCTCGGGCTGGTGGACGGCTGTTTCCAGGCGTATCTCGGTGTGGCCGAGGGTGGTGGCGGTGCGCTCCGCCTCGGCCAGCAGGCGGGCGGCAATGCCTCGCCCCCGGGCCTCGGGGGCGACGTACATGCGCTTGAGCTCGGCTGCCGTGGCCGGCGGCGGGAAGGGCTGTAGGGCGCAGCAGCCGACCGGTCGGTTGTCCACCTCGGCGAGCAGGAAGCGGATCTGGGGGTGGATGTGGGCGCCGCCGGTGCAGGGCTCGTCGGAGTAGCGGGCGGCGAGGTCGGCGTCGAGGTCCCGGACGAGCCGCAGGATTCGCGGGTCGTCGGACGCGACGGCGGTGATCGCCGGGGCGGAGGGGGTCACTGGCTTCGGTTCCGTTCGAGGATCAGGTCGAGCTGGGTCTGCAGGACGCGTCGCTGCAGGTCGGGTGGGTAGGCGTCCGGGTCGGTCACGGCATTCAGGGCGAGACCGTCCAGGCAGGCGACCAGGCTGCGCACCCGGTCGTTGAGGGCCTCCGGTTCCGGACGGTCCGGACAGGCTGCGCGCACCAGGGCGTTCAGGCGGCGGATCCAGGAGGCATGGCTGCGGATGTGCTCGGCGAGCAGGGCGGGGTCGTGGCGGGTGGTCAGCAGGAACTGGGACCAAACAACGGCTTCCAGATGGCGTTCGCGGTCCAGGGGCAGCGCCTGCTCCGCAACGGCACAGAGGGTGTCGCGGGCACCGGCGCCGGCGCCGGCGGGAAGGGTGTCGATACGAGCCGCCATCCGGCGGTGCATCTCGGTACGGGCGTGGGCCAGCAGCATCTTCTTGTCGGAGAAGTAGTGGGTGACCATGCCCGTGGTGCAGCCCGCGGCGCCTGCGACCGCACGCAGCGTCAGAGCCTCGAGACCGCTTTCCGAGACGACGTGCCAGACGGCCTGCGAGATCGCCTCCCGCCGTTCTTCGTGGTCTACCTGTTTCGGCATCCGACTCCTTCACATAACACTTGTTGCGTAACAGTCGTTACGCTATCACGGCGTTGTCACGCCGGGAATGAGCGCCGGCCCGCCGGCTCAGCGCGCGGCTGCCGCCCGCGCAGTGACCCGGCCGCCGACAGCGGGGCCAGGATGTGTCAGGCATGGCTGTCTTCCCGAAGGCCGACGGGCGTCCTGGCCGCGGTCGTCCCGGTGTGTTGCGGCCCGGTTCGGTGGGTGCGTTCGATGGTCTGGCCCCAATAGGTTCCGGCGACCATGAGCAGCGCACCGACAGCAGCCAGGACGGTGAGGCGCTCGCCGCCGAGCCCGATCCCGACGGCGACCGCCCAGACCGGCTCGGTGCCCAGCAAGAGGCTGGCCCGGCTGGCAGAGGTCCGTTGCACCGCCCACGTCTGGAACAGGAAGGCGAACACCCCGCAGAACAGCGAGAGGTAGACGAGCTGGGCCCACGTCACGCCACTGCTGTAGGTCAGAACACCGAGGTCGCCGGTGACCGGCGCCAGGAAGAGTGCGCCGCCGACGACGGTCTGGACGGTCGTCAGGTGCAGGGGACGCAGGGTGCGCCCCATGGAGAGCCGCCCGATGAGAGCGACGTGCCCGGCTCGTACCGCCGCGGCGGCGAGCATGATCAGGTCACCACTCCGGACGCCGTGCAAGTCGGTGCCCGAAAGGAGGAGGCCGACGGTCACCACGCAGACCCCGGCGGCGGCGAAGAACGTCACAGGCAGCCTGCCGCGTCCACCGGCACGTTCCAGCATCGGCGTCAGCACGATCGTCAGGCTGATGATCAGGCCCGCGTTGGCGGCACTGGTGTGTGCCACCCCGTAGGTCTCCAGCGGCGTACACGCACAACGCCATATCGACGCGCTCCACCGCCCCGAACGCACCGCCCGCAAAGTCGTCCGGACGGTCATCGCCGAACTGCGCCGCGCCGCCGCCCACATCGAGGGCTGGGGCACCGACATCCCTCGCCGCTGACCGGGCTCATCCAGGGCACTCCGACTGCTTCCAGGCCGCCAAGAGCCAGGTCGGGCTGGACCACTACCGGATCAGGCACTGGACCTCATGGCACCGGCACATCACGCTCGCCATGCTCGCCCTGGCCTTCCTGACGGCCGTCGCCGCCGGCACGGCACCGGACCAGCCCGCCGATCCGTGTCACCCCGCCCGCAGCAACCCGCTGATCCAGTGAGTACTAAGCCAGTCAGTCGCCGAGCCGGGGGAAGAGGGGCATCGGCGGGGGAAGGACTCCGCCGACCGGGGTGCACTGCCGGGCGATACGGGACGCCGCGCCCGGCAGGAACGGCGTCAGCCGGTCGGCGAGATGCAGACAGGCCCGGAGGAGGGCGCCGAGGACGTCCTCCAGCCGCTCGCCGGCGGCACGGTCCCCCGCTCGCTCCGCCTTGGCCGACTCCCATGGCCTCGTGGCGTCGATGCAGCGGTTGGCCTCCTCGACGACCGTCCACACCGCGGCGGCGGCCCGGCGGAAGTCGAAGTCCGTCAGGGCGGCTTCGACCGCCCGCGGGCTGTCGGCGCAGGCCCGCGCCAGGTCTTCGCAGCCCGGTGCGGTGCCTCGCGTCGGCGTGGGAGGCCGGCCGTCCCGGTAGCGGTGAACCATGGTCACGACGCGGTTGACCAGGTTGCCGAAGCCGCCCGCGAGATCGCTGTCGGCACGGGCCACGAGCCGGTCCCGGGTGAAGTCCGCGTCGCCGACGCGCGGCACGTCGCGCAGCAGCCACCAGCGGACGGCGTCCGTGCCGACGTCGGCGACCAGGTCGGCCGGATCGACGGTCGTACCGGAGGACTTGCTGATCTTGCGCCCGTCGACCGTGAGGTAGTCGTGAACCAGGATGTCGGTGGGCAGCGGCAGGCCGGCGGACAGCAGCATCGCCGGCCAGTAGACGGCGTGGAAGCGGAGCACGCCCTTGCCCGCCAGGTGGACGCGCTGCCCGCTCCCCGTCCACCACTGGTCGAAGGTCGCGTCGGCGGTGCCGTAGCCGAGGCCGGTCACATAGTTCCCGAGCGCGTCCCACCACACGTAGACGACCTGGTCCGGGTCGCCGGGGACGGGAATGCCCCAGCCGCGGGCGCGGTGCTGCGAGCGGGAGACGGAGAAGTCGTGCAGGCCGCTGTCGATCAGGGCGAGTACCTCGTTGCGCCGGGCGGCGGGCTCGATGCACAGCCGGCCGGTGGTGATCAGCTCCCGGAGGGCACCGGCATGGCGGGACAGCCGGAAGAACCAGTTCTCCTCGGACACGAGCTGGGGTTCGGTGCCGTGGTCGCGGCAGCGGCCGTCGACGAGGTCCTCGGGGGTGTAGAACTGCTCGCAGCCGACGCAGTACAGCCCCTCGTAGTGCTTGCGGTAGAGATCACCGGCCTCGGCGCACCGCTGCCACAACCGCTCGACCCCGGCCCGGTGGCGGGGATCGCTGCTGGTGCGGATGAAGTCGTCGAACGACAGCGCGAGGGGTTCGCGACCGGGCGGGGCTCCCGCCGCACACGCGAAGAAGGCCCCGTCTCCGGGGCCTTCGCACGTCACACGTCCGACTCAGCTGCCCCGTCCGCGGGGCATCATCGGGAACGTGTACGTGGTCATGCGGCGAGGTTAACAGGACCGGACGGGCCGGGTCGGGCATTTTCCACGCCGGCCAGGCGCCGGCCCCGCGCCGTATGCCTCGCCGCATGCCTCACAGGGCAACGGTCGCGGCGGCCAACGGGTTTCCGCCCGGCGCCGCCCCGAGGACGGCGCGCACGGGGCTCCTTGCGCCGGCCGCGGGAGGGCTGACAGGCTCCAGGGCCATGCACACGTTCTCCGCGACCGACGAAACCGTGCTGGCCTGCCATGTCTCCGGCGACGGACGCCCGTTGGTCGCTCTGCCCGGCGGCCCCATGCGGGCGTCCGCGTACTTCGGTGACCTCGGCGGTCTCGGTGCACCGGCCGCCGGGCTCCGGCTGGTCAGGCTCGACCTGCGCGGCACCGGCGGTTCCGAAGCGCCCGCGGACCCGGACTCGTACCGCTGCGACCGTCTGGTGGACGACGTGGAGGCACTGCGCCGGCACCTCGGCCTCGAACAGCTCGCCCTGCTGGGCCATTCGGCGGGCGCCTCCCTCGCGCTGTGCTACACGGCCCGGTACCCGGACCGCGTCTCCCGGCTGGTGCTCGTCACGCCCGGCACCGAGGCGGTCGGCCTGCCGGTGGCCCCCGAGGACCGCTTGGCGACGGCACGGCTGCGGCACGAGGAGGACTGGTTCCCGGAGGCGTACGCCGCGCTGGAAGTGATCACGCAAGGCAAGGCCACGGACTCCCACTGGGAGGCCGCCGCGCCGTTCGCCCACGGCCGGTGGGACACGGCCGCCAGGGCACACCGGGCCGAGGGGGCGCAGCAGCGGAATCCGGCGGCGGCAGCCGTCTACGGGTCGGAAGGGGCGTTCGACCCTGCCGCGACCCGCGCGGCGCTGGCCGCGTACGGCGGCCGGGTCCTGCTGATAGCCGGGGCGTTCGACGTCGCCGCGCCGCCGCCCGCAGTGGCCGCGCTCGCCGAGGTCTTCCCCCACGTCGAGACGGTCGTCCTGCCGGGCGCCGGCCACTTCCCCTGGCACGACGAACCCGAGGCCTTCGCGGATGCCGTCACCGGCTTTCTGAACTGAACCGACGCGACCGCCGCCGGCCAGGCCTGCCCGGCACGGAGGGCGGTCCGCGCGGATGCGGATCGCGAAGTCTCCCGCCCCGTTGGGGCACAACAGCCCTGTTCCCAGGGCCAGTCAGCATCGGCATCAGCTCGCTCGCGCGGTGGCCCGCAGCGGCTGACACCGGCATCGGCCATGAAGTGGCCGGCCACCGCTCGCCCTTCGGGCACATGACCCGGATTCCGGCACGACATGACGCCGGAACGGCACCGGGTCCCGGCACGCCCGTAGCCGCGGGTCCTCGCGGCTCGGGCTTGGGACGGCGGTCACCGGTCGGCGCGGCCGGGGCCGGCGGCCACGGGACGGCGCGGCCCGGCCAGGCCGTCACGGGACGACGCAGCCCGGGTCGGGAGACGCCGTGCTCAGCCGTACCGCCAGGGACGTCAGTCCGCGTCGCAGGCGGCGGAAGTAGGTCGCACGGCCGAGGTGCAGGCGGCAGGCCACCTGGTGGTGGGTGCCGCGGCGGCGAGCTAGGTAGTACGCCTGGAGGATGGCGCCGGCCTCGGCGTCGGCGGTCTCCTCACTGTCCGCCAGCCGCTGCACGGCGGAGTGCAGCCAGGACCGCAGATCGGCCACGGTCGGCGTCGCCGGACAGGCGAGCAGCGCGCTGCCCTCCAGGGCCGCCGGATCCCTGATCCGGCCCAGGGCCCGGGCGATCTCCTCGACCAGATCTCCGTCCGGCTGCCCCGCCCCGGCACCACCGGTACCGGCGTCGCCCAGGCGGTCGAGCCACCGCGGGAGCGCCGCGGCGGTGAACGCGTTGCTGAAGACCTCGGGGCGGCGGCCGCAGCGGTAGACGTCGTCGTGGACGCTGCCGTGGGCGCGGAAGCCGAGGCCGCGCACCAGGAGCTGATAGTCGGGCGTCGCCGTGGACACCACCAGGTGACCGGAGCGTACGGCGCAGGCGAGGATGTCGCGCAGTATCCGGGCGTGCGCGGCGGGGTCGGTGGCGTACGCCGCGCCGAGGAAAAGCCCGCCGGACCGGGGGCCGGTGACGAAACGTCCGGTGTGCTGCTGCAGCAGCGGCTCCATGGCGTCCGATGTGGTGTCCTGGACGGGCAGCAGGCTCGCGAGGCCCACGGCGCGGCCGTCGCCGTCACGGGCGAGACGGAACACGGAGGGCCCGTGGTCCAGCCAGCGTTCGGTGACGCGTTCCGCGCGCGCCGGATCGAAGCCTCCGCGTCGCGCCCATCGGTGCATGAGCCTGCCGATGTCGTCGGCGTCGGCCTGCTGGGCGACGTCGATACGGGCGGCCGATTCCGAGGCCGGGAAGAGCGCCCTTCGCAGCTGGGGGTCGCCGGTGAGAAACAGCCGCTGCCCCACCAGTTCCGCCCGCTTCGACGGATCGGTGGTACGGGTCAGGAGGGTGTGGCGGTAGGCCGCGGCTCTGGACCTGACAGCGTGATGGGCCGTCGGACGCCGCCAGAGATAGGCCGTCTCCAGCACCGTACGGAACGGCTCACGCACGCTCAGCCCGAGGGGCGTACGGGTCACCACACTGAGCCTGCCGAGATGTGCGAAGAGGTCCGGGCCGGCCGACAGCAGTTGCTCGTCCCCCGCGCCGACGGTCGCCAGGAGCCGCAGGGCGTGCCGCCAGCGGCTGCCCGGGAGTTCCCGGCCGAGGCGTTCGAGCAGTTCACCGGCCATCTGGTCGGCGATCGCGCCGGCGTCCGACGGCTCGGCCCCGGCGTGCAGGGCCCGGCATCCGGCGGCGGCGAGGAGCGGCACGCCTCCGGCGAGCCGTGCGACGACGGCACGGGCCTCGGGGTCGTCGATCCCGGCGTCAGCGGCGACGGCCTCGATGCGGTGGTCGGGGAGCGGCTGCAGCCGTAACGTGACCATGCCGGAGTCGGTCCAGCCCTCGGCAGCGAGCAGGGGGCGGCGGCTGACGAACAGCAGACGGCGCGGCACCCCAGCGTCGTCAAGTCCCCTGCGCAGGGCGGCCGTACGGTGCGGTTCGTCGATGCTGTCGACCACGAGCAGGTCCTCGGGCGCGCGCCGTGACCACCACGACCGCCATGTCTCCTGCGCGCGCTCGGGACCGTGGTCGCCGTCGAGGTCAAGGTCGCTGTCGAGGTCGACGGTCGCTGCTCGCAGCTGCCGCGTGAGGCGGGTCTTGCCCACGCCCGCCGGGCCCGTCAAGTTGACCCGGGAGTGCTTCTTCAGCGCCGCCCGCAGCCGCATCAGCTCCGCTGCGTGCGGCTGGGTTCTCTCCCCGGTGCCGCTTCCCGACATGTCTTCGGCTCCGCGCTCGTCCCCGGACCTCGTCGCCATGGCTGCCGCGCCCCCCACCTGCACGTGTACCGGCCCTGTCCCCACAGAGGCCACCGACGACGGTACGACGGCCCCCGTCCGGCCACCAGCGGGATGTCGGCAACCGGCCAGGGCAAGTTGAGACTCCGGTGAGACTGCCGGCGCCGCCCCCGTCGGTAGCGTCCCGTCCGTCCCAGGACACGGGCTCCCTTTGTCCGCGCTTCGCGACGGGCACCGACCGAGAGGAACAACCGTGAGATTGTCTCGATGGTTGGCCACGGCGGCCGCGACGGCACTGGCCGCCGCATCGCTGTTCACCGGCACGGCGACAGCCGCGCCGGCCGCAGCACCTGCCGCCACCGCACCCGCCGTGTCGGCGGCGGCCGCCCCTACCGCGCCGAAGTACTTCGTCGGCGCAGGCTACGGCCCCTGGAACATCGCCGTGGACGCCGCCTGGAGCACCGCGTACGGATCGGCGGCCAACGAGGGCTACCCGTCGGCCGGATGCAGGCGGACCGCCGGCCCCGCGGGCCACGAGCTCAGCCCCGGCTACTACCAGGTGCTCGTCGAGATCTACTGCGTGCCCCCGCCGCCCCCGGGCTCCGGCCAGATCGTGGGCGTGCACTCGGGCAAGTGCGTGGACGTGAAGGGGGCGAACACCCAGGACGGCACCCCGATCCAGCTCTACTCCTGCAACGGCACGAGCGCCCAGGCGTGGAAGCTCTACCCGGACGGCACACTGCGCGCGCTCGGCAAGTGCATGGACGTCCAGTACGCGAAGACCGCGAACGGCTCGCTCATCGGCCTCAACACCTGCCACTGCGCGGCCAACCAGCAGTGGGAGAAGCTCCCCGACGGCCTGCTGCGCAGCGTCCACTCGGGCCGCTGCCTGGATGCGCTCGGCTGGCAGACCGGCAACGGCGCGCGCCTCGGCATCTGGGACTGCACCCCGCACCACACCAACCAGCAGTGGAAGGGCCCGGGGCTGGGCACCTGACGGGCCGCGGAGGGTGCCGCGGTACCGGTGATGCACACGACGGAAGCCTGCACCCTTTGACTCGGGGGTGCGGGCTTCCCGCTCGTCCCGCCGGGCTCGGCGGAGGCGTTCACGCAGGCCGGGCACGGAGGCTGACCGGGCGACTTCCAGTCAACTTCTGGCCGATAACCATCGATCCTCCATCCCGTCTTCATCACAGCCACACCGCTGAATCACGTAACACCTCCGAATTCGCACACTTTTTCGAAGCATCGAGCCCGTACGTGCCGCCACCTCGTACGCTTCGGCCGCCGAAGTAACTCCTTGATGCGCGCGGTTGGCCTGTGCTACACGCTGCTCCTCGAGACCAAGACCTTCCCGGGTATGAAGAAGGAGGTCATCCATCCGGTACTTCCAGCAAGCTCGACCTGATCCAGCAGACCGTCGTCTACCAGCTCATCAAGGCGGTCCTGGTCCAGGACTTCGTCGACTGCTGGCATGGCAGCGCAAGCGGCTGCGCCTGGGCCGCGTCCAACTTCATCCCCGGTAAGGCCTTCACCAAGATCGCCGAGGCCGTTCGCGCCCTGAACGCCGCCATGCACACCGGAGTCGGCGTCGCGGACGCGTTCAAGGCCCTGAAGGCCCTGGACGTGGACCCGACGACCCTGGCCAAGCTCCAGAGCACGGTCAACACCTACGAGGACGTTGTCAGCTCCTGCAGGGTCAACAGCTTCCCGGGCGACACACAGGTCCTCATCAGGACGGTTCACGCAAGGCCATCCGCGACGTGCGCGCGGGCGACCTGGTTCTCGCGTCGGACCCGGCGTCCGGACAGCCCGCGGCGCGGCCGGTCGTCGACACGTTCCGGCACGACACGCGGAAGCTCGTGGACATGTCGGTGGCGGGCGGTGTTCTGACGAGCACCGTCGGCCACAGGTTCCACGTCGAGGACCGCGGCTGGGTTCTGGTGGCCGACCTCCGGGTGGGCGACCGGATGCGCACACCGGACGGTTCACTCCGTCCCGTGACCGGACTCCGGCAGCGGGGGGACATCTCCCCCACTGAGGTGTTCGACCTGACGGTCGACGATCTGCGCACGTTCTACGTCAGCCCCAAGGGGTCCGGCGCGCAGGGTCTCCTCGTCCACAACTGCACGAACATCGTGGCCGACGAGGGCACCGGCGGGGCGCACACCCTGGAGCAGCACGTCAACAAGACCGACAGCCAGATGATGGAGAAGGCCAGGAAAGCACAGGGTGAGGTCGCCGGCAGGTGGACCGACGAGGCGACTGCCGCCCGTGCCGTGGACGAGGCCATGCGGCAGTGGGTGCAGCAGCCCGGCAATGCGAAGAAACTGGATGCCTGGGTGCTGAAGGAAGCCCAGAATCAGGGCAAGCCGGGGTACATCTTCGACGCGAAGAGGGACGCCCTGCCCATCGAGTGGACACTCAGGAACGAAGGGTCCCTCGGCACGGTCTTCAGGGTCGGCGGCCCCGCGGCCGGTGAGGCAGCGAGCAACAAGGTGCGGATTCTGCTGAAGTACGTCGGCAAGCAGCACAAGCCCACCAGGTACGTCGTCTTCACGGCCTACCCGCTTCCGTGACGGCACCGGACTGATCCACACCGATGACAACCGCGGGCACCCCTCCGTCCGGAGGGGTGCCCGCACCCATAGGAGGCCCCATGGCAAACCGGACACGCCCGGTCCACTACTTCGACAATGAAGCGGACTTCGGCCTCAGCGGCCTGGCTGGGAACGTCTGCTCCCGCTCGACGCTGCGCCTCGACGGGCCGCTCGTGCTCGCCCTCGCCGAGCGGGCGGCTGCGGAGGACCAGGACGAACAGCTCGGCAGGGACGTACGACTGCTGCTGGACTCACCGCTGCCGGACGAGACGATCCGCGCCATGTGGCTGGCCGCGGTGCGACGGTGCTTCGACCCGGCCGAAGAAGGCACGGGCACGCGGTCATGGCTGCGCCGCATCGCGGACGTGGGTCCTTCGCGCAACCAGGGGTCGGACATCCACGAGAACGGCTCCCCGGACGAAGCACGGCCGCCGGTGAGCGAGGAGGAACTGCGCGGCACCGTGGCTGCGGAGATCGATCGGGCCGCGCCGGATCTGGAGCGCTCCGTGGCGGTGCCCGGCATTGTGGCGGCGCTCCACCGGGTGGTGCGCGAGGTCGACGCCGACCTGGGGTTCCGTATGTTCCTGCGTGCCGCGAAGGCCTACTCCGTTCGGATCGACGCGGACCAGTACGGCCGGCTCCTCGCCATCGGTGACCGCCTGGCCTACCCGGCGACCGCCGTGTACGAAGAGCTGCACGTGGGGTGGCCGCCGTCGATCCGGGCCGGCGTGACTTCGCGCTCGGCCGTTTCGGGCTGCCCATGCTCGCGGCCGTCTTCCACGGGTCCGGCTGGCGTTACGAAGGGACGCTGCGCGAGAACATCGAGCGCGTCGCCCATGCCGACGCCGGCCTCGTGCCCGGCTCGCAGGCGGCGGTGCTGCTGGAGGACGTGCAACGGCTGCTGCACTCGGCCCTGTCGGACGACGCGGTCACCGCACTGTGGCGGGCGGCGTCCGGCCGGTGGAACGACGACGACGAGTTCGACGCCGACGGCCGGACGTGGCTCGGGCGCATCGCCGAGGTGTCCCGGGCGCGGCTGAAGAACGTGGACCCCGTTTACGTCCCCCACGTGTCGCCCGCCCGGACACAGACGGCGGAGGCGGTCCTGCGAGAGGTCCGGCAGTCCGCCCCGGAACTGACGGACCGGACGGAGCACACCGGTGCCCCGGCGCTCCGGAGCGCGGTGCCGGCACTGGAGGAGTGCGTCACGCATGTCGATCCCGACCTCGGGTTCCGCCTGCTGCTCCAGATTCTCTGCACGTGCGATGTCACGATCAGCGAGGCCCGCCGCGCCCGCTTCGAGTCGATCGGCGAACGGCTCGGCTACAGCGACGACCACATCGACGACCGGCTGCCCGACAGCCCATGGTGAGGGGCCCGTCGTGACGGCCCCATCGTGACGGCCCCGTCGTGGGGACCCGCACCCACCGGGCCGGCGCGGAACAGCGGAACCGCGAGGCGGCGGCGGTGTGCGAAGTGGAGAGTGCCCTTCACCCCCGTGGCGACTCGCGAAGCACTGACCGGGTGCGAGGAGTGGACCCTGCTGCCGGCGCCCGACTTCGACGTCACCGCGCCGCCGCGCACATTGGCTGCGTCCGCCGAGGCGTTTCCCCGCTCCGAAACCGTCGTGCTGCCGGGCCCCGCCCACTTCCCCGGCACTACGAGGGCTTCGTCGGTGCCATGACGGCGTTGCTGAGCTGACCCCGGTCGACAGGGAGCTCCGGCCCCATCAGCGCCATGGGAGGGCGCGTCTCACGACAAGGACAGCCTCATGCGCTCGGCCACCGCGACCGCCGGACGGACATCGCCCGTTGCATCGGTGGGGTTTTCGACCCGCACGGCGATTGCGACGGTGCTGCCCCCCTTGGCCTGAGCGTACGAAAGAGACCATGAAGTGGGCACGGCATCGTAGGCCCGGGCGGGCTGGACCCATGCGGTGACGCCGCCGGCTCCGGGGGCGGTTTCGACGGCGGACCGAAGCAGCTCGGCCGTCTCGTGGCTGATGACGCGGCGCCCTGCCGCAGAGCCACCCTGACGAGTAGGCCGGTGTACGGTCCCGTCGCCGTGCACGATCCTGTCGACCGACGAAGGGGGCGTGTGCCGACCGCCGTTGGCGATGACCGCCATGACGTCAGCCATCCTGAGTGGCGTAGCCGTCACCTCGCCCCAGCCGATTCCCGAGAGAGCCACTTCATGGTCTCTCAGCTCTCCCGCCGGGTAGGTGCTCACCGCCTCCCGCACGGGCGTCAACAAGGCGTCGTCATTGAATCCGAACGCCTCCGCCGTCTTCAGGAGGGTGCTGTGTCCCAGCTCGACGGCCATCTCCGCGAAGACGTTGTCGCACGACTGCCGCAAGGCGGTCCGGATCGATGCCCGGGAGCACGAAGCATCGTCCGATGTGAGTTCGGTCGTCGTCCCCGGCAGGACGTAGGGCAGCGGAGCACGAGTCGGCACATCGACATTGCGGTAGAGCCCTTCTTCGAGAGCGGCAGCCGCGACGACCAGATAGAAGGTCTGACGTGGCGCCTCGGCATCCCGAAGGGCCTTGTTCAACAGGGGCTTGTCCTCGTCGTCCAGAATCTTGTTCCACGCCGTCTCGTCCGAGCGCGCGTTGCCGGTGAATGCCGACGGGTCGTACGACGGGGTACTGACCATGGCCAGGATGTGGCCGGTTTCCACATCGACGGCGACCGCAGCGCCCTTGCTGTCGCCCAGGGCCTCGGCTGCGGCCACCTGGACTTCGGGTCGGATCGTCGTCACCACGTGTCCGGAACGACTACTACCACCCTTGAGACCGGCGGTCAGTTCGTCGTTGTACACCCCTTCAAGTCCTGCGCTGCCGTAAGTCATCGACCGGTACCCCGTCACCGCGGCGTACAGGGAGCCCTCTGTGTAGGTGCGCCGGTACGGCACCTTCGGGGTTCCGGACGGTTCTGATCCGGTGACTGCTCGACCGGCGACCATGATGTCCCCCAGCCCCTCGGCCGGGGGTGGGGCTTCCTCGATGGCCGCGGTCGACGTTCCCCCATGCTTGGCCTCGTCGGGGCTGTCGTCCGCCCCGTCCGTACATCCGAGAGCCAGCGTGGGGAGGAGCGCGCACACCACGGCTAAGGCCGCATGGCGTCGACCGGTCGTCTTCATGATGAGCACCCTAGTGGCGGCCTGTGAGCATGTAGGGCAGCCGGACGCGAAGACGAGGTCTGCGATGGGCACGACGGCGCCGCCCGGTTTGCCCCGCCGACGACCGCGCGGCCCGTGGCGATCCATCTACCGAGCCAGATCGAAGCCGCGCCGATCACACGTTGTCCGGCACTCCGATGCGGCCCGGGCCCCCTTCCAGCCTGCCCTGGCGGTACAGCTCCGCGATGTCGGCAGCCAGGCAGTCGCGGATGTCCTTGCCCATGCGGCGCCAGCCGAAGAAGTCACAGGTCTGCTTGATCAGTTCCTCCTGCGACATGCCAGGGCATTCGACCGTCAACTCGCAGAGCGCCAGATGGCGTTCGGCCGGAGCGATGTAGGCGACCTTGCGCGGGACCTCGCCCTCCGCAGGCCTGCGCGCCTTGAGGCGGCCGTCGCGCTCCGCCACGTCGAAGAACGAGCCGTCGACCGTGGCGAGTCCTGACCGGACCAGCATGTCCGCCACTGCGCGCACGTTGTCTCTGATCCGGTTGCCGGCCCGGGCCACACCCCACGCTTCCCTGGCCCGCTGGACGAGCAGGTCCTCGTGTACGGGCCCCTCGGTCTCGATGATCCGGGCAAGTACCTTCCGCAGGTCGCGCCTGGCCTCGGGCGTGTGGAGTTCGTGGACGGAGGAGACGGCGAACCGGCTTTCGCTGTATTCGTCGCTCCACTCCCGCCCCGCTGCCGCATCCACGGGCACACGATGGTGCTGGATCTCTGCCGTGTTCGAACCGGCGGGCACGGGCGGCAAGAAGGACGCGCTCGGTACCGTCGGGGCGGTCGGCCCGGTCGGCGTTTCGCCGATCGGCATCGTGATCGTCCGGCCGCCTCCCTCCCCGTCCGCCGCGACCACCGACGCTCCGCGATCGGCGTTCGCGTCCGCGGCGACTTCGGGCACGACGGGGCCGGAGGCTGCCAAGGGGCCCTGTGCGACGGCTCCCTCCACCGCTTCGCGCAGTCGCAGTTCCGCCGCGGCGCGTCCCCGGTACCAGTCCGTTCCCCAGATCCGGTACAGCCGCCAGCCCAGCCCGTTGAGCACCTGCTCACGCAGCCGGTCCCTGTCACGGGCCGCCCGGGAGGAGTGGTACATCGCGCCGTCGCACTCGATACCGAGGGCGTAGGCGCCGGGGAGTTCGGGGTGGCGCAGACCGAGGTCGATACGGTAGCCGGCGACACCGACCTGGGGCTGGACGGTGTATCCCCAGCCTCGGAGCACTTCGAGCACCGACTCCTCGAAGGGGCTGTCGGGTTCGGCGTCGAACTGCACGGCGTCGGCGGCGAGGACGGCGGGGCCGTTCTCCGCGTATTCGAGGTAGCGCTTGAGGTGCTGGACGCTTTCGTTGGGGCTGTCGGGCAGGTTCGCGCCACGGAAGGAGGCGACGACCTCCATGCGGTAACGGGCGCGGGTCACGGCGACGTTGAGGCGCCGCCAGCCTCCGCCCTTGTTGATGGGGCCGAAGTTGAGGCCGAGCTTTCCGTTCTCGTCGCGACCGTAGCCCACCGACATGATCATTACGTCTCGCTCGTCGCCCTGGACGGATTCGAGGTTCTTGACGAAGAAGCCGTCGAGGCGGTCCTCGGTGAAGCAGTGTTCGAGATCCGGCCGGGCCAGCCGGGCCTGCTGGACCGCGTGGTCGATGGCGGACGCCTGGGCCTGGGAGAGTGCGACCACACCGAGCGTCCTGCCGGGCCGGGTGTCGAAGTGGTGGATGACCCGCCGGGCGACGTATTCGGCCTCCCGTGTGTTGTCACGCCGTCCGCCCCTGTCGTAGACGCCTTCGGCCTCCAGGAACGCGACACCGACGTCGTTGCCCTCGTCGAGGGCACCCGGGAATGTGATCATCGAGTTGTCGTAGAACCGGCGGTTGCTGAAGGTGATGAGGTTCTCGTGGCGGCTGCGGTAGTGCCAGCGGAGCGGCAGGTCGCGCATGGCTCCGGCCTTGCAGGCGTGCAGCAGGGACTCGAAGGAGTCGGGTACGTCCTCGGCGTACTCGTCCGAGTCGTCCTCGACGGAGGCGTCGAAGAACGAGGTCGGCGGCAGCTGCTTCTCGTCCCCAGCAACGACGAGGCTGCGTCCGCGGTATATGCAGTTGACAGCGTCGCTGGGCCGCACCTGTGACGCCTCGTCGAAGATCACCACGTCGAAGTGGTAGTCGGTGGGGAGCAACTGACTGACGCTGAGCGGGCTCATCATGAAGCACGGCTTGATGCGCTGCACCACCTCCCGGGTCCTGCCGAGGAGTTCACGGACGGGCATGTGCCGGGTCTTCTTCTCCGCCTCGCGGACGATCACGGCGCCGCCGCCGCTGCCGAAACTGCGCGGCCGGCGCCTGTTGCAGGCTTCTATGACGGCCCCGCCTGCCGCAGCGATCAGCCGCCGGTCCGCTGCCCGGAAGTCGGCGACGCGCGCGTCGAGGTCGTCGGAGCGGGTGGTACGCAGCCGGGTGTCGGTGGCCAGGACGCCTTCGGCCCAGGAGCGCAGCAGCGCCTGCTCGACCACGTCGGGGAGGGTCGACGGGTCGAGGCCCCGTTCGGCGGCGGTGGTGATCACGTCGTCGGCGCCGTGGCGGGCGAGGACGCCGAGGCCGCTGCGGTAGGTGTGCCACTCCTCGGGTCCGCGCGGATCGTCGCGGAGGCTGTCGATGAGTTGCCGGGCCTGGTCGAAGGGTCCGAGCAGCGCGGGCGAGAGCTGCGCGCCGCGTGCGGGGTCGAACTGGTCGAGCAGCGCGGCGACGGCGTCGGACCAGCGGTCGGCGCGGCGGCTCGCGACGGCGCACCAGTCAGTGAGCGCACGGCGGATGTTGTCCGCGAGGAGCCCCGGCAGGCGATCGTGCTCGGCGTCGTCGGCGAGCAGTGCGGTGAGTGCCTCCGGCCGCTGCGCGTCGCGGCCCACTTCGGCGATGCGGTCGGCGGTTGCGAGTGCGCGGTCGAGCGCATCGATGTCCTGCGGGACGCGGGGCGTGCGGCGGCCGAGGAGTGCGCTGTGCAGCGCGGTGAGGCGTACGACTTCTCCGGCGGCGGTGTGCCAGGCGAGAGCGTCGTCGAGCCTGCCGGCGAGCGACTTGTCCCATGCGCCGGTCCGGGTGAGTACCGTCACCGCAGCGCGGTCGGCCTTGAACTGGGCGGAGAACCGGTGCATCAGCCTTTGGTGCTGCTCCTTGAAGCGCTGTACCAGGGCCGGGAGTTCCGTCGCGTGCAGCACCTGACCGGTGAACACGTCCTCCGCGGCGGCGCGGGCCTGCGCCTCGGCGGCCAGCGCCTCCCGAAGCTGTGCTGCGGCCTCGTGGGCCTGCCGCAGGGTCGCCGTGTCGAACCACCCGCGCGGCGGACGGTGTTCGGACGCGGTCACGTCGGCCAGCTCGCACAGCGCGAAGGCCTTTTCGGCGTCGCCGCGCTCGGGTAGCCCGAAGAGAGCGGCGAGTTGTGCGACCTGGTCGGCGACGTCCTCCGGCAGCGCAGCGTCCGGTGCGGGTGCGTCCTGCTCAGGCAGGGCGTCACGCAGCGTCCGTACGGCCTGCTGCAGCTCACGCACGGTGCCCGGCTCGTCGGTGGCGGCGGCGAAGGGCCTCCGCCGGACGGCGGTCATTAGCGCATCGAGTGCTTCGTCGGCCTCGGCGACGGCCTGGTGGGCCGAAGTGCCGGTCAGTCCGCGCCACGGGAAGGTCTCCCCCTCGGCGGCCGGTCGCCAGGCACGGCTGACGGACTGGGCGGCGGTCGCCGCCTCCTGCAGCGCGGCCGCGCTCAGGGTCTGTGCGGTCTTCGCGTTCTGCGCGGCGAGCGGGAGCTGCGGTGTGCCGGCCTGCTCGAGCTGCACCAGCCGGCCGAGGACGTCGTGCAGGGTGCGCCGAATCGGCTCCCGGGTCTGGTTCATGGCCGCGGCGTACGCGGACAGCTCCTCGCGCAGTTGCCGTGCCCGCTCCAGCTCGTGCTCGGCGGCACCGCTGACCCGGGCTTCCGTGGTCAGTACGCGGGCGAGTTCGGTGGCCACGGCCTTCTTGCCGGTGTCGCCGCTGTGCAGCGCCATGACGAAGTCGCCGAGCCCCACACCGCGCAGCCGGTTGCGTACCACGTCGAGCGCCGCGGCCTTCTCACTGACGAACAGGACGCTGCGGCCGGCGTGCATCAGGGCGGCGATCATGTTGGTGATGGTCTGACTCTTGCCTGTGCCGGGCGGGCCGCTCATGACGAAGGAGCGGTTGTCGAGCGCGGCGGCGATGCACTGGCGCTGGGAGGCGTCGGCGTCCAGGACCAGCGGGGTCTTCTCCGGCAGCTGGATCTCATCGATCCGGTCCAGCTCCGGAGGGTCGAAGCCGATGAGGTCGTCGGGCAGGCCGGCGTCGGGTCCCAGGGCAACGGCACGCACCAGCGGGTGGGCGAGGATCTGGTCCTCGTTCTGCTGCAGGTCCTGGTACATCGCTTCGCGGTGCGACGCGAAGAGGCCCAGCACCACCCGCTCGTCGACCTTCCAGCCCTTCAGTCCGGAGGCGACGTCGCGGGCGGCCGCGACCACGCGGGGCAGATCGGTGGGGTCGGTGATGGTGACCGGGCTCCAGTCGACGCCGAGGCGGTCCGTCTTCACAGCGAGCGCGGGGTTGTGGGCGCGGTCCTGGCCGTCGGCGAGGTGGAGCCGGTAGCGCCGGTCGGTGGTCGAGCGGCTCAGTTCGACGGGGACGAGGACGAGCGGCGCCGAGCTGGCCTCGTGGGCGCCTTCCTCCCGCCAGTCGAGCATGCCGACGCCCAGCCACAGCACCCACAGGCCGTAGTCGTTGAACATCTGCCCGGACCGCTGACGCAGTTGATAGAGCGCGCTGTTGAGCGCGGCCTGCGTGATCTTCTGCGTGACGAGTCCGGGACGGTCCGTCGCCGCCCGGCCGGTCCCGCCGCTGCAGGCGTCGTCGCCGTCGTACGAATCCTCGCCGTCGCACGAGTCCTCGTCGACGGGCGCGAAGTCCCAGCCCTTGGCAAGCCCGCCGAGGAGCGCCGCAGCGTCGGGGGTGGTGATCTCCAAGGTCGCGGTCCTGGTGTGCCGAAAGTTCAGCAACCGGTTCCGTCCGCCCATGTCCAGCAGGGAGTTACGCCAGTCGCCGAGCACGGTTCTCAGCCGATCGAGACCGGGGTCGCCGGCGGGTGCGGACGTGGTCCTGGGCTCGTCGGGCATGCGGCGGAAACCTCCTGGGCGGTTGAGGCACGAGGGCGGCCGATGATCAGACACCCTGGAGATCTCTTGAAATATCAGCCGCTACGTCCCGACACACCGGGCTTGACCAACACGATATGGAGTTGTTGTGGAGATCGATCGAAGGGGCGTTCATCGGGCATTTCTACGAACCACGGTGCGCCTCGGGCCGAAGTCGACGTCCCTCCCGTCACCCAGTGCAGTCGACTACGGTGTTCCCGGACATTCACCACCTGATCAGCCCGAACGAGGACCCGTGCAGACGACGCCGCTGAGCCCCGAGGACCCCGCCGAACTCGGCGGCTTCGAGCTGCTCGGCCGTATCGGGCAGGGTGGCATGGGCCAGGTTTATCTCGGCGAGTCGCCCGGTGGAGAGCCCGCGGCTGTGAAGGTGATCAAGGCCTCGGTCGTCGACTCCGAGGCCCGGCTGCGCTTCGCGCAGGAGATCGAGGTCCTCAAGACGATCTGGGGCCCGCGGATCGCCGCGTTCCTGGACGCCGACCCGGAGGCCGAGCGGCCGTGGCTGGCCACAGGGGTCTCAACCTGCGGCCCCGGCTGCTGATCGCCGACGTGGTCGGCCTCGGCAAGACGCTGGAGATCGGCCTCACCCTGGCCGAGCTGATCCGCCGAGGCCGGGGCGAGCGCATTCTCGTCGTCACACCGCAGCACGTCCTGGAGCAGTTCCAGCACGAGCTGTGGACCCGGTTCGCGATTCCGCTGATCCACCTGGACTCGGCGGGCATCGAGAAGGTGCAGCGGGAGATCCCGGCGGGGCGGAACCCGTTCACGTACTTCAAGCGGGTCATCGTCTCCATCGACACCCTGAAGAACACCGACCAGTACAAGCATCATCTGGAGCAGATCCGCTGGGACGCGGTCGTCATCGACGAGTCGCACAACCTGATGCGCAAACCCTTAGCGCCACCTGGCATTCCACGACCCCGCTTCGGACTGAGTTGGAACGTCGCGCGGCGTTGGTGGAGCTGGATGCACTCGTTTCCACTTGGCTAAGAGCTCGTAACACGATCATGATCGGTGCTTCTTGAGCCGCCTCCAGCAGATGAGGCTGCAGGCGAGGGATACGAACGCGTCGTGGAGTTCGGTGCGGCGTTCCCATCGCACGGCGAGCCGTTTGAACTGGTGGAGCAGGGCGAAGGTCTGCTCGACGACGTAGCGGAGCTTGCCCATGCCCTGGATGTTCGGGGCGCCTTTGCGGGAGATGACGGGCAGGATCCGGCGTCTGCGCAGCTCGTCGCGGTTGGGGTTGGAGTCGTAGCCCTTGTCGCCGAGCAGGGCCTCGGGTCGTCTGCGGGGCCGGCCGGGGCGGCCGGCGACGGGCGGGATGCCGTCGATGAGGGCGAGGGTCTGGGTGACGTCGTTGACGTTGGCCGCGGTCGTGATGACTTTGAGCGGGGTGCCGCGTCCGTCGCAGATCAGGTGGTGTTTGCTGCCCGTCTTCCGGCGGTCGACCGGCGACGGACCGGTGTCGGCGCCCCCTTTTTCGCGCGGATGTGGGAGCCGTCCACGCACGCCCTGGACCAGTCGAGCTGCCCCGCCGAGTTGAGCTCGGCGAGCAGGACCCGGTGCAACTGGTCGAAGACACCGGCCTGCTGCCACCGCTCCAGCCTGCGCCAGCAGGTCTGACCGAAGCCGAACCCCAGCTCCAGCGGCAGCAGTTGCCAGGCTATGTCGTTGTGCAGGACATACAGGATGCCTTGCAGGCACAACCGGTCGGGCACCGGCCGAGGCCCCGGCGACCGCTCCGGCCAGGGCGGCAGCAGCGGCTCGATCAGCGCCCACAAGTCGTCGTCCACGATCCACGGCCGAGTACTCACACCATCACGAACGGCCAAATCAACCAGCCGGTCACGCCCGATCAGACACCTGGGTCTGTCAAACGAGCGGCCCTGTCTCACTTTCGGTGGTGACGGCGCGTGCTGCTATCCGAGGAGGATGCGGTGGCGAAGCAGGGTGAAGCCGGCGCGTCCGTGCATCTGGCGCGCGATCCGCTTGGTCTTGGTGTTGACGCCCTCGGTGGGGCCGTTGCTGTACGGCAGCGTGAGGGCGGCGGTCACGGCATCGCGGTCTCGTTCCAGACCTCGGGCGAAGGCGTGCAGGTGGGGCAGGTCGGCGCCGCGGATCTGGACGATCCAGCGCGAGAGTGCGTCGGCATTGTCGGCGTGGGGCGCAAGGAGCGGGGCGAAAGCGCCGATAGCTGAGGCCAGTTGGGTCATCTCGGGGCAGGCGGCGGTGAGCTTGGCCAGGAGCGCGTGTTGCTCGGCCTTGAGGTTGTTGGGCCTGGTCAGCAGCATCCGGGCGAGCCGCCGTGGGGAGATGTGGCTGCGCTCGGCATCCGCGCGACCTTGGTTGATGTACTTGTGCAGGAGGTTTAGGCAGCCCGTGAAGCCCAGGGCCTTGATCTCTTCGAAGAGGCGCTGGACGGGGACGGCGGGGTCCTCGGCTCGGCGTTTGCGCAGGTGCTCGCGGTAGGGATCGACGAGGCTGGCGCGGTATTTGGGGACGAGGAGCATGCGCTCGGGCTTCTCGGCTCGCGCGTAGCGTTTGACGGTGTTCAGGGCCAGTTCCAGGCGGCGGGCGCATTCGAGCAGGCCCACGCCCTTCGCGAGCATGCCGTGGACCTGGTGCCAGCGTTCGAGGGTGGTCTGGGCGCGGGGCCCGTCGTAGATCGGCGCGTCCAGCACGGCGGCCCAGCAGGTGCTGTGCGCCTTGACCTCTCTGAGGGCGGCTTCGCACAGGTTGTGCCACACATGCCACCGGTCCGCGACCTGTACCGCGTCAGGCAGCGCGCGCCGGATCGCCTCAGCATAGGTCGCTGAGCCGTCACGGCACACGATCTCGATGCCCGGGTGCTCGCGCAGCCACGCCTCCAGGGTGTCGGCCGTGCGGCTGGGCAGCACGTCGATCCGCTCATGGGTCTCGGCATCGATGATCACGGTGGCATAGCGGTGACGCCGGCGCAGGGCAAAGTCGTCGACGCCGATCACGCGGGGCACCCGCCGGGTGGGCAGCGGGATGCGCAGCAGGGTGCGCAGGGCAGTGTGACGCGACAGGCCCACGGTGAGTATCGCCAGCAGACGTGCCCCCGCCCGGCCCGCTAACTCCTTGACCACGGCCTTTACCTGCTTGGTCAGACGAGCGGTGCGTCGCTGGTACCGGTCCAGGACACCGGGCACCTGTTCGCGGAAGGTGTGGCGGCAGCCACGCGTGGGACACACCAGACGCCGCACTCGCACACGGACCACCACCCGTCGTTCATCGACCGGCAGGTCCGCGACTGTCCGCCAGTGATAGCCGTGCACGCGTTCCGACGGGGCCCCGCACACCGGGCAGACCGCAGTGTCCCCCGGAGTCCGTGCCCGCACCACGATCCGCTCACCTTCGTCGACCACATCTGCGATGACCAGCGGGGACAGACCCGAAAACACCACATCTACAAGCTCGTTGACATTCCGCACGTCACGTCAACGACGAACCAGCACGCTCCGTCACCACCGAATGTGAGACAGGGCCGAACGTTTTACAGTCCCGAACACCTCAACAAGATCGTGTTACGAGCTCTAAGAGGGCGTTAAGTCCGTTTCTGGTAGCGGCCGCGTCCGGGCTGGGTGAGGAAGCCCTGACGAGTGAGTCGTCCCAGGCGGGAGCGGGTGACGTTGACCGAAGGCTCGTCGGTGGGTAGGCCGAGGTGTTCGTGCAGGTCGTGGACGCGGAATACCTTCGCGGGGTGCTCGTTGAAAGCAGTC
Organism: Streptomyces peucetius; assembly: GCF_025854275.1. Lineage (NCBI taxonomy): Bacteria > Bacillati > Actinomycetota > Actinomycetes > Kitasatosporales > Streptomycetaceae > Streptomyces > Streptomyces peucetius. Next base: position 6,720,809 of record NZ_CP107567.1, on the reverse strand, counting down.
ACGATGCGCTGGTAGACGGTGTCGGTCTTCGCGGAAGCCGGTTCGTGGTCGGGTGGAGTGAGGCCGTCGATGACCTTTCGGGTGGCGACGAGCTCGGTCAGGCGGGCCTCGGTCTCGGCGAGGGCGGTGGTGAGCCGTTCGATCTGCTCGCGCAGGCTGTTGGCTCGTGCGGCGGCCTCGTCGTGTTCGGTCTGCAGCAGCCGCAGGAGTTCGTGGACGTTCACGCGGCCAGCTCCACGTCGTCCCGCCAGGCGGCGGTCGGGGTGGTGAGGCGGCGGAGCATGCCGGCGGTGGAGGCCCAGTAGACGCGGGAGGCCGCGTTGTCGGGCCGGTGGTCGTAGTCACGGGCGAGGCGCCGGTGCAGCATGAGGGTCCCGTTGACCTGCTCGACCACCCACCGCTTCGGCTGGGGGACGAAGCCCTTGCCTCTGTCGTCGGGGTTGCGCCGGACCACCTCGACAGTGATGTCCTTCACCGCCCCGTGGACGAACACGGCGTCCTTGAAACCCTGGTCGACCAGGACCTTTTCCAGGCGTATCCCGCATCGTTCGGACGCCTGGTCCAGCAGGGCGATGCCGGCCTCGTTGTCATGCGCGCTCGCCGCCAGGACCACCACGCCGATGATCAGACCCATGACGTCCACGGCGAGCCCTCGCTTCCTGCCGGGCGTCTTCCCCATGACGTCCACGGCGAGCCCTCGCTTCCTGCCGGGCGTCTTCTTGTTCACGTCCAGTCCCGTCGTCTCCTTCGGCACCCCGGCCGCCACGCGGACCGACTGGGTGTCGATGATCACCAGGGACGGGTCCTCTAATCGTCTGGACCGCTCCCGCACCTGACAGCGAAGGATCTCCTGGATCCGCTGGTCGAGGCCGTCCTGGCGCCACAGGGTGAAGTAGTAGAACACCGCCGACCAGGCCGGCAGGTCGTGGGGCAGGAGCCGCCACTGACAGCCTGTCCGGTTCTGGTAGAGCAGCGCGTTCACGACCTCGCGCAGGTCGCAGGAGCCAGGTCCCCGGTCGCCGACCGCGCCACCCGCGCCTGCTTCCACCCGGTGACCAGCGGTTCGATCAGCGCCCACTGTCCGTCGGTCAAGTCGGTCGCGTACGGCATCCGTTCCATGCCCGTGACTCCACCATGCACACGACAGGGTCAGAGCGTAGGACCGTCCAACCACCCACGAACGAGCGACACCACATCATCATGAACGGGACTTACTGACTTCGGCTCGTCAGGGTGACGTTGGATCGTCGAGGGTCAGGCCGGTGCCGGCTATGAAGCCGTGGAGGGTGTCGGGCCGGTACTGAAGGCGCTTGAGCCGGTTGCGTACGAGGGCTTCGAGTCGGTCGAGGGCGAGTACGGCGAGGTTGGCCAGGCTGCGCTTTACGTGCGCCCACACCCACTCGACGGGGTTGAGGTCAGGCGAGTAGGCGGGCAGCAGGAACACCGACAGCCATTCACGCTCGGCGATCAGCTCACGCATGGCGTGGGACACGTGGGTGTTCAGCCGGTCCCAGACGAGCACGATCGGCGCCTTGACGAGTTGGTGGACGCCGTCGATCAGCGCGATGAAGTCACGCTCACCCATGCTGCGGCGCTTGCCTTTGCCCGAGGGGTGGGTGCGCAGACGGTGGCACAGCCGGGTGCGGGAGCCGGGCCGCATGGCGATGAGCCCGGCCACGGACAGCCGGCCCGAACGTCGTCCGCTCACCGTCACCTGCGGAGTCACTCCGCGCCGGCCCCAGGTGCGTCCTCTGGGCGGCCGTCGGGTGAAGCCTGCCTCGTCCTCGAAGCAGATGTATCCACCCGAGGCCGCCCGGGCTCTTTTACCTCCGCCCAGGTCGCCTCCTTCCACGCGGTGACGGCCTGCTCGTCGCGTTCGGCGACCCGCCGCGGGGACCTGCGGGCTGAAGCCGAGCCGGTGCATCAGCCGGGTGGCACCCGAGACGCTGTAGGAGACGTGGAACTTCCTGCCGATCAGCGTGGCCACCCTCGCCGCGGTCCACACCTGGTCCTCCACCCAGCCATGCGCGGCCGGCCCCTGCTCGAGATACCCGGCGAGCTTCTCCAAGCAGCGCGGCGACAGACGGCATCGCGACCCGCTCGGGCCACGGGATGCCAAAGCCTCACGACCGCCGTCCCGCCACAGCTGGTGCCACTGGTAGGCCGATTTCCGGCTCACCCGCAGGCGCCTTGCGACCTCCGGCGGCTTGATCTTCTGCTCGAACAGCTCGGCTGCCTGCAGCCGTACCGCTTCCCGGCGCTGCCGCCCCGCAGCGGTCAGCCCGCCCCCATCCGCGTACCTCACACAGCACGGGATACAGCCACCGCTCCAGGCCCTTCAGGGATTTCGCAAAGATTCACCCTGACGAGCCGAAGTCAGTAACGCCCTCTCAGCAGGCGTGGCTGTGACCTGCGCACTGAAATCTTCCGTGCGGCGGCTCGGGGCTGTGCGAACGCAACGATCACCTCAGTACCCGGTGGCCGTCGCGTCTTGCGGTCTCTTCTGCGGTGGGGCTGGGGTCAGCGTTTGACGCGACTGCGGATGGCGAGGACGGCCAGGCCGAGGAGAATGGGTTCGGTGATACGGGAGGTCATCTCGGTGTAGGTGCCGGCGGTGGTGAGATCCTGGCCAGAGGAGCGGAAGACCACCGAGTTGATCACCACGCGCAGCGCCTTCTCGACCCGCTCGGTGGTGACGCGCTCGGACCACGGCCCGGTGGGATTGACCGGGTCGGGGGTGTCGGTGGTCAACGTGACTTCCTGCCCGACGGCGACCTGGCGGCCGGTGGTGGTTGGCTTCGGGTCAACTGCTGGCAAGCCCCACAGCAGCAGCGCGAGCAGGGTGGTGGCCATAGCACCCAGCAGCCAGGCCAGGGCGCGGGAGGCGCGCAGCCCGTAGCCGGAGACGGCCCAGTAGGCGGTCAGCAGCGCCCGCTCGGCCCGGGGACGGGAGGTGTCGTGGCGGCGCATCTCCATCTCGCCGTAGTAGAAGTCGGCCGCGTCCGGCTCGTTCTTGCCGTCCTCCAGCGACTTGCGGACCTGCCGATAGAGCGCGGCCAGCGCGGCTGGCTGCAAGACGGCGACGTCCTCGGGTGGTGGCGTCCAGCCGCGCGTTCGGGAGGAGGAACTGTGGCGGGCCCGGGCGCGCCAGTGGTGCTCCTCGACCAGCGTACGCCTCGCGCTCCACCGCCAGGGGTAGCGCCGATACCACCCGGTGCCGACGGGAACGCTGCCGAAGGTGCACCAGCCGTCCACACGGAGCTGGTCGAGGTGGACGGCCCCAACGAACCGGCAGACGCTCAGGTCGATGTCCTGCAGCACCAGGTGCGCGGCGTCGACTCCGCTCACGGACACCAGACGTACACCAACGTCCAGGCCAGACAACACCGCTTCCAGCAGTGAGGTCTCCCGGGAGGAGGAGAACGGCGTGGGCCGGGCGGCGACGGTCACCGGGTACTCCAGGACCGCGTCACGCAGGTCCAGTTCGGCGTAGCGGAGCCGCAACGCGGCGGTGGAAGCCCACCGCGTGCGCTGGCAGCGCACGGCTGTCGCTGCCGCCTCGATGGTCACGGCGGTCTCGAACACTGCCTCCGACAGATCCAGCGTCCCTTCGCACACCAGCGGCCCTACAACCGCAGTGCGCTCGAATACCACCCTTAAGAACGTGGCGTTGCCGCCGATCTGTGCCCCATCAAAAACAGCATTGCCACCGGTCTTCATTCCGTCGAATTGGGCGTCGCCGCTGATCTGCGCTCCGCCGAACACGATGCGCCCGTCGATCTGCGCTCGCTCAAGCACGACGTCGCCGTCGATCTGAGCGTGTTCAAACACGGCTCGGCCGCGGACCTGTGCCCTTGCAAACCGGGCGCCGCCGATCTGCGCCCTGGCGAACGAGGCGTGGCGGCCGATTCCCACCTCGCTGAACTGGGCATCGCCGCTGACCTGTGCCTCATCGAACCAGGCGCTGCCGCCGATCTGCGCGTGTTCAAACACGGCTCGGCCGCGGATCTGTGCCCTCTTGAATTGGGCTCCTCCGTCAATCTTCGCCCAGTCAAACCGGGCGTCGCCGGAGAAGGTGGCCCCATCGAACCGGGCGTCGCCAGTGAAGGTGGCTCCGCCGAACCCGGCGGTACTGGAGAAAACCGCGCCACCGAAATGGGTGTCATCGGCAAAGGATGCCTGATCGAACACGGCCATTCCGGGGAAGGTCGCCTCGCTGAACCAAGCTCGGCCAGCAAAGGCGGCTTCATGGAACAGGACATCGCCGGAGAAAATTGCCCCGCTGAACGAGGCATCGCCGGCAAAGGTCACTCCACGGAACATGACATCACCGGAGAAGTTCACGCGGTCAAACCGGGCATCACCGATAAAGGTCGCTTCCCGGAACTGAGCGATGCTGGTGAAGGTCACCCCGTTGAACAGGGCGTCGCCGGTGAAAGTCGCTCCACCAAACCAGGCAGCGCCCAGACTGGGCGGGGCCAGGCTCGCGTATTCATCTCTGCGAGCGTAGCTGTCGTCACTCAGCGCGCTGAGGAGCTGGACGAGCAGATGCTCATCGAAGGTGGTGCCGCGGTGGTCGATGTCGGCGCCGGGGGCCAGGCCAACCAGGTAAGCAGTGCGGTCGACCTCGCTCAGGTGGGCCAGACAAGCGGTGTGCCCGGGGACGTGGATGCCGCGGCAGCCCACCGGATCGGTCGCGGGGTCGGCGCCGTGGCCGCAGTGCGGCCACTCCGGCGGTGCAGGAGACGGGCCAGGGCTCAGGTGTGTCATGCCATGGGGACGCTCCGGCACGACCGGGCAGTTGCAGCATCCGGCCTCAGCGAGCGCGCGCTGGAACCATCGTTGCGCCGCTGAAGGACGCAGTGAAATGAATCGTGCGCTACTGAAGTCTTCGGTGCGGTCCGACAGCGCCCGAAGCGTAAGTTGTGCTCGCTGCGGCGGCCAAAGGCGGCGCACAGTACGTGAGTTCACGGCCCAGAAGGTCGCCCGGCTTCTCGGCAAGCAGGTGGATCCGACCGTCGGATCGCCTTACACCCGCCACGGTCGCGTGAGGCGTTGAACGCGAGTCCATCGCCGCCTGCCACGCAATTGGCCAGAGAACCTTGGGATCGCGCCAAGCTGGTTCGGCCCACCCAAGAAGCGTTCACCCGTTCGATATATCTGGGAGTGACCAGGTGCTCCGGCACCGAGCCGGCACCAAGTAACTCGGGGGTTCACCATGCGAATACCGTGGTCCCGTCATGCCCGTGGACGGACGCTCGCACTTCTGACCATCGCGGCCCTGCTGCCCACAGCAGCGCCGTCCTCAGCGGCTCCCGCCGGTGGCGACGACCTGCGCGTCGAGACGTACGTACTGCCTTCGGGGGCTTCGAAACCCTCGTTGGAGGAGGTGCGCAGCGGGCGCGCGAGGGAGGTCCTGCGTCGCCTGACGCGCGAGATGCAGTCCGAGGCCCGACTGCCCGCCGAGACGGTGGGCCCGGCCGCTTCGTACGCACCGCTGGCGAAGAAGCCGTCCGCCACCGCGCCTGCGCCTGAGCCGCAGAATCGCTCGACCGCCCGCCTCGCGCCGCTCGCCACCTATCCGGAGCCGGCCCGCACCATGACGTACGACGAGTGCCGGAACGGCCTCGGCAGCACGCAGAAGTTCTTCATCAAGTCCCGGTTCGCCGTCTGCTCAGGTGCGACGTTCCTGCAGACATGGTTGCGGAACAACCGGCCCGTCGGCGAGAGCATGTTCAACGTCCGGGTCGTGGGTACGATTGCAAAGAACAGCCGCGAGATCACGTTCACGTACTACTACACCGAGATGCAGTCGACCGGCTCGACTGCGACGGCAGCCATGCGGATCGAGACGAAGGGCACGATTCCGAAGAGCTGGCCCTCCGGCGTCCGTTACACCCACAGTGGCGCCCTGCCGGGCACCAAAACGTTCGACGAACTCAAGCGGCAGCGGACGTACACGCACAAGGTGAACGCCAAGCCGGGCCAAGGCAGCAGCGGCAGCACGGACCTGGTGTTCGCCGTGTACGAACCGGTCATCTCGATCACCCCGCCGCCCGGTTGGAAACTGGGCGGCGCGCTCACCGGCAAGCTGTTCATGCTCGCCCCGCGCTGGGATGCCGCCACCTACCTGGCGAACTCGACCGGCGGCGGGAACCCCTCACGGAAGGGCGCGGCTACCTTCAGCTACCTGCCCACCCTGACGTACAGCGCGAAGGCGGGGGCGGAGGAGAGGGCCGTCGCCGAGCACATCCGGACCGCGTTCACCAAGCCGCTCGACACCAAGCCGTACATGTCGGCCAAGAACGTGCCGGGCCAGGAGGCGAAAGCGCCGCTGCACCGCCTGGTGGAGAAAACCAGGAAGGAGGACAATCGTAAGGCCGCCGTCAAGCAGTGCAAGCGGTACTGGGGGGACGGCTACTCCTTGGGCGGCATACGGGAATGCGACGAGTACCCGTTTGCCACGACATACGAGGGCGCGGCGCAGGCCGACCACGATTCCGAGGCCAAGAAGTTCAACTTCTCGGTCCGGCCGATCGACAGGACGGAGAACGGTGCCGGAGGCAGTCTCCTGCTCGGGTTCTACGCGAAGAACCGGCTCGTCGACGGTCTACAGGACGGGTTCCTGGTGAAGATCACCTCGTGATCGACGGGGCGGGGACCGCCGGGGTCCCCGCCCTCGACGCGTCGTCCGCGCTACGCGGCGCGCCAGAACCGCACCAGGTAGCGCTCCACCCCCTCGGCGGTGCCGGTTTCCGCGGACAGTCGCTCGGCCTCAGCCCGGCCGACGCTGTACACCTGTACCTGCCATGTGCCGCCGCTGTCCGACAGCGTCACGCTGTGCTCGGTATGCCCGAGGCTCATCGACCAGACGGCCACGACACCGCTGGTCGACACGTACTCGCACTCCCCGTACTCGTCCCACCGTTCCGGGTCCTCCTCCGGCGGGCGCCCGGCCCACACCTCCGCGGTCACCGCGGCCGTGTGCGTGTGCCCGGCGCTGAAGATGTCGATCCTCCCGGGAAAGGCGGTGAGGAACTGTCCGAACACCGTGTCGTCGGGATACGGCACGGGGAGATCCGCATCGTCCGACTCCTGCAGGCAGAAGCTGTGATATCCGACGTCGGCGTCAAACTGCACCTGTTGAACCAGTTCCGTCACGCTGACTCCTCACCATGAGCTGACAACGTCTCTGCGAAACCGTAGCGACTCCCGCACGGTTGACGCTCGAAGTCCACACCCGACCACCCCGTGCCGCCCAGGGTGCCCTGGGACTCACAACGCGTGGCACGCGAACCAGGGAAGCAGTCCGGATTGGATGACGAATCCGGCCGTTCCGTCACGCGGCACGCGGCGCCCCCGACGCCTCGCGGACGATCACCTCGAACACGCACCCGCACGGGCGCCGGGCAGACCGACCAGTGCCGGCCCGCCGAGGCTCCGCACTGCCGTACCCGCGCATCGCACCGTGGCGGATGCTCGTACACCGGTCCTCTGTCGGCGGGTTGCTGCTGGTCAGAGCGGTAGGCAACCGCGAATGTGTTGACCGTGACGAATGATCACCGCAGCCACGACCGCCCACCCCGGGCCGCCCGGCGCCGGCTCCTGGCCGCGCGCTCCCGGCGTGTCGAACGGGGACCGACGCGCGGCCGCCGCTCGTTCGGGTCGTTGCTCTCACGGTCGTCGTGTTGCTCCGGCGTGGCGTCCTGATACCGGCCCATACTCACCGACGCGATGACGGTCGGCCCCGGTGACTCGTCGATGAACTCCCCACCCGGTCGCCTCCCTTGGACAGCAGACGACACGGGTGGGGTGCGTGTGCACGACGGCGCGGAGACCGCATCTCCGCACAGCGGATGCATCAGGAGGACTATCCCATGCACGACCTCTACAGCCTTCCCTCCGCGGGCGGCCCGTTCGAGAACTACTGCGGCGGCAACCAGGGCGGCGAGCACGAGACCTGCGTCGAGGTCGGCGCGCTCACCGGCTCCGGGACTGCGTTCGCCCTGCGGGACAGCAAGCCCGGCGGCAACGGCAGGGAGCTGCGCTTCACGGGAGCGGAGCTGGACGACTTCGCTCTCGGCTGGGCCAGGAGGCGGGCCCTGAGCATCTGACCGTCCGCCCTTGACCGTCTGGCACGACAGCGGGCCGCCCGGCACGAGCACGGGCGGCCCGCACCCTCTGGAGGACGCACATGACCTGGTCGGGACACTGGCACGGATTCGGCCCCTGGACCGGTACGCGGACGGCGTACGGGCAGGAAGGGGCGCGGCGCCCCGGACAGCTGACCCATGACGAGCAGACACGCACGTTCCTCGCCGGCACGCTGCCGCCCATGCAGGTGGGCCACTGGCTGATGCGCCGTGACCAGGCCGCCGCGCACCGAACGTGGACGGATCTGGGCGACGCGATGGACTGGCTGCGGAAGACCTACGAGGCGAGCCCGCCCTTCGAACGCGTGGACGGCGGGCGGGCATACATCGACCTGGACGTGAAGAGCACCTACGCGGCGGACGCGCTCGGGCGCGGCGTCGACGCCGTGTGGGTGCACTACGCGAAGACCACGAACCTCGTCTCCTTCTCCGTCGTGTGCTGCCCCCACCGCTTCCTGCGCGAGCTTCCGTGCCCGCTTCCTCCTCTGTCCACCGATGACCGCCATGGGTGACCGAGCAGCCGGGGCTTGCGTGCTCCTGTGCAGGACAGCGCCGATCACAGGGAGATCGACCGCAGCCGGCAGGCATTTCAAAGACGCCATTCGTTGCTCAGCAGCTCCATGAGGTGCTTCTGCCTCGTGCTGAGCAGGTCAGGGGTCCACTCGAGGTGCTGGAGTACTTGGGAGGTCAGAGCGAAAGGCACCACGCCACTGCGGCCGGTGAAGTACTTGGCCTTCTTCACAATGAAGTCGTAGTTCTGTGCCACGGAGTTCTTCGCCCGATTGAGAAGGACCAAGTTCGCCAGCTTGTGCGTCCACTCGGCGCGTTCATCGTCATCGAAGAGAGCGATCCACTGCGAGTCGGGCTTCGGGTTCTGCGGGAGGACATGCTCAACGGTGATGACGGGATGGTCGTAGGCAACCCCCTGTCCCTGGGCCAGCAGCTCGTCGAGCCGGAGCAGCACGTACTTCCGGATCTTCCCGACAAGGTACAGGTCGCCGTTCAGCCTGGCGCGGGTCTCTGCCTGCTCCGCGTCCGTCAACTCGAGTGCTTCCGAGCCGAGTCCGTGTCCCAGATCGAGCTGGCGCAGCAGCTCGGCATAGCGAGTGACCCGGGGAGTGGTGTAGACGCGTCGGATGAACATGCTGGCCGACAGCCGTTCCAGCGCCCCGAGGAACTGATCGAGCCACTGGGGATTATTCGCGTGGTTGCGCAGCGCCCATAGGGCGGCAGGCCTCCAGTCGTTGTTGTCGACCTGCTGGAGCCGTCTGAACCAGGCGTTGACCTTCTCGGCTCCCTGTGCGGCCTCATAGGTGGCATCGCGCACCTGAACATAAGCATCGGCATACGGACGGACGACGTCGTTGACGAACGTCTCAGCCCTGCCCGGAAGATAGTGGCTGAGCACCTGCTCCGGAAATTCCTTGAGCAGCTCCTGCTCGGCCCGCTTCTTGGCGTAGATCATGCGCAGATGGAGGAAGAGCTCCGCGAAGTCCTCCCGGCCCAGAGCTTCTTCCGCATCCTCCCACGCAGTGGCGCACTCGTCGGACGCCTTCGGCCCGAGATCGCCGATGATCTTCGACTTGAAGATGTCCGTGGGCGACAGGTCGAGCCCTCGGGAGTTCATCACGCTGAAGATCCGATGGGCGCTGTCGAGATCGGGAGTACTGACGACGACCAGATACGTACGCTCCCCGAGCATCTGCACCAGCCCGAGCCGACGCTCCTCCGACCAGTTGGCGAGCCTGCTGTGCAGAGCGGCGGCGTTTCGGAGGACAGCCTTCTGCGCGTCCGTGCTCAGCATCTCGGCGTTGAGCGCGCGCAGCGTCTTGATGGCCCCCATCGTCTGCACATATTGCCTGAAGAACCCCGCGTCACGTGGGCGCAGGGTGAGGCGCGGCCTCCTCGCCAGGCCCAGCATCTTGGAGCCCGGTTCGCTCACCAGCGTGTCCAGGTCGAGGCTCAGCTGAGGGTCGTCGGTGAGGTCGCGCAGCACCGACAGCAGGATGGTCAGTGTAGTGAGCCGCTGCTGACCGTCGATGACGTCGGCTCTCGATGCCGTCTGGCCTTCCTTGACAAGGACGATCGATCCGAGGAAGTACGGCTCGTCCGTCCCACGGTCGAGTGCCTCGACGAGGTCCGTCAGCAGTTGCACCGCCTGTTCCTCTTCCCAGGCGTAAGGACGCTGATAGTCCGGGACATGGAAGTCGTAGTCGCTGCTGAAGACCTTGTGCAGGGGCATCTCGTGCGCCTCGAGCTCTTGCATGCACCAATCATGGTGAGGTGCGTGCCGCCAGGGGCGGAAACCTGGATCATTGCCCCGGCGTCGTTCCCCGATGCTTGCGGGGCGACGCCGGTCGATCTCCTACGAGGCAACCGATGGATCCATACCATGTAGCCGGCGCACCAGGCTGACCATGTCGGCACAGTTCAGGGACCCCTGGGAGGCCGTTACCCTCCCGGCCACGAGAGACCAGGCCGTTCCGATCTGGCAGCTGACGGAGCGGTTCGCCCAGCGTCTCGACGGGCTCGGACGGCAGACCTGGGCGCAGGTCGCCGAACGGGCGGCACGGCTGGAGATCGAGCGTGAGCAGCGCATGGAGGCCGTCGAGCGGCAGCGGGAGGAAGCGGGCGGCCTGGACAACATCCACCTCCAGGACAGCTCCGCCGGCCGGCTCCGCCCCCGCTACCGGCACATCGTGGTGGACGAGGCACAGGACCTGCAGCCGGGCCACTGGAAGATGCTGCGGGCGATGGTCCGCCGGGACCGCAACGACATCTTCCTCGTCGGCGACACCCACCAGCGGATCTACAGCAGCCAGGTGACTCTCGGCAGCCTCGGGGTCAACATCCGCGGCCGCAGCTCCAAGTTGTCGCTCAGCTACCGCACGACGCGGCAGATCCTGGGCTCCGCGCTGGGCGTACTGAGCGGCGAGGCGTTCGACGACCTGGACGGCAACGAGGAGAACCTGGCGGGCTACCGGTCGGTGCTGAGCGGCGGCCTGCCCGCCCTTCATCAGCATGTCGGCTGGGAGGCCGAGCGGGAGGGCATCGCGGAGCTGATCGCCGGGTGGGACGACATCCCGCTGGAGCAGATCGGCGTCTGCGTCCCCACCAACGTCATGGTGACGGAAACGGCCAATACGCTGCAGCAGTTCAGCATTCGAGCCACCGAGATCGGCCCGGACGGCCCCCGCGGCGACGAGGGGGTGCACATCGGCACGATGTTCCGATTCAAGGGGCTCGAATACCAGCGGATGATCATCGCCGGTGCGTCGCAGGGTCTCGTGCCGCGTTCGGACATCCTGCGGTTGCGCTCGGCAGACGCCCTGCGCCATCGCAAGGAGATGCAGCGGGCCCGTTCGCTGCTGTTCGTCGCCGCGACGAGGGCCCGCGACAGCCTGGACATCTTCTGGCACGGCACCCCCAGCCAGTTCCTCCAGCCGCTGCTGTCGACCGCCTGATCGCGCATCGCCGCCGTGCGGCCTCGGCCACGGCCATGGCCGAACCGACGCGACGCGCGTGCCACAGCACCGGCCGCACCGTGCCACGGACGTCTCACCAGAGCCTCATCCGCTCGGCCACGGCGACCGCTGGAGGACGTGCAACGGTTGCTGCACTCTGCCCTGTCGGACGATGCGGTCGCCACACTGTGGCGGGCGGCGTTTGGCCGGTGGAACGACAGCGACGAGTTCGACGCCGACGGCCGGACGTGGCTCGGGCGCATCGCCGAAGTGTGCCGGGCGCGGTTGTTGAAGGACGTGGACCCCGCTTACGTCCCCAGGTGTCGGCCCGAGGCGTACGGCGGGCCGCAGTTGGGGATGGTCGCGATCATGACAGAGATGCCTCCGCAGGAAGCACCCGCTGCGAAGACCCCGGGAACCCCGCGCCCCGTACGGCAGTTGCTCGCCGCGTCCGTCGGCAACGCGGTGGAGTGGTACGACTGGTACGCGTACACCTTCCTCGCCACCTACATCGCCGACCAGGTCTTCCCCAAGAGCTCCGGCAACTCCCTGGTGCCGCTGCTGTCGACGTTCGCCGTCTTCGCCGTCGGCTTCTTCATGCGCCCCGTCGGCGGGCTGCTCATGGGCGCCGTCGCCGACCGTCACGGCCGGCGCCTCGCGCTCACCGTCACGATCCTGCTGATGGGCGGCAGCAGCCTGCTGGTCGGCCTGACTCCGACCTACGCCGCCGCGGGCATCATGGCGCCCGTGGTGCTGGTGCTGGCGCGGCTGCTGCAAGGGCTCTCCGTGGGCGGGGAGTTCGCCGCGTCGACGACGTTCCTCGTGGAGTCGGCCGGGCCGGGGCGACGGGGGTTGTTCTCGTCGTTCCAGTACGTCTCCACGTCGATCGGCCAGCTCGCCGCCTCCGGCATCGCCGCGCTGCTGGTGAGTGTGCTCGCCCAGGGGCAGATGGACGGCTGGGGCTGGCGCGTGCCGTTCGTCGTCGGCGCGCTGCTCAGTCTGGTCGGCTTCTGGATCAGGCGCGGCGCGCACGAGACGCGCAGCGCCGAGCAGCAGCGGGGCGAGCGGCCGGGCCTGTTCGACGCGCTGCGGCACCATCCGCGCGAGTCGCTGCTGATCTGCGGCATCACGGCCGGCGGCACGATCGCCTACTACACGTGGACGTCGTACCTTCCGACGTACGCGGAGCTCAACACCGACATCGACAAGGCCGACGCGCTGCTCGCCGGGACGCTTTCACTGGCGTTCTTCACCCTGCTGCAGCCGATCGGCGGGCTGCTGTCCGACCGCTTCGGGCGCAAACCGTCGCTGCTGTTCTCCGGGATCGGCTTCGCGGTGCTGAGCGTGCCGCTGCTGCGCGCGGTGAACGGCTCGTTCCTGTCACTGCTGCTCGTACAGTGCGCGGGCATGGTGCTGCTGACCGGCTTCACCTCGATCTCGGCGGCCGTCAACGCGGAGGTGTTCCCGGCAAGGGTGCGCGCGGCGGGCATCGGTTTCCCGTACTCGCTGACCGTCGCCGTCTTCGGCGGCACCGCCCCCTACGTCGGCACGCTCTTCAAGGACCTCGACCGCCCCGGTCTGTTCCCCTGGTACGTGGCGGTGCTGTGCCTCGTCTCGTCGGCGGTGTACCTGCGACTGCCGGAGAGCGCGCACAAGGAACTGGAGCGGTGACGCGCGGGGGCGGGCCGGGTCCGTGCGACCGGGCCCGCCAGGGCTTCGTCGCTTTCCGAACCACCCTGCGGCCAGAAGCCAGTCACGGTGCGATAACAGATGCGGCCGGTGGGCGGAAACGGCCGAACCGGACCCCGACCCGCTCCGTCACAGGGGCACTGCGGCCTCCGGCCGCGGAACCGCCTCCACTCGGCACCGCCGGCCCTCGGGGAAACCATGCGCAAGAACACCACACGTAGCTTCGTCAGGGAGGGCGTGCTGCGCTCCGCGGTGTGGCGCGGCGGACAGTGGCGCGATTCGGTGCTCTACTCCATGCTCCGCGCGGAGCGGCCCGGCGGCGCACCGATGTGAGTGCGGGACGATGAACGACCTGACGGTGCATGACCGCCTCGCCGCCCGACATGCCTGCGCTGCTTGACCGGCGATCTCGGTTCGATGAGCGACTCGACGTCTCGATAGCCTTCGTCGTCATGATGCGCGCCTGGCTCCTGCCGACACTGTTCGTCCTCTGCGGCGCATTCCTGGCGACGGTACGGGCCTTCAACGGGTCTCCCGGCGCAGCCGCAGCACTCCTGGCGGTGTTCGTGCTGCTCGCCGGCGTGAACTCGCCGCTGATCTTCCCGAAGTCGGTCGGTGCCGAGGAGGCACAGCGCCGCAGCGCGGTCGACGCCCGGCCGGTCGTCTTCTGGAGGCCGGGCTGCGTGTACTGCCTCCGGTTGCGCATCCGCCTGGGCCGCAGCGCACGCCGACTGCACTGGGTGGACATCTGGCGTGACCCGGCCGGCGCCGCCGTCGTGAGGGCGGCCAATGACGGCAACGAGACCGTGCCGACCGTCGTCGTGGCGGGGCGGCCTCATACCAACCCCGACCCGCGATGGGTACGTGAACAGCTCTCCCGTTCCGCATGACCGCTTGTGCCGCTGCCGACAATGGACAGGACTGATCCGCCGGCGGCCGCAGCAACCGCCGGCGGATCTGCGCTCGTTGACGCCATCCGCCACGTTCAGCCCGCGAAGCGCGCCATCCACGCCTCGACCTCGTCCGCGGCGCGTGGCAGACCCGCCGACAGGTTCTCGTGGCCGTCGTCGGTGACGAGCAGGTCGTCCTCGATCCGGACGCCGATGCCGCGCCACTCCTCGGGCACCGTCAGGTCGTCCGCCTGGAAGTACAGGCCCGGCTCGACGGTCAGGCACATGCCCGGTTCCAGCACACCGTCGGCGTACTCCTCCGTGCGGGCCTGTGCACAGTCGTGGACGTCCAGGCCCAGCATGTGGCCGGTGCCGGCCATGGTGAAGCGGCGCTGCAGGCCGAGTTCGTACGCGCGGTCGACGGGGCCGTCGATGAAGCCCCACTCGACCAGCCGTGCCGTCAGGTGGCGTTGGGCCGCCTCGTGGAAGTCGCGGTACGGGGCGCCCGGCTTGACCGCCGCCATGCCGGCCTCCTGGGCCTCGTACACCGCGTCGTAGATCTCGCGCTGCAGGGGCGTGAAGGTGCCGCTGATCGGCAGGGTGCGGGTGACGTCGGCGGTGTAGAGGGAGTGCGTCTCCACTCCGGCGTCGAGCAGCAGCAGGTCCCCCGGGCGCACCGGGCCGTCGTTGTCCGTCCAGTGCATGATCGTGGCGTGCTCGCCGGCGGCGCAGATCGAGCCGTAGCCGACGGCGTTGCCCTCGAGGCGGGCGCGGCGGAAGAACGTGCCCTCGATCCAGCGCTCCGACGACGCGATCGCCCGGGAAAGGTCCCCGACGACGTCGGTGAAGCCGCGCACGGTGGAGTCCACGGCCTTGCGCAGTTCCCCGATCTCCCAGGCGTCCTTGACGAGGCGCAGATCGCTGAGCGCCTCCTCCAGTTCGGCGTCCCGCTCCGCGTCGGTGGTGACGGCGGCCTCGAGGGAGGGGTCGATCCCGCGGACGATCCGGGTCGGCGTTCGGGAGGCGGCGGCCAGGTCGGCGGCCGCGGTGCGCACGTCGCGGCACGGCAGGCCGAGCACGCGCTCCGATTCGGCGAGTGAGCGGCGCCGGCCCGTCCACAGTTCCGCGTGGGCGCCCGTCCAGAACTCGTCGTCGTCCCTGCTGTCCCGCGGCAGCTGATAGCAGTAGGCGTCGTGGCCGCCGTCCGCGCGGGGCTCGAGGACGAGCGCGCCGTCCCGGACCTGGTCTCCGGCCATGTGGACGTAGCCCGAGTACGGCCGGAACGGGTAGGTGTCGTCGTTCGAGCGGACCTTGAGGTTCCCCGAGGGGATCACGAGGCGTTCGCCGGGGAACCGCGCGGAGAGCGCGGCGCGGCGGCGGGCGGCGTGCGGGGCCTGCTCGGTGAGTTGGAGGCCGTGCCGTTCGGTGTCCGCCCAGCCCGTCCGCATCAGCGCGGACAGCTCTGCGGAGATCCCCTGGTAGAGGCCGTTCTTCCGGCGCTTCGCCACGTCGTGCACCTTCTTCCGTTGGGCTTCCATGCGGTTCCGTGTCTCCACGGGCGAGGGCGGGCAGGCGCACCGTACGGGCAGGGTGCGCGCCCCCGCCCGGTGCGGCTCCGGGCTCCCTCACTGCCGCCGGTCCGCGGCGGCACCCGGACGGTATCCCCGCGCGGCGGGCGCCGGGGCGCAGCAGTGCCAGTGGCACAGATCGGCCACGGACCGGGCGGGACCGTCGATAATGCGACCCATGGCGAACGCAGGACTCGGCGAGGCCCTCCGGCTGCTGGGCATCGATCACACGGCAGGCCGGGTCTACCTGGCCCTGCTGGAGCTGGCCCCCGCTCCACTGAGCGCGATCGGCGCGGCGGCCGGGGTGGGCGGGACCGAGCTCGCCGCGGCGTACGGCGAACTGGTCGACGCCGGTCTGGCCAGTGCCGCCGCCGAGGACGGGGACGTGGTGGCCCCCGTGCCGCCCACCGCGGGCCTGGAGATCCTCGCCCGGCACCGGGCGGCCGAGCTCGAGGAGTCACGCATCGCCGTCGGAGGCGCGTTCGAGTCGTTCCGGCGCCGGCGGCTCGCCGCGTACAACGACAACCTCGTCGAGGTCGTCACCGGCGAGGCCATCGGCCCCAGGATGCGCCATGCGTGGGCCAGCGCCCGCGAGCAGATCCGGCAGTTCGATTCCCCGCCGTACTTCCCCCTGGCCGGCGCCACCGACGACGCCCTGGCGACGCTGGCCCGGGGGGTGACGCAGCGCGTCGTCTACTCACGGGAGTCACTGGAGCATCCCGGCCACCTGAGGAACGTCATCGAACCCTGCATGGAGGCGGGCGAGCAGGCCAGGGTGCTGCCGTCGGTACCGGTCAAGCTCGTGATCATCGACGAGGCGTACGCGCTGGTGTCGTTGTCGATCAAGGAGGCGGACGTGCACAACACCATGCTGGTCGTGCAGCCGTGCGGCCTGCTCTCCGCACTGGTGGCCCTGTTCGAGCAGGCATGGCTCACCGCCCTTCCCATCCACGGCCCCACCGTCCGCCCCGCCGGCCTCCCCGCCGCCGACCGCCGCCTGCTGCGCCTCCTTGCCGGCGGCGCGACCGACGACGTCATCGCCCGCGAACTGGGCATCAGCCGCCGCACGTTGTTCCGCCGCCTCCAGATCCTGATGGCCCGTCTCGGCGCCGCGAACCGCTTCCAGATGGCCCTGCAGGCGCAGCGCTCCGGCTGGCTGTGACCGGGGCGCCGCCGGTGGCGGCACAGGAGGGTGACATGCTTCAGGTGTACAACCCCTGAAGTTCGACCACCCGGGTCAGCTGGGACAACTTCATCAACGGTTATCCGGGCAAGGCTTCCAACAGTGATCTCCCCCACGCGTAAAGCGTCTGTCTTCCGCGGTAGCAGGGGCGGTGCCGCGATCGCGGCGGCCGCGCTCCTCGCTCTCGCCACGGGCTGCGACCCGGGCACCGACGCACCGGCCGGCGGCTCCGCGAGTACCGCGAGCCACCCGGTGAAGGACACAAGCATCACTGCCGAGCCGGGCGAACGCTTCACGCTCACCGTCGACCAGAACGCCTCCACCCGCGAGCACTGGTACCTGGTGGACCCCGAGCCCGACAGCTCGGTGCTGGTCAGCCGCGGCCAGGACTACGCGTCGGACTCCGGCGACGAAGCGGTCGCCGGCGCCGGCGGCCGACTCGCCTTCACCTTCGAGGCCAAGGGCAGGGGGACCACTCGGTTCACGCTGCTGCACTGCACTTTCACCACCTGTCAGGGCAACACCTCCACCCTGCCCCCCGAAACGACCGGGCCCTCCGCCACCCCGACCACGGAAAGGACCACCCCCTCCGAGGCCCCCGAGCGCATCACCTACACCGTCACCGTCGACTGAGCCGCAGCAAACGAGCCGTCGTCCTCGACCGCCTCGGCACCGAGCCGCGCTCGGTCGCCTGCCTCACCGACACCGTGCGCGCCGTCGCGACCATCATCGAACGGAAGCAGCTGACCCGGGCGCGAGCCGGAGTACGTGATCCGGCCAGCCGATCCGGGTACGGCGGCGGGTGTGACGCGGTACGCCGTCCCGTCGGCGATCGCCGGACGAACGCAGCGACGAGCACCGAGGCGAGAACGAAGCCGCTCCGGCGCAGACGGCGGTCCCTGGGACCGGGAGCCTCGGCGACCGGCTGCGGGCCGTCATGACGGCCCTGGACGGGATCGCATGGAAGCTGATCCGTGGACCCCGTTTCGGGAGTTTCCCTGTGGTTACGACACCGGCGGCGTGCCTACCCGATGTCCACGACCCGGGCCCAGTCGGGCGGCGAGTCCGGCACGTACTCCGGATCCTCCTCGTCCCACGAACGGGTCGGCCGCTGCCGGGGGAACAGCCCCACCACCGTCCGGCACGGTGGTCGCGCGGCCGGCCAGGGCGTCTGCCCGTCGGTCAGGACCACGACCACGTCGGGTGCGGGACGCGCCCGGAGCGCCTTGGCGAAACCCGTGCGCAGGTCCGTGCCCCCACCGCCCATCAGCGGTATGCCCTCGCCATGGCACAGCGGGTGCACGATACGGGCCGCCGCGTCGCACGGCACGACCGTGATCAGGTCCCGACGGCCGCCCACCGCACGGGAGATGGCGGTGATCTCAAGGAGCGCGCTGCCCAGTTCGGCGTCACTGACCGAGGCGGACGTGTCGATGACCACGGAGACCCGGGGCGGCCTGCGCCGCAGACTCGGCAGGACGACGCCGGGCACCCCGGCCGAGCGCCGCGACGGCCGACCGTAGGTGTAGTCCTCACCCGCGCCGGCGCCGGAGGTTGCCGAACGGACCGCTGCTCCCAGCAACTCCCGCCACGGCTGCGGCGGATGGAAGGCTTCCTCCGCCCACCGCCGCCACCCCTTCGAGGCGCTCCCCGGGCGGCCGGTGATGCCCTGTGCCACCCGGAACCGGACCGCGTCCCGCTCCTGCTCGCTCAGGCCGTGCGCGCCGTCCGGCCCCAGGTCCCACTCCCGCTCCAGCCCGTCGGCGCCGCTGCCGCAGTCCAGCCAGGACAGGCTCTGCGTACTCGGCCCGAGCCGGAACTGGCGCAGGTAGTCCTCCATGAGCTCTCCCTCGGGCAGCCCCAGGGTCGCCGGCCGGACTGCGCCTTCGGGCCGGACCAGCCCGTCACCGAACACGTCGTCGTTGATCTCGCAGTCTGCGGCGATGTTCATCCGCAGCCGCTCCCCCGCGCCGCGCAGCCCGCGCTCCCGTGCGACCCGGTCGCTGCGCCCGTGGTGGTCGCGCAAGAGGTGCGACACCTCGTGGACCCATACCCCGGCCAGTTCCTCCACGGGCGTCCGGTCGACGAAGGCCGGTGAGACGTAACACCGCCAGTGCCGGTCGACGGCCATCGTCGGCACCCGCCGCGACTCCACGGTGTGCAGGGCGAACAGGGCCGACGCCAGGTAGGGACGGACCCGGGCGGCGTGCAGCCGGGCGGCGAAGAGCTTGTCGAGGTCGAGAGGCGCCGCGGGTCCCGTGCTCATCGGCCGGCCTTCACGGCGACCGCCGCCCTGGCCGCGGCGCGGTCGGCCCGCCGGGACAGGGACACCGCTCCGGCGAGCCGCTCGATCGACGCCGGAACGTCCCAGTTCTCCTGGCGCAGTGTGGCGAGTGTGGTCGCGGGGACGACCACCAGGTCCGGTGCTCCGGTCTCCATGGCCCGCACCAGGAGTGCCCACACCGCGTCCCAGCGGGACTTCTCCGGACGGTTGCGGACTGCGGCCACCACGCCGTCGAGGACGGCCTGGCGCAGATCCCCGCGTTCGGGAAGGGCGGCGCCGGCGGGGTCGGCGAGAAGCGCCTCGGGTTCCGGGAGGTCCATCCGATCGAGGCTCGCCAGCAGCTCCAGCCCCGGGCCGTCTCCCACCGCACCCCTGACGAGCAGCGAAAGCACTTCCCGGGAGGAGCCCGCCGCGGTTGCGAAGGCGATCAGTCGCAGGGCCGTCTCCCAGCTCCGGGGTGACGGCCAGGCGCCACCGCGGCGCGCTTCGTTGCTGGGCAGTTGATGCACGAGTTTCGGGCGGGCCGTGAGCAGTCCGCACACCGCCCGGCGGGCGAAGTCCACGGCCTCCGACAGCTTTTCCCGGGCGAGCTGCGGCAGGGTCGCCCGCGGCCACGTCCCGCCGAGGCCGCGTACGACGACCTCGTGGTCGTGGGTCCACTGGAGGTGGACGAACCGGTTGGCGAGCGGCGGGCTCAGCTCCCAGCCGTCGGCCGCCGAGGACCGCGGGTTGGCGGCGGCCACGATGCGTACTCCCGGCGGCAGTTGGAGCGCACCGATCCGGCGCTCGAGCACGAGGCGGAGCAGGGCGGCCTGAACGGCAGGCGGCGCGGTGGACAGCTCGTCCAGGAACAGCAGCCCCCGGCCGGCCCGTACCAGTCGGACCGCCCAGTCCGGCGGGGCCATCGGGATACCGTGTACGGCGGGATCGTCTCCGACGACGGGCAGCCCGGAGAAGTCGGACGGCTCGTGCACACTGGCGATCACCGTGGTCAGCGGAAGGTCCAGGGCATCGGCGAGCTGCGTCAGGGCCGCGGTCTTGCCGATCCCCGGCTCACCCCACAGCAGCACGGGCAGGTCGGCGGCCACGGCCAGGGTCAGGGCCTCCAGCTGTGTGTCGGGGCGCGGTTCGGTGGTCGCGTCGCGCAGCAGGGACAGCAACTCACCGGCGACGTCGAGCCGGGAGGCGTGAGCCGGGTCAAAGGCGGTGTCGGGTTCAGCGAACGGGGTGTGTGTGGGCATGCTTGATCACCTGTGGGTTCGTGGTGCACGGAGGGCGGGTGCGGGGAGGGACCCCCGGGGTCAGAGGAAGTTCGCGTGGCGCGGGCGGCGGTCTCGGAGACTGCGACGGCCCGGACGTGGGCGGCCGGATCGGGACCCGGGTCCGGGTACCTGTCCGATCAGGTCCGCTCTGAACAGGCCGTAGGTGATCCGCCGCAGCGCGGCCGCCTGCAGTTCGTCCCGCAGAGCGCCGCTGCGCAGCACTGCGTCCGGGCCCAACAGGCCCTCGACGACGGCGAGCGCGCCGGCGGTGTCGCCGTGGTCCAGGCGTTCGCGCACGCCGGTGAGGCAGTCCGGACGGCGGTGCGCCTCGTCGATCGCCTGCAGGCAGGGCAGTGGAGTACCGGTCAGAGCAGCCAGCAGTTCCTCCCGCTGGATCTCGGCAGGGTCGTGGTCCAGCGGGGCCAGCACCCCGTCGACCAGGCCGATCCTGTGCCGAGCTCCCCGGCACTCCACGAGGCGCGGTTGTCCTGATCGGTCCGGGGTCCGTGACGGACCGTCCGACGGATGATCCGGTACGAGCGCCGAGGCGACCAGCGGGTGCAGCCGATCCGCATCGATCGAACCGGTACGGATCAGTTCCAGGTCGGGCAGCACCCAGGTCGCCGCGTCGGGCAGGACAGGCAGGGCAGAGCCGCAACTGTCCTTGGACGCCGTCGTGATCCGCGCGGCGGGGGGCTGCCCGGTGCCGTCCCCGTCCCTGTCCGCGAGCAGTTCCAGGACCAGCTGGTGCCGGCCCCCCAGCCGCACGGTGACGGCGCCGGTGGACCGCCCTTCGGCATGAAGCAGCAACTCCGCCTCGGGCGCCCACCGGTCGACGGCACAGTGGCGCCCCTGCGGCACCGCCCGCAGTGGGTCCGGGTCCATCGCGGGGCGGCCGTCGGCGGGCAGCGGATCAGCCCCTGACCGTGTTCGCAACTCGTCGGCCCTGCGCGCGTCCCAGAGATGACGGTGCAGGTCGAGACGGAACCGCCGACTGGGAAGAGGATGCGGATGGCGGCGGGCGGCGGCCCCGGCGTGCGAGCCGTCCCACAGCGCGAGGCTGATCCGCTGACCGGCGTCCGCCCAGGCCGGCGGAGTCCGGGCCACGAGATGAACGGGGCGTTCACCGCCACGCCCCTCGGCCTCGTACCGGGCGAGGGCGACGGTGAGACCCGGGCGCAGCAGCCCGTCAGGAGCGATCCTGGGCATGTGCCAGCGCAGCAGGTCAGGTGCGAGACGGCGGAGGTCCGCCCGTACGCGGGCTGCGAGGTGGTGGCCGTGAGTGCGCGCCACGGAACGCAGATTGAAATCGACGTCGAAGCCTGCGGCGGCGCACGCCCCCGCCCAGTCCCCGGCCAGGCGGCGGGCGGTCGCAGTCTCGATCATGGACGGCGGCACGGCGTACTCACGCACGCGCAGCCAGAGGGAAAGGCGGGCATCCTCGTTCGCGGTTCTGGTGAGCATCAGCACTCACCTTGCGCGGACGGGGCCCCCAATCTGTGAACAGAATGAGTTGTCATCGCGGAGACCCTAGCGCTCTTGACCATGATCTGCCAGGTGTTTCCGTCGGCGCGCGATCCGGGGGCCGGTGACCGGGAACAAGGCGCGGTTCCGGTCACGCGTGCGTCCGATCCGGGGCGTCAGTCGAGTGTCTGGGTCAGTTCGCTGCGGGCCGAAGTGTGTACGACACGGCCACGTGCTCCGTTGACGATCGGCAGGTACGGCGGGACGTGGCCGCACTCGACGTCGGCGATGATCGGCACGTTCAAGGGTCCGAGCGCGTCGAGGACGGCCCGGTGCTGGGTGAGCGAGTCGGCGTCCGGTGCCGAAGTCCGGCCGACGAGGACCACGTTCGCCTGGTCGAAGAAGCCGGCCAGCCGCATCCCGTGCAGGTTTCTGCAGATGGTGAAGGCGTCGTCGCCTGCTGCTTCGACGTACACGAGGAGACCTTCCGGGGACTCGGCCCGCGCGAAGGCGGAGACGTCGAGGTAGGGCGTACCCGTGAGGTTGCACAGGGTCTCGATACAGCCCCCGATCAGGCGCCCCTCGACCTGCACGTCCCCGTCGCCGTCCAGCCTGGTCCACCTGTCGGGTGTGTCGAGCGTGAACTCGCTGACGTCAGGGTGGGATCGGTAGTCGTCCCGGCCCGTTGCGCGGTGGCGGTTCGGCGGGGTCTGCGTGAACGGGTGCCCCTGCGGAGCCGCGACGATGTCGAGCCACGACAACAGCCCGTCGGGGGCCCGGTAGGGCGTGTCCATGAGGTTGTTGCCGTGCACGGTCGCCGTTCCGGTGAGGAGTGTCAGCGGCGTGATGACGGTCGACATGTCGGAGTACCCGACCAGCCAGGTCGGCTCGGCGTCACGCAGCCGGTCCCAGTCCAGCAGAGACAGCAGGTCGATCGCCGTCTCCCCGCCCCACGGCGGTACGACGGCCCTGATCGCAGGATCCGTCAGCATCGACATCAGCTCGCTCGCGCGGTCGGCCGCAGGGGCGCTGATGTGACCGGAGCCGTCCATGCAGCGGCCGACGACCACCTCGTACCCCCGGGCCTTCACATCGTGGATCGCCACGTCGAGGCGCGCGCCCAGCTCTGCCGGGACTCCGCTCGAAGGAGAGGTGATGCCGACGCGGTCGCCGGGGCGCAGGGGCTGCGGATATCGGACTGACATGCGCGGATTGTGGCATGACGTGACAGCGGCGCGACACCGAGTTCCGGCAGGCCCGCCGGCAGGCGGCCGGCGGATTCGGCACGCGGCGTAGGCTCGAGGTCCGATGTCCCCGGCCCCGTCTGGTCGGGGTCCAGCGACGCCCGGAAGGAACGTGACCATGCCCCGCCCCGCACCCGCCGGCCCCACCGGGCCGCAGTCGGTCGACCGCGCGCTGGAGATCCTCGACGCCGTCGCGGACGCCGCGGAGCCGGTCGGGGCGAAGGCGCTCGCGCGGCGGCTGGGGTGTTCGCTGTCGACCGTCTACCACCTGCTGGGGCCGCTCACTGCCCGCGGGCATCTGGTCCGGACCGGTGCCGGGTACGCCCCCGGGCCGCGGGTGGCGGCGCTGAACCAGTCGTTCCGGCGGCATCTGGGGCTCGGGCCGCAGGTCGCCGAGTTGCTGCCGCGGCTGCGGCGGGCCACCGGAGCGGAGGCGTACCTCACGGCGTACCGGGACGGCCGGATCGTCGTGATCGACAGCACGGTGCCGGTGACGGACGTCGGGCATCCCTTCCTGCCGGGCGCGGAGACACGGGCGCACGCGACGGCGCACGGCAAGGCGCTCCTCGCCGCGCTGCCCCGGCCGGCGCGGCGGCGGTATCTGGCCGAACACGGCATGGCCCGGTTCACCGATCGCACGATCACGGTCGCCGACCGCTTCGAGGCCGAGCTGACGCAGGTGCGCGGGCAGGGCTACGCGGTGTCGATGGGCGAGGCCGACCCGGCGTTCACGTGCCTCGCGACCACGCTGCCCTGCCAGGACGGCGGCCCGGAGGGCGTGCTGCACGCGCTGTCGGTGTCGCTGCCGACCGCCGACTTCCGACAGCGGCACGGCCGGATCCGGGCGGCGGTGGCGCGGGCCGCCGCGGGCGCGCCGGTCTGACGGCGGAGCCGGCGCGCGGTCCGACGCCGGCGTTCCCGACAGGCGCCGGCACACGCACCCCGACGGCGGTGTTTCCGACGGAGTCGGAACGCGGCGCGTCGCGACTGGCCCGCGGGCTTCGACGGGGCCACCGTGGACCCCATGATCTTCATCGCCGTCAGGTTCACCGTCCGTCCCGAGTTCAGCGACCGCTGGCTCGACATCGTCGACGACTTCACACAGGCGACCCGGGCCGAGCCCGGGAACCTCTTCTTCGACTGGTCGCGCAGCGTCGACGACCCGCACAGGTTCACGCTGCTGGAGGCGTTCGCCGACGCGGACGCGGGAGCGGTCCATGTGGCATCCGACCACTTCCGGGCCGGTCTGGAGGCGATGTCCGGCGCGGTCGCCACCACACCGGAGATCATCAACGTCGAGGTGCCGGGCCAGGGCTGGGACGAGATGGCGGAGATCAGGCCGACGCAGTAGGCCGCGGTCCGCCTGCGCTCCCGTCCCCCACGCCGGGGGTCAGAAGGTGTCGTTGGCGCAGCGGAAGCCGAGGTTCCCGGAGGACGACTCCGGGGTGTTGGGGGAGCGCGCGGCGACCCGGTAGCGGTTGCAGTAGGAGTCGTGGCACAGGTAGGAGCCGCCGCGCATCACCCGTGCGGTCCCGCTCTCTGGGCCGTGCGGGTCTTCCGAGGGGGCCTCGGCGTAGTAGGTGGGCGAGAACCAGTCCGTGCACCACTCCCACACGTTGCCGGCGGTGTTCCACAGACCGAAGCCGTTGGGGCGGTAGGACTTGACCGGTGCGGTGGTCAGGTAGCCCTCCTCGGCGGTGTTGGTGTGCGGGAAGCGGCCCTGCCAGATGTTGCAGCGCCAACGGCCGTCGGGACTGAGCTCGTCGCCCCAGGCGTAGCGGCGGCCTGCCTGCCCGCCTCGTCCGGCGTACGCCGTGCACGAGCGGCAGCAGGCTGCGCGAGTCCACGGCGGGCTTCGGGTCGATGCCCGCCAGCTCGAGGACGGTGGCGGTGCAGTCGAGCAGGCTGACGAACTCGGAGCGCACGACACCGCCGGGCGCGCCCGTGACCCGGATCAGGCCGGGCGTGCGGTAGATGTCCTCGTACATCGCCGGGCCCTTGTCGTGCAGCCGGTGGGACCCGGTGAACTCACCGTGGTCGCAGGTGAAGAACACGGCGGTGTCGTCGACCAGTCCGAGCCGTTCGATGGCGTCCATGACCCGGCCGATCTGCCGGTCGATCAGGGCCACGTAGCCCCAGTACACCGCGATGAGCTTGCGGGTCGTCTCGATCGGCATGGTGTCGAAGGTCCAGTGCGCGCTGTAGTTGCGCTGTACCGGCGGTTTGCCCTGGAAGGTCTCCGCGATGGAGCGGGGCAGTTCCACGTGACACCCGCCGCGCTCACCCGCCCGGCCGTCACGGGCTTGTGAAGGCACCGGGCCGCTACGCGTCCACTTCCCCGGACCCTGCCCGAGCGTGCTCTTCGGCAAGACGCTGGGACATGCAATCGAGACGGAAGGCCATTCTGCGGCTCGTTGGATCTCCCTAAGGTCGAGGACATCAGCCGGGCCCGCTTCGGGCCGGGCGCCGATCCGGCGATGTCCAAGGAGAGTTACCGTGCGCACAGTGATCCAGAAGTCCTTCGGCGGTCCCGAGGTCCTCGAGCTCGTGGAGAGCGAACGGCCGAAGCCGCTGTCCGGGGAAGTCCTCGTCAAGGTCCACGCCAGTGCGGTGAACCCGGTGGACGTGGCCGTCAGGTCCGGCGCCGTCCCGCTGCTGGGCGAGCCGCCGTTCGGCGTGGGCTGGGACATCTCCGGTGTCGTCGAGGAGGCGGCGCCCGGCGCCAGGTTCGCCGTGGGAGACGAGGTGTTCGGGATGCCGTTCTTCCCCCGTGCCGCCACCGGGTACGCCGAGTACGTCGCCGCCCCGTCGCGCCAACTGGCCCGCAAGCCCGCCTCGCTCGACCACGTGCACGCGGCCGCCCTCCCCCTCGCGGCGCTCACCGCCTGGCAGGGCCTGGTCCAGGCGGCCGGCGTCAGGGAGGGCGACCGGGTGCTGATCCAGCGGGCGGCCGGCGGCGTCGGCCACTTCGCGGTGCAGATCGCAAAGGCACGCGGCGCCCATGTCATCGCCGTCGCCAGTGCGCCCAGGCACGATTTCGTACGCGGCCTCGGCGCCGACGAGGTCGTCGACTACCACACCACCGAGATCACCGAGGCCGTCAAGGACGCCGACGTGGTCCTCGACTCCATGGCCCAGGGCGACCTCTTGCTCGGCGTGCTGCGCCCCGGCGGCGTACTCG
Organism: Streptomyces peucetius; assembly: GCF_025854275.1. Lineage (NCBI taxonomy): Bacteria > Bacillati > Actinomycetota > Actinomycetes > Kitasatosporales > Streptomycetaceae > Streptomyces > Streptomyces peucetius. The sequence continues at coordinate 6,694,427 of NZ_CP107567.1, read as the reverse complement.
TCAGCATCCTCGAACACGGCGACGGGGAGCTCGCCGCCCGGGTCGAGGCGGCCGGCCGGCGATTCGCCGGCGTCTCCGTCGAGCCGGACTACGCCGCGCTCGAAGCGATCGCCGAGCTGGTCGACACCGGCCGGATACGCCCGCACGTCGAGCGGACGTTCCCGCTCGCTCAGGCCGGCACGGCGCATGAGCTGATCGCCTCCGGACACGTACAGGGCAAGATTGTCCTGACGGTCTGACGGCCGGCCACGACGGGCACGCCGGCGGACCCACCAGGGAGGACAGGGCGGATGGACATCCTCACCGAGGCGCTGGCATCGATGCGCACCGGGCAGCCGGCATCCGTACGGACCAACGGCCGCGCCCCCTGGGGCCTGCGGCTGCCGCCGGTCGCGGGCGCCGGATTCCATGTGGTCCTCTACGGCACCTGCTGGCTCATTCCCCTGGCGGACTCGGCGCGGCGGCTGAAGCCGATCCCGCTGAGCCCCGGCGATGTGATCTTCCTGCGCGACGGGCGGGGCCACATCCTCGCCGACCATCCCGCCACCACGCCGGAGGAACCCGAGGCCGAACAGTTCCAGGAGGGTTCGCCGATCGGTTCGGTCACGCTCGGCGGCGACGGTCCCGAGACCAGCCTGCTGTGCGGCAACTACCACCTGGACCAGGGCCGCCCGCACCCCCTGGTGCGTCAGCTGCCCGAGGTGATCCATCTGCCGACGCGGCACGGCCGCCATCCGGAGCTGAGCGCCGCCGTACAGCTCCTCGGCTCGGAGCTGGAGAACCCCCGCATCGGCTCCGACGGCATCGTGCCCACGCTGATCGACTCGCTGCTCCTCTACATCCTGCGGGCCTGGCTGGAGGATCAGTCCCCGGCCGCCGCGCGTGGCTGGGCGGCGGCCCTGGGCGACCCGGCGGTGGCGCCCGCGCTGTCGGCCATCCACGACGACCCCTCCGCCCAGTGGACGGTCCAGTCCCTGGCCGCGCGGGCCGGGCTGTCGCGCGCCGCGTTCGCCCGGCGGTTCACCACGCTCGTCGGCGAACCGCCGATGGCCTACCTGACCCGCTGGCGCATGACGACGGCGGCCCGCCTGCTGCGCGAGTCCGACGACCCGCTGACGACGGTCGCCACGAGGACGGGATACGGCTCGGAGTTCGCCTTCGCCAAGGCCTTCAAGCGGGAGTTCGGCCTGGCCCCGGGCGGCTACCGGCGCAGGGCCAGGGCGGCGTAGGAGGGCAGCAGGCCAAGGCGGCACAGAGGGGCGGCGCCCCTGCGGCTCTCCACCGAGTGATGCCAACGTGCCTTGTGCGCAAGGCTGTTGGGCCCGTCCCTGCGACGGTGCCACGTTGACCGGCGCGCAGCGTCCCACGCGCGGGACGCGGGAGATTGCATGCGCCGAAACGCGCCTGGCGTACGCATCCGGGACGTGTGTGGTCAACGGGGTCGAGGCCGGGCACCGCTCGGTGTTCCGCTGCGGTCTCGCCGAAGGCCTGCTGACCACAGGCAGTGCGCCGGTGGGTCAGCCGTTGAGCGTCCGGCTCAGCGAGGTGCCGCTGCGTCCGACCCCCGAACTGCTGGAGGTGTACGCCGCCACCTTCGGCACGCCCGCGTTCACCGCCGAGACGGTGCTGGCGCACGTGACGGCGGAGGGCGTGTACACCCCGCCGGCGTCGTGACGGCGGCGCCCGTTCGGTGATGTCCTGAGCCGGGTGGGCCCGGCCCCGGCTCAGGAAGATGCCGTTGGCTAATTCGCCCCGTTGAGCTTGTGCTCGGCGGGGCGAAGTGCTGTCAGGTGGGAGGTGCGGGTTCGGGCTCGGGGCCTGTTGGTGCTCCAGGCGTCCATGCGTGCGAGGTTGATCGCGGTCGCGGTGAGTTGGTGCTGGAGCCGGGTCTTGGCGAGCCCGTGGTAGCGGCATTGGCGCAGGCCGGTGACTCGGACGGCGTGGGAGATGGTGCCCTCGATGCCGTTGCGGGCCGCGTAGCGTTCCCGCCACTCGGGGGTTCCCTCTGCGGCGCGGGCCTGCCGGATTGCTTCGTGTTCGGCGCGGGGCCGGAGCGTGATCTCCCGGTGGGGCCGGGTGGTTGAGTTGATGCACTGGGGCCGGGAGGGGCAGGAGCGGCAGTCCTTGGGTGAGAACTGGATCCGGATGACAGGGGTGCCGCGGTGCGAGAGCGCGTCACGCCACTGGCTGGTGGTCATGCCGTTCGGGCAGGTCACGGTCTTGTTGTCCCAGTCCACGGTGAACGCATCCTGCCCGTAGGGTCCGGCGGCCTGGGCGGTGGTGTTGCCTGCGATGGGGCCGGTCAGGGTGACGTCGTGCCGGGTCTGGGCGGTGACGATGCGGGGACCGTCGAGGTAGCCCGCGTCCAGCAGGTGTTCGCCGGGCAACAGGTCTTTGTCGGCGAGACTGTCGTGGACGGTGTCGGTGGCCTTGATGTCGGGGACGGTGGCGTCGCTGGTCAGCACGTTCGTGATCAGGTGAACAGTGTCCGGGTCGCAGGTCTCGGTGAGATGGACTTTGAACCCGTCCCATTTGATGTCGCGCTTCACGCTCGCGCGGGCCTCGGTGTCATAGGGACTGACCAGGCGCAAAGCGCCCGGCGGGCACTCTTTTGGGTCCCGCCACCTCACCTCGCCCTCCATGTCGACCGCGTACTGCTGCACCCACGCGCGACGCAGAATCTGGACGGCGGGCAGCTCGCGCAGCCAGCAGGGCGCGTGAGCGGCGTGCACGTTGGTGAGCAGGCGCATTCCGTCCCGGCCGGTCTGTTCCGCCAGCTCAGTGCGCCTGCCGCGGCCCGAGGGCAGCCAGTAGTCCTCCGGCCGGGCGGCATACCGGTCGAACCATGCCGGATCGGCATGGCCGGTCAGCCACTCAGGGGCGGCTGCCGCGACCGCGTTGAGCGCCGCCCGCAGTGTCTCGATGACGAACTCCAGCCGGTTCAGCGACCGGATCGCGGCCAGCACATGCGTGGAGTCCGTCCGCGCTCGCCCCGGCGGCTTCAGCACACCCGCCTGCCGGGCGGCGTCCAGGACCCGGTCGAAGACCATTTGCCCGGCCTCGGCCTCGACCAGCCGGGCACGGAACTCGCACAGCACGGAGTAGTCGAACCCCGCATCGGTCAGTTCCAGGCCCAGGGCGTACTTCCAATCGATCCGGGCCCGCACCGCCAAGGCCGCCTGCCGGTCGGGCAGGCCCTCGGCGAACTGGAGCACCGACACCAGCGCCAGCCGGCCCGGCGACACCGCGGGCTTCCCCCGGGCCGGGAACAGACCGGCGAACTGCTCATCGGTGAACAGCACCCCCAGCTCGTCCCGGAGCCGGATCGCCAGACTCCCCTTCGGGAATGCCGCCCGAGCCACCCGCACCGTCTCCGCCGGAACATCCCCCGGCTCCTCCGGCTGCATCGACATCGACACCCTCCCCAAACGACAACGTCGGCCTTCAAGACCACAACCAGGTTTTGAAGGCCGACGTCACGCCCGGCCCCGGATTAGCCAACGGCATCCTCAGGAAGTCGGGGCCGGCTCCACCGCCCGGGCAGGCCCGGGCAGGCCGGGGCCCGGGGAGGTCGCCGCCGAAGCGGCGCCGGCGGCCCGCGTACGCCGTGAGTGCCTCCCGCAGCTGTGCCAGGCCGAAGTCGGGCCACGGTGCCGGGTCGAAGACCATCTCGGCGTACGCGAGGTGCCACGGCATGAAGTTGCTGATCCGCTGCTCGCCGGAGGTACGGATCAGCAGATCGACGTCGGGAAGACCGGGTTCGTACATGTTCCGGGCCAGGTCCGCGGCGCTGATGTCCTCCGGCCGGATCGTCCCCGCGACGGCCTCCGCGGCCAGCGCGCGGGCGGCTTCGACCAGTTCGTCCCGCCCGCCGTAGTCGAGGCAGACGGTCAGCAGCAGCACGTCGTTGTTCGATGTCATGCTCTCCACCAGCGCCAGTGCGGAGGCGAGCGACGGCTCGACACGGTCGCGCCGCCCGCACCAGCGCACCCTCACACCCAGCCCGTGCAGCCACTCGACGCCCCGGGCGATCCCGTCGGCCATGGTGTCGAACAGGTGGGCCACTTCCTCCCGGGGGCGGTCCCAGTTCTCCGTGGAGAACGCGTAGACGCTGAGGTTCCGCACTCCGAGCCGCAGGGCCGCGTTGACGAGGCGCATCAGGGCCCGCTCACCCGCTTGATGGCCCTGGGAGGCCGGCAGGCCCCGCTTCGCCGCCCAGCGCCGGTTACCGTCCATGATCACCGCGACGTGGGGAGGGACGGGTCCCGCTTCCGTCCGCCCCGGGCGGCGACACGCCGCGCCGGTCGAGGTCAACGGCTCGATCCCCTCGGTGAAGACCCGGGCCTGCCGCAGCGTGACCTCGTCGAACTGGACCTGTGCCCCCAGCAGCATCGTGTGCAGAAAGGGCTGGTACTCGGCAGGCACCAGCCCGGTCACGGGCGCCGCCTGCTCCAGCAGAGCACGACAGCGGCCGAGCTGGATGCCCACCAACTCGGTCAGTTCCTGCCACCGTTCATCCCGCAGGAGGTCACCGGGCTCCAGCCCAGCCGCCGCAGGTCGGCACGCGGCAGATAGCAGCGGCCGGCGGCGAGGTCGTGCGGCATGTCCTCGAAGAGATCCACCAGTTGGCACGTCTCGCCCAGCACGCCGGTCAGCGACACCGCCTCCGGCGCCGTCGGTTCCAGCAGCGGACTCCACAGCTCGGCGATCGTCCCCGCGACTCCGCGCGCATACCGCCGCTGGTCGGCGAACGTCTCCAGGACGGGCGGGGAGGCGCAGTCCGCCTGGATGGAGTCGAGGAACTCCTCGATCACCGCGTGGTCGAGATCCCGTTGCCGCACCGTGTCCACGAACGCCCGCCGCAGCGGGTGCTCGCTGCTGCCGGAGCGCAGCTCCGCCAGGCTGTCGGAGCGCCAGCGGGCGATCCGCCTCTCGCGGTCCGCCTGGGCTCGCTGCTCGTCGGCGATGCGGTCCGTCCGGAGCGCGAAGCCGTGTACGGCGTACATGTGGTGGCGGATCGCGGCGGGCAGCAGTTCGATCGCCCTCCACATCGGCGCCAGGTACCGACGGGTCTCGGCCTCGCACAGTTCGTAGGACGCACGCAGTTCGGACGGTCCGATGAACGGTGCCTCGTTCCTCGACATCTTCCGGACCTCGCCTCTCTTCACGCCGCCGGTACGAGACCGCTGCCCCGGCGGCACGGCAGGCAACGGCGCCTCCTCACCGACCTGCGGCCGAGGACGTCCACCTCAGTAACGACCTGCCGGCCGACCGGTGTCGGTGGCGCGGTTGCGCCGGGGTCACCCGGCACCCGGGCGGGGGCCGGCCGCCGCCTACTGTGGATGCCTCAAGTACGTACCCCCCACAGGGAGTTCCGGTGAAAAGGATTCAGCACGCCCGGGCAGCTGCCGCGGCCGTCGGCGCGATCACGCTCGTCGCGGCGGCCACAGGAACGGCCAACGCCGCCGACACGACGCTGCGGCTGTCCCGCAGCGGCAGCACCATCGGCACCATGACCCACCTCGATCCCGACCCGGACACGTTCCGTGTCTGCGACAAGCGGGCGGACGGCCACGGTGTGACGGGCAAGCTGTACCTGTACATGGGCGGGTGGCAGCTGAAGGAGACCCAGTCGGACGGCGGTGACTCCGGCTGCGACTACTTCGACTACAACGTCATCCCCTACGCCGCGAAGTACCTGATGAAGCTGTGCTGGAACGGGCCCGGCGAGGTCTGCGTCCAGAAGGAGTTCACCGAGGACTGACGCACCGTCGCTCGGTCTCATGCGGCGGCCGGGGCGCGGAGCGAAACCGTACGGCTTCGCTCCGCGCCCCGGCGCCGCGCCACACAGCGGTCGTGGTCCGGGAAGCCCCGCCGACCGTGGACCCGGCTGCCGGACGTGCGCAGCGTGCGGGCCCAGGAGCCTGCCGGGGCCGGGCAGGGCGGCGGGTGCGGCCGTGCGGCAGAATCATGGTGCCGGGGCACGGCGCGCACCGCCGCCGACGCGGACGCGGACAGTCCGCGCGGAACGGCCTTCGTCACGCGGCCCCGGCGCAGGGCGGACCCCCACTGGTTCACGGGTTCCGTGCTGCTGCGTTGTGTACGACTACGGGGAACGGGGTGGCCGGGCGATGGCACGGCGGAAGTTGAGATCGGGCACTGTGGTGATCGGCGGCATGGGGCTGCTCGCGGCGGCGCTCGCGGCATGCGGCTCGGACCCGGACAAGCGCTGCGTCGACCCCGTGTCGTACGACGTGCTGCCGGACTACAAGTGCCGGAAGAGCGACGGGGCAGGCGGCTCGGGCGGCGGCAGTGGCGGCGGCAAGTACTACTACGGCGGCTCGGTCAGCGACGGCAAGGTCTCCGGCGGCAGCTTCGACAAGTCCGCCGTCAGCAGAGGCGGCTTCGGCAAGTCCGGCTCGGGAGGAGGGTGATCCGCCGTGCGGCGTCGCACCATCGAGCCCCGTCCCGGCTGGCAGCGCATCGTCGAGGAGCAGGGCTGCGTCTATCCGCTGACCCGTCATCCGGACGGCTCGCTGCGCCCCTACTGGGACGAGAGCGCGTATTACGAGTTCTCTCTGCCCGAGGTGGAGGCACTTGAGGAGGTCGTCGAGGAACTGCATGCGATGTCGCTGGCCGCGGCGGCGCACATCGTCGAGAAGAATCGATTCGCCGACCTGGGCATCACCGACCCGCGCCTTGTCGCCCACGTCACCGAGTCCTGGCGGCGGCGCGACGAACTGCCCTCCGTCTACGGGCGCTTCGACGTGCACTACGACGGCACCGGCCCCGCGAAGATGCTGGAGTACAACGCCGACACCCCGACCTCTCTGGTGGAGGCCGCAAGCCCGCAGTGGTTCTGGATGGAGGAGCGCTTTCCCGGCGCCGACCAGTGGAACTCGCTCCACGAACGCCTCGTCGCCGCATGGCGGCGCCAGGCACCGCTCCTGCCGCCCGGTCCGGTCCACTTCGTGCACACCGACGGCGACGAGTGCGGCGAGGACCTGATGACCGTCGCGTATCTGCGGGAGACCGCCGAGCAGGCGGGCATACCGACCGAGGCGCTGTCGGTCGAACGCATCGGCTGGGACCGGATCTCCGGTCGCTTCGTCGACGAGCGGCTGCGCTTCATCCGCAGCTGCTTCAAGCTCTACCCATGGGAGTGGCTGGTCACCGACCGCTTCGGCCCCCATGTCCTCGACACCCTGGACAACGGCGGCGGCACCGGGACCACCTGCTGGATCGAACCGGCCTGGAAGATGCTGCTGTCGAACAAGGCGCTGCTCGCGATCCTCTGGGAGCTCTACCCGGACCACCCGAACCTGCTCCCCGCCCACCTGGACGGCCCTCGCGAACTGGCCGACGGGCCGGGCTGGGTGGCCAAGCCGCTCCTCGGCAGAGAGGGAGCCGGGATCACCCTGCACGCGGCGGGCGAGGCTCCCGTCGTGCGCGACGAGCCGTGCTGCTACCAGGAGTTGGCGCCGCTGCCCGACTTCGACGGCAATCGTGTGGTGCTCGGCTCCTGGGTCGTCGAGAACGAGGCCGCCGGTCTGGGCATCCGGGAGTCCGCCGGGCCGGTGACCGACGGGTACGCCCGGTTCCTGCCCCACGTGATCCTTTAGCCGGCCCCGTCCCCGGTGTCCGGCGGCGCGAGTCCCGTTCCCGCGCCTCGGGTTACGATCGCGGCCAGGACGGGGCCCGTAGCGCAGTGGTTGTCGCGCCTTCACCGCATGTGGGAGGACGCCGGTTCGAATCCGGCCGGCCCCGTCCGGCCGCGGGATCAGCGGGTCCGTGAGCGGAAGGTACGGCGGTAGGCGTCCGGGGGCACGCCGACCGTGCGGTTGAAGTGCCGGCGCAGCGTCGTGGCGGTGCCCATACCGGTGGCGGCAGCGACGGAGTCCACACTGTCGTCGGTCTTCTCCAGCAGTTCCTGGGCGTGGCGGATCCGCTGGGTCAGCAGCCATTGCAGCGGGGTGGTGCCGGTCGCGGCCCTGAAGTGGCGGGCCAGATGGCGTGAGCTCATCCCCGCCTCGCGGGCCAGGTCCTCCACGGTCAGCGGCTGGTCGAGCCGTTCGACGATCCAGGGCAGCAGGGCGGCGAGCGGGTGGTCGTCCCGGGCGGGCACCGGGGTGGTGACGAACTGGGCCTGGCCGCCCGCCCGGTGCGGTGGTACGACAAGGCGGCGGGCGACGGCGTTGGCGATCGACGAGCCGTGGTCGAGGCGGACGAGGTGCAGGCAGAGGTCCAGCGCGGCGGCCTTGCCCGCGGAGGTGAGCACGCTGCCGTTGTCCACATAGAGCACGTCCGGGTCGACCTCCACCCGGGGGTGACGGGCGGCCAGAGCCTCGGTGTGCGCCCAGTGCGTGGTCGCGCGCTTCCCGTCCAGCAGGCCGGCCGCTGCCAGCACGAACACACCCGTGCAGAGGGAGACCACGCGCGCGCCCGCCTCGTGGGCCGCGCGCACCGCCTCGACCAGGTCGGCGGGCGGGACCTCGTCGACGTCGGCCCAGCCGGGGACGATCACGGTGTCGGCGTGCCGGAGCCGGTCGAGTCCGGAGTCGGGCTCCAGCAGGAACCGGCCGACCGGCACGGCGACCGGTCCGCAGACGGTGACGTCGTACCAGGGGACCGTCACACCGGCGGGAGCGGCGGCGAAGACCTCGTACGCCAGCGACAGTTCGAAGTGCAGCATCCCGTCGGTGACAGCCAGCGCGACAGTAGTCATGTCGGAAATTGTACGGGTCATGTCGTTCCGGACACTCACGGTGGCGAGACCGCCCCCGCCAGGATGGCCGCAGTGGATCGTTCGAGCAAAGGGAGAACCCATGGGACCGGGTCAGATGGTGGCGGTTTTCGGCGCGTACGGGCACACCGGGCGGTTCGTGGTGACGGAGCTGCGGGAGCGCGGGTTCGTCCCGGTTCTCTCCGGCCGCGACGCCGGCAGACTGCGGGCGCTGGCGGCGTCCTGTCCCGGCCTCGAGGCCCGGCCGGCCTCGGTCGACGACCCGGTCTCTCTCGACCGCGCGCTGGCCGGGACGGCGGCGGTGATCAACTGTGCCGGGCCCTTCGCCGCGACTGCCGCGCCCGTGATCGAGGCTGCGCTGCGGGCCGGGATCCCGTACGTGGATGTGGCGGCCGAGATCGAGGCCAACGCCGACACGTTCGCGCACTTCACGGACCGCGCCCGCGCCGCGGGAGCGGTGATCGTCCCCGCGATGGCGTTCTTCGGCGCCCTCGGCGACCTGCTGGTCACCGCGGCGATGGGCGACTGGACGGCGGCCGACGAGGCGCACGTCGCGTACGGGCTGAGCAGCTGGCAGCCCACCGGCGGGACGCGGGCCGCGGGCGCGGTCTCCCGGCAGCGGCGGGGCGGCGCACGCGTCGTGTACAGGAACGGGCGGCTGGAACACCGCCGGGACGAGGCGACGGTCCTCAAGTGGCCCTTCCCCGAGCCGCTGGGCCCCCGGGAGGTCATCGGGGAGTTCAGCATGGCGGACGTCGTCACCGTCCCCAGCCATCTGCCCATCCCCGAAGTGCGCACCTACATGACCGTCGAGGCGGCCAGGGACCTGTCGGCACCGGAGACGCCGGCTCCCGCCGCGGTCGACGAGCACGGGCGGTCCGCACAGACCTTCCTCGTCGACGTCGTCGTGCGCTCCGGCGGCACCGAACGCCGCGCCGTGGCGAGCGGCCAGGACATCTACGCCGTCACCGCGCCGCTCGCGGTGGAGGCGGTCGACCGCATCCTCACGGGCCGGACCAGGGCCGTCGGCGTGGCCTCCGCCGGCGAGATCTTCGACGCGTCCGATTTCCTGGGCGCGCTGTCCTCCCACATCACCCTGGAACTGCCGTCCGTTACGGGCGGGCCGGCCAGACCACTGCCTGGGCGACGATGACGCGCTCGCCGTTGAAGGTCACGGCGGGACCTTCGTGCAGTTCGTAGCCGAGGTCGATCGCCTCGCTCACGCGCCGGCAGAACGATTCGTCGTCCGGGCCGGTCAGCACCCGGTACCTGGGCAGGCCGTGTGGTGGTGTGCTCATGGGGGCAAGCATCTCAGGCCCGATCCCGTCGTTCGACACGGCCGTTCGCCTTGCCCGGCCGGGCCGTAGACCGAGTCCGACGTCCGGCGTCCGGCGTCCGGCGTCCGGACAGGGTCCGCCCCCGCGCCGCGCCCGCCCGGGCCGAGGTCAGCCGGGCCGGAGGTCAGCCGGGCAGCAGCTCGGTCAGGAGCTCCCGGCCGGCCGGCCAGTCGCCCAGCCCGGATTCCGCGTTGATGTGGCCGAGCGGGCCCGCCTCCACCAGGCGCGCGTCCCAGGCGTCCGCGAACCGGCGGGAGCGCTCCGGCGTGCACCACGGATCGTCCGAGGCGGCGACCACGATGCTCGGGAACGGCAGTGCCTTCAGCGGGACCGGGCAGAAGTTCTCCAGCTCGGCCACGCCCGCGCGCTCGATGTCCGCGGGCGCCACCAGGAGCGCCCCGGCCACCTGCCCGGACCGCCCGGAGCGCTCCGCCGCCCAGTGCGCCACCAGGATGCAGCCGAGGCTGTGCGCGACCAGCACCACGGGGCCCTGCGCGGCGGCCGACGCCTCGTCCAGCGCCTCCAGCCAGTCGCCCAGCACCGGCCGGTCCCAGTCGGCCTGCTGGACCCGCCGGAACGACGGGTCCGCCGCCTCCCAGCGGCTCTGCCAGTGCTCCGGTCCGGAGCCCTGGTAGCCGGGCAGGACCAGGAAGCTCGACCGTGGCTGTGCGGTCATCGCGGGTGATCCTCCCGAGGTCGGTGAACTCGGCGGATCCTATCCGCTCACCGATCCGGTGGCGTGACACGTCCATGTGCACACGGGCCCGGCGTGCGGTGCGGCAGCAGATACCGGGGTGCCACCGTGTCCGCGCTGCTCGGCAGCACCGTCCGGGGGTTCACAGCGGTCAGAGGTCCTGGACCCGCCGGAAGGGGCGGTCGGCCTCCAGCGCGAAGGCGACCTCCAGCAGGGTCCGTTCGTCGCCGGGGCGCCCGGAGAACATGACGCCGACGGGCAGCCCGTCCACCGTCGCGCTCGCGGCGGGCACCGAGACCGAAGGCGTCCCGACGACGTTGTTGACCGGTGTGAACGCGACGTAGGCAAGGATCCGTTCGATCAGCGTCGGGTACGGGACGGTCGGTGCGAGGTGGCCGAGCGGCGGTGTGGTGTGGGCGAGTACGGGCGTCAGGACGAGGTCCAGCCCGCGGAACGCCGCCGCGTAAGCCTCCCGCGTACGCCTCAGTCTCCGCAGCACAGCGGGAGTGCGCCGCCAGCTCTGCACGTACGCCTCGCGCAGTCCCCGGCTGAGGCCGTCCATCCGGCGCCGGTCGAAGTCCGCGCCGAATGTCCGGCCCGTGACTCCGATCAGGAACGACAGCAGTCCCCAGTAGGTCAGGAAGTCCTCGGTGAAACGGGGGTCGATCGCCAGCTCCACCGGTTGCACGGTGTGGCCGAGCCGCTCCAGCCTCGTCGCGGTCTCCGTGACGGCCGCGCGAGTGGCCGCATCCGATCGGACGCCGTTGGGCGAGTCCAGCAGGAAGCCGATGCGCAGCCGCCGCTCCGAGGGGCCTTCCACCAGGCCGAGGGGCGGCAGCTTCGGGTTGCGCCAATACCTCTCGGCGGCGGCCAGGAACGCGGCGGAGTCGCGCACGGAACGGCTCACGACTCCGTCGGTGACGATGTCGATGGGCAGTTGGCGGCTCTGCGCATTCGCCACCAGCCGCCCCCGGGTCGGCTTCAGCCCGACGAGGCCGCAGCAGGCGGCGGGGATCCGGATCGAGCCGCCGCCGTCGTTGGCGTGCGCGATCGGCACCGCTCCCGCGGCGACGAGCGCCGCGCTGCCGCCCGACGAACCACCCGCCGAGTGGCCCGTGTGCCACGGGTTGCGGACGGGCTCGGCGTTCTCGTACTCCGTGGTCGGGCTGAACCCGAACTCGGGCAGCCGGGTCTTGCCGAGCACCGTGACACCGCTGTTCAGGAACTGCCGGGTGAACGGCGCGTGCCGGCGCACGGCCCTCGGCGCGAACGCGGCGCTGCCGTGCCCGGTGGGCAGGCCCAGGTAGTCGACATTGTCCTTGACGAAGGTGGGGACACCGGCGAAGGCACCGTCCGCCTTCGAACCGTCCGCCGGAGCGTCCACATGCACCTGGACCGCGTTGAGCCGCGCCTCCACCGCCCTGACCCGCGCCGCCGCGTCCCGGGCGACCTCGGCGGCGCCGACCTCCCGCCGCCGGATCGCCTCGGCCAGTCCGACGGCGTCGTGCTCGCCGAGAGCGTCGTCCCGGAAGGCGTGCACCGTGCTCTGTTCCTCGAAGGTCGCCACCGCCGACTCCGCCCCTGAACGCGTGGATGGTTGCCGCCATCATTTCCTACCGGCAAGTAATACGCGAGAGCCCGGACCGATGTTTCAGCGGTGCTGCGTCTAGCGTGTGCGCTCATGGACAAGGCGGAGCAGTTCGAGGAGCACCGGCCGCGGCTCTTCTCGTTGGCGTACCGGATGCTCGGTTCGGCGGCGGAGGCGGAGGACGCCGTGCAGGACGCGTACCTGCGCTGGCACGGGGCGGAGGCCGGACAGGTCGCCGCGCCGGGGCCGTGGCTCGCGAAGGTGCTCACGAATCTGTGCCTGAACCGGCTGGCCTCGGCGCGGGCGCGGCGGGTGGAGTACGTGGGGCCGTGGCTGCCGGAGCCGGTGCGGACCGATCAGGGGGCGCTGGGGCCGATGGAGACGGCGGAGCAGCGAGAAGCCGTGTCGCTGGCGGTCCTGGTGCTGATGGAGCGTCTGACGCCGCCGGAGCGCGCGGCGGTGGTGCTGCGTGACGCGTTCGACTACAGCCACCGCGACGTCGCGGGCGTGATCGACTGCTCGGAGGCGAACGCCCGGCAGCTGTACCGCAGGGCGAAGCAGCGTCTGGCGGAGGGACGGCCGAAGTTCGTGCCGCCGGCGGATGCCGGCAGCGGTTTCGTGGCCCGGTTCCTGGAGGCGGCGGCGCAGGGCTCGATGGAGCAGCTGGAGGCGCTGCTTGCCGACGACGTGGTCGCGTGGGCGGACGGTGGCGGCAAGGTCACCGCGGCGCGGCGGCCGGTCGTGGGCCGGGAGAAGGTGTTCCGTTTCCTGGCGGGCCTCCTCGCCCGGTGGGCGGGCGAAGTGCGGCTGGAGGCCGCCGAGGTGAACGGCAGCATGGTGGTGCTCAGCTGGGAGGGCGACGAGCTGACCACCATGGGCGCGCTGGAGATCGGGGAGGCGGGGGTCACCGGGGTCCGGATCGTCCGAAATCCGGACAAACTCACCTTCCTGGCCGGTCAGCTGCGGAAGCTGTCACAGAACTGCCGGGTCGCCGGTTCTTCATGGGTGAGGGCGAACGAGAAAGGCTGACTCATGAACAACGACGCGATCATGGTGACCGGCGCGACGGGCGTACTCGGCCGCGAAGTGCTGGAGCGGGCGCGCCGCACCGGGGCTCCGGTGCGGGCGCTCACCCGGAGGTCGCAGCTGCCGGACGGCGCCGGCGTGACGTGGTGCACCGGTGACCTCGCGAGCGGCACCGGGCTGGACGAGGCGTTCGCCGGGGTCCGTACGATCATTCACTGCGCCACCGACGCCCGGCACTTCAAGAAGGACGTCCCCGCCTTCCGTCATCTGCTGGAGGCCGCGAAGCGGGCGGCCGGGGTGGAGCACATCGTCAACATCTCCATCGTCGGCATCGACCGGATCCCGTACCCCTACTACCGGATCAAGCTGGAGGGCGAGCGGATGCTGGCGGCCTCGGGAATCGGCTGGACCAATCTGCGTGCCACGCAGTTCCCGGAGCTGCTGGACATGGTCTTCACCTTGCTGGCCAAGCTGCCGGTGGTTCTCGTACCGGCCCGTTCGGCCTGCCAGCCCGTCGCGCCGGGTGACGTCGCCGACCGGCTCGTCGAACTCGCAGCGGGCGGGCCGGCCGGGCGGGTCCCGGATCTGGCCGGGCCGACGGTGTACGGGATGGACCGGCTGGCCAGGACCTGGCTGCGGGCGACGGGGAAGCGCCGCCTCGTCCTGCCGGTGCTCCTCCCCGGCAAGAGCGGCGCGGCCCTTCGGGCAGGGGCTCTGACCGCGCCCTCCCGAGCGCTGGGCAGGCGGACTTGGGAGGAGTTCCTGGCCGGGAAGGCCTGCGATCGGGCTGAGTGACCGGGCCCGCATTCGGCTGATCCGCAAGGGCAACTGGACCGCCTTCGCCTCGCTCCCCGGCGCCGGTGCCGGCATACCGGGCGAGCCTGCCGACACCGCGTTGTTCGCGGCTGTGCTGTCGTGCGACGGCGCGCGGTCCAAGTCCCGTACCGGTACGGGCTCCGCGACACCGTCGCCCACGACCCCGTAGGCACGCCCCTGCAGGGTTCCGCCCCCGTCGGTTCCCTCGCGTCATGACCGTCCAGCCGCCGCCTCCCATGACGAGGCCGCTGCGCCTGCCCTCCGGATCGATGTCCGCCGCGTCCTGCAGCGGCAAGGTCGGGCCGTCCGCGGGCCGGCCGGCCGGCTGGTTCGGCGCGGGGCACCCGGGTCGTGTCAGCACCGACCTTTAAGATCGATGACCGCAAGTGCGCTGCCGACGGGGGAAGTTGGGCGGCAGCGCAACGGTTGCATCTGAAGGGGGTGCTGGTTCTTCCATGCGAAGAATCAATGCGAATCAGGTCGCGCGCGGTCGCACACCGCGCCGAAGAGCCCGCCGGACCGCACTGCGCGCGCTCTGCCTGAGTCTGTTCATGGCACTGGTCGTGGGCCTCATCGGCACCGCGCCGCCCGCGGTCGCCGACGAGGTGGTCGACTGGGACGACTACACGAGCGCCGACCACATACCCGCCACTGACCGCGGCAGGGTCCTCGAACTGTGGAAGAGCGGCGGTCCGGGCGTCAAGGCCGCCGCCGAGGCCGCTCTGACGGGGTCGGACGACGACGTACGGCAGTTCCTGGAGCACGAGAAGGAGATCGCCCGGCTCAGTGACGACCGGGTGGCGACGGTCCAGATCTTCACGATGGGCGGGCGCGGGGTGCGCGAGGCCGCGCGCACCGCGCTGGCCGGCACGCCGGACGACCTGCGCGCCTTCCTGAAGGACGGCTGGCAGGCGCCGCTGGAGCACGATCTGCGGGTCCAGGTGACCCAGATCGTCTCCGCCGGCGGGCCGCAGGTGCAGGAAGCGGGCCGCAAGGCGCTGGCCGGTACGCCGGCCGACGTGCGGGCGTTCCTGGACGAGGGCCAGTACACCGCGCGGGACAACGACGCGCGGGTGCAGACCGTGCAGATCATGAGCACCGGTGGCCCGGCGACGCGCGAGGCGGCCCGGGTCGCGCTGAACGGCACGATCGAGGACGTACGGGAGTTCCTGGAGGTGGGCCAGCACGTCGCACGGGCCCGTGACCAGGAGCTGGCGACCGTCTCGGAACTGGCGGCGCTGGCCCAGGAGGCGGGGCGGCAGGCGCAGGCCGAGACGGAGGCGGCCAAGGAGGCCTCGGAGCGGGCCGTTCTGGCCGCCGCGCTCGCCAAGCAGGCCGCCGAGAAGGCGGCACGGGAGACCGAGGCGGCCAAGGACGACGCGAAGCGGGCGTCGAACGCGGCCGGCCGGGCGGCCGACGCGGCGAAGGGCGCGGCGCGCGCCGCGCAGGAGGCCATCAGTGCCGCGCAGGCGGCGAACACCTCGGCCAGGGTGGCGGCCAACGCCGCGTCCCAGGCGGCGTCCGCCGCGGCGGCTGCGGCCCAGGCCGCCTCGCGAGCGCGCAGTGCCGCGGCCGCGGCGGCGTCGGACGCGACGAAGGCGTCGGCGGCGCGCAAGGCCGCCGAGGACGCGCGTAACGCGGCCAAGGGCGCCAAGAAGGCCGCCCAGGCGGCCGAGTACGCGGGTACCGCAGCCACGGAGGCCGGTAAGGCGGCCAGGGCCGCCGTGAGCGCGGGCGCCAACGCGAACGCCGCCGCCGGCGCGGCGGAGGCCGCCGGCGGGTACTCCAACGTGTCGGCCGCGCAGGCCGAGCGGGCCAGGGCGGCGGCCGCCGAGGCACGCCGTCACGCCGCTGCCGCCACGCGTGCCGCCAACCGGGCGGAGGGCCTCGCCGCGAGGGCGGCGAAGGCGGCCTTCGAGGCCCGGGACGCCGCCGACTCGGCCGCGGATCACGCGGAGAAGGCCGCTGCCGCAGCCGACGAGGCAGCCGAGCACGCGGGGGAGGCGGCGGACGCCGCCGCCGAGTCCACCAAGCACGCCAACGCCGCGAAGGGAGCCGCCGACCGGGCGACCGCCGCGGCCGTCAAGGCGCGGCAGACGCACGACCTGGCGCGTGAGGTGGAGGCCGCGGAGCTGGCCGCGAGGACGGACGCGGCGATCGAGAAGGCCGCGTCACTCAAGGCCTTCGACGACGAGCGCAGGGCGGCGGAGCAGCGTGCCGCCGACGAGGCGAAAGCCCTCGACGCGGAGGCGGAACGTCTTGCCGCCGAGGCCGCCCGGCCGGACGTCGACATCGAGGAGGCGGCCGCCAAGGCCCGCAAGGTGGCCCTGCACGTGGCCGCGACGCGCGGGCCGTGGAGCGTCGCCGCCGCCGAGGTCGCACTGGCCGGCTCGGCGGAACAGGCCGTCGACTACATCCGTGAGGGACTGCGGAAGGCGCAGGAGCAGGACGACCACGCCCGCGTCGCACGGCTGGCGGAGTCCTCCGAGTTCGCCGCCGTACGGGCGGCGGCGGAGCAGGCGCTGGACGGCACCCCTGCCGACATCGCCGCCTTCCTGAGCACCGGCCAGCACCAGGCCGCCGCCAACGACTACCGCGTCAAGGTCGTCCAGTTGATGGACGGCGCGGGCCCCGGGGTCCAGGAGGCCGGGCGCGAGGCGCTGGCGGTGGGTACGCCGGACGCGCTGCGCGATTTCATCACCACCGGCTACTTCACGGCCAGGACCAGTGACGAGCGGGTCCGGGCCGTGCAGCTGAACGCATCGGGCGATCCGGAGCTGGCGGCCGCCGCGCGGATCGCGCTGGCCGGTCCGCCACAGCTGCTGCACGCCTTCATCGAGGAGGGGCAGTACAAGGCCAAGCGCAAGGACCTGCTGACCGCCACGCATGTGGCGCGGGTCCAGCGGCTGCTGGCCACCGCGTCGAGCGTCGCGGCGAAGGCGCAGCAGAACGCCGCGGAGGCGCTGAAGGCCGCGGCGTTGGCGCGCAAGGCGGCCGCGGAGGCGGCCGAGTACGCCAAGCAGGCGCAGGCGTCGGCCGACCAGGCCGCCAAGTACGCGGAGCAGGCACGGCAGTCCGCCAAGGACGCAGAGGCGTCGGCCGAGAAGGCCGCGGCCTCCGCGAGGGCGGCCCGTGCCGCCGAGGCGGACGCCCACCGGGCCGCGCGCAGCGCCGGCAACTCCGCCGCCCGGGCGCAGGCGTCCGCCGACGCCGCTGCGGGTTCCGCCGCGTCGGCCTGGGCCGCGGCCAACGAGGCCCGTGCTTCCGCCGAGGCGGCGGGCAAGGACGCTCTCGCCGCCTGGAAGGCGTCGCTCGAGGCGCTGGTGATCACGGCCAAGAAGGCATGGCAGGAGGCGGAGCAGCGGCGCCAGGACGAGGAGGCCAGGGAGGCCACGGCCGAACTGCAGAAACTGGAGGACGAGTTCGCCGCTGAGGCGGCCGAGGACGACACCGACTGGTGGGACTACGTCTCGGAGGGCGGTCATCTCATCCTCGACGGCATCGGGCTCATCCCCGGCGTCGGAGAGATCGCGGACCTGGCCAACTGCGGCTGGTACGGCGCAGAGGGCGACGCTCTCAACTCCGGCCTGTCCTGCGCGGCGGCGGTGCCCTTCATCGGCTGGGGCGCGACCGCCGGCAAGTGGGGCAAGAAGGGCCTGACCGCGGTCGAGGCGTTCTCCAAGGCCATGCGCGCCCAGGGGAAGGTGCCGCACATCTGGGCGGCGAGCAAGAACTTCCCGCACGCGCAGAACGCGGCGAAGCACTGGGCGCGGCACAAGGCCGAGTTCCCGGAGCTGAGCTCGGCGACGGAATACGTGGAACTCGCCCATCGGTACCGTGCCGCCAATCTCAACCCGCCGCCGGACGGCTTCCGGGTGTGGGACCGGCTCAAGCCCGACGGCAGCTCCGCCGGGTACGTCATCTACGACAAGAAGACGAACACCCTCGTCTCGTACGATGCGGACGGGATTCCCAAGACCATGAACCGTCCCGCTCCGAAGAGCGCCTCGAACCCGCGCGGGTTCGACACCAACCACTGGCCCACTCTCGAGGACTATCTCAGGGCGCAGGGGCAGCGTGAGCGCTGACAGCCGGCCGGAAACGGAAGACAAGGAACAGGTGGTGAGATGACGGCAGGGCAGGACACACCGCCCGGCCCCGACGAGGAGACCGTCTGCCGCGTCTGCGGTTATGAGGGCGAGCTCTTCTGGGAAGGGGGATGGCCGACCGAGGCCATCTGCCCCTGCTGCGGCAACGAGTCCGACATGTCGGACACGAGTGTGACGGGCATCCGCACCTACCGCGGCTACTGGACCGGACACGGCGCCCGGTGGGATTCGCCTTCCCGCAGGCCCAAGGAGTGGAACCTGCTGGATCAGTTGTCCCGCATTCCGCCGGAATGGCGCTGAATCCACCGGGAAACAGTGCTGAACCGATCCGGCCCCCGGCCCCGGTCCGTGTCATCACGGACCGGGGCCGGTCGTCTGCGCAGCCCCGGTCCCGGCCGGGCCCCGGTCCCGGCACGCCCTAGCGGACGACGACGGTGCGCTGCGCCGAGAAGTCGCCCCACTTGCCGTCGGGCAGCCTGGCCCTGAGCTTGATGCTGTAGCGGGTGCCCGGTGGGTCGGTGACGCTCATGGTGTACGCGGCCGTCCCGACGGGCGGCCGGCCGCCCCAGACGATCGTCGTGACCGGCTCGCCGTTCAGGTACAGCCGGTGCTCCTCGACCGGGGCGCCGGTGTCGGGCGGGGTCCACCGGAGCTCGATGCTGCCCTTGCGGACGGTCGCCTCCAGGTCCGTCGGTGCCGTGTTCGGGCTGTCGTCGCCCGGCGCGGAAGGGGTGGTCAGGTCCACCGAGTTGCTGTCCGGCGACGAGTTCTCGGCGGCGTCTCGCGCCCGGACGGTGAAGGTGTAGACGGTGCCCGGCCGCAGGCCGGTGACGCGTGCGCTCGTCCGCGTGCCACTGACGCTGTGGACACGGGAGTCCTCCTGGTAGATGTCGTACGAGGTGACGCCGGTACCGTCGGTGGCCGGCCGCCAGGTCAGGGTCACCGACGTACCGCTGTCCGTGCGGCCCTCGACCCGCCCGGGCCGGGTGGGGGCACGGCGGTCGTCCGGCGCGGAGGACGGTGTGGTGACGGACGGGGCCGCCCCGGCCCCTGACACGTTCCCGGCGGCGTCCCGCGCCCGTACGGTGAAGCGGTACGCGGTCCGCGGCGCCAGGCCGTCGATGTCCACCATGCGTTTGGCACCCGGCAGGGACGCGACCTTGGTTCCTTCGCGGTAGACCTCGTAGCCGGTGACCTCCTGGTTGTCGGAGGACCTGTCCCACATGACGTGGACGGAGGTGGCGCTGCCGGCCTGCGCGCTCACACCGGAGGGCGTCGAGGGCGGCTTGTCGTCCTCGGCCTCCTCGGCGTCGCGCGCTGCGCAGGCGGCGAGGAGCAGGGCGGCAGAGCAGGCCAGCACGGCGAGTGCGGGGGGACGTTGCACGGTCGGGCCTCCGCGTACGGACGACGAGGATCGGGCGATTGGTCCAGACCTGTATCCCACAGCTCGCCCGTCCCCACAAGACATCCTTTGCTGCGCCTGATGCCTTCCTTATGGCTTCTTGAAGAAGGCCGTACGACAGGTCACGCGCGCGGCGAACCGGCTTACGATCTCGGCAACCCCCCACCGTGATCCCGGTGGACGCAGCTTCGCCCGCCGGGATCACGAACGCTCATTCCGAGGTGTCGTACGCATGGGTTCTCGAAGAGCCGCCCGCCCCAACGCCCGTTCGCACGCCCGCCCCAAGGGCGCGGTGCGGGCCCGCAGCGCGGTGCTGGCCCTGGGTGTGCTCACGGTCACCGCGGGCGTCGGGGTCACGCTGGCCACCTACGGCGCGGACGACGGCGGGGCGTCGGGCCGGGTGGAGACCAACGCCGCCGCGGACGCGTCCGGATCCGGTGACGAGGACGCGGCGTCCGCCGGGGCTTCGTCGCTCGCCACCCCCTCCACGCCGCCGCCGAGTGCCGGCGCGTCGCCGAGCCGCGGCGCCACCGCCGCCGCCGAGCCGAAGCAGAAGCCGAAGCCCAGTCCGACGGCCGCGCCCAGGACCAAGGCGCAAACGACGACACCGGCGCCGAGCGGCGGTGACGGTACGGGCAGTTGGTCCGGTACGGGCGGCTCCGGGTCCGGTACGGGCTCCGGCGGGTCCGGCACCTCGGGCGGGTCCGACGGCTTCGACGCCGACGGACCCGAGGCGCAGGTCCTCGGGCTCGTCAACCAGGAGCGGGCCTCGGCCGGCTGCTCGCCGGTCACGGCCGACGACGAGCTGACCCGCGCCGCCGACGACTACAGCGACGTCATGGCCCGCAGCGGCGTGATGTCCCACACCGGGCCCGACGGCTCCACCATGACCACCCGGGTCGAGGCCGCCGGATACGAGTGGTCCACGCTGGGCGAGAACATAGCCCGGGGGCAGGCCGACGCCGCGTCCGTCATGGAGTCCTGGATGAACAGCCCGGGACATCGCGCGAACATACTCAACTGCTCGTTCACGGAACTCGGTGTCGGCGTCCACTTCGGCGACGGCGGCCCGTGGTGGACCCAGAACTTCGGCGCCCCGAGGTAGTCCCCCGAGTCCGGTCACGCCAGCGCGAACGACACCCGCACCCGGGCCCCGCCCATCGGGGAGCGGCTGATCTCCAGCTCCCCGTCGGCGGCCCGCGCCGCCCGCGCCACGATGTCGAGGCCCAGGCCCGTGCCGCCCGCGCCGCCCACGCTGACGCCCCGGGTGAGCGCCGCCTCGGGGTCGGCGACGCCGGGACCGGCGTCGTCCACGGTCAGCAGCACGTGCCGGTCACCGCGTTCCACCCGTACGGCGAATGCGGTGCCCTGCGGGGTGTGGCGGAAGACGTTGCCGATCAGGGCGTCCACGACTGCGGCCAGGTCGTCCTCCGGGAACCGCACGGGGGTGCGGCGGGGCGTGAAGGAACGCTCGCACACCCGGTCCTGCTGCGTGGCCAGCACCGACCAGAAGTCCAGCCGCATCGCGACGACCTCCGCCACCTCGCTGGGCCGCGCCGGCGGCTGACCCGCGGACGGGCCCGCCGCGAGCGGGGTACGGGCAGCGGTGATGATCGAGTCGAGCTCCGCCTCCAGCTGCGACACGGCCCCGGTGATCCGCCGGGCGCCCGGCGTTCCGCCCATGAGATCCGCCTCGAGGTACAGCGCGGTCAGCGGGGTGCGCAGCCGGTGCGAGAGGTCGGCGACCATCTCGCGTTCGATCGCGAGCAGCTCCACGACCCGGTCGGCCATGGTGTTGAACGCCGCGCCGGCGTCCTGGAGCTCCGGCGGCCCGTCCGGCTCCACCCGTACGCCGAGGTCCCCGGACCCGAGCGCGAGCGAGGCGCGTTTCAGGCTCCGCGATGAACGCACCACCCGGGCGCCCAGCCGGTCGGCGACGAGCACGGAGCCGCCCACCAGGCCCACGGCCAGCAGCGACATCACACCCCAGGAGGCCCACACCCCGCGGGTCAGCTCCGCGGCGGGCACATACGCCTCGACGACCGCGACCCGGTCCTCGGGCAGCACGACGGGCTGGAGGTAGACCCACCCCTCCGCGGTGTCCATGGCGAGCGTCTCCCGCTTGCGCACCGCGCGGTCGAGCGCCGACCGCGGGGCGTGCGGGGAGCCGACGAAGCCGCCGTCGGGCAGGCGTACGGCCAGCTGGTCACGGGAGTCGAGCTCGGCGACCGCCTGATGGACGTCGCTCCGCCGCGTGGTGAGGGCGAGGACCGGGGACAGGGCGGCGGCCCGCTGCTCGGCGGCGGTGGTCACCCGGTCGCGCGCCTGCTCGCGGACCAGCAGGGCGAGGGGGATGAGGAAGGACAGCGCGACCATCGACGTCACGGCCAGCGCGATCCCCGCGAGTGCGCGTCTCATGAGGGCGAAGTGACCAGTTTTATCCCGATACCTCGCACAGTGTGCAGATAGCGGGAGTCCGACGGCTTTTCGCCAAGTTTCCTGCGCAGGGCGGACAGATGGACGTCCACGGTCTGGTCCTCCAGGTAGGGCTGCTGCCACACGTCCGCGAGGATGCGCTTGCGGGACATGACCTGGTCCGCGTGTGCCGCGAGGTAGGCGAGCAGATCGAACTCCCGCCGGGTCAGCGACAGCTCACGCCCGGCGAGATGCGCGGTGCGGGCGGTCGGGTCGATCCTGAGCTCCCCGACCTGCACCACGAACCGCCGGTCCGCGCCGTCCGTGACCGGCCCCGACCGGCGCAGCACGGCGGCGAGCCGGGCCGCGAGCTGGCCGCCGGAGAACGGCTTGACCATGTAGTCGTCGGCGCCGGCATTGAGCAGCCTGATGATCTCCGTGTCGTCGTCGCGGGCCGTGGCGACCAGGACCGGCACCCGCGACACGCCGCGGATCATCCGCAGCACGTCGAGGCCGTCCAGATCGGGCAGCCCCAGGTCGAGCACCACGATGTCGGGCGGGCTCTGGGTGACTTCGCGCAGCGCCTCGAAGCCCTGGTGGGCGGTCCTCACCGCGTACCCGTGTCCGGTGAGGACCTCGATCAGCGCGGCCCGGATGACAGGGTCGTCCTCGACGACAAGTACGGAGGGCATGAGCAGGCACGTTAGCCGGTCCGTCACTATGGTGTCGTGTCCCGCCTTCCGCGCTACCTGCTCATCTGGCTGTCCTGCACCGCGGCCAGCGTCACGGCCGTGATGATCACGGTCCATTTCGTGGTTGGTTCGACCAGACCGACGGCACCGGTCGCGCAGTCGGCGCCGGAGGGCTTCATGGCCTCTCCGCAGTCGTCCTCCCCCGCCGCCCGCCCCTCGCCCTCCCCCCACCCCCGGCCGACGCCGAGCGTGCGCACGCCGCCGCCGACTCCGTCGAAGACCGCCGAGAAGCCGCGTACGGCGACGCCCACGCCGGCGGCCCGCACGACCCTCGACCCACCGGACGAGCCGCCCGTCGCGCAGCCGCCCGAGGGCCAGGACGGCTGCGAGCAGGGCGGCTCCGGCGTGCACACCATCTCCTCCCAGGGCGGCAAGGCGACCGTGCGCTACGGCAGCGGCGGAGTGTGCCTCATCTCGGCGGTGCCGGGCCAGGGCTTCACGGTCAGCACCTCGCAGACCGCGCCCGAGACCCTGACCGTCACCTTCTCGGCCGCCCGCCACCGCTCGGAGATCACGGCGACGACCGAACCCTCCGACCGGGCGAGCGTGCGCGAGACGTCGTTCTAGGCTCCGGTGTGATCGCGAGCGGCCAGGAGGCGGGGCAGGTCGCGCATGTCGTCGAAGACGACCGTGCCCGGACCTTCCAGACGTGCGGCAGGCGTCAGGCCGCCGCAGTAGCCGAAGGCCCGCATGCCGGCGGCGTGTGCGGCCCGGATGCCGTACGCGCTGTCCTCGACCACCGCGCACCGCACGGGGTCGGCGCCCATCGAACGGGCGGCGTGCAGGAAGAGATCAGGGGCGGGTTTGCCCCTGGGCACGTCCGCGGCGCTGAAGATCCGGTCCTCGAAGTGATCGCTCAGCGCCGTGATCCGCAGGCTGCGGCGGATGCCGTCGTGGTCCCCGTCGGATGCCACGCAGAAGGGTGCGGTGAGACCCGCCAGGACCTGCGTGACGCCGTCGACGGCCGTGAGCCGGTCCGCGAAGGCGGCATCGTAGAGATGCTCGTACCTCCGCTGCCAGTCCTGCTCGAGCCGCCGCCCGAGGCGCTCCTCCACCACAGCCGTGCAGACCTCGGCCGAGGAGCCCACGAACAGTTCGAGGATCTCGGCCTCGGTGAACTCGACCCCGAGATCGGCCATGATCATCGCGTCCACTTCGACGCATATCCGCTCACTGTCGACGAGCACGCCGTCGCAGTCGAAGATCACAAGGTCCAGGGCATCACCAGTCATGATCGGCAGCCTGGGCCCCGCGGCGGAAACGCCCTCTGCCGTGTCAGGCGACACGGGTGCCCGTGCCCGTCACCCGGACCCGCCGGTCGTCCTCGCGGAGCTCCACGGTCAGCACACCCGGGCGGCCCATGTCGGCGCCCTGGTGGAGGGTGAGCACCGCCTTCTCGGGGACCAGGCCGATCTCGCGGGCGTACGCGCCGAAGGCGCCGGCCGCCGCTCCCGTGGCCGGGTCCTCCACCACGCCGCCCACGGGGAACGGGTCGCGCACGTGGAAGACGCTCTCCGACTCGCGCCACACCAATTGCACCGTGGTCAGGTCCAGCCGCCGCATCAGGGCCTCGAGGCGGTCGAAGTCGTACGCCAGATCCGCGAGCCGTTCGCGGGTCGCGGCCCCCAGCACCAGGTGCCGTGCGCCGGCGAAGGCGATACGGGGCGGCAGCGCCGGGTCCAGGTCGGCGGCCGGCCAGTCCAGCGCGGCAAGCGCCTCGGCCAGGTCGGCGTCCGCGACGTCCTCGCTGTGCGGCTCGACCGTGGTCAGCGTCGCCCGCAGCTCCCCGTCCTCCTCGGTCACCGTCACGGGCACCGTCCCGGCGCGTGTCGCGAAGACGAGATCGCCGGTGCCGATGCGCTCACCGAGGGCGACGGCGGTGGCGACGGTGGCGTGCCCGCAGAACGGCACCTCCGCCCTGGGGCTGAAGTACCGGATGGTGAACGCCCTCCCGGGCTCCCCCTCGAGCCCCTCCGGCGGAGCGGTCAGGAACGCGGACTCGCTGTATCCGAGCTCCGCGGCGATGGCGAGCATCGCCGCATCGTCGAGCCCCTCGGCGTCGAGGACGACACCGGCGGGGTTCCCGCCCTCGGGGTCGCGGGAGAAGGCGGTGAAGCGCAGCACTTCTGTCGTGGTCGTCATGATCGCCGGAACGACGGGCCGTGACGCTTTGTTCCCCCGTTTCCCGGCGGCGCGGCAGCGGTGAAGAACTCGGTGGCGCGGCCGGACGGTGCGCTGACATGATCACCACCGGACTGCGCCCTGCGGGGCGGTGAGGGTGTGGGGAGCGGTGTCCGTGGATGTCTTCCGGACGGAGAACGGCCCGGTGCGCGGGCGCCGGGTGGCGGACGGTGACGTGGTGGCGGTGCTCGGAGTGCCGTACGCGGCGCCGCCGTTCGGCGCCGCGCGGTTCCGCGAGCCGCTGCCGCCCGAGCCCTGGCGGGAGGTACGGGAGTGCACCCGCTTCGGGCCCGTGGCACCGCAGTCGGCGGAGCTGCCCGGCGCGCCCGCGTGGTCCCCGGGGGACGAGGACGTCCTGACGCTCAACGTCTGGGCGCCGGCGGACGCGTCCGCGCTGCCCGTACTGGTGTGGATCCACGGCGGCGCGTACACCTTCGGATCCTCGGCGCAGCCCGACTTCGACGGCACCGTCCTGGCCCGTGAGGGCCGCATGGTGGTGGTGACGGTCAACTACCGGCTCGGCTTCGAGGGGTTCGGCCATGTGCCGCCGGACTCCGGCACCGGCACCGGCCGCGTCCCGGACAACCGCGGCCTGCTGGACCAGATCGCCGCGCTGCGCTGGGTGCGGGAGAACATCGGTGCGTTCGGCGGTGATCCGGAGAACGTCACGGTGGCCGGGCAGTCCGCCGGTGCGACGTCCGCCGCCTGCCTGATGGTCATGGACCGGGCGAAGGGCCTGTTCCGCCGCGTGATCGCGCACAGCGCGGCCGGTCCGTGCTTCTCGGCCGGCCTCGCCCGGGCGATCACCGCGAAGGTCGCGGCCGCGGCGGGCGTGCCCGCGACGGCCGGCGCACTGGCAGCCGCGTCGCCCAAGACGCTGGTCACCGCGTCCGACGACGTCGTCGACGCCTACCGCCACGACCCGGCGTCCGGGCATCTCCACTACGACCCGGTGATCTACGGGCCGGTGGTCGACGGCGACATTCTGCCCGCGGAACCGCTCGCGGCGCTGGCGGCGGGCGCCGCGGCGGACGTGGACCTGCTGGTGTGCCACACCACGCAGGAGTACTGGCTGATGGACGCCGTCGGCAGCAGCACGAAGATCACCACTTGGGAGGGTCTGGAACGGTTCGCGGCCGATTTCGGGCTGCCCGACGGCCTGGTCGCCGGCTACCGCGGACTCATGCCGGACGCCCCCGTCCCGGACGTCCACCTCGCCGTCTTCGGCGATCTGCTGTTCGCCGAGTACAGCAGCCGCCTCGCCGAGTCGCAGGCACGGGCCGGGGGCCGCGCGTACCTGTCCCGCTTCGACCGGCGGCGCACCGGGCCGGGTGGCGGCGAGGTGCTCGCCTGGCACTGCGCCGACGTGCCGTTCGCGTTCGGCAACCACGCCCTGCCCGCCGTCGAGTTCCTCATCGGCGGCCCGCCCTCCCCCGCGGACCACCGCCTGGCCCGCAGCATGGTCGCCGCCTGGGCGGGCTTCGCCACCACCGGCACCCCGGGATGGGCCGCCCTCGACACGGCCGGCACCGGGCCGGCCCACGTCTGGGCACCGGACGACGCCGGGGAGCGGCAACCGCTGCCCGGGACCCGGGAGCTGTGGCGGGGAATCGGCTACCGGCCGCTGGAGGCTTGAGCGCCCGCGTCATCGCTTCGAGGGAGCTTGTCCTTCCCCACAGCGGACGACAGACAACAGAGAAACAACAAAGGCAAGGAGGTCTTCCCACTCCTTGCCACTCTCAAGGTATAGCGCACGGGGGGCCTTGCGGCAAGACCCGGGTCGTGCTGCAGAATCTCCGCTCGAAGCCGGAACCTGCGGAAATCAGCGATTCGCGACGTACATGCCCTTTGGTGACGCACGGGTGTCGCGGGACGTCGAACCGCCGGTGGGACTCGCGGTGAAGTCGCGGTCGCAGGCACTCGGCGGGAAGCTGCGGGTGTCGCGCCTACCGACTGCCCGGAGCAGCCGGCCGACAGGCAACCTTGTTGAACGGGGGCGTTTTTCGTGATCGACGTAATCGTTGTCGGCGGCGGACCGACCGGCTTGATGCTGGCCTGCGAGTTGCGGCTGCACGGCGTGCATGTGCTCGTACTGGAGAAGGAGACGGAGCCCACCAAGGTCGTCCGCGCGCTGGGCCTGCACGCGCGCAGCATCGAGGTGATGGATCAGCGCGGTCTGCTGGACCGGTTCCTCGCGCTCGGCAGGCAGTACCCGGTCGGCGGCTTTTTCGCCGGCATCGCCAAGCCCTCGCCCGAACGGCTGGACACCGCGCATCCCTACGTCCTCGGCATCCCGCAGCCCACCACCGACCGCCTGCTGGCCGAACACGCCACCGAGCTCGGCGCCGGGATCCGGCGCGGCTGCGAGCTGGTCGGGCTCAGCCAGGACGAGCACGGGGTGACCGCCGAGCTGGCCGAAGGCACGCGACTGCGCTCGCGTTACCTCGTCGGCTGCGACGGCGGCCGCAGCACGGTGCGCAAGCTGCTCGGTGTCGGCTTCCCCGGCGAGCCCTCGAGGGTGGACACCCTGCTGGGCGAGATGGAGGTGGCCGTACCGCCGGAGACGCTGGCCGCCGTGGTGGCCGAAGTGCGCAGGACCCAGTCGCGGTTCGGCGTCGGACCCCTCGGGGACGACGGCGTGCACCGCGTCGTCGTGCCCGCCGAGGGGGTGGCCGAGGACCGCTCGGTCCCGCCGACCCTCGACGAGGTCAAGCGACAGCTCCGAGTGGTCGCCGGCACCGACTTCGGCGTGCACTCACCGCGCTGGCTCTCCCGGTTCGGCGACGCCACCCGGCTGGCCGAGCACTACCGTTCGGGCCGGGTGCTGCTCGCCGGCGACGCGGCGCACATCCACCCGCCGACCGGCGGGCAGGGGCTCAACCTCGGCATCCAGGACGCGTTCAACCTCGGCTGGAAACTGGCCGCCGAGGTGGGCGGCTGGGCACCGGAGGGCCTGCTGGACAGCTACCACACCGAACGCCACCCGGTGGCCGCCGACGTGCTGGACAACACCCGCGCGCAGATGCAGCTGATGTCCACCGAGCCGGGTCCGCAGGCAGTGCGCCGGCTGCTGTCGGAACTCATGGACTTCGAGGACGTGAACCGGCGCCTGACGGAGAAGATCACTGCGATCGGGATCCGTTACGACTTCGGCGAGGGGCATGAACTGCTCGGCCGGCGGCTGCGGGACGTGCAGCTGAAAAGCGGTCGCCTCTACGCGCTGATGCACGGCGGCCGCGGGCTGCTGCTCGACCAGACCGGACGGCTCTCGGTCGCGGGCTGGGCGGACCGGGTCGACCACGTCGTCGACGTAAGCGGGGAGCTGGACGCGCCCGCGGTACTGCTGCGGCCCGACGGCCACGTGGCGTGGGTCGGTGAGGACCAGGAGGGTCTGTCCGGGCGGCTGCCCCAGTGGTTCGGCACTGCCGCCGGCTGAGTGCGCCGCTGAAGCGCGGGCAGGCGTACGCGTCACAGCAAGCTCGCGCAGCCCGCGCCGCTCGCGCACGGTCCAGCCCAGCGGCTCCGGGCCTCATCGGCTTCGGTCGCGTCCGGCACCGCACCGCGCGTCAGGGGCCATGCCCCTCAGATCTGCCGTGAGAGATTCCAGCTCGGCCAGAACCTGTGCCCCGCGCCCGTGGGCGCAGGCCGCCGCCGTGGCCAGGGCCTTGACCTGCCAGGCCACAGCGAGAGCCCGACCTCGCCTGCACATCCGCGCCGATTCCGCCTCGGCCGATGCGGCAAGCAGAGGCGGGCCGTGGTGGATGTCAGCATTCGGGCCACGGGACGTACGATCCGATGCCGACGCAGGGAAGACGGCCGAGTGGCAGGCGGCACCGGCCCACATCGATCCGGGGGGATCAGCGACACATGCGTATCGGGGCCTATCTCGCACACCCGCGTCCGGGGCAGCTTCAACCACGCCGTCTTCGACGCGGTCGTCGACGAGTTGCGGGAGCGCGGCTGCGAGGTGCTCGCGCACGACCTGTGTGCCGAGGGCTTCTCCCCCGGGCCGGCCGCCGACGAGACGGAGACCGTCCGGGAGGCGCAGGACGCCCACGACCCGCAACTGGCCCGCCACCGCGCCGAGGTGGCCACGCTCGACGCCCTGGTGTTCGTCCACCCCAACTGGTGGGGGATGCCGCCGGCGGTCCTCACCGGGTGGGTCCAGCGCGTGATGGTGCCCGGTGTCGCGTACAAACTGGGCACCGCGGCCGGCGAGCCCGCCGGGCTGCTCCGGGCCGGGCGGGCGCTCGTGCTGAACACCTCGGACACGCCCGCCGACCGTGAGCACGGCGAGTTCGGGGACCCGTTGCAGCGCATCTGGTCCGCGTGCGTGCTGCCGTACCTCGGCGTCGTCGACGTCCGACGGGTCGTCTTCCGCACGGTCACCGACTCGACGGACGGGCAGCGTGCCGGCTGGCTGCGTCAGGCGCGCCGGGAGGCCGCAGCGCTGCTCGACGGCTGATCCGGGGCGGTCGCCGGAGGCGCCGGTGCGTCCAGGAAGCGGTGCAGGGACTCCTTCATCGCGGTGACGAAAGCCTCGCGGGTCGCCTCCGGCACAAGGTCGAGGGACAGGTACGGGTTCAGGTCCTCCAGCTCGACCAGCAGCAGCTCCCCCTGCCGCGTCCGGCAGGCGTCGACGCGCTGGATGCCGTGGTGGAGGGTGTTCCAGCCGATGAACCGGCGGGCGAAGCGCACATCCGCCTCGGTCGGCTCGTACGGCTCGAGGGCCCAGCGCTGCCCGGGATCGGGGGCGTACAGCGCGTACTGGAACGCGTCGTCGACGAAGTAGAAGGACACCTCGTAGCGGAAGTCCACCCGCGGCTGGACGAGCATGTCGCCGCCCGCGGCGTACTTCGCGAGCTCCTCGCGCGGGACGAAGTCGAGCCCTATGGAGTCGGCGCCGGCCTTGGGCTTCACCGCGTACTCGGCCGTCTCCGGGAGGCGGGCGAGGTGCCGCGGCCGGTCGACGGTCGGGATGACGGGACATCCGGCGGCCGTCAGGTCCAGCAGGTACTGCTTGCCGGCCATGTCGCCCCGGCCGGACAGCGGGTTGTAGACCCGTGTGCCGCGCGCCGCCGCCCGCTCGCGGAAGGCGTCGTACGCGGCCTGATAGTGCAGCACGGGACCGCTGTTGCGGACGACGACCGCGTCGAAGGCGTCCATCAGGGCCGTGGTGTCCAGCGGGTGGCACAGCGCGATGTCGAAGTCCTCACGCAGCCGCGCCGTGAGGAAGATGTCCTCGTCGCCGTAGCGCCGCCCGCGGGCCGGGTAGGCGAGGTCGGTGACATACAGCAGACGGGGGCGGGCGGACACGGTTTCTCCTCGGGCGGGGGCTGCGACCTGCACCAACCTACCCACCCGCCTGCGGCGTACCGGATCCGGCCGTGTCAGTGGCGGCGCCGGGACAGCGACCGCTGCGCCGTCTTCTTGGCGTGCGCCGCCGCGTTCGCGACCGTGCGCTCCGGGTGGTGGGCGTGCAGGGTGTCCAGGATGCGGTACGAGGTGCCGGGGTCGGCCTCCGCCAGGGCCTCGACGAGGGCGCCGGCGCCGCCCGGCCACGCGGCGGCCGCCGTGTCGAAGGCGGGGAGCAGGGTCGTGGGCACGATGTCGGTCGGACGGGGGACGCCGGTGTCGCCCGTCTCGTCGCGGCGCTTCACCTGGCCGAGCATGTCGTCGATCCAGCAGCGGTCCAGTTCCTCGACGAGCACCGTGGCGCGTGCGGTGAGTGGAACGGCGTCCTCGGGGACCGACTCCCCGCGGGCCACGAGCAGCCTGCGGGCGGCCGCGCCGGTCACCGGGTCGGTGAGTGCGGCGCGCAGCGCCGTGGCGGGGACGGCCGCGAGGTCGAGGAGGGCGAAGGACTCGGAGGTACGGGCGGCGTTGATGTCGTCGGCCTTGGTCGCGGAGACCGCGTCGAGCAGCGCGGTCCAGGCTTCGTCCGTGCCGCCGTGGCGTGCCGCCCAGGCGGCGAGCGCGGCGGCGGCGAGCCGGGTGGGCCAGTGGCGGGTGGCGGCCACGGTCTGTGCCGCGTTCCAGCCCGCGACGGTGTCCGGGTCGGGGGCGGCCACATGGCCGGCGGCGAGGACGTGGCGCATGACAGCGGCGCCGAGCGGAGTGAGCCCGTAGGTGTCGCCGGTGCGGAACACACAGCCGGTGGCGGCGAGTTGATCGACGATGGCCGCCAGACCCCGTGCCGGGGCGTCGAGTTCGGCCCGGTCGGCCTCGGTGCGGCCGGGCATCCCGAGCAGGACGGACAGCTCCTCGGGCGACGGGGTCTCGTAGGCGTCGGGGGCGTCGCCGGGGACGGGGGTGGGGGCGTCCTCCAGTTCGGGCGGCACGCCGTCGTCCTTCGCGTCGGAGATCTTGCGTGCGACGGAGTCGGGGGTGCCGCCGCGTTCGTAGAGCGAGTAGAGGAGGTGCGCGGCGTCGAACGAGTACGCGTCTTGCGGGCCCGTGACCAGGGGCAGTCGTTCGGCCTGCGCCGCCAGGACGTCGGCGGCCAGTTCGACGAGTTCCTGCGGTGTCCCGTCGGTCCACACGGCGGTGGCGGGGCCGGGGAGCCCGCAGCGTTCCGAGACTTCGCGCAGTTCGTCGTCGAAGGTTCCCGCCGCCAGCGCCGCGGGCAGCGGGGCGGCGTGCAGCAGGTCCCGGATCTCGTCCGGCGCCGGGACGGCGGGCGGGGGCGGCAGCGGGACGGAGGAGTCGCCGTAGTAGTCGAGGTGCTCGTCGAGCATGCGGTCGGCGAGGGCGACGTGCGGCAGCGCCTCCGGCCCCGGGGCGAGTGCGGCGTGCCGCGCGGCGAACGCCTCCCCGAGGCCGGCCGCGGTCCACCGGTCGGTCAGCTCGTCGGCGATGTGCTCCAGTTCCCCGGCGAGCGCGTCGTCGGGGCGGTCGGCGTCCAGTGAGTGCGTGGGCAGCAGCGGGCCCGCCGGGGATGCCTCGCGGGTGTCGCGGGCGAAGGCGGCGAGCAGCAGCTCGGCGAGTCGGGCCCGTACGGCGAACGTCCGCTCGGCGAGGTCGGAGCGGTGCAGCGGCTCGGGCAGGGCCGGCCGGTCCGCGTGCGGTGTGCTCTCGTGGGCTTCGAGCCAGGCGCGCACGGCGGCGGCGTCGTCCGCGTCGACGCCGTCGGCGGTCAGCAGCGACGCGTACCAGCGGTGCCAGGTGAGGTTCGCCGGGTCGGCCATGGCGCGGCGGAAGCCGGGGACGGTGTCCTCGACGGCGGCGAGCAGCCGCGCGTGGCGCTTGGCGTTGAGCCGGCCCGCGGCCCGGACGCGGTCGGCGAGGGCGGTGAGCACGTCCGGTACGGCGTCCAGCTCGTCGTCGCCGGCGCACAGCAGCTGCGGGAGGTCCTCGCGCAGGACCTGCCGCAGCAGCTGGGGCGTCGGTTCCGGCACACCGGCCCTGCGGTCGGCGCCGCGCAGCGCGAGCATCGTCAGCAGCGCGTCCGCGGGGCGCACGGGCAGTGCGACGCCTCTCTCCCGCCTCGCCCATGCGAGGAGGTCGTCGCGGCCGGTGTTCAGGGCGTTCGTACGAGTCACCTGTGGAGCGTATGAGGGCGGGCGGCGCGGGTGATCCTTCCGGGCCGGGGGTTAGCCCGATCGGGCGAGCGATGCGTCCGGGTACGCCGCTGTCGCTCCGGGCGGCAGCGGTCGCGGTCGCCTCTGCCACGCCGAGCGGCATGAGGTCGCCGTCGCCTCTGCCACGCCGAGCGGCGTCCATGTCGAGTCGCCCTCTGTCGCCGCCGACGGAACGGTTCGGTTCACCGCCGCGGACGACTCGGGACCGGAGCCGCCCACGGTGTGCGCGGTGGCCCTCCGAGCAGCCGCCGGAGCGCACACGGTCCGTCCGGCGGTGAAGGTTCGCCGCGGCGATGAGTTTCGGCGCGGCGGCCGGTCACACCTGCATGGAAAACTCCGACAGCACACCTCTGCCCGATCTCACGCCCGCCGCCCGCGCGGTGTCGGGGCTGCTCGGCGCCGTCCGCGACGAGCAGCTGGACGGTCCGACACCCTGCCCGAAGTACGCCGTGCGGGAGCTGCTGGCCCACATCGACGGGCTGTCCCTCGCCTTCCGGGACGCGGCCCGCAAGGATCTCGGGCCGACGACCGACACGAGTCCCGACTCGGCGCTCCCGGTCCTGGACGACGGCTGGCGCACCGTGCTCCCGGTGCGCCTGGACGAGCTCGCCGAGGCGTGGCGCCGACCGGAGGCGTGGGAGGGCATGACCCGGGCCGGCGGCGTGGACCTGCCCGCGGCGGTCGCGGGCCGCGTCGCGCTCAACGAGCTCGTCATCCACGGCTGGGACCTGGCGCGGGCGACGGGGCAGGACTACGACCCGGGTGAGGCGAGCGCGGCCGTGTCGTACGAGATCGTGCGGCCGACGGACGACGACTCGCTGCGCGAGGGGATCTTCGGCCCGCCGGTGGCCGTGCCGGACGACGCGCCGCTGCTGGAGCAGGTGGTCGGGCTCAGCGGCCGCCGCCCCGACTGGCGGCCCGGCGACTGACGGCGCCGGTTCCTCCGTCCAGGTCGGCCGCCCGGAAGTCGGAGTGCCTCACTGTGCGCCGCCCACCGCCGGCCGGCGGCCACGCGGACGGCCGGTACCGGGAAATGCCGGTGAGTTGGGGCCCGCGTCGATGCGATGCTCCGGACCATGACGCACCGTGTGAAGCCCAGTCTCTACATCTCCGTCGACGTCGAGGCGGACGGGCCGGTCCCCGGCCCGTACTCGATGCTCACTTTCGGCGCGGCGGTGGCCGGCCGCCAGGACGGTGCAGAGTACGAGGAACACGACCCGGAGAAGCACACGTTCCATCGTGAACTGCGGCCCATCTCCGAGGACTTCGATCCGCAGGCGCTCGCGGTGAGCGGTCTCGACCGCGAGCGTCTGGCGGCCGAGGGGTGCGAACCGGTCCGTGCCATGGCCAAGTTCGGCGCCTGGGTGGAGGGGCTCCGGGAGACGCACGGGGGCGCGCAGCCGGTGATGTGCGGTTATCCGGCGCCGTACGACTGGATGTTCCTGTACCGGTACCAGGTGTGGTTCACCGGCTCGAGCCCGTTCGGGCACTCGGGCTGCCTGGACATGACGCTGTACGCGACGAAGGCGCGGCTGCCTCTGCGGGCGGTGTCGAAGGGGACGATGCCGCGCGTACTGCTCTCGCGGCGGCGGCACACGCACCATGCGCTGGACGACGCGATCGAGCAGGCGGAGCTGTTCAGCAGTCTGATGGCGTGGCCGGGTCGGTGACCCGGATGTGGGGGACGGGGCACGGCCCCGGTGCTACGCGAGTAGAAAGTTCGGGGCCGGCGGCCTGAAAGTTACCGCGAGGTCCGCGCGTTTCCGCAGCTCCGCCGCGTCGCCACAGGTCTGGTCCATAGGGACTTCCGGCCGCCCCTTTACGCCCGCGCGTCACAGTGCCTTACTCGTGTGACGTGTCCATGACTCCGGCTGTGGGAGTCGTGCGACCCGCCCGTCCGCCGATCCCCCCACCCTGCCAGGAGGCAGTCATGCCTGTGTCACGAGTCGGATCAGCACGTCGCGGAAGATCGAGGGCCGTCACCGTCATCGGCACCCTGGCCGCGGCCGGTGCCCTGCTCCTCACCACCACCGGCCCCGCCGCCGCAGCGCCTCCCCCGGCGGACAAGCCGGTCAAACCGGGCCAGGCCTGGATGGGTTCGGGAACCCGCCTCGAGCAGCCGCACGCCACGGACGACGGCGGTACGATCTCGCCGATGGACATTAGCGGTGTCCAGGGAATCGACGTCTCCCACTGGCAGGGCGCGATCAACTGGAACTCGGTGAAGAGCGCCGGGATCGACTTCGCCTACATCAAGGCAACCGAGGGCACCAGCTTCAAGGACTCCCGCTTCGGCGCGAACTACACCAACGCGTACTACGCCGGCGTGATCCGCGGGGCCTACCACTTCGCCCGCCCGAACTACTCGAACGGTGCGACCCAGGCCAACTTCTTCGCCTCCAACGGCGGCGCCTGGTCCCGTGACAACAAGACGCTGCCCGGTGTCCTCGACATCGAGCACAACCCGTCGGGCTCCATGTGCTACGGCCTGTCGACGACCCAGATGCGCACCTGGATCAACGACTTCTACAACACCTACAAGGCGCGCACCAGCCGGGACGTCGTCATCTACACGACCGCCAGCTGGTGGAACACCTGCACCGGCAACTGGACCGGGATGTACAACAAGGCGCCGCTGTGGGTCGCCCACTGGGGCGTCAGCAGCCCCAACATCCCGAGCGGCTTCCCCACCTGGACCTTCTGGCAGTACACCGCGACCGGCCGGGTCAGCGGCGTCTCCGGGGACGTGGACCGCAACAAGTTCAACGGCTCGATGACCAGGCTGCTGGCTCTCGCCAACAACACCGCCTGAGCACCGGAGCGCCCGGGTGGAGCCCCCACGAGGACGGCTCCACCCGGGCACGACCGACAACGGCACGGCCGGCAACGGCCCAGTCGGCAACAGCGCGGTCGCGGACCGCGCGCCCGTTGCTCAACGACACGGCAGCGCTCAACGGCACGGCAGCCGGCCTCAGTGCACGGCGGCCGGCTCGTCGACCTTGCCGCCGGCTTCCTCCGGGGACGTCTCCTCGTGCGCCCTTCCCTTCCCGCCGAGGTGGTTGAAGGCGAGGTTCAGCAGGATCGCCACGATGCAGCCGGTCGAGATGCCCGAGTCGAGAACGACGAGCAGGTCCTCGGGGAAGGCGTGGTAGAACTGCGGCGCGGCGATCGGGATCAGGCCGATGCCGACGGCGGCGGCGACGATCAGTGCGTTCTCGCCCTTCTCCAGCGCGGCCGTGGCCAGCGTCTGGATGCCGCTCGCCGCGACCGAGCCGAACAGGACAATGCCGGCACCACCGAGGACCGGCAGCGGTACGAGCGCGATGACCGACGCCGCCACCGGACACAGACCGAGCAGGATCAGGATGCCGCCGCCCGCGGCGACGACGAACCGGCTGCGCACCTTCGTCATCGCCACCAGGCCGATGTTCTGGGCGAACGCGCTGCACATGAAGCCGTTGAACAGCGGGCTGATGGCACTGCCCAGGGTGTCGGCGCGCAGGCCGCCCTCGATGACCCGCTCGTCCGCCGGGCGGTCGACGATCCGGCCGAGCGCGAGCATGTCGGCGGTGGACTCGGTCATGCAGACCAGCATGACGATGCACATCGAGATGATCGCGGCGATCTCGAACTGCGGTGCGCCGAAGTGGAACGGCGTGGGGAAGCCGACGATCCCGGCCTCCGACATCGCGTCCATGCTGGTCATGCCCAGTGGGGCGGCAATGATCGTGCCGACGACGAGTCCGAGCAGGATGGCGATTTGCTGGAGGAAGCCGCGCAGCAGTTTGCGCAGCGCCAGCACGATCACGAACGTCAGGGCCGCCATGCCGATGTTCTTCATGGAGCCGTAGTCGTCGGCGGTGGAGTTGCCGCCCTGCGACCAGTTGAAGGCGACCGGCAGCAGGGACACACCGATGAGGGTGATGACCGTGCCGGTGACGACGGGCGGGAAGAACCGGACCAGTTTGGAGAAGTACGGGGTGAGCACGAAGCCCAGCACACTGGCGACGATGATCGCGCCGAAGATGACGGCGATGCCGTCGTAGCCCCTGTCCCTGCCGATGGCGACCATCGGGGTCACACCGGCGAAGGAGACGCCGTTGACGAACGGCAGCCGGGCGCCGACGCGCCAGAAGCCGATGGTCTGGAGCAGGGTGGCTATACCGGCCGTGAACAGGCTGGCGCCCATCAGGAACGCGGTGTCCTTGGCGTCGAGGCCCACGGCGGGCCCCACGATCATCGGCGGGGCCACCACGCCCGCGTACATGGCGGCCACATGCTGGAGGCCGCTGGTGAACATCTTGAAGGGCGGGAGTTTCTCGTCGACCGGATGTTTGCGGTCGAGTTCTTCTGGTGCTTCGTCGGGTGCGTCGGCGGTCGGTGATTGCGCGGCCACGGCGGTGCCTCCGGTCGGGTTACACGTCGTCGGTGACATGTGGTGTCAAGGAGGTGGTGCGGGGTGGTGCAGATGCACCTACCGGGTCGCCCGAACCGGTGGTGCGGGTGGTGCCGTGTGCCGGGTGGGCACGTGTCACCACCACCGGGAGGTGCGGGCGTGCTCCGCACGCACCTCCCGGCGACGGCTGCCGTGGACCCCGCTCGGGTTCACGGCCGCCGGCCGAGGGCCGTCCCCCTCGGCCGGACTTCCTTGGGTCAGTCCTGTGCGGCGATCCGCGCCAGGCGCTGTGCCTCGTCCCGCGTGGAGCGGGCGATGGCGTCCTCGTCCACCGTGGTGAGGTGGCCCGCCTCGACGATCGGGGTGCCGTCGACGAGGGAGAGTGTTACGGGGGCCGCCGCGCCGAAGACGAGGGCGACGACCGGGTCGGCGATGGAGGAGTGGGCGAGCGTGTCCAGCTTCCACAGCACCAGGTCGGCGAGCTTGCCGGGCTCGAGGGATCCGATCTGGTCCGCGCGGCCGAGGACCTGCGCCCCGCCGTAGGTGCCGAGCCGCAGCGCCTGGCGGGCGTTCAGCGCCGCCTCCCGGTGGGCGCCGAGCCGGTTGATCAGCAGGGCGTTGCGCAGTTCGGTGTGCAGCTCGCCGGACTCGTTGGAGGCGGTGCCGTCGACGCCGAGGCCCACCGGCACACCGGCCTTCAGCATGTCGGGCACGCGGGCGATGCCGGCGGCCAGACGCGCGTTGGAAGAGGGGCAGTGCGCGACGCCGGTGCCGGTACGGGCGAAGGCGGCGATGTCGGAGTCGTTCATGTGGACGCAGTGCGCCATCCACACGTCGGAGCCGAGCCAGCCCGTCGACTCGAAGTAGTCGGTCG
The DNA here is from genome assembly GCF_025854275.1 of Streptomyces peucetius. Classification (NCBI taxonomy): domain Bacteria; kingdom Bacillati; phylum Actinomycetota; class Actinomycetes; order Kitasatosporales; family Streptomycetaceae; genus Streptomyces; species Streptomyces peucetius. The sequence goes on along the minus strand of NZ_CP107567.1, from coordinate 6,656,514 downwards.
GGCCCATTCCGAAGAGTTCCTTGCAGAACTCCTCCTCCTCGACGGTCTCCGAGCCGTGGGTGTGCAGCCGCACGCCCTTGCGCCGGGCCAGCTCCGCGCCCTGCCGCATCAGTTCGGTGGACACCGAGAACGGGGAGCACGGCGCGACCGCGATCCGGGTCATGGCGTCGAAGGAGGCGTCGTGGTGCTTGTCGATCGTCGCCTCGGTACCCGCGAGCGCCCCTTCGAGGGACTCGACGGCGAAGTCCGGCGGCAGGCCGCCGTCCGACGTGCCGCGGTCCATCGAGCCGCGGGCGAGGGTGAACCGTACGCCCATCTCGCGGGCGGCGCCGATGATCGCGCCGGACAGGTCGCCGGAGCCCCGCGGATAGACGTAGTGGTGGTCCATGGCGGTGGTGACGCCGCCGCGGGCCATCATCGCGAGCGAGCCCTGCGCGGCGGCGCGGGCCATCGGCTCGTCGATGCGCGCCCAGGTCGGGTAGAGCGCCACCAGCCAGTTGAAGAGGTTGTGGTCGGTCGCGAGGCCGCGGGTGATCCACTGGTAGAAGTGGTGGTGGGTGTTGACCAGGCCCGGGGTGACGAGGTGGCCGGTGCCGTCGATGCGGCGTACGACGCCTTCCAGGCCGTCCGGTGCCTTGCCCGCTCCGACGGACTCGATCCGGTTGCCGGCGACGACGACATGCCCGGAGGCGTACTCCGTGTCGTCGGCGTCGACGGTGGCGATCGCACAGTTCTCGATGACGATGCGCTCGGGAGCGCCGTCGTGGGCTGCCGAAGGTGCCATGGTGCTTCCTTCTTCTGTCAGCGGCGATGTGGGCACGGCAGGACCCTAGGAGGATTTGAGTGCCGCAGCTGTGCGGCTGCGGGTGCCGAGAGGGTGGAAGAACGGGACGATGCCGGCGCCCCCAGGGGCGCGCACCGGGACGAGCGGGACGACCGCGGCCGGAAGGGGGAACGCGCCGGGGCCACCGGCTGCGGCAAGGGTACGGCGGCCGCGTTCCGGGGCCGGGGACACCACACCGGCGCTCCGGGTGAGCGAGAAGGTGGGGGCCGCGGCGGGCGTACCGGTGAACAGGCCGTCCAACGTGGCCGTTTGAGGCTGTGCCATGGTTCTTCCCTCCGGTCCGGCCGGCCCCCGCCCGGCGGTGGGCGGGCGGGGGCCGGCCGGTCCCGCGTCAGAGGTTGGTCATGTCGACCGGGATCTGCGGCTCGACCCCGTCCCGCAGGACGGTGGCCTCGATCAGGCCGTACGGGCGGTCCGCCGCGAAGTAGACCTCGTTGTCGTTCTTGAGGCCGAAGGGCTCGAGGTCCACCAGGAAGTGGTGCTTGTTCGGCAGCGAGAAACGGATCTCGTCGATCTCGCTTCGGCTGTTGATGATGCGCGAACCCATCTGGTAGAGGGTCTGCTGCAGCGACAGGGAGTACGTCTCCGCGAAGGCCTCGAGCATGTGCTTCCTGGCCTGGTCGTAGGACTTGTCCCAGTTCGGCATCCGTGCCTCGTCGGAGGTCCAGTTGTAGCGCCACTGGGCGGCGACCTGGGTGGCCAGGATGCGGTCGTACGCCTCTTTGAGGGTCGTGTACCGGTCCTTGACGTAACCCCAGAACTCGGAGTTGGTCGAGTTCATCACGGTCAGGTCCTTGAGGCCGGAGACGACCTCCCACTTGTCACCGTCGAAGGTGATCTGGGTGGTGCGGGTCTCCTGGCCCTTGCGGACGAAGGAGTGCTTGACCTCGTCGGCGCCGATGAACTTCGAGTTGCCGTCGGAGGTCGCGATGCGCTCCCAGGCGTACTCCTCGATCCGGATGCGCGCCCGGTGGATCGGCTCCTGGCTGGTCACGAAGTGCCGGGCCAGGTGGATGCCGAACTGCTCGGCGGACTCGATGCCGTACTCCTTGGCGAACGCGTACACCGTGTTCTTGGTGGTGTCGGTCGGCAGGACGTTGGCATTGGAGCCGGAGTAGTGCACGTCGTCCATGTCGCCGGAGAGGGCGACCGAGACGTTCAGGTCCTTGATGTGATGGGTGTCGCCGTCCCGCGTGATCTTGACGACTCGGTTCTCTGCTTTGCCGTACTGGTTCTGGCCGAGAATCGTGGGCATGTCTGCTAGCTCCCTCGGTAAACGGAGTAGCCGAACGGGTTGAGCAGCAGCGGTACGTGGTAGTGCTCGCCCGGCACGACGGCGAAGGTGATCGCCACTTCCGGGAAGAACACACCGGATGCACCGCTGTCCCGATTCGCGGGGGCGTCCTGCTGCGCATCGGCTTGCTTGGTCTCGAAGTACGCCTCGGTCTCGAAGTCGAGACGTACGTGTGTCGTTCCTTCCGGCAGCGCCGGCAGGTCCTTGCAGCGCCCGTCCGCGTCGGTCTTCGATGCGCCGAGCGCCACCCACTGCGCCCCCGTGCCACTGCGGGACGACAGAGAGATGGCGACGCCCTCGGCGGGGCGTCCCACGCTGGTGTCCAGGATGTGCGTGGACACCGAGGCGGTGGTTGCCGTGCTCATGCGCTGTGCTCCTGCTCTACGAGACGGGTCAGACGGATACGGTTGATCTTGCCCAGTTCGGAGCGGACGATCTCCCGCTCCTGGTCGGGCGAGTTGTCGATCCGCTCGCGGACGGCGTCCCTCATCTGCTCACCGGTGCGGCCGGTGGCGCAGATCAGGAAGACATGACCGAACTTGTCCTGGTAGGCGAGGTTCAGCTCGAGCATTTGGGCCTTGAGCGCTTCGGAGGCGCCGGCCATCCCGCTCTGTTCGCGGGAGGAGGTCGGGTCTCCGGGCTTCGGCCGGCCGATCGGCGGGTGACCGGCCATCGCCTCGGCCAGATCCTCCTCGGTCAGCTCGGCCATGGCGGCGTCACTGGCCTGGAAAAGGGCCTCGGTGCTGGCGTACGGTCGCTGGGCGAGCAGTTTGCTCCCCCACGCCGAACTGGCGCACACCTCGTGCAATGCGGCCAGGGCCGCACTGTCCTCGGAGGCGTTGAACCGGGCGAGGCCCGGGTTCGGAAGTGAAGTCACGGGAGCCTCCGTGGCTTGTTCATCGCGGTGCTTCGGACGGGCTGCGGATAGCTAACGCCCTCCGGCAACGCGACGTCAACACTTTGTTGAAAACTTGGGGTTACAAATGCCTCCGGCAGGGGCCGTGGCGATCATGCCCGCGAGCGTCCGCGAGCCCGGGCGGGACCTCCACACCGTTGCAGCAGCGCACCGGCCCACACCGCCCCGCGGCACCTGACGTCTGAAACATCCCCATTCGACTGGAGTGCCGCCTCCGGCTTCCCGTACGTCCGACAACGGTGTCGGCACTGCAGGAGCATGCACATGAAAGCGTTCGCCGCTTCGCCGCCTGTACGGCAGCAAGCGCCCTCCTCGGCCTGCCGCTGCATCGCCCGCCGACCCCGCCCCCGCCGCCGCACAGGCCGACGCCCTCCAGGTGCCCCGCGCCGCAGCGGACGACCCCTTCGGCGGCGTCACCTCAGCCCTCGACAACCTGCCGGCGAGCCTCCTCGGCACGGTGACCGGCATCCTCGACGGTGTCGCCGGCAGCCTCGGCGGCCTGCCCACGACGGACCTCCCGGCACCGGGGACGTTCCCGCGACGGGGGGAGCTCCCGGTGGCCCAGGACCCGGCGACCGGGGAACTGCCCGCCGCCGGAGAGCTCCCGGGCCTCGGTGACCTCCCCGCCCTCGGCGACCTGCCGGGGGCGGCCGGCCTCCCGGACCTTGCCGATCTCCCGGCGGCGGGCGACCTCCCCACCGCCGACCTACCCGCGGCCGACGTACCCACCGCCGAGGCCCCCGCGGCGGAGGTGACCGCGGCCGAGGTGGCCGGGACTTCCTGAGTGCAGCACGAGTACGCACAAAGCGCCGGCCGGTCGGGGCGTCAGCCCTCCGAGGGGCTCTTCTCGCGGTTCAGGTAGTTGTAGACGGTGAAGCGGCTGACGCCGAGGGCGCCGGCCACCGTCTCCACGCCGTGCCGCACGGAGAACGCGCCCCGCGACTCCAGCGTCCTGACGATCGACTGCTTGGTCCTGCGGTCCAGCTCGGCGAGCGGCCGGCCGTGCTGCCGCTCCAGCGCCGCGAGGATGTGGTCGAGGGAGTCCGCGAGCTGCGGAAGACGAACGGCGAGGACCTCCTCGCCCTCCCAGCTGAGTATGACGTCGTCCTCGGCGGCCTCGCCGGGCTCCATCAGTACACCGCCCATGGCGTCGACGAGCGGCTTCACGGCCTGGGCAAGGGCGTGGTCCAGGGCCGTCATCCCTCGCCCTCCACCACGTTGACCTGCAGGGAGACCCGGGTCGCGCCGTTCTCCAGCGCCGTGCGCAGCAGCGCGTCCACCGTGCCGAGGACCTGCTCCGCGCCGCCCTCCGCCGTGTTCCCGAACGGCCCGACGTCCACCGCGTCGAGTTCCGCCCCCTGCACGACCTCGCGCACCGCCACGGCGTGCGGCGGCGGCTCGTCCAGATCGAACGGCTCCGTCGTGAACTCCACTCTCAGTCGCACCATGCCTCCACGTTAGCCGCGGCCCGCGGGCCCCTGACCCATGCCCCGTGCCCGGCGGCCCGGCGGCCAGCGCTCGCCGCCGACGTCGTACGTCATGACGCGACGGACCCGCGGCGCTCGCGCGTAGAGCAAGGGAGACGAGCCCCGCCGGCCCGTGTTTCCGGCCCGGCGGCACAGGGAGGGGTCTGCATCATGACAGGACGCACACGCAGAGGCGTCAAGACGACGGCACTCGTCACCGCGGCCATGGCGGCACTCACCGCCTCGCAGGGACCGGGAGCCGCCGTCACGGCCGGGCAGCAGCGGTCGGCGCCGGACACGGCGGGTGACGGCGCCTACCGCACGGAACTCCCGCCGCTGCGGACACCCGAACCCGTCGCGGGTCCGGTCGCCGCGGACCCCGCCGCACCGACGGCCGGCTCTCTCCCGGCCACGGTGTTCGCCGCGTACCGGGCAGCGGAGACGGAACTCGCGCGCAGCGTCCCCGGCTGCGGTCTGCGCTGGCAGCTCCTCGCGGCGATCGGCCAGGTCGAGTCCGGGCAGGCGCGCGGCGGCCGGGTCACCGCCGACGGCGCCACGCTCTCGCCGATTCTCGGCCCGCGGCTGGACGGCGACGGCTTCGCGCTCATCAGGGACAGCGACGGCGGAAGGTACGACGGGGACACCGAGTACGACCGTGCCGTCGGGCCCATGCAGTTCATCCCCTCCACCTGGGCGTACTGGGGCGCCGACGGCAACGGCGACGGTCGCCACGACCCGCAGAACGTCTTCGACGCGGCACTCGCGGCCGGCCGCTATCTGTGCGCCGGCGGCCGGAACCTGTCCGACCCGAGTGATCTGGAGCGCTCGGTCCTCTCGTACAACCACTCCACCGCGTATCTGCGGACGGTGCTGGCCTGGTACACGTACTACCTCTCGGGGCACCGCGTCGTCCCCGACGCCGGCGGTGCCGTGGCGGAGTCCGCCGGCGCACCGGAACGCAGGGGCACGCCGGAGCAGCGAACGCCCCGCACGCCGACGCCGTCGCCCACCGCGGCGCCCACCACGCCCCGCCCTTCCGCCCCTGCCCCGGGCGCCCCTTCGCCCTCCCCCACCAAGAGCGCACCCGCCGGGGACCCGGAGCCCGCCGAACCCCTTCTGCCGCTCCCCACCCCCCGTCTGGAGCTGCCCGGCGACACCGTGCTGCCCGGCACCGGGGAGACGACCAGCAACGGAACGGACTCGATGAGCGCAGCCCCCTCCACAATTCCGGATACCGGGCGGTAATGTCGCCACCCGCCGGGCAGGGACGTCGTCCGGCGGGTGAGCGAAGGGGCCGTCATGGCTACGGAGATGCAGCCTGCCCAGCCCGACGGGACGGGCCGGGAGTCCCAGGAGCGCTGGCAGCGCGCCTGGAGCCACCGCGAGGACCTGCTGAGAGTGGCCCGCCGCAGGTCGCTCAGCCCCGAGGACGCAGAGGACGCCGTGCACGAGGCGATGCTGCGGGCCGCGGAGCACCCTCACCTGGACGACGAGCGGCTGGGCGCGTGGCTGACGACGGTGACGATGCGGCTGTGCGTGGACCGCCACCGCCAGGTCAACCGGGAGACACAGGTGCGCAGCAGCCCGCGGCTGCACCCGCCGGGCCCCGTACCCGTCGACGAGGCGGTCTGCGACCAGGCGGAGGCGCGGTGGCTCGCCAGGCGCAGCTCCGAGCTGCCCGCCCGCCAGGCGGAGGCCCTGTGGCTGAAGTCGGAGGACCTGGACGTCGGCCAGGTCGCCATCAAGATGGGCCTGAGCTACCGCACCGTGGAGTCCCTGCTCGCGCGCGCCCGTCGCACCCTGCGCAACTCGCTGGCGGCGACGCTCGGACTGGCGCTGTGGGTGTGCGGCCGCGGCCGGCCCGGCGGCGGGGGCAACGCGCCGGCGGTGGCGCTCGCGTCGACGGCCGCGACGCTGGCGGTGGCGGGCTTCGTCCTGCCGTACGTCCATGACGACGGCGGCGCCGGTCCGCGTCCCGCGCCCGCCGTGACGGAAGCGGGCGAGTCCCACGCGCCGGTCCGGGGCCGCGACGCCGTGCCGGGCGGCGGTGCGTCCTCTTCCGCCGGCCCGGCACCGGGCCGGTCTCCGGGCGCGCCCCGGTCGGCCGGCGAACTCGGCCTGCCGCTGCCGGCGCTGTCCGACGTGCCGCTGCCGGCGCTGCCGCTGTCGACGGCGCCGGTCACCGGGCTGCCGGTACCGGACGCCTCCGGGGTCCCGTTGCCGTCGTTGCCGCCGTTGCCGTCGGCGTCCGTGGGGACGCCGGAACTGCCGCCGTTGCCGTCGGCGTCGGTGCCCGCCGTGCCCACCGTGCCCACCGACCCTTCGCTCCGGCTGCCGGCCGAGCCGACGGCCCCGCCGGTGCCCTCGCTGCCCGGGGCTCCCACGCAGCCGTAGCGCGCGGGCGGGGCGGTCGGCACCTGCCGGGCTTGCCCCCACCCGCCCCTTCCCGAAACCGGAGGGGTTCCACCCCCCGGCCCCCCGCGCCTCAAACTCCCCCTACGGCCTGGCGGCCGTGGGAGGCACCCCCAGCGGGGCTGGAACTTGCCGGTCTCGTCAAGGCTCCGCCCCGAACGCCGCGCCTCAAACTCGCCCTACGGCCTGGCGGGCGTGGGAGGTACCCCCAGCGAGGCTGTATTTCGCTCCCGCCCGCGGGCAGATGGGCCCCGCAGCGGCACATCAAGCCCGGCTTGGAAGTACTCCCCCTACACCTGGCGGCGTGGGGGGTACCCCACCCACGGCCGTCAGGCCGTAGCGGGAGATCGAGGCCATCGCGCGAAGCGTGGCATTGGGGCCCGGGGCAAAAGCCCCGGGACGCGCGCCCGCAGGGAGGACCGGGGCCGGGCGAAGCCCCCACCCGCGGGGCAGACCGTGCCCAGGGCAGAGACCCGAACGCTGCGCGAAGCGCGGTCCGGGCCCGGGGCAGAGCCGCGAACACCGCCCGCAGGGCGGACCGGGTCCGGGGCGGAGCCCCGGTTTCGGGAAGGGGTGGGGCGGGGTGGGGGACGCTCCGCGCAGCGGACGCGCGCCCCCTCACCCGCCGACCCGCCCCCGAAACCCGCCCGCAAAAAAACTTCGTCCCGCAGCGACGGACCGCGCTCCCCTCCCCGTAGAGCACATGTCGGACCGCTCCACGGCTGAAGGGTGTACCGGATGGGTGTCGAGATCTGTGTGGAAGGGCTCACCAAGTCCTTCGGGCAGCAGGTCATCTGGCAGGACGTCTCGCTGACCCTGCCCGCCGGTGAGGTGTCCGTCATGCTCGGGCCGTCCGGCACGGGGAAGTCCGTCTTCCTCAAGACGCTCGTCGGGCTGCTGAAGCCCGAGCGCGGGTCGATCCGCATCGCGGGGCAGGACATCACCGCCCTGCGCGAGCACGAGCTCTACGACGTGCGGAAGCTGTTCGGCGTGCTGTTCCAGGACGGCGCGCTGTTCGGGTCGATGAACCTCTACGACAACATCGCCTTTCCGCTCCGCGAGCACACCCGCAAGCCGGAGAGCGAGATCCGGCGCATCGTGCTCGAGAAGATGGACATGGTCGGTCTGATCGGCGCGGAGGACAAGCTGCCGGGCGAGATATCCGGCGGTATGCGCAAGCGCGCCGGGCTCGCCCGTGCGCTCGTGCTCGACCCGGAGATCATTCTCTTCGACGAGCCGGACTCGGGCCTCGACCCGGTTCGCGTGGCGTATCTGAACCAGCTGATCGTGGATCTCAACGCGCAGATCGACGCGACGTTCCTGATCGTCACGCACGACATCGCCTCCGCCCGCCAGGTGCCGGACAACATCGGGCTGCTGTTCCGGCGCGAGCTGGTGATGTTCGGGCCCCGGGAGGAGCTGCTGACCAGCGACGAACCGGTGGTACGGCAGTTCCTGAACGGGCGGATGCAGGGGCCGATCGGCATGGCGGAGGAGAAGGACGCCGCGCAGGTCGAGCAGGAGTTGCAGCAGCTGGGTGCGGACCGGGACGGCGGCGCGGCCGGCACACCGGAGATGACGCCGCGGCTGCTGCCCACCGAGGGCGTCGAACGGCCGCCCCGCTGGGAGGCGATCGCCGAACGCGAGAACCTGCGGCGAGTGCGTGCCTCGGTGCGCGAGAGGACGGGTGGCGCATGAGCCTGTCACCCACTGGGGCGCTGCGGCACTCCGGCAGCCTGTTCGCCATGGGGCTCGATGTCCTGCGGACCATCCCCAAGCGGCCCTTCCAGATGCGGGAGTTCATCCAGCAGGCGTGGTTCGTCGCGAGTGTGACGATCCTGCCGACGGCGCTGGTGTCGATCCCGTTCGGAGCGGTGATCGCGTTGCAGATCGGCAGTCTGACGCGGCAGCTCGGCGCGCAGTCGTTCTCCGGCGCGGCTTCGGTTCTGGCGGTGCTGCGCGAGGCGTCGCCGATCGTGACGGCGCTGCTCATCGCGGGTGCGGGTGGCACGGCCATCTGCGCGGATCTCGGCGCGCGCAAGATCCGCGAGGAGATCGACGCGATGCAGGTGCTGGGCATCGACCCGATCCACCGCCTGGTGGTGCCGAGGGTGCTGGCCACGATGCTGGTGGCGGTGCTGCTCAACGGTCTGGTGTCGGTGGTGGGCGTGGCCGGCGGCTACTTCTTCAACGTGGTCTTGCAGAACGGCACACCGGGCGCGTATCTCGCCTCGTTCACGACGCTCGCCCAGCTGTCCGATCTGTGGGCGGCGGAGCTGAAGGCGCTCGTCTTCGGGGCGATCGCGGCGATCGTCGCCTCGTACAAGGGGCTGACCGCGAAGGGCGGCCCGAAGGGGGTCGGCGACGCGGTGAACCAGTCGGTGGTCATCACCTTCATGTTGCTGTTCGTGACGAACTTCGTGATGACGGCCGTGTACTTCCAAATCGTTCCGCAGAGGGGCTGAGCGATGCCGCTGATGAACCGTCTGCTGCCACCGCAGCTGGAGGAGCTGGGCAGGCAGCTGTCGTTCTACGGCCGCTCGCTGGCCTGGACCGGCCGTACGCTGCGCCGCTACAAGAAGGAGATCCTGCGGCTGCTCGCGGAGGTGAGCTTCGGCCGCGGCGCGCTCGCCGTCGTCGGCGGCACCGTGGGTGTGATCGCGTTCCTGTCGTTCTTCACCGGCACCGAGGTCGGTCTGCAGGGCTACGCGGCGCTCAACCAGCTGGGCACGTCGAACTTCGTGGCGTTCCTCTCGGCGTATTTCAACACCCGCGAGATCGCCCCGCTGGTGGCGGGCCTCGCCCTGTCCGCGACGGTCGGCGCCGGGTTCACCGCGCAGCTGGGCGCGATGCGGATCAGCGAGGAGACCGACGCGCTGGAGGTCATGGGCGTCCCGTCGCTGCCGTTCCTGGTGACGACGCGGATGATCGCCGGGTTCGTGGCCGTGATCCCGCTGTACGTGGTGGGGCTGCTGTCCTCGTACTTCGCGGCCCGCACGATCACCACCGGCTACTACGGGCAGTCGGCCGGCACCTACGACCACTACTTCCAGCAGTATCTGCCACCGGTGGACGTGCTCTGGTCGTTCGGCAAGGTGATCGTCTTCGCCGTCGTGATCATCCTGGTGCACTGCTACTACGGCTACTACGCGAGCGGCGGGCCGGCCGGTGTGGGTGTGGCCGTGGGACGTGCGGTGCGCACCTCGATCGTGGCGATCAACATTCTCGACTTCTTCCTCAGTCTGGCGATCTGGGGCGCCAACACGACCGTACGGATAGCGGGGTAGGGCCGATGGGGATACAAGGAGGCGCCGCGGCGCACAGCGGCCGGCTGCGGCTGTACGGGCTGGTGTTCCTCGTCGTGATCGCGCTGCTGCTGTCGCTGTCCGTGGCCGTCTACCAGCAGGTGTTCACCGCGGCCGTGCGCATCACGCTGGAGGCGGACACGCTGGGCAACCAGCTCGACCCGCGGGCCGACGTCAAGCTGCGCGGGCTGCTGGTCGGCGAGGTGCGCGCGGTGCGGGCCGACGGGGAGAAGGCGACGCTCGACATCGCGCTGAAGCCGGAGCACGTGGAGCGGATCCCGGCCGACGTCCAGGCGCGGCTGCTGCCGAAGACGCTGTTCGGTGAGAAGTTCGTCGACCTGGTGGAGCCGCCCGGTTCGTCCGGCAGGCACATCCGGGCCGGTGACGTGATCACCCAGGACCGCACCAGGGCCGGCATCGAGGTGCAGCACCTGATGAACGACCTGCTTCCGCTGCTGCGCACCGTCCGGCCGGCGGAGCTGAACGCCACGCTGACCGCGTTCGCCACGGCTCTGGAGGGGCGCGGTGACCGGATCGGCGACAACATGGTCCGGCTGGAGCGTTATCTGAGCGAGCTCAACCCCCATATGCCGGGTCTGCAGGAGGACATCTCCCGCTTCGCCGACGTGGCCGAGGTGTACGGGGACGCGGCCCCCGACCTGATGAACGTCCTGCGCAACTCCGTCACGACGAGCCGCACGATCGTGGAGAAGCGCGAGCAGCTGGCCGCGGCCCTGACGGGCACCACGAAGGTCGCGGGCACGGCGGAGCGGTTCTTCGACGACAACGGCGAACGGCTGATCACCCTGGGGCGGGTCTCCCGCCCGACACTCGACCTCTTCGCCCGCTACTCCCCCGAGTACCCGTGTCTGCTGGCCGGCCTCGAGCGTCAGAGCCGCGAGTCGGAGAAGGCGTTCCGGGGCGGGGAGATGCGCATCACCCTCGAATTCGTCCATCCGCGACCCGCGTACCGACCCGGTGAGGAACCGCGCTATGCCGAGCGCTCCGGCCCCAACTGCAGAAGTGTCCCCAACCCCCCTGTCCCCGGTGGTCACACCAAGCTCGACGACGGGACGAAGGACGTCGCTGCCGGCGGGCCCGGCAGCGGCTCCGTCTCCGCGACGGCCGCAGAGCAGCGGGCGGTCGGCTCGCTGGTCGCACCGGTTCTCGGGGTGCCTGCCGACCGGGTGCCCGCGGTGGCGACGCTGCTCTTCGGGCCCATGGCTCGCGGGACGGCGGTGAGCGTCGCATGAAGGCGTCACGAGCCACCGCGACCGCGGCCCCGCTGGTCAAGTTCCTTCTCTTCGCCGTGGTGACGATCCTGGCGACGACGCTGCTCGCGGCGACGATCGTCAACATCTCCTTCACTCCGGAGCACACCTACCGGGCGGTGTTCAGCGATGTCACCAGCCTGGAGGAGGGCGACGACATCCGGGTCGCCGGCGTCCGCGTCGGCGAGGTCGAGGACATCCGCATCAAGGACCGGACGCTGGCGGAGGTGACGTTCAGCGTCACCCAGGAACGGCCGCTGCTGACCAGCACCGGGGCGGTCATCCGCTACCGGAGCCTGGTCGGCCAGCGTTACGTGGCCCTCACCGAGGGCGCGGGCGACGGGACGAAGCTGAAGCCGGGCGCGACGATCCCGCTGTCGCGCACGCAGCCGGCGCTCGACCTCAACGCGCTGCTGGGCGGGTTCAAGCCGCTGTTCGCGGCGCTCAGTCCCGAGGACGTCAACCAGCTCGCCACGGAGATCATCAAGACGCTCCAGGGCGAGGGCGGGACGGTCAACAGCCTGCTGGCGCACACCGCGTCGCTGACGACGACACTGGCCGACCGGGACGAGCTGATCGGATCGGTGATCGCCAACCTCAACACCGTGCTGTCGACGCTCGACAAGCGCGGCGCCCGGTTCTCCGGGCTGATCGAGCAGTTGCAGCGGCTGATCTCCGGGCTGTCCGCCGACCGGAAGCCGATCGGCTCCTCGCTGGAGAACATCGGCTCACTGACCGAGGCGACGTCCGGTCTGCTCGAGGACGCCCGGCCGCCGCTGCGGGACGACCTCGCCGAGCTGACCGATCTCACCAAGACCCTGAACGACAACGAGAAGACCGTGGAGGGCGTGCTGAAGCGTCTGCCGAACAAGCTCAACAAGCTGACCCGGACCGCGTCGTACGGCTCCTGGTTCAACTTCTACCTCTGCGACTTCGACGGCCGGATCGTGCTGCCGAAGACCCGCGAGGTGATCACCCCGGAGCTGCATGTGGCGCGGGCGAGGTGCGGCGGATGAGAACTCGACTCCTTCCACGGACGACACCGTTCCGCGAGCGGAATCCGGTGGTGATCGGTGCGGTCGGCATCACCAGCCTCGCGCTGCTCACCGCGGTCGCGTTCAACGCCGACAGCCTGCCGGTGATCGGCAACGGCGAGGCGTACAGCGCGGCCTTCTCCGAGGCCGGCGGCCTCAAGCCGGGCGACGAGGTGCGCATCGCCGGGGTCAAGGTCGGCAAGGTGGACGAGGTCGATCTGGACGGCGACCATGTGAAGGTCACGTTCCGGATCAAGGGCGACCCGCACTTCGGCACCGGCACCGGCGCGTCCATCCGGATCAAGACGATCCTGGGTGCCAAGTACCTGGCGCTGCAGCCGAAGGGACCGGGGCAGTTGCCGCCCGGCAGCGAGATCCCGCTGGAACGGACGACTCCGGCGTACGACGTCGTCCAGGCCTTCAGCGATCTGACGACCACCACCGAGCAGGTCGACACGGAGCGGCTCGCGAAGGCGCTGGACACCGTCTCGGCCACGTTCGAGGACTCTCCGGAGGAGGTGCGGGCCTCCATCAAGGGGCTGTCGGAAATCTCGAAGACGGTCGCCAAGCGGGACGAGGACCTGCGCGAGCTGCTGAAGCACGCCAACTCCGTGACCAAGGTCCTCTCGGAGCGCTCCGGTGAGTTCACCACCCTCGTGAAGGACGGCGACAAGCTGTTCAAGGAGATCTCGCGGCGCCGGGAGGCCATCCACACGCTGCTCAAGAGCTCGGCGGCCCTCGGTGTGCAGCTCTCCGGCCTGGTCGCGGACAACGAGAAGGAGATCGGGCCGGCGCTGAAGGGGCTGAACCAGGTGGTGCGGATGCTGGAGCGCAACCAGGCCAGTCTCGACCGCAGCGTCGCCCTGCTCGCGCCGTACGTGCGGGTGTTCACCAACACCCTCGGCAACGGCCGCTGGTTCGACAGCTACATCCAGAACATGGTCGCCGCCCCGGTGGTCCCCCGGACAGGAGACTCGCGATGAAGGGCCTCATCCGCTTCGCCCCGAAGGGCCGCCCCGCCCGGCTGATCGCGTTCGCCGTGGTGTCGGTGCTGGTCGTCTGCGCGGCGGTGGTGCTGTGGCCGCGTGCCGAACCGGTGCGTGTCACCGCCTACTTCCCCCGCACGGTGGGCATCTATCCCGGCTCGGACGTGCGGGTGCTCGGCGTCCGCGTCGGCGAGGTCACCGAGATCGTCCCCGAGGGCGGCCGGGTGCGTGTGGAGCTCGAGTACGAGCCCGGGCGCAAGATCCCCGCCGACGCCAAGGCGGCGATCATCAACTCCTCGGTCGTCAGTGACCGTTACGTGCAGATGCTGCCGGTCTACAAGAACGGGCCGGTGATGCGCGACGGCGCGGTGATCCCCGAGAGCCGCACCGCCGTGCCGGTCGAGCTCGACCGTGTCTTCAAGAGCCTGCACACCACGGCGGAGGCGCTCGGCCCGAAGGGCGCCAACAAGGACGGCTCGCTCTCCCGGCTGCTGGGCGTGAGCGCCGACAACCTCGACGGCCAGGGCGAGCAGCTCCACCGGACGGTGGAGGACCTGTCCCAGGCGGTCACCACCCTGTCCGACGGCCGGCAGGACCTGTTCGGCACCGTACGCAATCTGCAGGTGTTCACCGCGGCGCTCGCGGCGGACGACAAGAGCGTGCGGTCGTTCAACGACAGTCTCGCCGCGGTCGCCGACCAGCTGGCCGGGGAGCGCAAGGACCTCGCGGCGGCACTCAAGCACCTGGGCGTGGCGCTCGGTGACGTCTCCAGGTTCGTGAAGAACAACAAGAAGTCGCTGACCGACGACATCGAGGGGCTCAGCAAGGTCACCAAGGTCCTGGTCACCCAGCGGGCCGCGCTGGCGGAGCTGCTGGAGGTCGCGCCGACGGGCCTGTCGAACCTGCAGAACGCCTACAACCCGTCCTCCGGCACCCTCGACACCCGCAACAACCCCGACCACCCGCAGGACCCGGCCGCGCTGCTGTGCTCCCTGCTGAAGACGACCGGTGACGCCGGGGGCAAGAACCCCGACTGCGCGGAGCTGGAGAAGCTGTTCGAGTCGCTGCCGGAGGTGTCCGGCACCGCACCGGTGTCGGGGACCGGCGGGATCGACCGGACGCTCGGCGGAATCCTGGAGGCCCGCGCATGAGTGCACCCCGGAGGCACAGGGCCGTGGCCCTGGTGACGGCCATGGGTTCCGTGCTGCTCACCGGCTGCGACTTCAACGGCCTGTACGACGTGGACCTGCCGGGCGGCGCGGCCGCCGACGGCAACGCGTACCACGTGACGGCCGAGTTCAGGGACGTCCTCGACCTGGTCCCGCAGTCCGCGGTGAAGGTCAACAACGTCACCGTGGGCGCCGTGGAGAAGGTGGAGCTGGTGGGCTGGCACGCGCGGGTGCGGCTGCGCATCGCGGACGATGTGAAGCTGCCCGCCAACGCGGTCGCCGATCTGCGGCAGACCAGCATGCTCGGCGAGAAGTACGTCTCCCTGTCGCCGCCGGCGGGCATCGAGCCCAGCGGGCGGCTCACCGACGGCGACCGCATCCCGCTCTCGCGCACCGGACGCAACCCGGAGATCGAGGAGGTGCTCTCCGCCCTGTCCGCGCTGTTGAACGGCGGCGGCGTGGCACAGCTCAAGACGATCACCGTGGAGTTGAACAAGGCGCTGGAGGGCCGGGAGAACCGGGTGAAGGAGCTGCTCGGCGAACTGGACACGTTCATCGGCGGGCTCGACAAGCAGCGCAAGGAGATCGTGCGGGCGCTGAAGGGCATCGACCGGCTGGCGAAGCGGCTCGCGGCGGAGAAGAAGACGATCGCCCAGGCCGTCGACACCATTCCCGGCGCGCTGAAGGTGCTGGCCGACCAGCGCCGCGACCTGACGGCGATGCTGACCTCGCTCTCGGATCTGGGGAAGACGGGCACAAAGGTGATCAACGCCTCGCGCGCCGACACGGTGGCCAATCTCAAGAGCCTGCGGCCGATCCTGCAACAGCTGAACAAGGCCGGCAGTGATCTCCCCAACTCGCTGGAGCTCCTGACGACCTATCCGTTCCCGCGGAACGTGACCGACGCCATCAAGGGCGACTACGTCAACCTCAAGATCACCGCGGATCTGGACCTCGCGAGCATCTACGGCAACCTCGCCGAGGAACCGGAGAAGCCCGGCGCCCCCGACGCGCCGGAACTGCCGGAGGTGCCGGACGTGCCCGGTCTGCCGGAGGCACCGGACCTGCCGGGCGTTCCCACGCCCCCGGCCCTTCCCGGGACCCCCGGCACGCCGACGCCGGGCACGTCGCCGCCGTCCGGCGGCGGGGGGCCGCTGTGCCCGCCGGTGTGCACCAGCAGTCACGCCTCCTACGGCGGCACCTACGGCGACGGCCGCCGGCTGCCCGCCGGGATCGACCTCGAACTGGCCGAGTTGCTGCTGAAGGGGATACAGCCGTGATCACACGTACGGTCAGGGTCCAGCTGGCCGCCTTCGCCGCCGTCACCGCGGTCGGCGTGTCCTACGTCGGCGCCCGCTACACCGGCCTCGTCGACGCCCTGCTGGACCGCGGCTACACGGTGCGGGCCGACTTCGCCGACTCGGGCGGCATCTTCGAGGGCGCCGAGGTCACCTACCGGGGAGTGCCGGTGGGCCGGGTGGGCGAGCTGCGGCTCGCCGGCGCGGACGGGGTCTCGGTGGCGCTGGACATCGAGGACGACACGCAGATACCCGCGGACACGCTGGCCGTGGTGGCGAACCGTTCGGCGGTCGGCGAGCAGTACGTCGACCTGCAGCCGCGCCGCTCCGACGGACCGTATCTGGAGGAGGGCAGCACCATCGCCCGCGCCGACACCAGGGTCCCGCTGCCCACGACGGCGCCCATCCTCAGCCTGGACCGGCTGGTGAAATCCGTCGGGAAGGACGATCTGCGGGTCACGGTCGACGAGCTCGGCAAGGCCTTCGCCGGCACCGGGCCGCATCTGAGCAAACTGGTGGACTCCGGAAACCTGCTGATCGAGTCCGCCTCCAGGGACCTGCCGGAGACGATCTCGCTGATCGAGGACTCGCGCACGGTGCTGAAGACCCAGAGCGACAAGGGCTCGGCGATCAAGTCGTTCTCCGACGACCTGGCCGCGCTGACCGCCGAGTTGAAGGCGTCCGACGGTGATCTGAGGCGGCTGGTCGGCAACACCGCCCCGGCGGCGCAGGAGGTGAACTCGCTGCTGAAGGCGAACGAGAAGCACCTGCCGGTGCTGCTGGCCAACCTGATCAGCGGCGGGCAGGTGACGGTGGCCCGGCTCCCCGGGGTGGAACAGGCGCTGGTGACGTTCCCGGTGATCGTCGCCGGCAGCTACACCGTGATCCCGGGCGACGGCACCACCCACTTCGGCATGGTCGTGAACGCCGACGACCCGCCGCCGTGCCGCCAGGGCTACGGGACCCAGCGGCGCGACCCGGCGGACACCTCGGACCGGCCGGCGAACACCGGCGCGCGCTGCACCGAGCCGCGGGGCAGCGAAACCTCGGTCCGCGGCGCCCAGAACGCGCCGGGCCCCTCGGGGTCCGGCGGCGCGCGCCAGGCGGCGCACGTCACCCCGTACGACCCGGAGACCGGCATCTTCGCCGGGCCGGGCGGCACGCTCGTCGAGATCGGCTCGACGGGCGGCGAACAGAGCACGTTCGGAAAGGACTCGTGGCAATGGCTGCTCGTGGGACCGATGGCATGAGCGCGGACAGCGCACGCGAGGACACGGCACGCGAGGACGGCGCACATCCAGCCTCGCCGGCGTTTGAGCCGCGGGGTTCGGGGCGCAGCCCCGACGAGGGCAGCGCGCGGGAGGGCGCGCCCGAGGAGAGTGTCCTCAGGGGCACGGCCGCGGGGGACACCACGCCCGTGGACGCGGCACGCGACGACGGCGCACCGGACGGCGCTGCGCCCGAGGAGACGGCACGGGACGACAGCGCGCCTGAGGGCACCGCGTCCGACGACGACGCCCCCGAAGGGGCGACGCGGCGGCCCGGGGCCCTGGCGGCGCTGCGGCGGATCGGCGGCAGGACGGCCGCGGCCGCGCGGCGCGGCAGGGCACTGCCGGCCGCGCTCGCCGTGGCGACCGTCGCGGTCACGGCGCTCAGCGGCTGGCTGTGCGTCGAGGTGTACGAGCAGCGCGCGGAGGCCGAGCGGCACCAGGACATCCTGGCCGCCGCCCGCCAGTCGGCGCTGAACTTCACCTCGCTCGACTACCGGCACTACGACCGGGACAGCAAGAACGTGCTCAAGGGAGCGACCGGCGAGTTCAAGGAGCAGTTCTCCGCCCAGACCGAGGAGTTGACCAAGCTCGTCGCCGCGAACAAGTCCGTCTCCGAGGGACAGGTGCTCGAGGCGGGCATCGCCAGGTCCGACGAGCGCTCCGCGCGGGTCCTGGTCGTCGCCGACAGCAAGGTGACCAACACCGCCGCGCCCGAGGGGCAGGCCCGCACCTACCGGCTCCAGCTGGACCTGGTGCTCGAGCGGGGCCGCTGGCTGACGTCGAATGTCGAGTTCGTCGGCTGACCCGGCGGCGTCCCGAGCACACCCGTACCAGAAAGCAGTGAGGAGCAAGACCGTGGCGAAGGCGACCACCCGGGGCAGTGGCTCCACCTCCCCCGGCAGCCGTTCGATGACGGCTGCCGCACGCGCGGCGGCCAAGCGGTCGGAGCGGGTCCGGCCCGGCACGGCCGTACTCGACGCGCCGCGCCCCGCGCCCGTACCCGAGCGCGTGGAGGCACCTGACGACGCGTCGCAGGCCCGCAGGGACGAGAACCAGCATGTCGGTCCGGTCGTGGCGGCCGAGGAGGCCACAGCTGCCGCGGCGGCCTCCTCGGCGCGCAGGGAGAGGCGGCGGGGGCGGCTGTGCGCGCTGCTCGCCGTGCTCCTGGTGCTGGGCCTGGCCGCCACGGCGGTCCTGGCCTGGGAGTACGCCGAGGGACGCCGTACCGACTCGGCACGCGCGCAGGCGTCGGCGGCGGCGCGGAAGGCGGCGCCGGTGGTGCTGTCGTACGACTACCGCCGGCTGGACGAAGACTTCGCCGCGGCGCGTGGGCACCTGACCGGATCCTTCGAGGAGGAGTACGGCCGGACCACGGAGAAGGTGGTCGCGCCGACGGCGAAGAAGTACCACGGCGTCGTCAAGGCGAGCGTGGTGAGCCCGCCCGGCGGCGGTGAGCCCGCGACCTCGGTGGTGTCCGTGTCGCCGGACCGTGCCGTGGTGCTGCTGTTCGTCAACCAGGTCACCACCAGTACGCAGGTCACCGGCTCACGGGTCGACCTGAACCGGGTCCGGATGACGATGACCCGTACGCCGGACGGCTGGAAGGTGAGTGCCGTCGACGCCCTCTGAGGGCTCCCCTGACGCGGAGGAACGCCCCCGGACCTCCGCACGCGCCTCCCGAGCCGGGACGGAAGAAGGCCTGACCCGCCTTCCGACGTCCCGCTCGGGAGGCGCTTTTTCGTGGGCGCTCTTGACAGCCGTCACCCCGCCCGGAGATTATTCCGTCACACAGAAAGAGACTTCCGCAATACGGAAGGGGCGCCAAACCCCATGGGATACAGCGACCACCGCTACAACGTGAACCTCTCGATCCTCTTCGCGGAACTCCCGCTGCTGGAGCGCCCCGCGGCCGCCGCCGCGGCCGGCTTCACCGCGGTCGAGCTGTGGTGGCCGTGGATCGAGACCCCCACCCCGCCGCAGGCGGAACTCGACGCGCTGAAGAAGGCGCTCGACGACGCCGGCACCCGGCTGGTGGGCCTCAACTTCTACGCCGGGCAGCTGCCCGGCCCCGACCGCGGCGCGCTCTCCGTGCCGGGTGACGAGTCCGACCGCTTCCGCGCCAACATCGAGGTCGCGGCCGACTTCGCCGCCTCGGTGGGCTGCAAGGCGCTCAACGCCCTGTACGGCAACCGCGTCGAGGGCGCCGACCCGCAGGTCCAGGACACCCTCGCCCTGGAGAACCTGGTCCTCGCGGCCCGCGCCGCCGACCGCGTCGGTGCGATCCTGCTGGTCGAGACCCTCAACAAGCCGGAGTCGCCGCTGTACCCGCTGGTCAGCGCCCCGGCCGCGATCGAGGTCGTCGACAAGGTCAACGCCGCGACCGGCCTCGGCAACGCCAAGTTCCTGCTGGACATCTACCACCTGTCCATGAACGGCGAGGACGTCGGCCAGGTCATCGCGTCCTACGCGGACCGGACGGGCCACGTCCAGATCGCCGACAACCCGGGCCGTGGCGCGCCGGGCACCGGCTCCCTCCCGCTGGAGCAGCTCCTCGACGAGCTGAAGAAGACGGGTTACGACGGCTGGGTCGGCCTGGAGTACAAGGCCGGCGACCGCCCGAGCGCCGAGACCTTCGACTGGCTGCCCGCCGAGGCCCGCGCGGCCCGCTGACCCGCCCGGCGCGGCGCCCACCCCCGGGCGCACCGGCCGCCCGGCGCGGCGCCGGCCCCACCACGTACACCCCGCAGAGAGGTACCCCCGATGAGCACCCCCAAGATCGCATGGATCGGCCTCGGCATCATGGGCTCCCCCATGTCCGAGAACCTGGTGAGGGCCGGCTACTCCGTCACCGGCTACACCCTCGAGCAGGACAAGCTGGACCGCCTCGCCGCGGCCGGCGGCACCGCGGCCGGCTCCATCGCCGAGGCCGTCAGGGACGCCGACGTGGTCATCACCATGGTCCCCGCCTCCCCGCAGGTCGAGGCCATCGCCTACGGCCCCGACGGCATCCTCGAGAACGCGAAGCGCGGCGCGCTGCTGATCGACATGTCCTCGATCACCCCGCAGACCTCCGTCGACCTGGCGAAGGCCGCCGCCGACAAGGGCATCCGCGTCCTCGACGCCCCGGTCTCCGGCGGTGAGGCGGGCGCGATCGAGGCCGTGCTGTCCATCATGGTCGGCGGGGAGCAGGCCGACTTCGACACCGCCAAGCCCATCCTCGAGGCCCTCGGCAAGACCATCGTGCTCTGCGGCCCGCACGGCTCCGGCCAGACGGTGAAGGCCGCCAACCAGCTGATCGTCGCCGTGAACATCCAGGCGTGCGCCGAGGCCGTGGTCTTCCTGGAGAAGTCCGGGGTGAACCTGCAGGCCGCGCTGGACGTCCTGGGCGGCGGTCTGGCCGGCTCGACCGTGCTGACCCGCAAGAAGGACAACTTCCTGAACCGGGACTTCAAGCCCGGCTTCCGCATCGACCTGCACCACAAGGACATGGGCATCGTCACGGACGCCGCCCGCAACGTCGGTGCGGCGCTGCCCGTGGGCACGGTCGTCGCCCAGCTGGTCGCCTCCCTGCGCGCCCAGGGCGACGGCGGACTGGACCACTCCGCCCTGCTGCGCTCCGTCGAGCGCCTCTCGGGCTCGCAGGCCTGACGCCTCCGCCCCGACCGGCCGGCACCCGGTGGCGGCCCCGTCGTGGTGACCGCCCCCGGGTGACGGCCCGCCCCGTGCATCAGCCACCCACCGGGCAGCGGCCCCGAAGCCCCTGCCCGGGTCTCACCACGGCCCCGCAAGGCCGCCCACCCCGTGATCAGCCCGCACCGGACGGCAATCGTCCAGGGCCCTGCCCGGGCTGATCACTGACCCGCAGGCTTCCGGCCGGCGTCGGCGCTGACACCTGTCCTGTCGCGCCCAGGCGCCGGCGTCGGCCGGAACACCACACCTCACTTTCAACAAACTGTTGACGTTTCGTTCGGCTCGTATTTACGCTCCTCGAACCGTCCCCAGTGCAGCTCCCGTACGGAAGGTCACGATGTCGAAGCGCGTGCTTACGACCGAGTCCGGCGCCCCCGTCGCCGACAACCAGAACTCCGCCACCGCCGGCGTCGGTGGCCCCATCCTCCTGCAGGACCAGCACCTGCTGGAGAAGCTCGCGCGCTTCAACCGTGAGCGCATCCCGGAGCGCGTGGTGCACGCCCGCGGCTCCGGCGCGTACGGGTACTTCGAGGTGACCGACGACGTCACCGGCTTCACGAAGGCCGCCTTCCTCTCCGAGGTCGGCAAGCGCACCGAGACGTTCATCCGCTTCTCCACCGTCGCCGACTCGCTCGGCGGTGCGGACGCGGTGCGCGACCCGCGCGGCTTCGCGCTGAAGTTCTACACCGAAGAGGGCAACTACGACCTCGTCGGCAACAACACCCCGGTGTTCTTCATCAAGGACCCGATCAAGTTCCCCGACTTCATCCACTCCCAGAAGCGCGACCCGTTCACGGGCCGTCAGGAGCCGGACAACGTGTGGGACTTCTGGGCGCACGCCCCCGAGGCGACACACCAGATCACCTGGCTGATGGGCGACCGCGGCATCCCCGCCTCGTACCGCCACATGAACGGCTACGGCTCCCACACCTACCAGTGGACCAACGAAGCGGGCGAGGCCTTCTTCGTGAAGTACCACTTCAAGACCAACCAGGGCGTGCGCTCGCTCTCCTCCGAGCAGGCCGCGGAGCTCGTCGGCCAGGACGCCAACTCCCACCAGACGGACCTGCTCCAGGCCATCGAGCGCGGCGTGAACCCGTCCTGGACCCTGTACGTGCAGGTCATGCCGGCGGCGGAGGCGGCCGACTACCGCTTCAACCCGTTCGACCTGACCAAGGTGTGGCCGCACGCCGACTACCCGCTGCAGCGGGTGGGCCGCCTGGTCCTCGACCGCAACCCGGACAACGTCTTCGCCGAGGTCGAGCAGGCCGCGTTCTCGCCGAACAACTTCGTCCCCGGCATCGGCCCTTCGCCGGACAAGATGCTCCAGGGCCGGCTGTTCGCGTACGCCGACGCCCACCGCTACCGCCTGGGCGTGAACCACACCCAGCTGCCGGTGAACGCGCCCAAGGCGACGTCCGCTGACAACTACGGCCGTGACGGCCTGATGGCCACCCGCTACGGCTCACGCCACGACAAGAACTACGAGCCCAACTCCTACGCGGGGCCGGCCCAGACGGACGCGGCGCTGTCCGCCCCGCTGGCCGTCCATGGCTGGACCGGCACCCACGCCGCCCCCGCGCACGTCAAGGACGACGACTTCTTCCAGGCCGGTGAGCTCTACCGGCTGATGTCGGAGGAGGAGAAGGCGCGTCTGGTCGCCAACATCGCCGGCGGCCTGTCGCAGGTCACCCGCGACGACGTGATCGAGAAGAACCTGGCCCACTTCCACGCCGCCGACGCCGACTACGGCAAGCGCGTGGAGGAGGCGGTCCGCGCACTGCGCGAGGACTGACAGCGAGACTGCGTCCGGGGGTGACGGGAGGTCACCCCCGGGCGTGAGCCCGCGACGCGGACCCGGATGAGGGGTGGTCCGCCGGACGGGCTGAAGCGAGGACCGCGGTGGTCGTGCGATGCCAGTGCGGTGGTGAAGGCTTCCCGGACGCGTTCTGACCTGAAGAACACGCTCCGTCGGGCCAATCGCCCCACCGCGGTCCCAGCTTCTCCCCCACCTCCCCCAGGACCCCGCCCGGCGGCGCGAACGACCGATCCACAACGCGGCCCTCGCGAGCCCCGCGGCATCGGGCGGCTGCGCCGGACTCCGTCCGACGACCCCACCAAAGCCCCGCCCGGCGGCGCGAACGTCCTGTCGCGCCAGCCTCGCACCGTCGGGCGGCATCAACCGCACAGACGGAGCGCATGATCCGGTACGGTCCCGGACCATGCGCTCAAGGACCAGGGTCCGGCCTTCGCACAGAGGCCGGGCCCTGGTCCGCGTTCGCGCTCCCGTTCCTCAGCGCACCGTCCCGCCGGAGGCCAGTGCTGCGACCGTCCGCTCCAGACGGGCCCTGCGGGTGCGGTCCGTACGCGCCTTCAGCAGGCCGAGGACGACCTGGTACCGGTCCGACCGGCCGAGGCTCTCGAACGTCTCCCGGGCCCTCGGGTCCGCCTGGAGGGCGGCGGCCAGGTCCGGCGGCACCTCCGCGTCGCGCTGCGACGCGTACGCGGCCTCCCAGCGGCCGTCCGCCTCGGCCGCGGCCACCTCCGCGAGTCCCGGCTCGCGCATACGGCCCGCGGCCGTCAGCTCCGCGACCCGTTTGACGTTCACCTGCGACCAGGTGCTCCGCGGCCGCCGCGGGGTGATCTTCTGCAGGTAGCGGACGTCGTCGCGCGAGCGCCGCAGGCCGGTGATCCAACCGAAGCAGAGCGCCGCGTCGTTGACGTCCCCGGCGCTGGGCGAGGGGATCCCCGATCCCTTCTTCGCTAGTTCGACCCACAGGCCGGGCGCCGTCCCGTGGTTCTCCTCCAGCCACGCCTCGAGTTCCGGCAGTCCGGCGAAGGCGAGCAGCGGCAGTCCGTCCAGCGTCTCCATCCGCCCAACGCTACCGGCTGTGCGCCGGCGGGGCGGTGCGTCCCCGGAGCCCGCGCGACGTCGCTCCCGGCCCCGGGCATGTCTGAAGCGCGCGAGGCCGTCGGCGAGTGCGGCCACCGCTCGGCCACCGGCCCGACCGGGCCACGAGCCTGCCGCCGTGCTCACACAGCGAGGCGTCGAGGCCGGTGAGGCAATCGGCCGGCAACGCGCGCCGGCTGGGCGCTTCGAACCCCGCGGCGCGGATGCCCGGATCGTGGACGAAGAGCGGCACCGCCTCGTCCGCCGCACGCAGCGCGGCCTGCAGGGCAGAACCGCGAACTCGCGCGCATGCGCCGCCGGCCGGATCGGCGGCGTGTGACCGCCACGACGCCCCTTGCGCGCGGCCGGGGCACCGGCAACGCGGCAGAACCCGGTCCGCACGTGCGGACCGGGCCCTGTCGGGGCGGCGGAGGTCAGACCCTGAGCGCCTTGATCGCGGTCGGGGCGTGCCCCGGCTCCGTGGCGAGCTCCTCGAACTCGGAGATGTCGCTGATGTCCATGGTCTTGCTCATCGAGATGTTGGTGACCCGCTCCAGGATCGCCTCGACGACGACCGGGACGCGGTACTCGGCGGCCAGCTTCTTGGCCTCCTCGAAGGCGGGCAGCAGCTGGTCCGGCTCGGTGACCCGGATGGCCTTGCAGCCCAGGCCCTCGGCGACCTTGACGTGGTCGACGCCGTAGACGCCCAGCTCCGGGGAGTTCTGGTTCTCGAACTCCAGGTTGACCTGGAAGTTGATGTCCAGGCCGATCTGCGCCTGGCGGATCAGGCCCAGGTAGGCGTTGTTCACCAGGACGTGGACGTACGGGATGCGGTGCTGCGCGCCGACCGCCAGCTCCTCGATCATGAACTGGAAGTCGTAGTCGCCGGACAGGGCGACGACCTGGGCCTCCGGGTCGGCCTTGGCGACACCGAGGGCGGCCGGGATGGTCCAGCCGAGCGGGCCGGCCTGGCCGCAGTTGATCCAGTGGCGCGGCTTGTAGACGTGCAGCATCTGCGCGCCGGCGATCTGGGAGAGGCCGATGGTGGTGACGTAGCGCGTCTCCGGCCCGAACGCCTTGTTCATCTCCTCGTACACGCGCTGCGGCTTCATCGGCACATTGTCGAAGTGCGTGCGGCGCTGGAGGGTGGCCTTGCGCTCCTGCGTGGAGGCGACCCACTCGGAGCGGTCGGGCAGCCTGCCGACGGCCTTCAGCTCCTTGGCGACCGTGACGAAGAGCTCCAGCGCGGCCTTGGCGTCGGAGGCGATGCCGTAGTCCGGGGCGAAGATCTTGCCGATCTGGGTGGGCTCGATGTCGACGTGGACGAACTTGCGGCCCTGGGTGTAGACGTCGAGCTTGTAGCCGGTGTGGCGGTTGGCCCAGCGGTTGCCGATGCCGAGGACGAAGTCCGACTCCAAAAAGTTCGCGTTGCCGTAGCGGTGCGAGGTCTGGACGCCGACCATGCCGGCGTTCAGGTCGTGGTCGTCGGGCAGGGCGCCCCAGCCCATCAGGGTCGGGATGACCGGGGTGTTCGTGATCTCGGCGAACTCGACCAGCAGGTCGGAGGCGTCGGCGCTGATGACGCCGCCACCGGCGACGACGACCGGGCGCTCCGACTCCAGGAGGAGGGAGATCGCCTTCTCGATCTGGGCGCGGGTCGCGGCCGGCTTGTAGACCGGCAGCGGCTCGTACGTCTCCGGGTCGAACTCGATCTCGGTGAGCTGGACGTCGATCGGCAGGTCGATGAGGACCGGGCCGGGACGGCCGGAGCGCATCAGGTGGAAGGCCTGCTGGAAGACGCCGGGGACCTGCGCGGCCTCGAGGACCGTGGTCGCGGCCTTGGTGACGGGCCCGGCGATCGAGGCGATGTCGACGGCCTGGAAGTCCTCCTTGTGGATCACGGAGGTCGGCGCCTGGCCGGTGATGCACAGGATCGGGATGGAGTCGCCGATCGCCGAGTAGAGGCCGGTGATCATGTCGGTGCCCGCGGGGCCGGACGTGCCGATGCAGACGCCGATGTTGCCGGGGTTGGTGCGGGTGTAGCCCTCGGCCATGTGGGAGGCGCCCTCGACGTGGCGGGCGAGCGTGTGGTCGATGCCGCCGCCGGCCTGGAGGGCCTTGTAGAACGGGTTGATCGCTGCGCCCGGCACACCGAACGCGTGGGTGACGCCTTCACGCTTGAGGATCTCAACTGCCGCACGGGCGGCGGTCATTCGAGGCATGGGGTGCTCCTGCTTCGGCCTGTCGGATCTGGTCGGAACGGGTCGGAACGGGCTCTGTCGCGCCACCTGAGAGCATCTATTCCGTATTATGGAAGTTCAGTTTTGCTATACGGAAGCAATGTAGGACGCGGCCGGATGCACGTCAAGAGACGTCGACGACGACGGAGTGGCCGAAGTGCCTCGCCAAGTCCGCACGCGTGATGGACGATGGAGGCATCCGAGGAGGGGAAAGAGAGCCGCGATGACCGAGAGCATGTCGGTGCGCTGCCCGGTCTGCCGCCGCGACCATCTCTACGCGGCGCCCGTCTACCCGTGCGCGTGCGGCGCCCCGCTCGCGCCGCCCCTGCTGCGCGCCGCCCGGCCCGAGCCGATCACGCACCGCACCTGGACGGACGACTGGGTCACCGTCCGCTGCCCCGAGTGCGAACGGCAGGACCAGTGGCCGCAGCCCGAGCTGGGCTGCCCGTGCGGCACGGTGCTGCGCATCCCGGTCCGCCCCGTCAGCGCGCCGGCCCTCCCCGTGCCGGGTGAGAGCCGGGGCCCCGTCCGAACCCCCTCGCACCTGCCGCTGCCGAGCACCGTCGTCACCTCCCGCCCCACCTTCCGGCCGGTGACGATCCGCACCGCGCGCGACGCGGTCACCGCCGCCGCGCTCTACCTGAAGTGGCTCGGCTTCCGCGACGTGCTCCAGCCGGGGGTGCGGCCGGTGTCCGGCATCGACCTGCGGGGCCCCGGGGTGGTCGCCCAGGTCGACCCCACCACGCGGCCGTCCACACTGCGCGCCGTCGAATGCCTGTGGCTGAACGGCCTGTCCACCTCGGCGGTGAGCGTCTTCTTCTCCCTCGCGGGCTACGCGGACGACGCCCGCGCCCGCGCGGACCAGCTAGGCGTCCCGCTGTTCGTCATGGACCTCACGGGCTGCCCGCAGCCGGTCAACGCCGCCGCGGACGACCTGATCGCGGCCGGCGCGTAGCCGCGGCACCGCTCGCACCGCGGGCGCCCCCTCGCACCGCGAGCGTGCCCTCGCCTCGCGTCACGGCTCAAATGAAGCTCAGAACCTGCCTCTTCAGGCTTCGGACCACGGTACGGATGGGAACAATCCCGACACAGCCGTACGAACGGCTCGGGGGAGGTGGGCGTGATGCCCCTCGACATGTGGTGGTTCATCGGGGCCTGCGGAGTCTGGCTCGTCGCCGCCGGCCTGCTGCTGCGGGCCAGGGGGCCGGTCCCCGACGACACCCCGGACGCGCAGACCGTCGCCCTGCTGCGTGGCGGCCCCGAAGCCGCAGTGACGGTCGCCCTCGTCGCCCTCCAGCAGCGCGGCGTCGTCACCGACGGCCGGCCGGGGACGGTACGGAACGACGGCTGGGCCACCGCGATCCGCGAGCCCCTCCAGCTCGCCGTCCACACCTCGCTGCGCCGCCCTCTCGCGCCGCGGACGCTGATCACCGTGCCCCGGGTCCGCCGGGCGCTGGCCGCACTGCGCGACCGCTGCGCGCAGTCGGGCCTGCTGCGCTCCCATGTCCGCTGGCACACCGCGCGCGCCCTGCTGTACGCGGTACCGGTGACGCTCGCGGCGGGCTGCGCGGCGACCTCGGTGACCGCCCCGCAGCTCGCGGCCTGCGCGGTCCCGGTCGCCGCCGCGACGGCCCTGTGGTTCGTACCGCGCCGGACCCGGGCGGGCCGGCACCTGCTCGCCACGCTGCGCGAGGCCCATCCGCTGGAGCGCCACGGAACCGTCGCCCCGGGCGTCGCGATGTCCGTCGCCCTGCACGGCGACCCGGCCCTCGCCCTGCACCTGCCCCACTTCGCCCGGGGCAGCGGCCTGCTCCGGCACGGCCGGAAGGACCGCGGCTTCCCACCGGACGAACGCGCCTCCGGCGGCACCTTCGGCAGCCTGGGCGGCGCGGACAACTAGCGGACGACCGGACGGGCCGGCGGGGCACGGCCGCGGTTCCGGGCCGGGGCGCACGGGACCCGGCTCGCCCGCCCGTCACTCCACCCCGTACCGCCGGCGCAGTTCCACCTTGCGGACCTTGCCGCTCACCGTCATCGGGAAGTCCGTCAAAATCTCCAGCCGGCGCGGGATCTTGTAGTGCGCGAGCCGCTCCCGGCAGAACTCCGTGATCTGCTCCAGCGTCGGGGTGTCGTCCGGGTCGCGCGGGATCACGCAGGCGAGGATCTCCTCGCCGTACCGTTCGTCCGGCACGCCCACCACCTGCACGTCAGCGATCTTGGGGTGGGCGTAGAGGAACTCCTCGATCTCGCGCGGGTAGACGTTCTCCCCGCCCCTGATGATCATGTCCTTGATGCGGCCGACGATCTGGACGTAGCCGTCCTCGCGCATCACCGCCAGGTCGCCGGTGTGCATCCAGCGGCCGGCGTCGATCGCCTCCGCCGTCTTCTCCGGCTCGTCCCAGTAGCCGAGCATCACGCTGTACCCGCGGGTGCACAGCTCGCCCGCCTCGCCGCGCGGCAGGGTCACGCCCGTCACCGGGTCGACGACCTTGACCTCGATGTGCGGCATGACGCGGCCGACCGTGCCGGTGCGGCGCTCCAGGTCGTCGTCGCGCCGGGTCTGGGTGGAGACCGGTGAGGTCTCGGTCATGCCGTAGCAGATGGAGACCTCCGCCATGTTCATCTCGGCGACGACCCGTTTCATCACCTCCACCGGGCACGGCGAGCCCGCCATGATGCCGGTGCGCAGGGTGGAGAGGTCGTAGGACGCGAAGCCGGGCAGATTGAGCTCGGCGATGAACATGGTCGGCACGCCGTACAGCGAGGTGCAGCGCTCCTCCTGCACGGCCCGCAGGGTCGCGGCCGGGTCGAAGGAGGGCGCCGGGATCACCATGCAGGCGCCGTGCGAGGTTGCGGCGAGATTGCCCATGACCATGCCGAAGCAGTGGTAGAAGGGCACCGGGATGCACACCCGGTCCTGCTCGCTGTAGGCGATCATCTCGCCCACGAAGTAGCCGTTGTTGAGGATGTTGTGGTGCGAGAGGACGGCCCCCTTCGGGAAGCCGGTGGTGCCCGAGGTGTACTGGATGTTGACGGGGTCGTCGCAGGACAACTCCGCTTCGAGTGCGTGCAGTTGCTCTTCGGTCACCGTCGCTGCCGCATCCAGCAGCACGTCCCAGGAACCGTCGCCGATGTAGTGCACGGACCGCAGCCGCGGGCACTTGGCGTGCACCGCATCGACCATCGCCCGGTAATCACTGGTCTTGTGGGTCTGCGAGGCGACGAGAACCGAGATCCCGGCCTGGTTCAGTACGTACTCCAGCTCGTGGGCCCGGTACGCCGGGTTGATGTTCACCATGATCGCGCCGATCCGGGCGGTGGCGTACTGGGTCAGCACCCACTCCGCGCAGTTGACCGCCCAGATGCCGACGCGGTCGCCCTTGGCGACCCCCAGGCCGAGGAAACCGCGCGCCAGCCGGTCGACGGCGGAACCGAACTCGGCGTAGGTCCAGCGGGCCCCCGCCGCCACGTCCACCAGCGCCTCGCGGTCCGGCCAGGCGGCGATCGCCCGGTCGAGGCTGCGGCCGACGGTGTCGCCGAGCAGCTCCGTGGCGCTGGTGCCGTGCGCGTACGAGAGCGGCGTCGCGGGAGTCGCAGACGTAGCAGGTGTCGGAGCAGTCATCGCAGGTCGTCCTCCGTGTACTCGTCGGCCGAGCCCTCGGCCGTACGCTCCCGCAGCTCGATCCGGCGGATCTTCCCCGACACCGTCTTCGGCAGCTCGGCGAACTCCAGCCGGCGGATGCGCTTGTACGGGGCGAGGACGGCGCGCGCGTGCTCGAACAGGAGCTTCGCCGTGTCCGGGCCCGGTTCCCAGCCCTCCGCGAGGACGACGTACGCCTTCGGCACGGCCAGCCGCAGCGGGTCCGGCGCCGGGACGACCGCGGCCTCCGCGACCGCCTCGTGCTCCAGCAGCGCGCTCTCCAGCTCGAACGGACTGATCTTGTAGTCGCTGGCCTTGAAGACGTCGTCGCTGCGGCCCACATAGGTGATGTAGCCGTCCTCGTCGCGGGCACCGATGTCGCCGGTGCGGTAGAAACCGCCCGCCATCGCCTCCGCGGTGCGCTCCTCGTCCCCGTGGTAGCCGGTCATCAGGCCGACGGGACGGGCCGACAGGTCCAGCGCGATCTCCCCCTCGGCCGCTCCCGGTTCGCCGGTGACCGGGTCGAGCAGCTCGACGCGGTAGCCGGGGCTGGGGCGGCCCATGGAGCCGGCCTTGAGCAGCTGGCCGGGGCTGTTGGAGACCTGTACCGCCGTCTCCGTCTGGCCGAAGCCGTCCCTGATGGTCACGCCCCACTCGCGGCGCACGGTCTCGATGACCTCGGGGTTGAGCGGCTCACCGGCGGCGACGACCTCCCGCGGGGGCCGCTGGAGCCGGCTCAGGTCGGCCTGGATCAGCATCCGCCAGACCGTCGGCGGGGCACAGAAGCTGGTGATCCCCTCACGGTCCATCTCGGCCATCAGCCGGCTCGCGTCGAAGCGGGTGTAGTTGTGGATGAAGACCGTCCCCTCCGCGTTCCACGGTGCGAAGAGGTTCGACCAGGCGTGCTTGGCCCAGCCGGGCGACGAGATGTTCAGATGCACGTCGCCGGGCCGGAGCCCGATCCAGTACATGGTCGCGAGATGGCCGACCGGGTACGACACATGCGTGTGCTCGACGAGCTTGGGCCGCGCGGTCGTGCCGGAGGTGAAGTACAGCATCAGCGTCTCGTCGGCGCGGGTCGGGCCGTCGGGCTCGAAGCCGGCCGGGCTCGCGTCCGCCTCGCCGTACGACAGCCAGCCGGCGCTCGCGCCGCCGACCACGACGCGCGTGTAGTCGCCGGGGACCTCGTCGAACTTCCCGGTGTCCTCGGGGCGCACCACGACGTGCCGTACCCGGCCGCGCTCGATCCTGTCGCGCAGATCGGCCGGCCCCAGCAGCGGGGTCGCCGGGATCATCACGGCGCGCAGCTTCATCGCGGCGAGCGCGGTCTCCCACAGCTCGACCTGGTTGCCGAGCATGACGAGGATCCGGTCCCCGGCGCGCACGCCCTGCCCGCGCAGCCAGTTCGCCGCCCGGTTCGACCGCGCGGACATCTCGGCGAACGAGACCCGGGTGCCGGTCCCGTCCTCCTCGACGATCTGCAGCGCGGGCCGGTCGTTGCCGTCCGCGATGACATCGAACCAGTCGAGCGCCCAGTTGAAGTGCTCGAACCGGGGCCACTCGAAGCCCTCGTACGCGCGTGAGTAGTCCTCCCGGTGCTGCAGCAGGAAGTCCCGGGCCGCCCGGAACCTCTCCGTGGCGCTGCCAGACGTCATGTGTCCTCCTCGTTGCGGGACCGGTGGTCCACATCGTGCAGTCGGTGCCTCGTTCTCACTACCCCCGTTCGGGGTGCCCTCAGCGGCCCGGCCTTAAGGTGACGGCGCACGACGAGGAGTTGCGGACGGGCCCTGCCGGGGCTCCGCGACCTGCCCCGTACGCCACCCCGAGCTCCTGTTCGACCGAAGGGAACGCATGCACGCCGCCACTGGGCCGATCATCCTGCGCTTCCGGAGGGAGGGCGAGGGCCACGACAGGCGGTCCGGCTACCGGGGGACGTCCGACGCGTTCGGCGAGATCACGCTCACCTGCCCGTTGCCGCGAAGGCAGCCGGAAAGCCTCGTCTCCGAGGTCCGGGGCACCCTGATCCCCACGGCGACGTACGAGACGCGCGGCATCCACACCGAAGCGGCCGACCTGCCCACGCTGAACCGCTCCACGCTCCGGCTGGGGGACGCGACGGTGCACATGCGGCGCAACCGCTTCGGCCTGACGCTGCGGGGCCGCGCCCTGCGACTGACCTACGGCGGCGACCCC
Organism: Streptomyces peucetius; assembly: GCF_025854275.1. Lineage (NCBI taxonomy): Bacteria > Bacillati > Actinomycetota > Actinomycetes > Kitasatosporales > Streptomycetaceae > Streptomyces > Streptomyces peucetius. The sequence goes on along the minus strand of NZ_CP107567.1, from coordinate 6,624,595 downwards.
TACCGGCTGCGGGCACGCAACCGGAAGCAGTTCGTCCTCAGCAGGCAGGCCGACAGCGAGGACCCGGGCGTCACCGTCACCGTCAAGCTCTCCGGCATCGGCAGCGGCAAGAAGGTGCAGGTCCACGTCGCCGGCCGGGCCGTCGCCGCCGACATCGCGCTCGCCGTGCTCTTCGCCGGCGTGGACCGTGCCCCGCTGACCCGGGGCGGCGCCGTGAGGGCCGCGCTCTCGAGGTCCACTCGGCTCGTCATGGAGAGCCAGGCCTGACCGCGCGCCGACCGGGACGTACCGCCCGACGTGCATGGCGCCGGACTGTTGCCCGGGGCGGCGCCGCCGTCGTGTAATCGGTCGCACACCGGTGCCGACAGGAGGAACGACGCGTGAACGGACCCGACGAAGCGGCCGAGATGCGGGCGGCGCTGCTGCGGCTGCGGCGGACGACCGGGCTGCCCGTCGCGTTCGGCGGGCTGCTGCGCGACGGGGCACAGCTGCGCATCGCGGAGCTGACGGGAGCGGCGACCGGGTCGCTGCGCGGCCTCGCCATCCGGTCGGGCAACGGCCTCGGCGGAAAGACGATGGCGCTGTCACGGCCCTGCTCGGTGACGGACTACCCGTCGGCCCGCCACATCAGCCACGAGTACGACGCGGCGGTGGCGGCGGCGGGGCTCCGGTCCGTGGTCGCGGTGCCCGTCGTCGTACGGCGCAAGGTGCGCGGCCTGCTGTACGGCGCGCTGCGCCGGCCTCTCGTGCTGGGCGACCGGGTCCTGGACGCGGCGGTGTCGGCGGCCCGGGACGTGGAACAGGCGCTGGCCGTACGGGACGAGGCGGAGCGACTGCTGGCCTGCGCCAGGCCGACCGCCGCGGCCCCGGCCCCGGGGGCGTGGGAGACCGTACGGGAGGTCCACGGCGAACTCCGCGCCCTGGCGCCCCGGATCGCCGACCGGGCGCTGCGCGAGGAACTGCTGACGGTGTGCGGGCGGCTGGCGACCGCACGCGCCGACGGGCCGGAGGCGGAGGTGTCCCTGACGCCGCGGGAGCTGGACGTCCTGGGGTGCGTCGCCTCGGGCGCGACGAACGCGGCGGCTGCGGGGCGGTTGGGGTTGCGGCCGGAGACGGTGAAGGCGTATCTGCGGTCGGCGATGCGGAAGCTGGGGGCACGGACGCGGCTGGAGGCGGTGGTCGCGGTGCGACGCGCGGGCCTGCTGCCGTGACGGTCCCGCGCAGCGGCCCACCCGCGGCCTAACCCCCGTCCCGCACCGCCCCGAAGCGGACCGCGGGCGCGAGCTCCGGCCGCATCCGGGCGAGCGTCCGCCCCGCCTCCTCCGCCAGTTCCTCCCGCTGCGCCCGCGTCGGCGAGCCGAAGGGCTGCAGCGTCAGCGTCGCCGTCGTCCCGGTCTCCTCAAGGCGCCAGATCCCGGCGAGGAAACCATCCAGGAGGAAAGTGCAGTACGCCTGATTGCCCTTCCAGAGGAGCGCCTTGTGCTCGGCGGACACCACCCGGCTCCGGTCCGCGTGGGACAGCAGCAGGTTGTCGTACTCGGGCAGCAGACGCGCCGGCACCGGGACATCCGCGCCGGGCCGGGGTGCGTCCGGGAGGTCGAAGAGCTCGGCGCCTCGCTCGTCCTGGAACACGGCCAGTCGCGGCCGCAGCCGTTCGAAGACGTCGCGCGTCCGCGTCAGCCCGGACCAGGTCTGGAAGTCCTTGACCGAGGCGGGGCCGAAGGCGGCGAGGTAGCGCAGCACGGTGTCACCGGCCTCGTGGGCGGGCTCGGACGGGCGGCCGAACCATCGCTGCGCGGTGGTCAGCCGGACCTGGCCGCTCCTCCCCCACACGCCCCGCGGCGTGACCTGCACCAGCGGCAGCGAGCACCGGGCGGCCACGGACAGGGCGAACGGGCCGGCGTCCGGCCAGTGGACGACGAGTGCCTCGCGCAGTTCCTTCATGGTCCGCGGCTCGTCCTCGACGAGCTCCCGTGCGACGGCGGCCAGCCGCCGGAGGTCCACGCCGGCCAGCCCGCTCCGGAACCGGTCCAGCTCACGGTCCCGCGCGGCCTGCACGAGCGGCCGCAGGCGCATGCAGTCGTCGGCGGTGTGGGTGTGGATCGTGGACCGCATCGTCACGAGGCGCCCGACCGCCCGGGACTCCATCAGCGCGGAGAGTTCCTCGGGGCCGAAGTCCGCCAGGCGCGCGGCGAGCGCGTAGTAGGGCGGCTTCACGTTCTGTGCCTGCAGCCCGACCAGGTGCGCGACCGCGGCCGCGACGGTCAGCTCCGTGCGCGGCACGCGCCGCAGCAGGAGCTGGCGCGCGAGAGTCGCACGGTTCAGTGCGCGGTTGTCGAGAACGGGGTACGTCGCGGTCTTCGAGGCCATGCCCGGAACGCTACCCACCCTTGCGGACAGGTACTGTCCGCGACGTCGGGCGACGCCTGGTGGGATCATGAGGGATACGTGATCGGCAGCCGTACCGGGCAGGTGTCAGCGATGGGCGATGCGACGGAGCGCGACGGGAACGGGCAGGAGCTGCTCGACGGCATGACCGTGGACGCGAGCCAGCCGGAGCGCCCGGTGCTCCTCGACGAGGACGGCCGCCCGATCAAGACCTGGCGGCAGAACTACCCGTACGACCGGAAGATTCCGAGGTCCGAGTACGAGCGGCAGAAGCGTGTGCTGCAGATCGAGATGCTGAAGCTGCAGCGCTGGGTCAAGGACTCCGGCGGGCGGCTCATCGTGATCTGTGAGGGACGCGACGCCGCGGGCAAGGGCGGCACGATCCAGCGGTTCACGGAGCGGCTGAATCCTCGCGGCGCGCGCGTGGTGGCCCTGGAGAAACCGACGGAACGCGAGGCGACGCAGTGGTACTTCCAGCGCTATGTGGCCCATCTGCCGTCCGCGGGCGAGATCGTGTTCTTCGACCGCTCCTGGTACAACCGGGCCGGTGTGGAGCGGGTCATGGGGTTCTGCAGCAAGGCGCAGTACGACCTGTTCCTGCACCAGTGCCCGCAGTTCGAGCGGATGCTGGTCGAGGACGGGATCATCCTGGTCAAGTTCTGGTTCTCGGTCTCCCGCGCCGAGCAGCGCACCCGTTTCGCGATCCGCCAGGTCGACCCGGTGCGCCAGTGGAAACTGTCCCCCACGGACGTGGCGTCGCTGGACCTGTGGGACGAGTACACCGCCGCCAAGGTGGACATGTTCCGCGCCACCGACACCGAGCACGCCCCGTGGACGGTGGTCAAGAGCAACGACAAGCGCCGTGGCCGCCTCGAGGCGATGCGCAGTCTGCTGTGGCACGTGGACTACACCAGCAAGGACACCGGAGCCGTCGGACGGCCGGACCCGCTGATCGTCGGCGCGGCGGACACGCTGCTGGAGCCGGGCGAGGAGAACGCCTCCCTGTCGCCGACCCCCCTCGCCGGCCACGCGGAGGGCCCGGGCGAGCATCCGGACCGGTGAGCCTGGCACGGTGACTGAACGTTCCAGCCCGTAGCGCGACTGCCGGCATCCGGCCCGGCGAAGGCGCCCGGTCAGGCAGAATGCCGTCATGCCCGAATATCTTGAACTCGACCTGGCCGGCGCCGCGTTACGCGTGGAGCTGGCCGACGCCGGGGAACCGGCAGCGGCCCCCGTCCCCGACGGAGCGCCGGAGGCACCGGACCTTCCCGACGGATTCGGCACCGCCACTCCGGTGGGACGCGGCCGGCGGGCCGCCGAGCTCGCGACGGATGCCCTGCGAAGCACGCTGCGCCCGCTCGGACCGCTCCTGGAGGAGGTGCACGGCGCCGTCGCCGGTACCGACAACCCGCCGCAGGAACTCAAGGTCGAATTCGGCCTCCAGATCGGCCAGGACCTCAAGCTGGGCATCGTCGGCGCGAACGGCAAGGCGACCATGACGGTGAGCGCGACCTGGCAGCACGGCACCGCCGACTCTGGCCAGGGGTGAGAATGGGCTGGTTCCGTCGCCGTGCATCGCCCGGCTCGCGTACCGCGCTGCTGCGCGAGGACGGCGCCAAGGCCTCCGGTGCCGCCGCCCTCCTCTCCCCTACCCGCGTGCTGACCTGCGCCCATGTCGTCAACGACGCACTCGGGCGGGACCTGTTGAGCACCGAGCAGCCGGAGGCGGAGCGTGCGCTGGACATCGCGTTCCACGGCTCCGGGACGACAGGTCGCGGTACCGCCCGGCTGTCGGTCTGGCTGCCTCCGCAGCGGCGGGCCTCCGGGGTCGTGTGGGACGGCGACCTGGCCGTGCTGGAACTGGACGAGCCCGCTCCCGACTGGACCAGGCCAGTGGTGTGGCGGGACATGACGGAGGGGCAGGGACTGCGGGCCTGGCACGGCGGCGGCGAATCCATCACCTACGCGGACATCGTGGTCGGCCCCGAGGACGACGGCTGCTGCTATCTGGACGGCAAGCTGTCCGGGGCCGCCATCGGGCCGGGATACAGCGGAGGCCCGCTGTGGGTGCCGTCCGACTCCACGGTCACCGGGCTCGTCGTCGCCCAGGTGCTGCCTGCCAAGGGCGCGTTGGGGTCCCAGGACACGGTCCGCCGCGGCTGGGCGGTGCCGTGGCAGACCGTGCGGAAGGAACTGGCGCGGGCGGACGCCGCCGATGTCCTCAGCGAGTGCGCGGTCGCCGCACCGGACGACATGGACCGGTGCGTGCCCCCGGAGTCGTTCGGAGCAGTGCAGTTGCTGGTGCCCGCGCTGCGCGCACTGCTGGACGACCCGGTCAGGCGCGCGGACCACTGCCGGGTGCTCGCGTCCGGTATCGGCTGCGAGCACCCGGCCGACGACGGATCCTCCGCTCCCACGCTCGACGAGCTGGCGAGGCTGCTGCTGACGGAGGACCGGGCACTGGCCACGCTGTCCGAGTCGCTCGCCCCCACGGTTCGCGACCACCGCGCCGGCCGGCGGGCGCTGGACCACCTGCTGGCACTCGGCCGCATGGAGGAGAACGTCCGGCTGCTGTCGGTCAACGAGCACCGGCAGCTGCTCACGGGGCTCCGTACGGTCACCGAGGCCGATCCGGCCCTGCTTCCCCGCGCCGCCCGCGAGGCGCTGCGGTTCATGGCCCTTCCCGGTCCGCTGGCCGGTGCCCCCCGGCTGACGGCGGCGGAGCTGGACGGTGTGGTGCTGAGCCTGGAGGACTACCCCGACGGCCCCGTCGGGAACACGGAGTGCTCCCCAGTCCCGGCTCTGCTGAGACTTGCGGCGTTCGTGGCCGCCGCGGCGGGCGACGAGAGCCGCACCGCTCTGCGCCACTGGTGCGACCGGGTCGCCGAACGGCTGGGGATCCCCCACGCGGCACTGGCCGAGCGCCGTGCCGACGCGGCGGCCTGGGCCTTGCACCGCCCGTCACCGGTCGCGCGGATCGTCACCCGGCTGTCGGAGGCCGGGCCGGACTCCCCGGGGCACTACCACTGCGAGATCCGGCTGGTCCGCAAGGACGGTACGCAGACTCCCGTGACCACGCGGAACGGTCCCCTGTCCCCGGACGGTATCGGGCGCCTGATACGTGAGACGGCGGACGGCTGCGGGAGCGGCGCGGGCGACGATCCGGCTCAGGTGGACGTGGTCGTCGGACGCGACAGTCTCCAGGTACCCGTGGACAGTTGGGACACGGGCAGCGAGTTCGGTGACATCTTCCCCGACCTCGAGGAGCTCAGCCTGCCGCTGGGCGCCAGGTACCAGGTGGCCCTGCGCTGTCCCGAGATTGTCCGCCGTTCGCCCGACGGGCAGAGCGAGATGCGCAGACGCTGGGCGGCCGGAGATCCGGGCGCTCTGGTCGTCGACCGGCCCTCCGTCACGATCAAGCAGCTGTACGGGCTGCTGAAGACCACCGACCGCAATACGGCCCGGGTCGTGCTGCACGGACCGCCGAAGCAGCGGGATCCCCTGCTCTCCGTCTGTCTGGCCATGGGTGTCCCGGTCGTGCTCTGGGACCGGGCGGCCGAGTCCCACGAGGACGCGGGCCGAATGGACGACATCGATCCCACCGGTCCGCTGCACAAACTGCCGCAGCGGCTCCAGGAGTTCAGGGCCGCCGTCTACGGGTCGGAGCAGTCCTCCGCCGCCAGGCCGGCGCTGGTGTGGGACGACGGCGAACTGGCGCTGCCCGGCCCGCTGGAGCTGGCGGACCCCTCATGACCTGGTCGGTCCACCGGCGACGACGCACGAACGGACAAGGAGCGGAGACCTGATGACGGCCCACGGCCCCCAGGGGCAGCACGGCGCGAGTGACGACGCGGGGGACGGCGACTGGCGGCTGTTCAGGGGCGACGGCCGGTCCCGCAGCATCACCTTTCCGTCGGCCCCACCGTGGCGCCGGTTCGACGGCGCAGGCGATAACGGCACCGGCCGCGAGCGGCCGTACCTGATCGGCACCTCCGAGGCCGACGTCGTCAACGCGGCGCTGCTGCTGCGCAGACCGCTGCTGGTGACCGGGCACCCCGGGACAGGCAAGTCGTCCCTGGCACACGCCGTCGCCCATGAGTTGTCCCTGGGCCGCGTCCTGCACTGGCCGGTCAACAGCCGTACCACGCTCCGGGAAGCGCTCTACCGCTACGACGCCATCGGCCGGCTGCGGGAGACCAACATGCGCCGCGACCCGCAGGACGGTGACGGCACGCCGGGCGGGGAGCCGGGGATCGGATCCTACGTACGCCTCGGTCCGCTCGGTACGGCGCTCGTGCCGTCCGCCACCCCTCGGGTGCTGCTCGTGGACGAGCTGGACAAGGGCGACGTCGACCTGCCCAACGACCTCCTCAACGTCTTCGAGGAGGGCGAGTTCGAGATCCCGGAGCTGGCACGGCTCCCAGAGGACCAGGCCACGGTACGGGTGATGACCGCCGACCCCGAGGCGTGGACGGACGTCGTCCGCGGCCGGGTGCGCTGCTCCGAGTTCCCCGTCGTCGTGATCACCAGCAACGGGGAGCGCGACTTCCCGCCTGCCTTCCTCCGCCGGTGCGTACGGCTGGACCTGCCGGAACCGGACGAGGACCGGCTGCGCGCCATCATCTCGGCGCATCTGGACCCCGACGGGACCGGCGTGGACACGGACATGGAGGGCATGGACGAGCTGATGCGGGCGTTCCTCGCCCGCAGGGCCAGGGGTGAGCTCGCCACCGACCAACTGCTCAACGCCGTCTTCCTGCGCCGGGGCGGTGTGGATCTCGATGCCGAGGGTCTGCTCGACGCGGTGCTGCACCGGCTCGGCAGGACGGTGTAGCCGGCCGTGCTGGAACGGGTCCGCAACGTCCTGTCGGGCGACGGCGAGGAACTCGCCGCCGAGGAGCTGCTCGATGCCCTGTGGCTGGCGGCCCGCCTGCCTCCGGCAGCGGCCACCGCGCTGGCGCGCGCGGCCGCTGCCGCCGCCGCGCCCGTCGTGTCCGCGTCCGAGCGGCTGGACGCCGGTGCTTCGCCCGCGGACGCCGAGGACCTGCCGGGCGGCGCGCAGCAGGAGGTGGCGCCCGCGGAGGCAGCACCCGGGGTCCCGTACCGGCCCGCTGCCCGGAGCGGTCTGCATGCCGCTCCGGCGGCCGCGGACCAGCAGCCCGCCCCATCCGACCGGGCCGCCACAGCCGTCCGCGCCCCGGGGATGAAAGCGCTGGGCGACGCCGAGTTGCGCCTCGGACGGGCTTTGCGACCGCTCAGGCACTGGCGTCCCGACACGCTGCGGGCGGAACTCGACGTCGACGCGACAGTCACGGCGATGGCCGAGACGGGCCTGCCGGAGGCGGTGCTGCGTCCTGCCCGCACCCGTTGGCTCGACCTGACCGTGCTCGTCGACGACGGCGTCTCGATGCTGCTGTGGCAGCGGCTCGCGGGCGAGATCAAGGCGCTGATGGAACGCTGCGGAGCCTTCCGCCACGTGCGGATCCATGGCCTCGACAGCCGCAGCCCGGACGGCCCCCGGCTGAGCCGTCGTCCGTTCTGCGCCCGCGCGGCCACGCTGCCGATGTCGACGGTGCTCGATCCCTCGGGCAGCACGCTGCTGCTGGTCGTGAGCGATGGTGTGGGCCCGGCGTGGCGCGACGGCAGGATGCACGCCGCCCTGCTCCGTGCGGCCGCGACCGGCCCGACGGCGCTGGTGCACGTCCTGCCGCCGAGGCTGCGGGCAGGCTCCGGCATCGGCGCTGAGCCGTGGCAGGTCACGACCCGCCGCCGGGGCGCGGCCAACCGGTCCTGGCTCGTCGAGGACCCGGTACTGCCGCCGGAGCTGGCTCCCTTCGACGGCGTGCCCGTGCCGGTCCTCACTACCGACCCGAGCTCGCTGGGCGTCTGGGCACAGCTGGTCGGCTCGGCCGGCAGCACCGCTGTGCTCCCTCTGCTCACGCGGCCGGGCACGGGTCCCGCCGTGGACGGCCGGCAGCCGGCCGTCCACGGGGGCGGCAGCGACGTCACAGCCGAGGCCGTACTGCGGTTCCGCGATGCCGCCTCCCCGGACGCGTACCGTCTCGCGGCGCATCTGGCGGCCGTGGCGCCACTTCCCGTGCCGGTGATGCGGCTGGTGCAGCAGGCCGTGAGCCCGGCCGCCGACACCTCCCACCTGGCCGAGGTCTTCCTCGGCGGGCTGATGCACGGTGTCGAGGGCCCCGGCGACCTGCCTCACCAGCGGACCTTCGACTTCACGGAGGAGACGCGGCGGATCCTGCTGTCCGTCGTTCCACCGTCCGAACTGCTCCGCACCTCACGTGCGGTGACGACAAGGCTCACCGAACTGGCCAGTACCGCGGGCGGTTTCCCGGCGTGGATACCGCACCCGCACGGCTCTGAGCGGCTGCCGGCAGGCAGCCGCCGACCGTTCGGCTGGGTGGACGAGACCGTAATGCGCCGGCTGGGGCTCTCGCTGCCCGACACTGCGGAGCCGACGCCCTCGAAGCAGGAAACCGCGGCTCTGCGGGAGCTGCCGCCGGGCTTCGAGCTGGACGAGGACAGCACCGGATGGTCTCGCCTTTTCGTGTCCGATCCGCGGTTCGACGGCTCGGGCGCCCTGCCGTACGAAGTGTTCGCCGAAAACACGGCCGGCTGGTCGCGGGTCGGTTTGTTCCTTGCCCACGACGGGGAGGGCCGCGTCCTCGTCATCCGCAGGCCGGAGGTCCCGCACGCCCTCGACCTGGTGGCCACGGAGGTCGCCGCACTGAAGCGGATGGACGGCTTGTACGCCCCCCGGCTGCTGGCGTGGGACACCGGCTGCGAGCATCCGTGGCTTGCGGTGGAGTGCGCTCTGGAAGGCAGAACGGACCCGGCACCGGATCTGCGTTCCTTCGTGGAGCGGCACGGACCCCTGTACGAGGCCGGGCTGTTGATGGTTGCCCGGCAGTTCGCGAACGGCCTGGCCCGGGCGCACCGCAAGGGGCTGGTGCACGGTTCGCTGACCTCCCACAGTGTGCTGATCGCCGGCCGCGAGGTGCAGATCGCCGGCTGGATGACCGCGTCGATCAACGGCACGGTCGCCCGGCACCGCGCAAGCCACCGGCAGAACGCCCGCTACCGTGCCCCGGAGCTGCCGGGCGCCGACGCCGAGCCGACACAGGCGGCGGACATCTACGCGCTCGGCCGGATCCTTGTCGAAGCGGCGGCCGGCGTCGCGACGGACGAGGTCGCCGGCGCACCGGACGCGTTCGAGTTGCCGCTGGGCGCCGAGATCGCCGAGAGTCTGCGCGCCTGTCTGTCACACGACCCGGAACGCAGACCGACCGCCCAGGAACTGCTGCGTGCGTTCAACGCACTGGCCCACGAGCGGGAGCCCGGGAAGCACCGGTTGGCGGTAACCCTCGGGCTCGATGACGACGCGACGCCGGTGCGGCTCGATCTGGAGAGCGCGGAACGTGGTGGCCAGGGTCCGCATCTGCTGTGCCAGGGCCGTCCGGCCCGCCTACGCCAAGACCTGCTGCACCGTGTGGTGGAGCAACTGACTCGAGGCCGGGACGGTGTGGAACTCGTCGTGGCCGACTCCAAGGGCGCCAGCCGTCTCGGGCGGTACGCCGGGCGATCGGCCGGCACGGCCTTCCTCGGGCTGTCCGCTGATCCGGTGCGGCCGCTGTCCCTGGCGGAGAAACTCAACGCCGAGATCGTGAACCGTCGCAGGGTGCTCGGGACGACCACGACGGAGCGTGACATCGGCGCCTTCGAGACGGCGAGCCGTAGAAATCCGTATCTGCCCGCCCTGTCGCGTCTGATCGTGGCTGTCGAGGAGGCGCACCGGGTCCTGCTGTTGTCACCGGAGCTGCGCACCGCGGTGACACGGGTGGCGCAGTCCGGCGGACGGCTGGGGATCCATCTGCTGCTGTTCGCCGACTCCTCGGACACTGCCTGGCTCGACCACCGCCTGTTGCAGCACTTGCGCACCCGTGTGGTGTTGCTCACCAGGCCCGTGTCCGACGGCCGGTTCGGCGGCAGCATGCCGGACGGCGCCGTTCTCATCGACCCGTCCGCATCCGGACCGGTCCACTTCGACATGGGCCGTGGGCCGGCCGACGGGCAGTCACCGTCCGTGCGTTGAGGACGCGTCCGGGCCCGGCCGACCGGGCCGGGCCGGAGGTCGACCGGGCCCTACGCCTGCGCGATCAGACGGTCCACCGCCGCCGTGCCCGAGGTGTAGCCGGCGGCCGGTGCCCCGGCCGTGGCACCGGGGCGGGCGGCTTGGGCGGGTGCGAGGCCGCGGGCGGCGAGCGGCTGCCGGGCGGTGGGCTCGTGGGCCAGGGCGAGCGGAGGGTTCTGCTGCGGCAGTGGCTGCGACGGGGCCTGCGCAAGCATGGGCGCCGGGGCCGGCTGCCGGGCCTGGGCCTGCGGCAGCGGCTGCGCACGGGGCTGTTGGGGCTGGGCCGGTATCTGCGCCAGCATCGGCTGCGGCGGCTCCGGCGCGGGTGCGGGGGCCCGCGCGGACCGGGCCAGGCCGCCGTACAGCACCTGTTCCATCGCCGTGAGCAGCCGCTCCACGTCCTGTTCCGGGCGGACCACGAGCCGTACGAACCGGCTCGAGCTGCCGATCTTGTTGCCGCACTCGCGCACCAGGACGCCGTGCTCGGCAAGCAGCCGGTCGCGCAGGACCGCGCCGTCGGCCCCTTCCGGGAGGCGCACGTACACGAAGTTCCCCTGTGACGGGTAGACGGTGAGGCCGGGGAGCTGGGAGAGCCGCCAGATCATGGCCTGGCGGTCGCCGCACACCCGCGACAGGCTCTCCGCGTACTCCTGGCGGTACTCCTTCAGCATGAACACCACTGTCTCCGCGAAGGAGTTGAGGTTCCACTTCGGCAGCGCGGCCCGTACCTCGCCGGCCAGGCCCGGGTTGGAGACGAGATAGCCGAAACGCACCCCGTGGAGACCGAAGTTCTTGCCGAGGCTGCGCAGCACGATCACGTTGGTGCGCAGCACTGCCTCGGCCGCGACGCTGGTCTCCTGCCCGGCGTCGGCGAACTCGAGGAAGGACTCGTCGACGACGACCAGGTCGAGGTCCTGGAGCTGATCGAGGAGCGAGAGGACCTGCTGTTTGGGGAGCAGGCCGCCGTCGGGGTTGTTCGGGTTGCAGACGACCGCGACGCGCGAGCCTCTCGTCCGTACGAACTGGACGAAGGAGGCCGGGTCGAGGGCGAAGCCGCGCGCTTCGGGCAGCAGCAGCATGTCGACCCGTTTCCCGGTCTCCGTCGGCTGGTCGGTCCAGCGGCCGAAGGTGGGGACGGGGACGGCCAGCGACTCCCGTACGAGCAGATGGTCGATCCATGTGATCAGTTCCGTGGAGCCGTTGCCCATCGCCACGGTCTGCGGATTGAGGCCGAGCAGCCGGCACAGTTCGGCGGTGATCGTGTCCGCGCCGCTCGGGTAGTAGGTCAGGATCTCCCTGAGGCTGCCGGCGAGGCGGTCGAACATGGTGGGGGTGGGGAAGTACGGATTGCACGGGATGCAGAAGTCCACGATCTCACCGGCCGCTCCGCCGCCCGCCCGGTCCAGCGTGAAGTACGAGGGGCTGTGCGCGGTGGACGCGCGAAACAGAGCGGTGACGTTGCTCCCGCTGCCCCCGTTGCTGCCGTTGCTGACACCGCTGCCGGCCAAGACGTGCCTCCCCTGCGTGCTGGCGGCCCGTGCGGATCCACACGGGCCGCCCACAGGTACGGACGCCGTCCGCCCGTTGTTCAAGCGGTCGTCCGGGGGCCGGCGGCCGGTCAGCAGGCCGCGCGCTGTATCGCCCCGCCGCGCGCCCTCGGCGGCTGCCGGCCGTGCAGCAGCAGGTAGAAGCGCTCGACCGACTCTCCGGGACCGTCCTCGAACCGCTTGACGACCTTGCCGAGCGGATTCCACACCCGCCCGTCGGGCATCCGGACCCCGACGGTCTGCCCGAACATCTCGCGCTGCCCGTCGTCGAGGTCCACCCACCTCGCCCCGGCGCGTCTGACCATCACCTCGCCGGTGTAGGCGCCGAGGCCGCGGAGGACCCGGTCGACGCCCGCGCGGACCGGTCTGTTGCGTCTGAGTCCGTCGACGACGAGATCGACCAGCCTCAGGCTTGCCACGGTGTAGTCGAGCGGCAGTCTGCTGCGCTCGCTCATCTCGGTGACGAACCCGGCGGCGTAGCTCTGCATACCCTTGGCGTCCGGCAGTTCTGCTGCGCGCTCTTCCACGGCGCCCGCCTCTCCACAACGATGGACTCGCCCTTCCCAGCGGAAGCGGAGGCCACGGCATCACGGATGGCGCAGGTGGCTGTTGTCACAGAAAAATTTTCGAATGCCGTACAACCTTCGGGTGCGGTGAAGCGTCTGTCGCGCCTGTCGGCACTGACTGCCGCTGGTGCCGCCGCTACCGCCGGCGCCGTCGGCCGCCGTTCACTGCCGCGCCGGTTTCTGCTTCGGGACGCGTCCCTTGTCCTGGCCGCCCCTGGCGACACCTGTGGTCGGCGCCACGGCGGCCGCCGTGTTCCTGCCCGGGTCGGACGTGGCCCGGTGTTCCGAGGCGTCGGACCGTCCGTCCTGCGACAGCCCCGCGCAGTACGCCTCGACGCCGTCCGGACCTCCCGCCGCCGCTTCGAGACGCTCGCGCACGGCGCTGTCCAGCGCCTTGCCGTTCCCGGCCCGCCCGTTCGCCTCGGCCGCCTCGTACGCGCGGCAATGGGCCGCCCGGTCCTCGGCGGTGGACGGGTGGCGCACGGCGCCGGGCGTCGCGGCAGGCCGGCCGGCGGACCTGGTGACCCGCGGGGCGACCGCGCTCGCCGTCGCCGCCGGAATGCCCGACGGGGAGGTGGAGGCACTGGAGGCCGGACTCGGCCGCCCGTCGGACGGATCCCCGAACGGGGCGGGCAGCGTGCCCGTCGCCACGGCCACGCCGCCGAGCATGATGCCCGCGACGAAGGTGCCGAGCCCGGCCTTGATCCACGGGATTCGCGTCCCGGGCTCGGCGGGACGCCAGTCGTCGTCCGGCCGGGTGGGCAGGCCCAGGGCCCCCTCGTCCCGGGCCTCGCGGAAGGCGGCCAGGGCGTTCTCGGCGGCCTGGGCAGCAACGGGCTCGGGACGCGCGGCGGCGGCGAGCACCTCGTCCAGCGTGGGTGGCTGCGGCTGCTGCTGCGGGTCGGTACCGGGTCCCACGGCACCTCCCGATCGGTTTTCGGTCATCTCGAATCTCCCAGCGAAGGGGAGTTTGAATCTGTCACACCGCCGGACGTAAGCGACGACAGGTACCTCTCCAGCCGCTTGAGTCCGCGGTGGGTGGCGGAGCGCACCGCTCCCGGCCGAGTGCCCAGCACCCGGGCGGCGGCCGGCCCGTCGAGGCCGATGACGGTTTGCAGGAGCACCGCCTCGGCCTGCCGGCGGGGCAGTCGCGCGATCAGGTCCAGCGCCTGCCGGGTGGAGACGGTCTCGAAGGCCTCGGCGGCGGTGTCCTGACGGGAGGGCAGTGCGGCGAGCTCGCTCTCGAGGAGCGTGCCGCGCGGACGGCTCCTGATCCGGCGCAGATGATCGATGGCCCGGTTGCGCGCGATGCTCGCGGTCCAGGCCCTGAAGCCGGCGCCGTCACCCCGGAAGCGGCCGAGGTCACGGGCTATTTCCAGCCAGGCGTCGGAGGCTACGTCCTCCGCGTCGTCGCCCACGAGTCCACGCAGATAGCCGAGGAGCGGAGGGTGGACGAGTCGGTAGGCCGCGGAGAAGGCGGCCTCGTCGCCCTGTTGCGCGCTCGTCACCGCATCGCCGAGCTCCTTGTCGTACGTCTCCGTACGCCGGCTGCCCCGCTCCTTGCCCACCCGGTCCTCTTCACGCCGCCGGCACGGGATCCGTGCCATGCTCATGCCTCCCTACAATCTGCGTCATCGCTCATGGAAACGTCACAGCAGGCACACGGTGTGACTGTCGTCCCGTGGTGCTACAGACCGACGACGGTGACCTCGGTGGCCTTGACCCCGGTCCAGACGTCGACGCCTTCGGCGAGGCCAAGTTCCGCGGCGGCCTGCGGGGTGATCTCCGCGACCAGGTCCGGCGCGTCGGTGGAGGTCACCAGGACTCGCAGCCGGCTGCCGACGACCGTGATCTCGCTTACGGTGCCCGGCCAGACGTTGCGGGGGCTGCCGCCGGGGCGTTCCCGGTGTACGGCGACGGCCTCCGGGGCGATGATCGCGAGGACCTCCGCGCCCGGTGTCAGCGGGTCGGCGACGACCAGCCGTCCGCCCCCGGCCAGTTCGACGCCGCCGGCCGCCGCCGTGCCCGGCCAGGCGTTGCGGCCGAGCATCCGCGCGACCCACGGCGAACGCGGATGGCGGGTGACCTCCGCGGGCGGAGCGTCCTGGACGGCGCGGCCGTCGTCGAGGACGAGTACCCGGTCGGCCAGCGACACGGCCTCGACCGGGTCGTGGGTGACGATCAGGCACACGCCGCCGAACCCGTCGAGATGGCCGCGCAGGGTGTGGCGCACCTGCGCCCGGGTGGTCTGGTCGAGGGCGGCGAGCGGTTCGTCGAGGAGCAGCAGCCGTGGCCCGGCGGCCAGGGCGCGGGCGAGTGCGACGCGCTGGGCCTGGCCGCCGGAGAGCTGGGCGGGCCTGCGGGCGGCGAGGTGGCCGACTCCCAGCCGGTCGAGCCACTGCTGGGCGCCGCGCCGGGCCTCGGCACGGCCGACGCCATGGGCGCGCGGCCCGTACGCGGTGTTGCCGAGCGCGCTCAGGTGCGGGAAGAGCGCGCCGTCCTGGGGGACCCAGGCGATGCCGCGGCGGTGCGGCGGCAGGGCGGACACGTCGGTGCCGCCGAGTGTCAGGGCTGCGCCGGCGCGCGGGGTGAGTCCGAGAAGCGCGCGCAGCAGGGTCGTCTTTCCGGCGCCGTTGGGGCCGACGACCGCGATGGTGGTCCCCGGTGCGGCGTCGAGGGTGAGCTCGTCGAAGCCGGTGACCTCGGCGTGCAGCGCCCAGCGTCCGCCCGTGGCCGGCGCTCCGGCCCCGGGGACTGTACGGGTCGGGGCGGGCGGGACCGGTTCCTCGGCCACGGGAGCCGCCCGGCGCGGCACCGGCGCGCCGCCCGTCCAGCGGCCGCGCAGGGCGACCAGCACCGCCATGGCGACGGCGAGCAGCAGGAGCGACAGGGACGTCGCCGCCTCCGGCTCCTCCTGGAGCAGCAGATACACCTGCAGAGGCAGCGTCTGTGTCGTGCCCGGCAGATTGCCGGCGAAGGTGATGGTCGCGCCGAACTCGCCGAGCGCGCGGGCCCAGGTGAGTGCCGCTCCGGCCACCAGCCCGGGCGCGACCATCGGCAGGGTGACGGTCAGGAAGACCCGTACCGGCGAGGCCCCGAGCGAGGCCGCCGTCTCCTCGTACCCGGGGCGCAGACCGGCGAGGGCGCCCTCCAGGCTGATGACCAGGAACGGCATGGCGACGAATGTCGCGGCGACGACGGCGCCGGAAGTTTGGAACGGCAGCGTGATGCCGAAGGTGTCCTCCAGCCAGGGCCCGAGCAGCCCCCGCCGGCCGAAGCCGAGCAGGAGCGCCACGCCTCCGACGGTCGGCGGCAGCACCATCGGCAGCAGGACGAGCGAGCGCACGAGGGTCTTGCCGGGGAAGTCGGCGCGGGCCAGCACCCAGGCGAGGGGCACGCCGAGCAGCAGGGAGAGCCCGAGCGCCCAGAAGGAGACCACCAGCGACAGCTGCAGCGCCTCGGTGACGCCGGGGCTGGTCAGATGGGTGCCGATGTCCGTCCACGCGGTACGGCCGAGGATGCCGGCCAGGGGCAGCAGCAGGAAGGCGACGGCGAGCAGCGCGGGCACCGCGAGCACGGCGGGCGTACGGGGGCCGGAGACGGCCGCGGTCCGTGGGGACCGGGGGGTCCGGGCGGGTCGGGTGCTGGCGCGCAGACGCTTCATGGTGCGTTCCTGTGCTGCTGGGCCGGGGCTGCGGCTGCCGGGCCCGAGGACGTTCGGCTGCTGTGCCGTCGGGGCTTGGATGCTGGGCCGCGGGGCTCCGACTGCTCGGTCGCGGGAGCTACGGCTGCTGGAAGCCGGCGTCCCGCAGGATCTTCTGCGCCTCGGGGCCGCTGAGCCACGTGACGAATGCCTCGGCGGCGTCGGTGTGGTGTGAGGCGTTCAGGGGTGCGGCCGGGTACGAGGCGACCGCGTTCTGCTCGTCGGGGATGTCGACGGCGTCGGTCCGGCCGGCTGCGGTGGCGGCGTCGGTGCGGTAGACGAGTCCGGCGTCCGCCTCGCCCAGTTCCACCTTGCTGAGCACGGCCCGCACGTTCGGTTCCTCGGAGACCGGCCGCACCTGGACGTGCCGGGCGTCGAGGATCTGCCTGCTGTAGCGGCCGACGGGCACCTGGGGTGCGGCGAGGACCACCTTGAGCTTGCCGTCGGCGAGGTCCGTGAGCGAACGGATCCGGTGCGGGTTGCCCTTCTCGGTGGCGATCACCAGCCGGTTCCTGGCGATGACGACCGCCTCGCCGGTGTCCCCGGCGAGGCTCTCCATGGTCCGGGTGTCGGCGGTGACGAGCGCGTCGGCGGGGGCACCCTGCCGGACCTGGGCGGCGAGCTCCTGGGAGCCCGCGAAGGAGAACGTGACCTCTGTGCCGGGGTGCGACTTCTCGTAGGCGGCCCCGGCGGTCCTGAAGACGTCGGTGAGCGAGGACGCCGCGAGCACGGTCAGCCGGGTGGCGTCCGCGCCGTCGGTGGCGTCCGTGTCGTCGCTGCCGCCGCAGGCGGCGAGCGGTGCGAGCAGCGCGGCGGCCAGGATCGCGGCTGCGGCGCGGCGGTGCCCGGTACGGGTGGGGAACACGGGCCGTCACCTCTCAGACGCGGTCGATGTGCACATTGGTCGACTTCACCCGGGCGGTGGCCTGCATCCCGACCTCCAGGCCCAGTTCCTCGACGGCCTCGCGGGTCAGCAGCGAGACGAGCCGGTGCGGTCCGGCCTGGAGCTCCACCTGCGCCGCGACGTCGCCGAGCTTGACGGCGGTGACGATGCCCGGGAACGCGTTGCGCGCCGAGGTGTACGAGACGTCCTCCTCGCCGGCGCCGCCCTGGCCCTGGGCGACCTCGACGGAGAACGCGGCCAGATCCCGGCCGTCGACGAGACGCCGGCCGCTGTCGTCGCGATGGGTCGCGATCCGGCCGGCGTCGGCCCAGCGCCGCGCGGTGTCGGCGCTGACGCCGAGCAGACGCGCCGCCTGACCGATGGTGTAGGACTGCATATGCGCCACTCTAGAACGCTTCGGTTCGCAGGTACAGCATGCTCAGCCGTTCCTCCATGGCAGATGCGGCACGGCCGGACGATGCCACAGAGGTCTTAGGCCACCGAGCCGATGCGGCCCCCCGGGGTGTCCCGCCCGTCGTGGTGGATCGGGGTGTGCGCGCCGGTCAGGGAGACTCCGCTGCCGCCGCGGCGGTTGGCGACGATCTCCGCGCCGATGGCCAGGGCCGTCTCCTCCGGCGTACGGGCGCCGAGGTCCAGACCGATCGGCGAGCGCAGCCGGGCCAGTTCGAGTTCGGTGACGCCGACCTCGCGCAGCCGTCTGTTGCGGTCCTCGTGGGTGCGGCGGGAGCCCATCGCGCCCACGTAGGCGACAGGCAGCTTCAGCGCCAGTTCCAGCAGCGGCACGTCGAACTTGGCGTCGTGGGTCAGTACGCAGAGCACCGTACGGCCGTCGACCCCGGTCGACTCCAGATAGCGGTGCGGCCATTCGACGACGATCTCGTCCGCGTCCGGGAAGCGGCTCGCGGTCGCGAAGACGGGCCGCGCGTCGCAGACGGTGACGTGGTAGCCGAGGAACTTGCCGACACGTACCAGCGCGGCGGCGAAGTCGATCGCACCGAAGACGATCATGCGCGGTGCGGGAACGCTCGACTCGACGAGCAGTGTCAGCGGCCGGCCGCAGCGGGAGCCGTCCTCGCCGATGACGACGGTCCCGGTGCGTCCGGCGTCGAGCATGGCCGCGGCCTCGGAGGCCGCCGTTCGGTCCAGTTCCGGATGGCCGCCGAGGGTGCCCTCGTACGTGCCGCCCGGCCGTACCAGCAGGGCGCGGCCCGCGAGGTCGGCGGGCCCGTCGGTGATCCGCGCGACCGCCGCCGCCTCCCCACGGGCCGCGGTGGCCAGCGCGGCGGCGAACACCTCCCTGGCGGGGGCGTCGGCGTGCACGGGGGTGACGAGGATGTCGATGACGCCGCCGCAGGTCAGACCCACGGCGAAGGCGTCCTCGTCGCTGTAGCCGAAGCTCTCCAGGGCACTGGCGCGGTCCTCGAGTGCCTGCCGGCACAGCTCGTAGACGGCGCCCTCCACGCACCCTCCGGAGACCGAGCCGATCGCCGTGCCGTCGCTGTCGACGGCGAGGGCGGCGCCCGGCTGCCGCGGAGCGCTGCCGCCGACGGCCACGACGGTGGCGACGGCGAAGCTGCGGCCCTGCTCGACCCACCGGTTCAGCTCTTCGGCGATGTCCAGCATGTCGGTCTCCTTCGGGTGTCGTGCGGTGGCGGGCTACTTGACTCCGAGCCAGCCCTCGATCGGGTGCAGCGCGAAGTACGCGAGGAAGACGACGGACAGGACCCACATCAGCCAGCCGACCTCGCGCACCTTGCCCTGGCCTGCCTTGATCAGCACGTGGGAGATGACTCCGGCCGCGATGCCGGCGGTGATGGAGTACGTGAACGGCATCAGCACCGTGGTCAGGAACACCGGGACGGCGGTCGCCGAGTCGTTCCAGTCGATGTGCTTGGCGTTGGTCATCATCATCGAACCGATGACGACGAGCGCGGCGGCCGCGACCTGGGTCGGGATGACCTGGGCGAGCGGGGTGAAGAACAGGCACAGCGTGAACGCGAGGCCGGTGACGACCGAGGCGAGACCGGTACGCGCGCCGTCGCCGACGCCGGCGGTCGACTCGACGAACACGGTCTGGCCGGAGGCGCCGGCCACACCGCCCATCACACCGCCCGCGCCGTCGATGGCGAGGGCGCGATTGAGGCCGGGCATCTTGCCCTTGTCGTCGGCCAGGTTCGCCTGCTGTCCGATGCCGATGATGGTGCCCATGGCGTCGAAGAAGCCGGCCAGCACCAGGGTGAAGACGATGACTCCGACGGTGATGCCGCCGACGCTGCCGATCCCGTCGAAGGAGACGGCGCCGAAGAGTCCGAAGTCCGGGCTGGAGACGATGGAGCCGGTGATCTCGGGCGCGTTCAGGCCGCCCCAGGCCGCCTTGTCGAGGCCGGCGAACTGGTGGACGAGCGCGGCGAAGGCCGTGCCGCCCACGATGCCGATCAGGATCGCGCCAGGGACCTTGCGGACCTGGAGCAGGAAGATCAGGAGCACGGTGACGGCGAAGCAGAGCACCGGCCAGCCGGTCAGCATGTCGCTGGTGCCGAGCTGGATGGGCTTGGCGCCGGCGATGCCGCCCTCGCCCGGCATGGAGGTCACGAATCCGGCCTGGACCAGACCGATGAGACAGACGAACAGGCCGATCCCCATGGTGATGGCGTGCTTCAGCGCCAGCGGGATCGCGTTCATGATCAGTTCACGGAGACCGGTGACGACGAGCAGGACGATCACGGCGCCGTAGATGACGCACATGCCCATCGCGTTTTCCCAGGTCATCTCGGGCGCGACCTGGAATGCCATGACGGCGGAGACGCTCAGTCCCGCGGCCAGGGCGAGCGGCACATTACCGATGAGGCCCATCACGATGGTGGTCGCGGCGGCGGCGAACGCCGTCGCGGTGGTCAGCTGATCACCGTCGAGCCTGTTCCCGGCCGCGTCGGGCACCGACAGGATCACCGGGTTGAGCAGGATGATGTACGCCATCGCCATGAAGGTGGTGATGCCGCCCCGCACCTCCCGCCCGACGGTCGAGCCTCTCTTGGTTATGTGGAAATACCGGTCGAGCCAGGACCGGCCGGCGGGCTGGCGCGTACCCGCGCCGGCGTACTCCGCCGTGGTCCTCGGCTCAGTGGACTGCTGGGTCATGGTGCCTACTTCCCAAGGTTCACAGGGACACCCGCCGGGGGATGTGGTGACGGCGGGATTTGGGATGCTGCTTGGCTGCACGACCCGGGGGACGGCCCGAGACTTGCGCTGAGTGGTGCTGGTGCTGGTGTTGCTGGGTTGTGCCCGGTGGTACTGGGTACTGCCGGGTGGTGCTCTCTCCGGGCGGTGCGGGCAGGCGGGGAACCGTGAGATTCCTTTGGAGGCATGGCGCACACCGCTCGGAGAAGTGGGGGGAAGGGTCAGGTGCCGGTGAGGTGCTCGGGGCGCACCGGCGTCCTGTCGAGCTCCAGACCCGTCGCGTTCCGGATCGCCGCGAGGACGGCCGGGGTGGACGACAGGGTCGGGGCCTCGCCGACGCCGCGCAGCCCG
Organism: Streptomyces peucetius; assembly: GCF_025854275.1. Classification (NCBI taxonomy): domain Bacteria; kingdom Bacillati; phylum Actinomycetota; class Actinomycetes; order Kitasatosporales; family Streptomycetaceae; genus Streptomyces; species Streptomyces peucetius. The sequence goes on along the minus strand of NZ_CP107567.1, from coordinate 6,603,810 downwards.
TAGGGCGCGTGGTCGTCGGCGAGTTCGAGCACGTCGACCGGGATGGCCGGCGTGTCGAGGATGGTGGGGATCAGGTAGTCCGTGAAGGACGGGTTCCTGACCTTCGCGGTCTTCGGGTCGACGATGATCTCCTCCATGACCGCCACGCCCAGGCCCTGGGTGGTGCCACCCTGGATCTGGCCGATGACGGACAGCGGGTTGAGGGCCTTGCCGACGTCCTGGGCGCAGGCAAGCTCGATGACCTTCACGAGACCCAGCTCGGTGTCCACCTCGACGACCGCGCGGTGCGCGGCGAACGAGTACTGGACGTGGCCGTTGCCCTGTCCCGTACGGAGGTCGAACGCCTCCGTCGGGCGGTGGCGCCACTCGGCCTCGATCTCGACGGCCTCGCCCTCCAGCACGTCCACCAGGTCGGCCAGGATCTCGCCGCCGTCGGTGACGACCTTGCCGCCCTCGAGCAGCAGCTCGGCGGTGGCCCACGCCGGGTGGTACGTACCGAACTTCCGGCGGCCGATCTCCAGGACCTTCTCGCGGACCAGCTCGCAGGAGTTCTTCACCGCGCCGCCGGTGACGTACGTCTGCCGGGAGGCGGACGTGGAGCCGGCGGAGCCGACGCGGGTGTCGGCCGGGCTGATGGTGACCTGGGTGACGCCCAGCTCGGTGCGGGCGATCTGCGCGTGGACGGTGACACCGCCCTGGCCGACCTCCGCCATCGCGGTGTGCACGGTGGCGACGGGCTCTCCCGCGACGACCTCCATGCGCACCTTGGCGGTGGAGTAGTCGTCGAAGCCCTCGGAGAAGCCGACGTTCTTGATGCCGACCGCGTAGCCCACACCGCGTACGACGCCTTCGCCGTGCGTGGTGTTGGACAGGCCGCCGGGCAGGGCGCGGACGTCGGCCCCCTCGGTGGACTCCCACTGACGCTCGGGCGGCAGCGGGCGGGCCTTGACCTGGCGCAGCAGCTCGGCCACCGGGGCCGGCGAGTCGACCGGCTGGCCGGTCGGCAGCAGCGTGCCGTGCTCCATCGCGTTCAGCTGCCGGAGCTCGACGGGGTCCATGTCGAGGGCCTTGGCCAGCTTGTCCATCTGCGCCTCGTAGGCGAAGCACGCCTGGACCGCGCCGAAGCCGCGCATGGCGCCGCAGGGCGGGTTGTTGGTGTAGAGGGCGATGGCCTCGATGTCGACGTCGTCGATGACGTACGGGCCGACGGAGAGGGAGGAGGCGTTGCCGACGACGGCCGGGGACGCGGAGGCGTAGGCGCCGCCGTCCAGCACGATCCGGCACTTCATGTGCGTGATCCTGCCGTCGCGGGTGGCGCCGTGCTCGTACCAGAGCTTCGCCGGGTGGCGGTGGACGTGGCCGAAGAAGGACTCGAACCGGTTGTAGACGATCTTGACGGGCTTGCCGGTGCGCAGCGCCAGCAGGCAGGCGTGGATCTGCATCGACAGGTCCTCGCGGCCGCCGAACGCGCCGCCGACACCGGAGAGCGTCATCCTCACCTTGTCCTCGGGCAGGCCGAGAACGGGCGCGATCTGGCGCAGGTCCGAGTGCAGCCACTGGGTGGCGACGTACAGATCGACACCGCCGTCCTCGGCGGGCACGGCGAGGCCGGACTCCGGGCCGAGGAACGCCTGGTCCTGCATGCCGAAGGTGTACTCGCCGGAGACGATGACGTCGGCGCGCTTCGCGGCCTCGTCGGCGTCGCCGCGCACGATCGGCTGGCGGTGCACGATGTTCGGGTGCGGCACATGGCCGGCGTGGTGGTCGTCGCGGCCGGGGTGCAGCAGCGGCGCGTCCGGCGCGGTCGCGGAGGCCTCGTCGGTGACGACGGGCAGCTCCTTGTACTCGACCTTGATCTTGGCGGCGGCGCGGCGCGCGGTCTCCGGGTGGTCGGCGGCGACAATGGCCACGGGCTCGCCGTGGTGGCGTACGACGCCGTTGGCGAGGACCGGGGTGTCCTGGATCTCCAGGCCGTAGTTCTTCATCTCGGTCGGCAGGTCGTCGTAGGTGAGGACCGCGTGGACGCCGGCCTGGGCGAGCGCCTGTGAGGTGTCGATGGAGACGATCTCGGCGTGCGCGACCGTGGAGCGCAGGATCTGGCCCCAGAGCATGTCCTCGTGCCACATGTCCGAGGAGTAGGCGAACTCGCCGGTGACCTTGAGAGTGCCGTCCGGACGGAGCGTGGACTCGCCGATGCCGCCCCGGGTCTTCTGGGTGAGGTTCGCGGGTGTGCCGGTGGTCGCCATGGTCAGACCGCCTCTTCCTTGCGTTCCTGACGGGCGGCCGCGAGGCGGACGGCGTCGAGGATCTTCTCGTAACCCGTGCAGCGGCAGAGGTTGCCGGACAGGGCCTCGCGGATGTCCTCGTCCGAGGGCGACGGATTGTGCTCCAGCATCTCGTCGGCGGCGACCAGCAGGCCGGGGGTGCAGAAACCGCACTGCACGGCGCCCGCGTCGATGAAGGCCTGCTGGATCGGGGAGAGCTCGGTGCCCTCGCCGGTCTGCGAGTCGGTGCCCCGGGCGCTCCAGCTCTGCGCGTCCTGGAGGCTGGTGCCGCAGGCGCCACTGCTCACGCAGGACTCACGCTGCTTGGCGAAGTCCGCCAGTCCCTCGACGGTGACGACCTCGCGGCCCTCGACCTGGCCGGCGGCGACCAGACAGGAACAGACGGGGACGCCGTCGAGCCTGACCGTGCAGGAACCGCACTCGCCCTGCTCACAGGCGTTCTTCGAGCCGGGCAGACCGAGGCGCTCCCGCAGGACGTACAGCAGGCTCTCGCCCTCCCAGACGTCGTCCGCTTCCTGGCGGCGTCCGTTGACGGTGAAATCGACGCGCATGGTCATGCAGCTCCTTCAAGCGTGCGGGCGGTGCCGCGGTACTGCTCCCACGTCCAGCCGAGCGTGCGGCGGGCCATGATGCCGACCGCGTGGCGGCGGTACTTCGCCGTGCCGCGCACGTCGTCGATCGGGTTGCAGGCGCCCGAGGCGAGCTGCGCGAACTGCTTGGCGACCGACGGGGTGATGATCTTCCCGCTCTCCCAGAATCCGCCTTCCTCCAGCGCGGCGTTCAGGAAGTCCTCCGCGGCCTTCGCCCGCACCGGGGTGGGCGCGGCGGACCCGATACCGGTGCGCACGGTGCGGGTCTTGGGGTGCAGGGCGAGACCGAAGGCGCATACCGCGATGACCATGGCATTGCGGGTACCCACCTTGGAGTACTGCTGCGGCCCGTCGGCCTTCTTGATGTGCACCGCCCGGATGAGCTCGTCGGCGGCGAGCGCGTTGCGCTTGACGCCCGTGTAGAACGCGTCGATGGGGATCATGCGCGAGCCGCGCACCGACTCCACCTCGACCTCGGCGCCCGCGGCGAGCAGCGCCGGGTGGGCGTCGCCGGCCGGGGACGCGGTGCCGAGGTTGCCGCCGACACCGCCGCGGTTGCGGATCTGCGGGGAGGCGACGGTGTGCGAGGCGAGCGCGAGACCGGGCAGTTCCGCGCGCAGGTTCTGCATGATCGCGGTGTAGGAGACGGAGGCACCCAGCCGGACGCTCTCGCCGGCCACCTCCCACTCGGTGAGCTCACCGATGCGGTTCAGGTCCAGGAGGTACTCCGGCCGACGGTGGTCGAAGTTGATCTCGACCATGACGTCGGTGCCACCCGCTATGGGGACAGCGGTGGGGTACTCGGCCTTGGCGGCGAGCGCCTCTTCCCAGCTGGCGGGGCGAAGGAAGTCCATGGGTGGCTCTCTTCTTCTCAATCGGGGCCGTTCGTCGCCACGGGCCCTGGACGACCGGCCCTCGACTTGTTCATGCGCTGTTCATGCGATGTGGTCCAGTACACAAGCCGCGATCCGGCCGGTGCAGTCACCGAAACACCGAAGGAGTTGGCTGGTCGCCTCCCTCGTCTTGTAGATTCGAACGAAAGGCGGAGATCAGCAACCTCACCGTTTCCCCCTGGAAACCATGGCCACGGGTCTTCGGCCAGTACCGGCAACAACGAGACAGATCGGCGGCGACGACATGCGGCTGCGCGCACTGCTGGACAACGACGCGCTGGGGCTGCGGCTGCTCGGCGGCGAGGACGAGCTCGACCGCGGGGTACGGGGCGTGATGACCACGGACCTCCGCGACCCCAGTCGGTACCTCTCCGGCGGCGAACTGGTGCTCACCGGGCTCGCCTGGCGGCGCACCGCGGAGGACTCCGAACCGTTCGTCCGCATCCTCTCGGGCGCCCAGGTCGCCGGGCTCGCGGCCGGCGAGGCGGAGCTCGGAAACGTCCCCGACGATCTGGTCCAGGCCTGTTTGCGCCACCGGCTCCCACTGTTTGCTGTGAACGAGTCCGTTGCGTTCGCGACGATCACCGAGTACGTCGTACGGCAGGTCTCCGGGGAACGGGCGGGTGACCTCGCGGCCGTCGTCGACAGACACAGGCGGCTGATGACGTCCGGCCCCACGGGCGGCGGACCGGACGCCGTCCTGGACCTGCTCGGCTCCGACCTCGACCTCCGCGCCTGGGTGCTGTCCCCCACCGGGCGGCAGATCGCGGGCGCCGGCGAGGGACTGCCGGCCGAGGTCGGCGCGGCGCTCGCCGGTGAACACCTGGCCGCCGTGCGCCACGGCCGGCGGGCCCCGCACCGGGCCGTCGCACGAGGCGTGACGTACTCACTCTTCCCGATCCGTAACACCGGACGGGGGCCCGCCGCGCCCGCCGTACGGGATGTGCGGGAGGGCGTGCTGTCCGACTGGCTGCTTGCCGTGGAGGCGGACGCCGCGGACTGGCCGGCCCCGCGGCTGGACCTGCTGCAGGGCGTCACCCAGCTGATCGCCGTCGAACGGGACCGTCGCGAGGCGGCCCGTACGGTACGGCGGCGGCTCGCCCAGGAGGTCCTGGAACTCGTCCAGACCGGCGCGGCCCCCGCGGAGATCGCGGCGCGGCTGCGGGTCGCCGCGCCGGTGCTGCTGCCGGGGCTGGGCAGCGCGCCGCACTGGCAGGTCGTCGTCGCCCGGGTCGAATGGGGCGACGACCCGGCCGTCGAGACCGGGCAGGTCACCCAGTCCCTGCTCGAGGAGATCCTCGTCGACCCGTCGGCGGCCGGGCCGGACTCCACGGACCGGATCGCCGTCGCCCACAGCGGCGGCGAGGCGATCGCACTGGTGCCGCTGCCGGCGGTGAGCCTCGGCGGCCTGGACGACGACCCGCCTCCGTCGGACGCCGGTCTGCACGCCGACGCGCTCCTGGAGTCCGTACGCGCCCCGCTGGCCGCGGGCCTCGCCGACGACGGCCGCCTCACACTCGGCGTCAGCGCGGCCGTGCACTCCGCGGAAGGCCTGCGCGGCGCGCTGGAGGAGGCCCGGCACGCCCGCCGGGTCGCCGCCGCCCGCCCGGGCCGCGTCTGCGCCGCCGGTCACCACGAACTGGCGTCGCACGTGCTGCTGCTGCCGTTCGTCCCGGACGACGTGCGCCGCGCCTTCACCGCGCGACTGCTGGACCCGCTGCGCGACTACGACCGCCGCCACCGGGCGGAACTCATCCCCACGCTGGAGGCGTTCCTCGACAGCGACGGGTCCTGGACGAGGTGCGCGAGCCGGCTGCATCTGCACGTGAACACGCTGCGGTACCGGGTGGGCCGCATCGAACAGCTGACGGGCCGGGACCTGTCGCGCCTGGAGGACAAGCTGGACTTCTTCCTGGCGCTGCGCATGAGCTGACGGCGGTGCGTTTCCCCACCCCGCCCCTTCCCGAAACCGGGGCGAGCCCCGGCCCCCGGTCCGCCCTTCGGGCGGTGGTCGGGGCTGCGCCCCGGCCCCGGCACCGCGCTCCGCGCGGCATTCCGGGGGCTCCGCCCCCGCACCCCCGCGCCTCAAACGCCGGCGAGGGTGGATCCCGCTCCCGCCGGCGGGCTGGTGCGCCGCGCAGCGGCATATCCAGCCCGGCCGGGGGAGCTTGAGGCCACCGCGCGAAGCGCAGTACCGGGGCCCGGGGCTCGCCCTGGTACGGGGCCTGGGGCGGAGCCCCGTCCGAGCCGGGGGAACCCCGTCCGATGGCCGGGTCAGAACCCTGCCCGGGGCACGGGGCAGAACCCCGTCCAGGCCCCGAGGGCGGAGCCCGTCCGGGGCCAGGGGCTTGCCCCGATACGGGGTCCGGGGGCGGAGCCCCCTTCGGGGGCCTTGGGCGCAAATCCCTCCACCGGGGCCGGGGCAGAACCCCGTTCGATGGCCGGGGGCAGAACCCCGTTCGGGGCCGAGGCAGAGCCCCGTTCGGGGGCCGAGGCAGAGCCCCGTCCAAGGCTGGGGCAGAGCCCTATAGAGGCCAGGGCGGAGCCCCCCACGGGGGCCCGGGGGCAGCCCTCTACCGGCGCTCGGGGCGTAGGCCCCACGGGGCCGAGGGCAGAGCCCCGCCCGGGGCCCCGGGCCTGCCCCGGTACGGGCGCGGGGCAGAGCCCCGTTCGGGGGTCCGGGGGCGGAGCCCCCGGTTTTGGGAAGGGGCGGGGAGGGGACAGCTCCGTGCAGCGGATCCGCCCCGCCCACTCAGCGCGTCAGGACGCGGGCGAACGCGCCCCCTTGCTCCGTCAGTTGATCCCACGTGCCCGTCTGCACCACCCGCCCCGACTCCAGCACCGCGATCCGGTCCGCGCGGCGGATCGTCGACGGGCGGTGGGCGATCAGCAGGGTCGTACGGGACGGGGAGCCGTCCCTGAGCGCCGCGGAGACCGCGGCGTCGCCCTCGGTGTCGAGGTTCGCCGTCGTCTCGTCCAGGACGAGGACCCGCGGGCGGGTCAGCAGCGCGCGGGCCAGGGCGATGCGGGCGCGCTGGCCGCCCGAGAGGGTGGTGCCGCGCTCGCCGACCAGGGTGTCGTAGCCGTCGGCGATGCGGTCGACGCCCGTGCGGCGGGCGACGGCGGCCAGTTCGTCGTCCGTCGCTGTCGCCGTCGGCGAGGCGAGGCGGAGGTTGTCGGCCAGGGTGCCGTGGAACAGCGGCGCGTCCTGGCCGACGACGGCCACCGCGGCCCGCAGGTCGGCCTCGGCCAAGTCGCGCAGGTCGACCGGCGGGCCGGTTTCCGGGACGAGTTCGACCGTGCCCGACGCCGGGTCCCAGAACCGGGCCACCAGGTGCGCGCACGTCGATTTGCCCGCGCCGGAGACGCCGACGAGGGCGAGCGTCTCGCCGGGCCGGACCGTCAGGTCCACCCCGTCGAGCACGGCGCGGCCGCCGTAGTCGAAGCGGACGTCCCGCAGCCGCAGACCGAGCGGTCCCGTGGGCAGGCCCCGGGGCGCGGCGGGCTCGGGGGCACCCGCCGGGGCCCGTACGGCCGCGCCCACCCGCGCCGCCGCCGCCCGCAGCCCGCCCGCCTGGCCGAGTGCGGCGGCCGAGTCTGCGACGGGCGCGAGCACGCCGAGGGCGAGCGCCATCGCGGCGGGAGCCCACGCGCCGGCGAACGTGTGCGCCGCGGCGAGGACGACTCCGAGGACGGCCACGACGACGAGGAGGTCACGCACGGCCGAGGCGTCGGCCTCCCATGCCTGCTCGGCACGCTGGGCGTCGCCGAGCCGCCTGCCGTGGGCACGGAGCCGTTCGCGCCGGGCGTCGAGCGCGCCGAACGTCAGCAGTTCCCGCAGTCCGTCGACCGTCTCGACGGTCTCCGCCGACAGGTCGGCGGCCGCCGCACGGGTGCGGGCTCCGCGGGCCGCCCGGCCGCGTGACTCCAGCACCGGGGCGAGCGTGAGCAGGGCCGCGACGGGCAGCACGGCGAGCAGCAGCCAGGGGTCAAGCAGCCCGAGGGCGACCGTTCCGCCCCCGAACACCACGCCGGAGGCGGCGAGCTGCGCCACGGCGTGGGCGTAGAAGAACTCCAGCGCCTCCACGTCCCCGAGCGCCGCCGACGCCAGGTCCCCGCTGCGCCGTCCCGCGATGCGCGCGGGCGCGCTGCGGGCGAGGCCGTCGAAGACGCGGATGCGCAGTTCCGCGAGGACCCGGTAGGCGAGGTCGTGCGAGAGGTCCATCTCCCGCCAGGTCGCGAGGGCACGGACCGCGACGAGCGCGAGGAGGGCGGCGACCGTGCCGGCGCCCGGGGCCCGCCGCTCGACGACGGCCGTGCCGACGGTGTGGGCGGTGAGGGTGACCAGTGCGACGAGCGACGCCTGGCCGGCGAGCGCGGCGCAGAAGGTGCGCAGGGTCATGGCGCGGTGCGCCGCGAGCACGGGCAGCAGGGCGCGCAGGGCGCCTCGTTCGGGGTTCATGCGGCCCTTTCCGTGTCGGTGTGTCCGGCCGCGACGAGGCGCGCGTACACGCCGTCGCCCGCGAGCAGGCCGGCGTGGCCGCCGACGGCGTCCACCCGTCCGCCGTCGAGGACGACGATGGTGTCGGCCTCGCGTACGGAGTCGAGCCGGTGCGCGACGACCAGGCATGTACGGCCCCGGGCGGCCCGCAGCAGCTCTTCGACGATGCGGGCCTCGCGATGCTCGTCGACCGCGCTGGTCGCCTCGTCGAGCACGAGGACCGGCGCGTCGGCGAGCAACGCCCGCGCCAGGGCCAGCCGTTGGCGCTGTCCGCCGGAGAGCGTCGCACCGCGCTCGCCGACCAGGGTGTCGTAGCCGTCGGGCAGCCCGACGATCTCGTCGTGGATGCCGGCGGTGCGGGCCGCGTCGTGCAGCGCCGTGTCACTCGCGCCGGGGGCGCCCAGGCGCAGGTTCTCGGCGACGGTCGCGTGGAAGAGGTACGTCTCCTGCGAGACGACCGCGATCCCCCGCCGCAGGGACGGGAGCGTGTACGCGGTGGTGTCGACGCCGTTGACGAGTACCCGGCCCTCGTCCGGGTCCGCGCGCCGCAGCAGCAGGCCGAGCAGTGTGGACTTGCCGGCCCCGGACGGGCCGACGACCGCCGTCACCCGGCCGGGGCGTGCGGTGAAGCTCACGCCGCCCAGGGCGGGACCGCGACCGCCGGGATGCGTGAAGTGCACGTCCTCGAAGCGGACTTCGGGAGCCGCGTGCCAGGCGGCGACGGTCCGCCCGGTGTCGGGGACGCCCCCCTCCGCGGTGCGCAGCTCGGCGATCCCGTCCGCGGCCGACACCCCGAGGTATCCCGAGTGCCACTCCCTGGACAGGTCCCGTACCGGCCGGAAGCATTCGGAGGCGAGCATCAGGACCAGGTAGGTGGCCGTGGGCGTCGCGTGCCCCGACGCGGCGGACGCGCAGGCGACGAGTGCGGCGGCGACCGTGCCGCCCTGCACGGCGAGGTCGGTGATCCCGGTGTCGACGAGCGAGACGCGGAGTTTGGCGACCGTCGCCCGGTGCAGCGCCCGCGACCGCTCCTCCAGGCGCGCCCTGGTACGGCCCACCGCACCGGCGGCGCGCAGGGCGGGCATGCCCTGCAGCGCCTCGAGGTAGTCCGCGGACAGGGCCTCGTAGGCGCCCCAGTGCTGCTGTCCCCGGCGTTCCAGCAGCTTGTCCCACCAGCGCGGCGCGAACAGCGCGACGACGAGGGCGGGTCCGAGGGCGAGGACGGTCCACGGTTCGACGGCCGCCACCGCGATCAGCAGCAGTGGCGGCACGGCGCAGGTGATCAGCAGCTGCGGCAGATAGCGGGAGATGTACGCGTCGACCCCCTCGACACCGTCGACGAGGGTGGCGCGTACGGCGCCGGCGCGGGCCTCCGCGTGCTGCGGGGGGCCCGTGCGGCCGAGGCGTTCGAGCAGCCGGTCGCGCAGACCGGTCCGCACGGCGGCTCCGGCGCTCACCGCGACACGCCGCTGGAGGCGGCCGAGGACGGCGCGTACGAGCACGGCCGTGAGGACCGCGCCGAGCAGCAGCGGCAACGGCGCTCCGCCGGTGTCGCCGCGGGCGATCCGGGCCAGGACGAGGGCGAGCAGCACGGCCTGGGCGAGGTGGGTCGCCGCGACGGCCGCGAGGAGCGCGGTGGCCGTGAGCAGGGGGCGGCGCGCGGTGCGCGCGGCGCGCAGCAGCTCCGGGTGGAGCATCATGACGGTTCGTCTCCTTGTGTCGTACGGCCCAGGGCCAGGCCGTGCACGACCCAGTCGCGCCCGGCCGGTCCGCCGAGCGCGGCCCCGAGGTCGGCGCCCTGCCAGGAGCCGACGGGCCGGGAGTGGATGCCGAGGGCGGTCGCCGCAGCCTGGGCGTGGGCGACGCCGTGTCCGGCGGCGAGGTGGCAGTGCCGCACCTGGGCCGCCGTGGCGCCGGAGGGGCAGCCGTGGGCGAGGAGCACGGCTCCGGCTCCGGCGATCCAGCCCTGTCCGGCGGCCCAGTGGGCGAGGGTCGGCAGCACGTCGCCCGACGCGAGGCGGCGCAGCGGTGGCACGGTCCCGGCGGCCGGCGCGGTCCCGAACGGATCGGCCGGACTCGACCCGAGGCGGCGCAGCGGTGGCAGGGAGCCGTCGGCCGGGGCGGTGCGGTGCGCCGGCGCGGCGGCGGAACCGGGCACGGTGGACTCGGCAGGCGGCGCGGGTGTGGGGGCCGTCAGGAGGCCGGGGCGGGGGCCGCTCACCGCGAGGGTCCAGCCGAGGCCGTCCGGGGAGGCGGCCCGCGCCGCCGCCAGGACACGCGCCAGCGCCTCGTGGGGCGGCAGGTCGTGGAACCCGGGGGGCGCGCTGCGCCGCGACAGCAGCACGGAGTCCGGCAGGAGGGGGCCCGTGGCAGCGCGCCAGGTGCCGGACTTCCCGCCGGCGGCGGCGAGTTCGGCGAGGACCGCCACGGCCGTGCGCAGGACCTCGGGCCCCTCCGGGGCCGGGATCCGCCCTCCGGTCGCACGGGCCGCCCAGCGGACGAGGCCGTCCGGCGCCGCGTCGGCCGTCAGCCGGACGGCGGCCAGGGCCACCGGTGCGCCGCTCGCGCCCGACAGCAGCCCGCCGTCGGCGTCCAGGCACACCGCGTGCGCCCCGGCCAGGGCGAGCGCGGCCGCCGCGTGGCCCACGTCCAGGAGCACCAGGGGCCAGGCACGGTGGCCGTAGTGCGACACGGTGCGGCGGGCGGTGACGCCCAGGACGGCGACGGCACCCGGCGGCGCCGGGCACGGGGCGGGGCCGCACCGGTGCAGGCGGTGGCGCGCCGGGTCGTAGACGTGGACGCCCGGCGGCAGCCCGCAGCCCGCCCCGACGAGCAGGTACGTGTCGACGGGGTGGAGTGCGCCGGCCGACGGGACGGGCCGCAGCCTGCGGCCCGCGAGGGACAGCCGCAGCATCCGGTCGAGCCGGGCCGGGACGGGCAGCGCCTCCCCCGGCAGGGGCACGCTCGCCGGACCGGCCGGGAAGTCCGGGCCGGGGGCCTGCGCGGAACGGGCCAGGGTCAGCGCTCGGGTGACGGACGACTCCATCGGTGCCTCACATGTGCGGGGGCGGTGCGAGCGTGAAGTCGCTCGCGGACTGCGGGACTTCGGTGCGCCAGCCGCGTGCCCGCGCCGCGTGCCCGAAGCGCGGGCAGCCGAGGTAGGCGAACGCGGCCGGCGCGTTGGGGACGAGCCCGGAGACGAGCACACGCGCCACCCGCAGCGGCGTCTCCGCGACGTCCTCCGTGGTCAGATCGAGGGTGATGACCCGGTGCCCGCCCGCCGCCAGGCGTTCGTCGAGCACGGCCCTGCTGCCCGCCGCCACCTCGTCGACCGGGACCACGCCGAGCGCCGGACGGGTGAAGCGGCCGGCCAGCGGCGCCATCCGCGGGTCGAGCCATACCTGGACGTGCGCGCCCAGGTCGCGTACGGCACGGAAGTCGGTGCCGCAGTCGTCGAGGTAGCGGCGGTCGGCCCGGTGGTCGAGGTAGAGGCCGCGTGCCAGCATCCCGGCGTCGATCGCGCGGAAGACCCAGCCGTCGGCGTCGGTGGCGCCCTGGGTGAAGACCCAGGTGTGCACCGCCTCCAGGACGGCCTTGCGGGCGGCCTCCGCCGGGTCGTAACGGCAGGCGAAACCGGCGGCGTGGATGCCGCGTGCCGGGTCGTGCACGAGGGCCGCCATGCACGGCGCGAACTCGGAGGGCATCTCCACGATGGAGACCTCGAGGTCACAGCCGTCGAGGTCGCGGGTGAGACCGGGGACGGAGGCGGGGTCTATGCCGCGGGCGGGGCCGTCGAGATGCCACCACAGTTCGAGCGCGTCGCGTTCGACGACTTCCAGCAGCCCTCGCTCCACGGCGTCGTCGAAGCCCTGGCCGGTGGCGATCCCGGCGTAGTTGAGATGGTGCGTACGGGGCAGGGACCGCAGGTCGCCCTGACGCCAGTTGAGGTGGGTGAGCGCGACGGGCGCCCAGCACTCCTCGCCGTTCTCCTGCCCGCGGGCCCACAGCGCCGGAGTGTCCGCGGTGAGACGGCGGTACTCGAACCCGGGACGTGCGTACTGCCAGTCGGCGTAGGCGGGCAGCTCGCCCGGCCCGTACACGGTGCCGCCCTCCGCCACGAGTTCGGCGGCGGTTGCCCTGCGCGGTGCGCCGGGGTGTCCCGGCGGGGGCAGCCGGTTGCCGCAGTAGCGTTCGACGGCCTCGGCGACGGCGGCGATCCGCGCGCCCTCCGGATCGCCGAAGGTCGTGCCGAGGGACACCCGGTCGGCCGGCCACGCCCCGAAGCGGCGTGCGTCACCGACGTCCGCGGTCATGGCGGTGTAGCGGGGCGGCGCACCCGCCGGGTGCGGCACGGGCTCGACGCCGCGTATCAGCCCGCAGACGGGGTCCACCAGGCTGTCGAGGGTGAGGGTAGTGGTCAACTGCGGGTCTCCTGTACGGGATCGACGGGCCGGCTGCCGCGTACGACGGGCAGCAGAAGGCCGCTGCCGGCCGTGCGTACGGTCCGCCGGGAGGCGATGAGGCGGGTGGCGCGGACCGGGTCCTCACCGGTGTGCGGATTGCGGGCGTGGGCCGGGAAGTGGTGCCCGGCCACCTCCACCCGCAGCCGGGTCCCGGCGGGCAGCCGGCGCGCGACCGGGCCGAGCGGCACGCGGAACGCGGCCGGTGCGCCGGGCGGGCCGGACCTGCGGACGACGCCGGTGGCGAGCGGCGCCGCGCGGCCGGCCGGATCGAGGGCGACGACGCGTACCGCCCAGTCGGCGGTGGGGGTGTCCGCGGTGGCGCACAGCCGGGCCTCCGCCGTCCCGAGCAGGTCGAGGGGCCGGGGCAGGGGCGGCGTGACGAGCAGGGCGCGGTCGGGCGCCTCACCGGTCGGCACGTTCAAGTCGTCGGACCGTACGGGGCTTTGGGGATCGGCGACGAACGTGCCGCCCCGCAGGAGCCGCAGGCCGCTCGGTACGCCGAACGGCCAGGTGGTCCGCTCTCCCGTGTCCGGCGCGGCCGGGTACCAGTGCTCGCTGTCGCCGAGCGCGACCGCACCGCGGCGTTCGCGGCCAAGAGCGCCGGTGAGGGCGGCCCGTGCCCAGGTCACGTACAGCTCGCCGAGCCGGATCCGGTGTCCCGGGCGGGCCTCGGGGGCCGGTTCGGAGGTCAGGCCGTGCCCCCACGGGCCGAGCAGCAGCCGGGCGGGGCCCGCCCACTCCGCCCAGAGCCGCAGGGTGTCGTCGGCGAACGGGTCGCGAGTGCCGCCGACCGCGAGGAGCGGGAGGGGCGCACGGGGCCTTGGACGGGGCCGGCGGGACGCGTCCCAGAGCGCCGGCCAGGACGGCAGGGCGCGGCCGAGGCGCTCGGGGAAGGTGGTCAGGGGGAGATGTTCGAGGAGCCGGGGGTCGCGGGCGAGGGCCTTGTCGAGGGCGGTGGCGTCGGAGTCGGGCCGGTCGCCGTGCGCGGCCCACCAGCCCGCGCGGGCCGCGAGCCGTTCGACGCCGCCGGCCTCGCGGGCCGTTTCGGCGAGGCCGAGGGCGGGCACCGCGGCGATCACCGCGTCGGGCCGGTCCGCCGACTCGACGGCCGCCGTGGCCGCGAGTGCGCAGTGCGCGGCGTACGACGCCCCGGCGGCGACGACGCGCCCGTCGGACCAGCGGTGGCCGCGGACCCAGCGGAGCGTCGCGGCGCTGTCGGCCTCCTCGTGCCGGTAGGGGTGCCAGTCACCGGTGGACCCGTGCCGGCCGCGTACGTCCTGGACGACCGCGGCGAAGCCGCGGGCCGCCCAGGCGCGGGCCTCGTCGCGGTGGCCGACCTGTCCGTACGGGGTACGGATCACGACGGCCGGGAACGGGCCGTCACCGTCCGGCAGTTGCACGGCGGTTGCCAGCCGGGCGCCCGGTACGGGGACGGTCGCGGCCCTCATCGGTCGAGCGGTGCGACGGCCGGCACCGGCAGCACGGGGTGCTCGGTGACCGTGAGGTCGCGCACGTCGACACGGCGCAGTCTGCGGCCCCCGGGCCGTCCCGCCGCCCAGGCGATGAGATCGGCGGTGATCAGGGAGGCCGTCAGGGCGGCCGAGGCGGCGTTGTGGGCGGGGCCCGTGTCGTCGGTGCGTGAACCCGCCCAGTAGGCGGCGAGTTCGCGGTGGGCCGGGGTCGCGGCGAGCCGCCGGAGCCGTACGTCCGCGGAGGTGACGTCGCCTGTCGCGGCAGCGAACGGCTCGGTCCAGACCGTGGCGCCCTCGCGGTGGCAGCGCAGCCAGCAGGTGCCCCGGGCAGGCAGTCGGTCGGCCTCGTCCCACAGGCCGTTCGGGACGGGCGAGTCCAGGCACCAGACCACGGCCGTCGACGGACCGGTGCCCCCTAGGTCGTCGGGCCCGGCATGGCGCACCTCGCCGCCCTCGGCACGGACGAAGCGGGCGAGCGGCTCGGTGAGGACCGGGTCGCCGAGGAGGACGACGGTGCGTCCGTTGAGGGGCGCGCGGATGTCGTCCGTCCGGGCCAGGAAACCCGCGTCGGCGAAGGCGGCGGTCAGGCGGGCGAGTTCCGTGTCGTCGCCGCAGCCACGGGTCAGCTGGGCCACGAGCGCGTCCTGGTCCGCCGCGCCGGTGTCGACGCGGAGGAACGCGCCGTCCGGGGTCCGGACGGCGAGGCCGTGGCCGGGGACGGTGACAAGGGCGACGCCGGGGGCGAGTCGCACGGTGGCCACGGGTTCTCCTGAGGGGTTCGGGGTCTGCGCTGCGGGCCGGACCCGTCCGGAACGGCGTTCCGGACGGGCCCGGCGGGGGCTTACTTGTCGCTGTCGGTCTCGACGGCGGCGGCGTTGTCGTCGAAGGGGTTCTCGACGAGCGCGTTGGAGTGGGTGGCGGACAGGTGGGCGAGCTGGCCCTGCTCGGCGATCGGACTGAACACCTTGTACTGCTCCATGAGTTGGCTCTCCATTCGTCGGGTGTTGCGGACTGTGCCGCCGGACCGGCCGGCGGCACACCGAACACTAATGAATATGATTTTCATTTCGCAAGAGGTTCGGTGACCGGCAGAGGGTGATCCGGGTAACACACCGGCCACCCGCCCTCCGGATCGAGCCCCACCCGCCCTGCCACACCAAGGACTTCGGCGAGCAGAACAGGCGTGACCACCTCGGCGGGCGGCCCGTCGGCGGCCACCCTGCCCGCGCGCAGCGCCACGATCCGGTCGGCGAACCGGGCCGCGTGCCCGAGGTCGTGCAGCACCATGACCACGGTCAGGCCGCGCTCCTCACGGAGCCGGACCACCGTCTGCATGACCTCGAGCTGGTGGCGCAGGTCGAGATAGGTCGTCGGCTCGTCGAGCAGCAGTACGCGGGTGTCCTGCGCGAGGGCCATGGCGAGCCGCACGCGCTGCCGCTCGCCGCCGGAGAGGGAGTCGACAGGACGGTCGGCCCACGGGGCGACGCCCACGTCGGCCATGGCCCGCGAACAGACGGCGTCGTCACCGTCCCGCAGCATGCCGAGCGGGCCGCGCGCCGCGTAGCGCCCCTGGCGCACCAGCTGCCGCACCGTCATGCCGGGGACGGCCGGGGCCGACTGGTGCAGCAGGGCGACGCGGCGGGCCGTGGACCTGCGGGAGAGCCGGGCGAGATCGTCCCCGCCGAGGCTCACCCGGCCCGCGGCGGGCCTCAGCAGCCCGGCGCAGAGCCGCAACAGGGTGCTCTTGCCGCAGCCGTTGAGCCCGACGAGCGCGACGCACTCGCCCGCGCCGACGTCGAGATCGACCCCCGCGAGCACCTCCCGCCCGCCGTACCCGAACCGAACTCCTTCCGCCCGCAACGTCCCGGCCCGCGCGGCGTTCTCGGCGGCGGCGCCGGCGGCGCTCGGGGTGGTGGCTGTAGTCATGCGCGTCCTCTCGACGGGGCGGCCCAGGGGCCGCCGATTGCGTACGTGTCGGGCCCGGCGTCGCGGGCCGGTGACCGCCTGCGGCGGGCCTGTCCCCCACCCCGCCCCTTCCCGTAACCGGAGGCTCCGCCCCCGGCCCCCCGCGCCTCAAACGCCGGCAGGGCTGGTACTTGCCGGTCCCGTCGGGGCTCCGCCCCGAACCCCGCGTCTCAAACGCCGGCGAGGCTGGAACATGCCGGTCCCGCCCGCCGGGGCTGGTGTGCCGCTGCGCGGCATACCAAGCCCGGCCGGCGTTTGAGGCCACCGCGCGAAGCGCGGTACCGGGGGCCCGGGCGGATCCCCAGTGGGGCCCGGGGCAAAGCCCGGGGGCGGATCCCCAGTGGGGCCCGGGGCAAAGCCCGGGGGCGGATCCCCAGTGGGGCCCGGGGCGGAGCCCCGGTGCGGCTCCCCGGTGGGGCCTGGGGGCGGAGCCCCGGTGCGGCTCCCCGGTGGGGCCTGGGGGCGGAGCCCGGGTGCGGAACCCGGGGGCGGATCCCCGGTGGGTCCCGGGGGCAGAGCCCCGGTGCGGAGCCCCGGTTTCGGGAAGGGGCGGGGAGGGGGGACAGGCCCCGCGCAGCGGACCCCGCCCGCACCCGCCCACCCCACCGTCACTCCCCCGCCCCCGCCCCCGCGCGCCGCGCCACCCCGAGCAGCAGCGCCGCTCCGACGCACGTCGTCAGCGCGCCCGTCGGGACGGACAGCCGGTCCATGTCCAGCGCACCGGCCAGCGCCCGCGAAAGCCACTGCGCGCCCGCGTCGGCGCCCGTCACGACCGCCGCGCCGAGGAGCGCCGCGCCGGGCAGGGCGCGGCGGAGGTCCGCGCCGAAGACGGCGAACGCGAGGTGGGGGACGAGCAGTCCGACGAAGCCCAGCGCGCCGACCGCCGAGACCGCCCCGGCCGTCAGGGCGACGGCGCAGACGAGCGCGGCGACGCGGGCGCGGCCGGTGCCGAGACCGGCCGCGGCGGCCTGTTCGTCACCGCAGCGCAGCAGCGTGAGCGGCGCGGCCAGCGCGTACGCCGCCACGGCCCACACCGCCGCCCAGGGCCACAGCAGCACCCAGTGCTGCCACACCCGCCCCTCCGTGGAGCCGACCAGCCACTGCACCACGCTGCCGAGTTCGCCGGGCGCGACGAGCAGCACCATCGCCGTGAGCCCGGACAGGACCGCCGACACGAGCACCCCGTGCACGGCCGTCTGCGCGGGATCGTGTTTCTCGCGGCCGGTCAGCAGCCACAGCAGCCCCGCCCCCGCGAACCCGCCGACGCACGCCGCGACGACCACGGCCGTCGGCGACCGCCATCCCGCGATCCCGAGACCGGTGGCGGCCACGGCGCCGAGCACCGCGCCCGGGGTGACGCCGGTGACCTCGGGTCCGGCGAGCGGGTTGCGCAGGGCGGACTGCAGGACCATGCCCGCGAGTCCGAGGCTCGCGCCGGCGACGAGTGCGACCAGTGCCCTGGGCAGCCGGAGCTGGAGCACGATGTGGCGCGCGGCCGGGTCACCGGCGCCGCCGAGGACCTGCCACACGTCGGCCGTGCCCAGTGCCCGCCCGGCCACCAGGTCGGCGCAGCCGACGGCGACGACGAGCAGCGCGGTCAGGGGAAGCGCCCACCGCCGTACGGGGAGGGTCATGACGGCTCTCATGCCGCTGCCGCCCTTCTTCTCATGAGGGCGACCCCCGCCGGTACGCCGAGCAGCGCCGTCCAGGCGCCCACCGGTGTCTCGACGGGCGCCAGCGCGAGCCGGGCGGGGAGGTCCGCGCAGGCCACGACCAGGGCACCCCACACCGCCGACCACGGCAGCCATCGCACCGCGTCGGCCCGCGGGCTCAGCCGCCGGGCGAGGTGGGGTGCGAGGAAGCCGACCCAGGCGACCGGCCCGCACACCGCGACGACCGGCGCGATGAGGACGACGGAGATCGCGAGCGCGGCGAGCCGCGCGCGGCGCACCCGGACGCCGAGGGCCTGAGCGTCGTCGTCGCCGAGCCGCAGCACGGACAGCACCGGCGCGCACAGCACCAGCGCGGGAAGGGCGGCCGCGAGCCACGGCCAGAGCCCGGAGAGGTCCTGCCAGGTGCGGGCGGACAGACTGCCCAGCAGATAGCGGTAGATGAGCTGAAGGTCGAGCTGGTCGGCGAGCACCATGAGGACGAGGAGGGCCGCCTGCAGTGCGGCGGCGACCGCGGCGCCGGTGAGCAGCACGGCGGTCGGGCTGCGCCCGAACCCGGCGGCGAGCAGGGTCAGCAGGCCGCCGGCGGCGGCTCCGCCGAGGGCGAGCAGCGGCTGCACGGCGAGCGGTACGGACACGGCGAGGACGAGTGGCGCCGCGACGCCGAGCGCGGCGCCGGAGGAGACGCCGAGCATCTCGGGGACGGCGAGCGGATTGCGCAGCGCCTCCTGGAGCACCAGTCCGGCAGCGCCCAGGCAGGCGCCCGCGACCAGCGCCAGGACGAGCCGGGGCAGCCGCAGTTCGGTGACGACGAGGCCGGCGAGTCCGTCGCCGCCGACGGCGGCGGGAAGTCCGAGCGGCGGTACGTACGGTGTGCCGAAGCACAGGGCGCACAGCGCCACCGCGCCCAGCAGCCCGCCTGCGGCGGCGAGTCGGCGGTTCACCCCCGTTTGCCGGCGGGTCACTTGAGCTTGGCCGTGGCCTCGTCGAGAACGAGGGACAGGGACCGGGTGCCGCGTCCCTTGGCCCACACCTCGGAGTCGACCTCGTACACCTTGCCGTTCTTCACGGCGGGGATCTGCGACCAGAGGGGGTTCTCGGCGAGCTTGTCGGACAGTTTGCCGTCCGAGGGTCCGCCGAAGGACAGGGTCTCCACGAAGAGCACGTCGACGTCGCGCGCCAGGATCTCCTCCATGCTGTACGTGCCTTCGACGCCGCGGCTCTTCCAGGGGTAGCGGGAGAGCTTCGGCAGGAGGCCGGCGGCGACGTCGTTGCCGGGGGTGGCGACGCCGAAGTTCTCGTCGCTGCCGAAGATGATCAGGGAGGTGAGGTCGCTCGGTCGGGTCTCGGCGTCCGCGAGCTTCTGCCGGAAGCCCCGTTCCGCCTTCTCGCCCTGCTGTGTACGGCCGGTGAGCGCGGCGAGGTCGCGCAGATAACCTACGCTGTCCTGCCACTTCTCGGGCTGCACCGGCCAGAAGACGGTGGCGCCCTTCAGTGCGGGAGCGAGCTTGCCGTGGGTGTCCTCGAGGCCGATGACGAGGTCCGGCTCGTGCGAGAGGATCGCCTCCGCCTCGGGGCTGAGGAACCCGCCGGGTACGACGGGGATCTTCGCGGCCTTCTCCTTGCCGAGGAAGCCGGGGTGGGCGAGCAGTCCCGAGTTGGTGGCGACGGGTGTCATGCCGAGTTCGGCGAGCATGTCGTCGCAGAGGGCGACCAGGCAGACGACCCTCCGGGGCGGTGCGGCAGTCTCCACGGTGACGCCCGCGGCGTCGGTGATCTTCCGTGCGGCGGTGATGGGTTCGACCCGTACGTCGACCTTCGGTCCGGCGGCGGCCGGTTTGTCCTCCGGGTCGTCCGCGGGTGTGCCGCATCCGGCCAGCAGGGTTCCCATGACGGCGGCGGCCGCCCAGCGGCGGACGGTCCTCAGCGCTCTGCGCGACATCGCATCTCTTTCGGTTCGGCTGGTTCGGCTGGTTCGGCTGGTTCGGCTGGTTCGGCTGGTTCGGCTGGTTCCGGCCGGGGCCCTGCCCAGGACTCCGACCTGATTGTTCTACATGATAATCATTACCAACAAGCCTTCTTGCCCATCGCCCCCACCTTCCGGAGACCGCCGTGCCCCAGCACCCCGCCCCACCGCCACGCCTCCTCGTCGCCGACCAAGTGGCGGGTGTCGTCCACGTGTTGGAGCTGCCGGGCGGCCGTGAGACCGGCCGCGTCGAGGGGCGCCACCTCGCCGAGCACGCCGGATTCCTCGCCCTGCCCGGTGACCGCACCGCCTTCGTCGACGACCTCGCGGGCGAGCTCGTGGTCCTCGACCCCTACGGCCCCGGCGCCGGCCGGCCCCTCGTGGAGGCGGCGGTGCCGGTCGCCGTCCCGGCCGAGCACCTGGCGGCCGATCCGGCGGGGCGGCTGCTGGCCGTCACCACCGGGCTGGGCCGCAACTGGGAACCGTGGAGCGACCTGTTGACCGCCGTGGACCTCAAGGCAGCGGGCGGACCGCGCTCGGTCAGGGTCCGCACCCGTACCGGCGAGCCGGGCGTCACCGTCCTCGGCGGCGACGGACCGGACGACGCGCTGGTCGTCCTGCGCCATCGCGAACCGGGGTCGCTCACGGCCTACCGGCATGCCGGCCTGATGACCGCCGCGCCCGCCTGCCCGCCCGCGGAACCCGCGGCCGAGCTGCCGCTCGCCGACGACGACGGGCACGGCGACGCCCACGACCCGCTCACCGGGCGGCTGTTCGCGGCCACCGGCTCGGGCGTCCGGCGCGCCCGGCTCGACGGCGGCGGCCTCCTGGTCGCGGAGGAACCACTGTCGTGGGCCGGCGACGGGCGGGGCTACTACCTGCGTCTCGACCCGGCGCGCCGGACGCTTTGGTCGTGCGTACGCGGCGGGCCGGCGGAGCCCGCCCGCTGGCCGGAGTGGACCAACGACGCGTGGTGGCACGACCTCGACTCGGGCCGCACCGGGCGGCTCCCGCTCGGCCCCGGCCTGGTCTTCCGCCTCGCCCTCGCCGCGCGCCACACCGCGTTCGCCCGGGTGCACCCGGACGGCGACGAACTGGTCCTGCTGCGCACCGGCACGGGCGACCCGCACGTCACGGCCCGGCTGCCGCTGCCCGCGATGGACGGGGCACCCAGGCCCGGCGGCACACCGTGGGACGGGGTGCAGCGCCGGGCGATCGCCGCGTCACCCGGCTCGCCCCTTGTCGCGGTCACCCGTGGGGGTCATGGCGAGATCCATCTGGTTGACGCCGACGCGGCAGCCGGCGGATCCGCGCCGGTCACGACCCTGAAGGTGCCCACACCGCTCAACGACGGGGGTCATCTCGCCCTGGTGTGCCCCGGCGACGGCGCCCACGGCGACCCGGTGGGCCGCTGAAAGATTGTGAATTGATTCACCTGACCTCTTGGCCAGGCGTGCCGATCCGTGCTGAGATGCGGTCTGACCCAACAGCTCAATGGCGTGCTCGGGGAGGGCAAGTGGCGCATACCGCCATGTCTGGTTCCGGAACCACAGCAGGTGACGATCCACTCCAGACCGCGGTATGGCGGCTGCGTTCGCGCGGCTGTTGGACCGATGCGGCGGCCCTTCTCGCGCCCCGTGCCGCGGAGCCCGCGGCGGCGCTGGAGAGGGCGGGACTGCTGGTCGAGCGCTGTCTGTTCACCTGCGACGGCTGGGCGGAGGCGGAGGACGCGCTGCGGAACGCGGAGGCCGTCGCCCGCGACGACGAGGAACGCGGCGGCGCGGCGAGCGAGCGCGGCCGGCTGGCCTACGCGGCGACCCGCCTCGGGGTACGGGACCGGGCCGACGAGGCACGGTCCGCGCTCGGCAGGGCGACGGCGCTGCTCGCCCCCTCGTCGCCGAGGCGTCCGCTGCTGGACTTCCGGCGCGGCCTGGTCGCCGAGCACATCGCGGACTCCCCGCAGGCGGCGCTCGCCGCCTTCCAGCGGGCGCACGCGGGCGCGCAGGCGCAGGACGACCCGCTGCTGCTGTCGTTCACCTGGCAGCAGCTGGCCGGACTCGCCCTGCGCGACGGCGAGTCGGCGAAGGCACGGGAGGGTTTCTCCGAATGCCTGCGCATCCGCGAGGAACTGGGCTATCTGATCGGTACGGCACCGGCCCTGGCCGGTCTCGCGGACTGTGAACCGGAACCGGAGGCGACCCGTCTGCGTGCGGAGGCGTACCGGTTGTTCCGTCTGCTGGGCGGCGTCCCGGTGTGGCTGGGAGCGCAACTGTCCCCCCTCGTACCGCCGCAGGGGTCCATGGCCGAGCCCGAGCCCGCCGGCCAGTGAGGACCCGCCGCAGACAGGGCGACGTGCCCGAGCCGCGGTCGCGGTGGGACGAGATCACCACGGGCCTGTGGGTGGGCGGCCATGTCTGGTCCGATGCGGGCGGCCGGCACCGGAACGTGGTGGTGGCGGACGAGTTCGACCTCGTGATCAGCCTGTACACACGCGAGGGGCACGGCCCCGCGGCGGGTGTGGAGCACCAGGTCGTTCCCATTCCGGACGACTGGCTCACCGCCGACGAGATCGACCGGGTGCGCCGGGTGGCGTCGGCGGCCGCCGACGCCGTGCGGGCGCGGCGCCGGGTCCTGGTGCGCTGCTACTCCGGCTACAACCGCGCCGGCCTCGTCGCCGCCCAGACCCTGATCGAACTGGGCCACGATTCGGAGGGTGCCATCGACCGGGTCAGACTGCGGCGCTCCCCATGGGCGCTGCACAACGCGGCGTTCGAGCAGTATCTGCTGACCGGGCTGGACATCGCCTCACTGCTGTCGGGACTGGAGCCGCCGCCCGAGAGCTGATCAGGCCAGCCAGCCGAAGAACCGCTCCGGGTTCATGGCGACCAGCACCAGGACGACCGCCGCACCGATCCAGAGGAATCCGCGGGCCCTGCCGCGCGGCTTCGGCGCCTGCCGGTCGGGCCAGGCCCGCCACCCGTCGGGCTGCGCCTGCACCGGCTTCCCCCGGCGTGCGAGGCGCCGCACCCTGCCCTGCTGCCTGGCGGCCTCCTCGTCCGCACGCCGCAGTCGCTCCGTGACCATCCGCGCCCGGGCGGACGGCTCCTTGGGCGCGGCCAGCCGTGCCGGCCCCTCGCTCTCGAGCTGGAACTTCGCCCACTCCTCGTCGGGTATGGGCGACTCGGGCAACTCCGCGGTCATACTTCCCCCTCACTGGACAACCGGCGCCACAGATTAGTGCAGCCCCCACCGCCGCCGGCACGCGGTGGTGCTCCCCCGTCAGCCGCCGTCCTGGACGACATCGACACGGAGGCCGAACTCCTCCCGCAGCTGTTGCGCGAGTTCTTCGCCCGCCCGGCCGGGGACGAGCCGGTGCCACCACGGGTACCGCTCCGGGTCCCGGATCGGCAGGGTCTGCGTCGCGACGAGCCTGAACCGGTCGTCCACCTCGTGGACGGCGGCTCGGAAGCGTGTGTAACCGTCGAGCGCCGAAAGGCCGGGGTCGGTCAGGGCCAGCTCGATGGCGTCCCTGATGCGGACGTCGTAGAAGTACTGCGCGAGGGACTCCTCGTATCCCTCGCCGCAGGAGCTGACGAAGCCGCGCCACGCCGCAAGCATCTGCTGCGGCGACACCGACCGGGTCCGCCCGGCGCTGCGCTGGATCTCCTCGTACCGCTCGACGAAAGCCTGACTCATCCTGTGCCGTCCGATGGGTTGGGGTCGGGAAGGGGCGCGCCCGTCGTGCGGCGGGCGCGCCCCTTGTGGTGCGTCAATTTGTACCGGTCACCGTCCGCGGACCACCGCCGGTCGCTCGGCCGGCGGCCCGCCTGCGGCCCTCAGGGCAGCAGCCTGGCCCCGGGGTACTTCAACTGCTCGAGGAAGTACTCCCGCAGGTCTCCGTCAGGACGGAAGAAGGTCTCGACGATGCTGCCGTCCAGCCGCTTGACGCCGAACCATCCGTTCTCCGGGTCCATCCGGAAGATACGGCTGTCGGTGACGATGTCACCGGACCGGGCGGCACCGGCCAGGAACTCGCCGGCGGCCCGCTGGTAGGCGGCGAAGCCGCCGAGGCCGTTGAATTCCGGCATGTCCGCACCGCTCCACGGCTGGGTCCCGGTGTAGTTGCCCCTCTTGTTGAGGATGACGCCGAAGGCGTGCTTCAGATAGTGGTTCAGCGCCGCCCGCGAGGAGTTGAAGACGGCAGTGCCGCACGACGGGCCGGAGGCCGCTGCCGCGTCGGCCGTCACCGTGGGGGCGGCCCGGGTGCCGGTGGCGCTCACGGACGTGGTTTTGGCGACCGACGCCGTGGTGGCGGAGAACGACGAGGCCGAGGCGATGCTGCAGACCCGGCCCCACGGGATGCGCCCCGCGATGTCCTCGAACCAGCCGGTCAGCTTCTTGCCCCACTTGGCGAACTTCACCGCGCTCGCGCCGTATCCGAGGATCGGCACCATGGACGCACAGGACAGGCCGGCGTTCACCCATTCCTCGTCCCAGGCGTACCAGGCGCAGTTGGCGCCGTCGGCGATCTCCCCGAAGCCGGGTACCAGACCGGCGACGTCCAGGAGGAAGTGAGCGCCCTCCTTGGAGAACACGTCGTCCAGGTCGATGAGGGAACCGGCACCGAGCAGGCCGTCCAGGACCGCCCCTGACAGTGTTTCCCGCTCCTGCTTCAGCTGCTCCTTGTACTGGGCGAGGGCCTCGGCCGTCTCGGCGCGCTGCTTGTTGACCGCGATCCTGAAAGCGTCGTTCGCCGCCTTGGCCGCCGCCGCCGCGTCCTTGCCGGCCGCGAGGGCGGAGGCGCCGGCCTCGGTGGCCGCAGCCCATGCCTGGTCTGCGGAGCCGCGCGCCCAGATCGCCGCTGCCTGCGCACTCGCGGCCGAACTCGCCGCCTCGCGGGCGGCGGTGTGCGCCCGGGCTTCGGCGGCGCGCGCGGTCCTGGCCGATTCGGCGGCCCGGGCCGCGGACTGCTCGGCTTTCGCTGCCGAATCGCGCGCCTGGTCCGCGTACGTCTTCGCCTGCTTCGCGGAATCGTCGGCCTGCGCGGCGGCTGTCTGCGCTTCCTCCGCCGCCTTGCGTGCCTCGGCGGCGACCTTCGCGGCCGTGTAGGCGCTCGCCTGTGCGTTCGCCGCGGAGGAGGCCGCCTCTGCGATCAGCTGCTGGACGCGTGCGACATGGGTCGCGGAGAGCCGGTCCTTGCGGAGGGCCGCGTACTGGCCCGTCTCGACGAATCCGTGCAGGAGCTCGGCGGGGCCTTCGAGGGCGACCCGCGCCGCGGCCTTGACCTCGGGGGTTCCCGAGGACACGAGCTGTACGGCCCGGACGCGCTCGTCGGCCTCCTGTGCCTCGTAGCGGCCGGTGAGCAGGAACTCGCGGAGGCTGTCCGCCGAGCCGGCGTTCAGCGCCTCCTGCCCGGCCGCCTTGACGCCCGGCCCTCCGTTCTCCATGACCTGGACGACGTTGACTCGGTAGTCCTGGGCCGCGGCCTCGTGCCGGCCCTTGTCGAGGAAGGCGCTGATCCGCGCGGCATCCCCTTCGAGTGCAGCCTCGGCGGCGGTCCGGACGGCTTCCGAATCGGCGTCCACCGCAAGGCTTTCGACCCGGGCGCGGTCGTCCTGCTGGGCGGCTTCCTTCCAGCCGACGCGCAGATAGGACACGACGTCCGCGTCGGAACCGGCGAGCGCCACCTCTGCCGCGGTACGGCTCCACGGCCCGCGGGTCTTCATCGCCAGCACGGCGACACGGCGTCCCTTGGCGGCCAGTTCGTCGGGGTCGGCGTCCGGCCGGGCAGCCTCACCGGCCAGGCGGACGGCCTCGGCGTCGAGGTCCTGGGCCTCCTGCACGGCGCGCGCGGACGCCGCCTTCCGTTCCGCCTCCTCCGCCTTCAGGTCCCTGGCCTGGACGATCGCGGCGGATGTCCGCGCGGCCAGCTCCGCCGTCTCTACCTCGCGTGCCAGGTCGTAGGTGTTACGGGCTTCCTGCACCGCGGCGGTGGCGACGTCGGCGGCGGTCCTGGCCGCCGCGGCGTGCGCGGTGGCTTCCTTGGCGGCGACGGCGGCGTCACCGGCGTGGTCGGCCGCCTCCTCGGCCTTGTCGGCCGCGTTCTCGGCGTGCTGGGCGGCGGAGTTGGCGGCGTCCCTCGCCTGGTAGGCGGCGGTTGCGGCCCTGGCGGCGAGAACCTCCGCCGCGTTGGCCGCGCGGGTGGCCTCCGCGGCCTGGGCACGCGCCCGAGCCGCTGCCGCCCTGGCCGTCGCGGAACCCGCGCCGGCCTGATCGGCGTAGTCGCTCGCCGCGGAGGCGGCGTTCGCGGCGAGGAGCGCGTTGCCGCCGGCCGCGGACGCGGAGTGGGCTGCCGCGCTGGCCGCCTTCGCGGCGACTCCGGCCTTCTCGGCCGCCTGCGCGGCCTTGCGGGCACCCTTGGCCGCACCGCGAGCGGTCTCGGCGGCGGCTCGGGCGGCGCCCGCGTCGGCCGCGTCGACGGCGGCGTCGGCCGCCGCGCCACGGGCGACGGAGGCTGCCCGGGCGGCGCCCGCCGCGGCGGATGCCGCCTGGGACGCGGCGTTCGCGGCGATGCGGGCCGAGGTGTTGGCGGCGCGGGCCGCGTCGATGGCCTGCTGTGCGGCCTTGGCGGCTCCGTTCGCGGCGTCGGCGGCACGGGCGGCCGCGGAGGCGGCCGCCTTCGCGTCGTCCTTGGCGGCTTCCGTCTCCTGCGCGGCCTTCTGCGCGGCCTCCTTGGCGAGCTGCGAGGCCGCGACCGCGCTTGCCGAGGCCTCCTTGGCCGCCTCGGTCTCCGCCTCGGCCCGGCGCCCCGCCTCCTCGGCCTGGGCGGCGAGCTGCGCGACCGTCGCCTGCTCCTGGTCCCGCGCCCGGGCCGTGTACTGACCCACCTCGAGGAATTCCCGCAGGTCCTCGACGGAACCGTTCAGCGCGACCTTCGCGGCTTCCTTGGTCGCCGGGCCACCGGTGCTGAGGATCTGCACCACCTGCACCCGGTCGTCGTTGTCACGGGCGGTGAACTGACCCTCGTCGAGGAACGCGCGCACATCGTCGATGGACCCGTTCAGCGCGGCCTTTCCGGCCCGCTGCACCCCCGGCCCGCCCGCGCTGATGAGCTGTACCACCCTGACCCGCTGGTCCTGTTCGAGGGGAGCGCGCCAGCCGTCCCTCAGGAACGCTTCCAGCTGGGCCGGATCGTTGGTGGCCAGGGCGCTCTGCGCGGCCTCGCGCACCGCCCGTCCGCCGACGGTGAACATCCGCACCGTGTTCACACGGTGGTCGTGGAGCAGCGCGGTCGGCAGCTCGGTGTTCAGAAATTTCTGGATGTCGTCGTCGGAGCCCATGAGGGCGGCCTCGGCCGCCGCCTTGACACCCGGCCCACCGGTTTTCCACAGCTCGACGACGCGGCCCCGGTCGGTGGCCGGGAGGGGGCTGCTGATCTCCTCCCAGTCCGGCGCTTCCTCCGCCGTCGCCGGTGCGGAACCGAGAAGTCCCACCACGAGCGAGAGAGGCAGCAGCGTGAGCACCAGCACGCGTGCCCAACGGCCCACGGCCGGTCCCGCTCCCTTTCCCGTATATCTTCGCCGCACGCAAGACCCATTTCATCCGGCCGGCATCAAGGAACTGCCGGGCACATCGCTAGGCAGCGGCGATCCCGTGCGACCGCCGCTCGAGATATCGAGAAGCGCGACAAAGGGAACCGGCCCGTCAGAAGAAACGGTTCTCGCGAACGCGTACGCGGGCACACCCATTGACGAAAGGCGCGTTCGACAGAGCGCTTTCGTTGCATTGCCGACCGGCGGCTCGACCGCCCGTCCCCCCTCAACCCCCGACGCATGATACCCACATCCATTCACAGGGCGTCCACAGTGATTGACATGCCGTCAGGCAGCCCCGTGGCAGGTCAGAGCCGGATCCGCCGCCATGGAGGACGCCAGGACAGACGACCGTCGAACCCTCAACATCGTTTCAGGTCAATGAACACTGATTCTCGGCCACGCAAATCCACCGACTCGACGCACTGCCCACAAAGGACCGTCCCACCACCCGGCGACGTGATCACCGTCACAGCAGATCCGGTAATTCCATGGGGTACTTTCCTTCACGTCGTGATCACCAGATCCTTCCGCGCGGGAGCCCTTGCCGAGGCACCGCTTTCCCATTCGGAAGGAATGTCTTGCCGGCTTCCGGGAATCCGCTGACGGCTCGCGCTGCCCGGATCCCTCCGCCGCACCGCGAACCCGAACCCGAGGAATCCACTTGTCCGAAAGACATCCACGCATCGCGTCGGCCGCCGCTCTGGCGGCCCTGACCGTCCTGACCGGTACGCTCGCCACGGACCCGGCCGGGGCCGTCGTCGGCCAACCGGCGGCGGACGGCGCATACGCCTTCACCGCCAAGCTCGAGATAGGGGACGGCGACCAGAGGCGAGCCTGCTCCGGTGCGCTCATCGAGGCCGGCTGGGTGGTCACCGCGGCCAGCTGCTTCACCGGCGGCGCCGGCGAACTCGCCCCCGGAAAGCCCGCGCTGAAGACGACCGCGACCATCGGCCGCACCGACCTGACCACCACCGGCGGCCACGTCAGCGAGGTCGTCGACCTCGTCCCGCGCGCGGGCAAGGATCTGGTGCTGGCCAGGCTGGCCGTGCCGGCCACGGGAATCACGCCCGTCGCCGTCGCGGACGCCCCCGCCGCACCCGGCGACACGCTCGAGGTGGCCGGCTACGGCCGCACGAAGACCGAGTGGGTGCCCGACCGGCTCCACACCGCTTCCTTCGCGGTGAACTCGGTCACCGGCACCACACTCGGCATCAGCGGCGCGACCGCGAACGACGCCCTCTGCAAGGGCGACACTGGCGGCCCCGTGCTGCGCGAGGTCAACGGCACGGTGGAGCTCGTCGGTGTCAGCAGCCGTTCCTGGCAGGGCGGTTGCTTCGGCGAGAGCGAGACCCGCAACGGGGCCGTCGCGGCGCGCGCCGACAGCATCGCGCTCGGCTCCCGGCTCGCACCGGGACAGCGGCTGCTCCCCGGCGACTCGCTCTCGTCCGCTGCGGCCAGGCTCACCATGCAGGCCGACGGCAACCTCGTGGTCACCTCCGACGCGGGCAAGGCGCTGTGGTCCAGCGGCACCGCGGAGGCGGGCTCCACCGCCCTCTTCGACACCAACGGCAACCTCGTGGTCCGCAACGCGGCCGACACGGCGACGCTGTGGCAGTCGGGGACCACCGCCCCCAGCGGCAGTCTCGTCCTCCAGGACCGCGGCAACCTCGTCGTCCACGACGCCCAGGGCGCGTCCCGGTGGGCCGCCGGCACCGTCGTGCGCCACGACTACAACGGCGACGGCCGCAGCGACATGGGCGCCTGGTACGACTTCTCCGCCGGCAGCGACGCCACGTACACCTTCTTCGGCACCGCCGACGGCACGATCAGCCAGCCGCTCAAGTCCTTCGCGGCCGCCATCGGCGCCTGGGAGGCCAGGAGCATGAAGTTCGTGACCGGCGACTTCAACGGCGACGGCCGCGGCGACATGGCTGCGACCTACGGGTACAGCGACACCAGCGTCAAGATCTGGGTCGCCCTCGGCAGGCCCGACGGCGGCTTCGAGGCGCCCGCCGTCGCCTGGAGCGCCCCGGCGGGCAGCTTCCACACGAGCTACATGACCCCGCAGGCCGGTGACTTCGACGGCGACGGCCGCGACGACCTCGCCGTCTGGTACGCCTACGCCGACGGCACCACCAAGCTGTGGACGTTCACCGGGACCGAAAAGGGCACCTTCGACGCGCCGTTCAGCTCCTGGTCCGCCCCCAGCGGCACCTGGCTGCGGGAGCGCACCAAGTTCACCACCGGTGACTTCGACGGCGACGGCCGCGACGACCTCGCCGTCTTCTACGGCCAGGGCACGAACGCCGTGAAGACGTACGTCTTCACGGGCGCCCCGAACGGCGGTTTCGACGCCCCGGCCGTTTGGTGGGAGAGCCTCTCCCTCGACTGGAACCGCACCACGCCGCACGCCGGCGACTTCAACGGCGACGGCAGGGACGACGCCATGGTCTGGTACGACTACGCGGACGGCAGCGACAGGACGTCCACGATGCTGTCCGAGAACGTCGGCGGCAAGGACCGTTTCGGTTCCGCCAAGGTGACCCTGAGCAGCGCCCCGGGCAACCTGGACGTCAAGCGCATGCAGCAGGTCGTCGGCGACTACGACGGCGACGGCAGGGACGACCTCGCCATCATGTACCACCAGCCCGACGGCGCCGTGAAGATGTGGACCTGGACCGCGCGGCCGGACGCCATGTTCAACGGCGGCCGCGCCGGCTGGACGGCGCCCGCCACCAGCTGGGTGTACGCCTCGACCCGCTTCTTCGACGCGTACAACAGCTGACGACGTCGGCCGACCCGGACCGAACCCGCTCCGCCCCGGCAGCCGTTGCTGCCGGGGCGGAGCCGTGCCGTGATGTCCGCGCGAGGAGCCGCCGGGTCAGTGCCCGCCGCCCTGGCGGGGCCGCAGGCCGACCAGCGTGTCCTCCGTGCCGACGCAGAGCGTGCCGTCCGGCGTGACGGCGACGGCGCGGACCGCCGGCCCCGGGCGGAACGGCAGCGCCCGGCGCACCCCGGGGAGGTGCAGCCTCACCAGACCGTCCGCCCAGGCGACCGCGAGCGCCGGCCCTGCCGGTGTCCGTCCGGCGTGCAGGGCGACGACCGGGTACGGGCGCTCGGTCACGGGCGGGCGGTGCCCGCCGGCCCCGGGCGACCAGATGTGCACGGCGCCGTCGCCGCCTCCGCTGTGGACGGTGAGGCAGGCGCCGTCCGCGACGGCCGACAGTGCGGTCACCCGGCCGGAGTGCAGCGCCGCCTGGTGCAGGCCGTCGAGGCCGAAGGCGTGCACGGAGCCCATGCGGTCGCCGACCAGCACGGTGTCCGCCGCGGCGGCGAGGGCGGTGCCCGGATGGCTCTCCAGGGTGGCGGCCACGGCCTTCGTCAGCGGTGTCTCGGTGCCGCCGTGCCGGTGGAGGCGGCCCCGTTCGTCGAGGAGCAGCCAGGTCTCCTCGTCCAGCGCGGCAACCGCCCTGGTACGGAAGGGCGTCGACGTGCGCGGGACCTCCTCGTCCAGGGTGCGTACGCCGCCGGCCGGGTCGGCGACCACGAGTGCGCCCGCCGCGACGGTCAGCGCGGCGACCTGGCACGGCCGGGACCACTCCAGGGCCCACGGCGTCCTCCCGGACAGCCGGGCGAGTGCCCCGCGTACCCGCGGTTCGGCGTCCGGCGGCAGGGAGGCCATCAGCACCAGCGCGCGCCGGGCCGGGCCCTGGTCGCGGATCAGTGACTGGCCGGCCCGCAGCCAGGCGGCGCGCAGACCGCCGTGCGCGTCGGGCGAGGCCTCGTACGCGGCGGTGACCAGGAGGGGATCGGCCGCGCAGACCGCGTCCGGGTCGGCGAGGTCCGGCGGCTGCCCGTGCTCCGGCTCGTCGGCGGGGGGCTCGACGACCACCCGCAGATGGCCGAAACCCCGGAGCAGGGAGGCCAGTTCGGCGATCTCCGCCGGATCCTGGCCGGCCGGCGCGAGCCGTACGGTGCGCGGCGCACCGGACAGCAGCGCGGCCAGCAGCCCGGCGGGGGTGCCGGCCACGACACCCAGTTGGTTCGCCACCGTCCATACCGTGCCGTGCACGTCGTCGTCCCGTCAGTGTCCGATGGTCAGGTGTCCGAGCCCGCGAAATGCTCCCGCACCAGCGACTGGACCACTGCCAGGTCCTCGGCGACGAGGGCGTCCAGCAGGGCCGTGTGCTCCGCCGCGTCCGCGATCAGGTCCGCCCGGCGGGTGGCGGGGGTGCTGGTGAGCGGCCACTGGGAGCGGCGGTGGAGGTCGTCCGCCACCGCCAGCAGCTGCTCGTTGCCCGCGAGGGAGAGGACCGCGCGGTGGAAGGCGCGGTCCGTCTCCGCGTAGGTCGACCGGTCGCCGGTCGCTGCCGCCGCGGCGGTCGCCTCGGCCAGCGGACGCAGGGACCGCCAGCGGTCGGCCGGGACCGTACGGGCCAGCCGGAGCATGACGGGGACCTCGATGAGTGCGCGGACCTCCGCCAGCTCGGCCAGCTCGCGGGCGCTGCGCCGGACGACGCGGAAGCCGCGGTTCAGCACGACTTCGACGGCGCCTTCCATGACGAGCTGCTGCATCGCCTCACGCACCGGTGTCGCGGAGACGCCGTAACGCTCGCCGAGGACGGGCGCCGAGTAGACCTCGCCGGGCACCAGGTCGCCGTCCACGAGGGCTGTGCGCAGGGCGTCGAGGATCTGGCCGCGTACCGAGTGGCGCTGCACGAGGCGGGGGGCGGGGGGCTCGTTGTGGGTGTGCTCGCCGCGGGCCTGTTCCTGGTGCTCCGCTCCGGGACGCCCCTGGACGGGAACGCGGGCGGACCCGTGCGGTTGCGGGAGTGGGAGGTCACGCGCTCTGGCCTGCTCCACTCGGGCCCTCCTCGGACAGTCGGCCTGGCCCGGATCGCGGATGCGGGGCCCTGAATGCACGATAGGCGGCCTGGGCCGCAGTTCAAACACCGGAAGCATCGGGTAAGGTAAGGCTTACCTGCTAACGATCCCGATTCGGTGGTCCCGGCATGACCCTTCCTGCCCTGCTGTCCGAGCTCACCTCCCCGGTGGCCGATGCCTATGCGCGCCTCGCCGAGGTCTTCCCCGGACTGCGCGTGCAGGAACTCCCCGAGGGCGCCTCGGCGCCCTCCGGCACCGGCTGGGTCGCCGCGGCCGACCTCGCGGCCGGCGGCGCGGCGCTCGACTCCTTCCTCGCCTGGGACGACGAGCAGGTGCTGCGGGACTACGGGCAGCGGGCGCGGCCGGACGTCGTCGCCAGTTTCGGCCTCCACCGCTACGCATGGCCCGCCTGCCTGCTGATCACCGTGCCGTGGTTCCTGCAGCGCCGGGTGCCCAGGGTCCCCGTGGCGGACGTCGCCTTCCAGCGTGCGCTGGGTCACATGACCGTACGGGTCCGGGACTTCGCGTGCCTGCCGGACGACCCCGCCGCACAGCTGCCCGGCGCCCGTGTCGTGCCGGACGAGGAGGCACTGCGCGGCGAGGTCCGCACCGCCGTCGCCGAACACCTCGGCCCCGTCCTCGACGGATTCGCCGGCCCGATGCGCCGCGGCAAGCGGGCGCTGTGGGGGATGGCGACCGACGAGATCGTCGAGGGCCTGTGGTACATCGCACACCTGCTCGGCGAGGAACCGCGCGCCGTCGCGGAGCTCGAGCGGCTGCTGCCGGGTGCGACCAAGCCGTACGTGGGCACCGCCGCGTTCCGCGAGCTGACCGGTCCGAACGGCGAACGGCTGCCGACCCGCGACCGGGCGAGCTGCTGCCTGTTCTACACGCTCCGGCCGCAGGACACCTGCGTCACCTGTCCGCGTACCTGTGACGCCGACCGGGTGACCCGACTGCTGCAAACGGCTTGAGCAGCCGACGTCATTCCACGCCACCCTTTCGAGTGGCCTGAATTCGAACACAACTCCTTGCCCATGGGCGTCAGTTCGACCGGATCGCACCTATTCGCGTGCCGCTCGAACCCGTTGGCGTTCTCTTGCGCGGAAAGCCCCTGCGTGTCCCCCGCGTTCGGCCACTATGGCGGCCGAAACGCCCTACCGCGATGCAAGGGACACCGCACATGAGACTGACCGACATATCGCTGGACTGGCTGCTTCCGGGCGCCGTGATGATCCTGGGAGTCCTGGCGGCGGTGGCGGTGCTCGCGCGCGGCAAGCGCGCCGGTGACAAGGCCGCGGAGGACTCGTGGGAGCGCAGCGAGGAGCGGCGCCGGCGCAAGGAGGCCGTCTACGGCACCGCCTCGTACGTCCTCCTCTTCTGCTGCGCCGCCGTCGCGGCCGCACTCTCCTTCCACGGCCTGGTGGGCTTCGGCCGGCAGAACCTGAACCTGACCGGCGGCTGGGAGTACCTGGTCCCCTTCGGGCTCGACGGCGCCGCCATGTTCTGCTCCGTCCTCGCCGTGCGCGAGGCGAGCCACGGCGACGCCGCCCTGGGCTCCCGGCTTCTGGTATGGACCTTCGCCGGAGCGGCCGCCTGGTTCAACTGGGTGCATGCGCCGAGGGGGCTCGGACACGCGGGCGCGCCGCAGTTCTTCGCGGGCATGTCCCTCTCCGCGGCCGTGCTGTTCGACCGGGCGCTGAAGCAGACCCGCCGCGCCGCACTGCGCGAGCAGGGCCTGGTGCCCCGTCCGCTGCCGCAGATCCGGATCGTACGGTGGCTGCGGGCCCCCAGGGAGACCTTCGCGGCCTGGTCGCTGATGCTCCTGGAGGGTGTACGCACCCTCGACGAGGCGGTCGACGAGGTCCGCGAGGACCGGCGGCAGCGGCAGCAGAACCGGATGCGCCGGCGTGACCGGGAGAAGCTGGAGCGCGCCCAGATCCGGGCGCTCAACCGCCAGCACCGCACGTGGGGGCTGGGACGGGCGGACCGCGGGACGCGGCTTCCCGCCCTCGGCCCGGCCACCGGCAACGGGCAGCAGACCGGGGGCCCGTCGTCCGTCGTGGAGCCCGTCATAGCCGAGCCCGGACAGCTCTCCGTACGGTCCCGGCCCTCGCTGCAGGCCGTGAAGCCGACCGGAGCGGAACCGGTCACGGTCGATCTCACGGCCGAGGACGACACGCAGACGCTGCCGCGTCTCGACTCCCTGGAGCGGAAACTCAAGGATCTCGAGCAGCAGTTCGGCTGAAAGACCGGGCGCACCGGGGCGGCCCGGCCTTCGACGAGGAGGTCAGGCCGCCCCCGCGTGCAGTTCGAACCAGATCACCTTGCCCACCCCTTGCGCGGTGCGCACACCCCACGCGTCAGCCAGACGCTCCACGAGGATCAGCCCTCTGCCGCTCGTGCCGAGATCGGCGTTCGTCACGTCCGACACGGGCAGTCCTGCCATGAAGTCCTGGACCTCCACATGCAGGGTGGAGTCCTCGACGGTGGCCGTGACCACCGCTCCGTGCTCGGTGTGGATCAGGGCGTTGGTCACCAGCTCGCTCGCGAGCAGCTCGGCCACGTCCGCCGCTCCGCCCTCGTCCGGGTCGGGCCATTTGCCCAGCAGGTCGCGTAAAGCATGCCGCACTTCGGGTACGGCCGTGAGATCACCGCGGCCGAGTCTGCGATGCAGCCGGCCGCGAACTCCCGCGCCCCCGTGACGTCCAGTCATCATCCCCCACCCACACGTCGGAACGAGCTTCGGCTTCGTAGCGTCACCGGATGCATGCCCCGCCCGGGGAGCACCACTCATTCGATTTCGCCGGCCGTCGTGAACCACCGTGCCGGACGCGCCGGCACATCGAGGCGGGAGCGCCGGTCCCGGCGCCGGGCGCGCGGGGCCGCACCCGTACGCCGCCGTCAGGGCCTCGGCACGTTCCGCAGGTTCGAGCGGGCCATCTGCACCATCCGGCCCACCCCGCCGTCCAGCACGATCTTGCTCGCGGACAGCGCGAACCCGGTCACCATCTCGGCGCTGATCCTCGGCGGGATGGACAGCGCGTTCGGGTCGGTGACCACATCCACGAGCGCCGGTCCGTCGTGCTTGAAGGCGTCCTTGAGCGCGCCCGCGAGATGCTTGGGCTTCTCGACCCGTACGCCGTAGGCGCCGGCGGCGCGGGCGATCGCCGCGAAGTCCGGGTTCCGGTTGGTGGTGCCGAACGACGGCAGCCCGGCGACCAGCATCTCCAGCTCGACCATGGACAGCGACGAGTTGTTGAAGAGGACGACCTTCACCGGCAGGTCGTACTGGACGAGGGTGAGGAAGTCGCCCATCAGCATGGTGAATCCGCCGTCGCCCGACATCGACACGACCTGCCGTCCGCGGTCGGTGAACTGGGCGCCGATCGCCTGCGGCAGGGCGTTCGCCATCGAACCGTGGCTGAACGAACCGATGATCCGCCGCCGTCCGTTGGGCGAGATGTAGCGGGCCGCCCATACGTTGCACATACCGGTGTCCACGGTGAACACCGCGTCTTCGTCGGCGAGTTCGTCGAGCACGGCGGCCACGTACTCGGGGTGGATCGGGACGTGCTTGTCCACCTTGCGGGTGTAGGCCCTGACCACGCCCTCCAGGGCGGCGGCGTGCTTCTTCAACATCTTGTCGAGGAACCGGCGGTCCGTCTTGGCGCGCACCCGCGGTGTCAGACAGCGCAGCGTCTCGCGCACGTCCCCCCATACGGCGAGGTCCAGTTTGGACCGCCGTCCGAGGTGCTCGGGCCTGACGTCGACCTGGGCGATCTTCACGTCGTCGGGCAGGAAGGCGTTGTACGGGAAGTCCGTGCCCAGCAGGATCAGCAGATCGCACTCGTGCGTGGCCTCGTAGGCGGCGCCGTAGCCGAGCAGACCGCTCATGCCGACGTCGTAGGGATTGTCGTACTGGATCCACTCCTTGCCGCGGAGCGCATGTCCGACGGGCGACTTGACGCGCTCCGCGAACTGCATGACCTCGGCATGCGCGCCGGCCGTGCCGCTGCCGCAGAAGAGTGTGATCCGGTCGGCCTCGTCGATCATACGGACCAGCCGGTCGATCTCGCCGTCGCCGGGACGGACGGTGGGGCGGGTGGTGACCAGGGCGTGCTCGATCGACTTCTCCGGCGCCGGGCGGTCCGCGAGATCGCCCGGCAACGCCACCACACTCACCCCGCCGCGGCCGACGGCGTGCTGGATCGCCGTCTGGAGCAGGCGCGGCATCTGCTGGGGGCTGGAGATCAGCTCGCAGTAGTGGCTGCACTCACGGAACAGCTGGTCGGGGTGGGTCTCCTGGAAGTACCCGAGGCCGATCTCGCTGGAGGGGATGTGCGAGGCGAGAGCCAGGACGGGCGCCATGGAGCGGTGGGCGTCGTACAGGCCGTTGATGAGGTGCAGGTTGCCGGGGCCGCAGGAGCCGGCGCAGGCGGCCAGCTTTCCGTGGAGCTGCGCCTCGGCGCCCGCCGCGAACGCCGCGACCTCCTCGTGCCTGACCTGGATCCAGTCGATGCCCGAGGTGCGTCGGACGGCGTCGACGACGGGGTTGAGGCTGTCGCCGACGACGCCGTAGAGCCGCTGGACCCCGGCACGGACGAGGATGTCGACGAACTGCTCCGCCACGTTCTGCTTGGCCATGGGATGCGCGCCCTTTCCTGGTGCCCGGGGGTTTGACCTCGTGGTCCATCAACCCACGGCCGGGCCCGACGCGCCTGCGCGGTTACGCCTCCCAGACGGCCACCGCCGTCCGGTCGTCGGCATAGCCCTTGACCCGCAGCTGCGTGTCGGCGAGGAACTGCGCCATGCCCGGCGGCTGCGGTCCGCCCCAGCGCTCGGCGAGCTCCTTCGCGAGCGCCGCCTCGCCCCGCACCGGCTCGGCCAGGCCGTTGCTGCACATCAGGAGCGTGTCACCGGGGCGGGCCACGGAGGCGCGGAACCGGAACGGTTCGGCCGGCGGGGGCGGCGGGGCCTCGATGTACGGCGACGCCGGCGCGGGAATGCCGAAGTCCATGGTGAGCCGGTCGCCGTCGGGCGTCGCCTCCGGCACGGCGGAGCCGAAGCCGACGACGGGTGCGCCGGTGACGTCGGACCGGTCGGGGACGGGCGGTTCGAGGTCCTGCCAGACGCCGTCGCGCAGCCGGAACAGCCCGCCGGCGCCGACACCGAAGAAGACCCGGGTACGGCAGTCGGGGTCGGCCGGGAGGAGCAGGCATCGCAGGCCCGCGGTGTACGCCTCCGGCTCCAGGCCCAGTTCGGTGGCGCGGGCCCGGAGCTTGCCGAGGCCGCGGTCGGTGAGCCGGTGCAGGCCGGACTTGAGGTCGCCCCGGCGGCCGGCCCTTATGTCCTCGGCGAGCCGTGCGTGGCTGCGGCCGACGGCACCGCCGATCCAGCGGCAGGCGTCGGCGGCGACGAGATGCGCGGTCCCGGCGGCGCGGTTGCCGCCGGCGACGGCGACGAGCACCAGCGCGGCGGGGCCGGTT
The DNA here is from genome assembly GCF_025854275.1 of Streptomyces peucetius. NCBI lineage: Bacteria > Bacillati > Actinomycetota > Actinomycetes > Kitasatosporales > Streptomycetaceae > Streptomyces > Streptomyces peucetius. Next base: position 6,566,037 of record NZ_CP107567.1, on the reverse strand, counting down.
CCGAAGCGGGCGGTGAGCAGCGCGTCGCGGCGCGGCTCGCCACGGAACCGCGCGGAGTCGCCCCGCACGGAGGCGGCTCGCAGCGTGTACGTGCCGTACCGGGCGCCGTCGAGCACCGTGTCGGCGACGAGCCGGTCCAGCGAGTCCGCCTCTGCGGCGGGCAGCGCGGTCGGCTCAGGGTCGTACGTGGGGGGCCCGCCCCCGACAACCCCACCCCGCGGCGCCTGCGCGGGCACCACGCCCCGCGCCGTCCCCTTCCCGCCCGGCACCCCCACGGACGGGTCGGCCAACGGCGGCGCGGGGGTGTCCCGGTCCGTTCGGGACGGCGGCGCGGGGGCATCCCCGGCAGGGTGCGACGGTCGTGCGGGAGCGTCCCCATCGGGGACGTCGTCACGGGGCGGAGCCTCCCGGTGCAACCCGGCGGAGCCGGGCGGTCCGCCCGCCCCCTCGGTCGGCACGGCCGGGACCGGGCCGTCGGTCGCGGCGGGCGGAGCCCCTGCGGGACGCGGTGGCGCGGGAGCGGCGCCGTCGCCCGGCGGTGAGCCCTGCGCCGGCGGAGCGGTCACCGGGCGGGACGGCGTCAGGTCCGGGCGCGGCGCTGAAGCGCCACCCGCGAACCCGCCTGCCGGCGGCCCGGGCCCACCGGCCGCCAGGCCGGCGCCCCGCGGGTCCGGCGCGGCGGGCGGAGCCCCCGCAGGACGCGGGGGCGCGGGGCAGTCCCCGACCGGGGCGCCGTCAGACGGCGGTGAGCCCTGCGCCGGCGGAGGGCCGTCCGGACGCAGCCCGGCGCCGGTGGCTCGCGGGTCCGGTGCGGACGGGGCGCCGGGGTGGTCCCACCAGGCCGCGGGGCGGGTGGCCACCGTGTCGGATGCCGAGTCGAAGCGGTCGTCGAGCGTGTCGCCGGACGATGCGGCCGGAGGGCCGGTGTCCGGGGCGGAGTCGTCGTACAGCCTGCTCCACCAGTCGTCCTCGGTCATAGGCCTGTTGGGCCTCTCCCCCTGCTCACTCATGCCCCTATTGTCGACCCCACCGGGGGCCAGAAAACGGGCATTGACGAAAAGACACCCACCAAAGGTCCGCCGGGCGGCCCAACCCCCCACGGGAAGGACGCCCGGCGGACCGGTCGTGATCGGCGCGTCAGCGGGTCAGCGCACCGCGTACGCGTCGGTCACGAGCTGGGAGACGGAGTTTCCATGGGCGTCCGTCAGTTCGGTTCTCAGGGTGACGGTCGTGCCCGCCGCCCCGGCGTGGTCCACGGTCGCGGTCCACGCGTCGTCGCCGCGCCGTTCCGTCGCGGCCTCGTTCCAGGTCTTGCCGCCGTCGTACGAGTACGACAGCTTCGCGGCGGTCAGTGCACCGGGCTCGTAGCCCGCGTGGCCCGTGGCGCTCAGCGCGATGCGCAGGCCGTCGCGCGCGGCGACGGTCTTGAGGCCGTCCTCGGGGAGCCCGTAGCCCGGGAAGAGGAGCGGGACGCCCTGGGAGTACACGTCCTCGTCGAGCCGGGAGCGGAAGCTCCAGGTCGTCTCGACCCGGGTGGAACGCTTCCAGACCCGCGCCGGGGACCCGATCTTCATGGAGGACATGGTCAGTTCGTACGCGGCGTCGCCCGCCGGAACGTCGAAGACCCCGAACGGGTAGGCCGTCCGTCCGATCTCCTCACCGTCGCGGACGAGCCGCATGCCTCCGATGTCACCGAACGACCCGGCCATGCCGACGTGTTCGCTGTCGCCCCAGAACGCCGGCGCCACGCCGATGAGGTTGCCCTGCCGTTCGGCGGCGAGCGCCGGTGCGCCCGACGCGTCACGGGGCGCGGTCGGGGCGAGCACCCCGCCGTACCAGGTCTCCTCGCGCTTCTCCCCCGCCCGGTAGCCGCGCGGCCGGTCGAGCATCAGCTCGCCCCAGGGGAAGCTGGAGGAGACGTAGTGCTCCCACTCGGTGTCTCCGGGCGTGTAGAACTCGGTGCGCTCGCCCGGCGCCGGCACCAGGTCGAAGCCGGAGACGGACGCCTGGACGCCGCCGGGCCGGTGGGCGATGACACCGTCCGTGTAGTCGGTCGTGACACCCATCGCCCGGTAGGTGGACTCGTTCCTGGCGAGCTTCGCGTCGCGCACCCGGTAGGTGCGGTCCGAGGTGACGGGGCCGGTCTCGGGGAAGCTCAGGTTGTAGACGTACGGGCTCTTGGCGGTGGCCTTCCACCGGAGCGTGACCGGACCGTCGGCGAGCCGTTCCAGCAGCAGCGCCGCCTGTGCCGAGTCGACGCCGAGGACCGGGAGCGGGGCGGTCCCGTAGCCGGTGGAGGGCAGCCATCCGCCGGGCGCCGTTCGGTGCACGACGACGGCGAGCGCACCGGCCGCCTCGGCGTCGCGTGCCACGGTGACGGCGTTCGTGCTGTCGTCCGGGAGCCGTACGAGCGCGAACCCGCCCTTCACGCCTGCCGCTTCGAGCTCCGCGGGGGTGCCGCTGCCCGCGTCTGCGAGGCCGGCCTCGCCGGTGCCGTCGAGGTTGACGGAACCGACGCTCGCGGCGACCGGGTGCAGTTCGGGGCCGCCGTCGACGGTGAGCTCCTCGATCAGCGGTGCGTAGGCCCGCCAGTAGCTCACGAACTCGAAGTCGCCTTCCTCGGCCCGGCCCCGGACGTCGGCGTAGTAGCCGGTGACGGCGCGCGAGCCGGTGATGGTGCCGGCGTGCAGCCAGGTGTCCCAGCTGCGGGCGAAGCCCAGTGTGCCGGTACGGACCTCGGACTTCCGGTCGGTCGCGATGTCCAGCCGGTGTGCCGTGCGGGCGTCGAGGACGACCGTGGTGTCCTTCCCGACCTCCGTCCGGGGCCTGCCGAGGTAGCTGACGGAGCCGTCGGCGGAGGTCACGTACGAGGACAGGAAGTACGAGCCGGGCCGCACCCGGTAGACCTGGCCGGCCGCGCCGTCGTTGAAGCGGCGTTCACCGCTCGCGGTGTCGGTGCCGATGACGTCGAGCGAGGACGCGCCGTCGGCGGGCCGACCGTCGCGGTCGAGGAGCTCGACGCGGAGGGTGACCGTCTCCGGCTGCACGTACAGCGAGAACGGCGTGGAGACGGTGACGCCGTCCGCGGTGGCGAGGACGCGGCCGGTGACGTCGCCGTACTGGGCGCGCTCGAGCCGGGCGGAGGGGTCGAGGGTCAGCGGCACCGTGACCGTCGCCCCGGCCGGGACGGTGACCGACCGTGCGCCGAGCCGGGCGAGCGGGGAGCGGACGGCGGAGCCGTCGTTGCCGGTCACGCCGCGCACGGCGAGGTCGAGCCGTACGGCCCTGTCCCCGCTGTTGGTGTACGGGACGTCGACGGTGGTGCGGTCGCCCCTGTCCTGCGGCCAGTCGAAGCTCCCGCCCTGGAGCGCGGCGGCGCCGGTCACGGTCGTGTCGACGGCGGCCTGCACATCGAGCCGGCCGCCGCCGGTCTCGCGTACGTCACCGGGCACGGACGCCTTCGCGGAGGACACGAGCGCGGCCTTGATCTGCTGCGCCGTCCAGTCGGGGTGGCGCTGCTTGACGACGGCGGCGGCGCCGGCGACGTGCGGGGCGGCCATGGAGGTGCCGGACATCGACCGGTAGGCGTACACGCCCCGGCCGCCCGCCGACGCCGCGGAGATGGCCACACCGGGCGCGGCGATCTCGGGCTTGAGGGTGTGGGGGACGGGCGCCGGTCCCCGGCTGGAGAACGGGGCGGTGCTGTCGTCACGGTCGACGGCGCCCACCGTGAGGACGCTGGGCGCACATCCGGGCGAGGAGACGGTGTTCAGCGACGGGCCGGTGTTACCGGCGGCGACGACGAACAACGTGCCCTTGTTCTGCGCGAGTTCCTCGGCGGCGGTGCTCATCGGGTCGGTGCAGTCGGTCGGCGCGGCGCTGCCGAGGCTCATGGAGACGACGTCGGCCTGCTGCTCGACGGCCCACTGCATGCCGGCGATGATCCATGAGGCGGCACCGCTGCCCGAGTCGTTCAGTACCTTGCCGCTGATCAGCTCGGCGCCGGGCGCGACGCCCTTGTTCCGCCCGTCGCTCGCGGCGCCGGAGCCGCCGACGGTGGAGATGGTGTGGGTGCCGTGGCCCTGCCGGTCGCCGGCGGTGGCGGAGTCGGTGAAGTTCTCGGTGGCCGTCACCCGCCCCCGCAGGTCGGGGTGGCCGGTGTCGGCGCCGGTGTCGAGGACGGCGACCTTGGTGCCCTTTCCGTCGTATCCGGACGCCCAGACGAGGTCCGCGCCGACCTGGTGCGTGGAGCGGTCGAGCGTGGCCTCCACCTTGCGGTCCAGCCACAGCTTCTTCAGGCCGGAGGCCGACCGGGAACGGGAGTCGGTGACGTCCGCCCAGAAGGCCGTGGCCTGCTTCTTGTCGGCCTTGAGCGCGACGCCGTCCACGGCGTCCAGCACGAGGGCGCGCTTCGCGCCGCGTGGGACCGCCGGGGCGGAGCGGGCGGTGTCGCCGCGGTAGGTGGCGATCAGCGGCAGCGCGGAGGTGTGCGCGTCGTCGTAGCCCTGCCGGACCAGGCCGGTGACGTTGAAGAGTTGCTCGTCGACGGTGCCGGCGGCGAGCGCGGCGGCCGCGTCCTCGGGGTAGACGTACAGGTCCGGGCCCGAGCGCCGGGTCTGCACGGTCGCGGTCGTGCCGTCGGGACGCGGCAGCACGGTGGCGGACGGCGCGCCGGACGCGTCCTTGCCGACCAGGACGCGGTCCCCGGTCACCAGGGTGACCGTGACCGGCCGCTGCCCCTCCTGCGCGGCGGCGGCGCTGCCGGCCAGTGGTCTCTTTCCGGTCGCCTCGTCCTGCGGCCCGGCGGCCGCCGACGGCGCTGTTGCCGTGACGGCGAGAACGGCGGCGGTCGCCGCCCCCAGTGCCGTACGCGATATCAAGCGCATCGCTCTCCCCATCCGAATCCGGCCACGAGCGGACACAAAGGTCCCCGGGCCGGGGGCTGTTGGTGCTGCGGTGGCGCCACATTGGCAGAGAGACCGCCGGTACGGGGATGATGTCCACGGCGGGTTTACGCCGTGGCCGTTTTCCGCCACGGCAGCAGACAGTCGCAGGTCCGGGGAGGGTTTCGTTGCTTGGAGCGATAGGGCTCGACGAGAGACAGGAGTCGGCCTACCGTGCGCTGGTCGCGCTCGGGGCCGCGGAGATCACCGATCTCGCGCACCGGCTCGCACTGCCGGAGCCGGACACGGAACGGGCCCTGCGGCGGCTGGAGCAGCAGGGGCTGGCCGCGCAGTCGTCCGCGCGCACCGGCCGTTGGGTGGCGGCGCCGCCCGGTGTGGCGCTCGGCGCGCTGCTGACGCAGCAGCGCCACGAGCTGGAGCAGGCCGAGCTGGCGGCGGTGCTGCTCGCCGAGGAGTACCGGGCCGAGTCCGAGGAGCCGGCCGTGCACGACCTGGTGGAGGTGGTGACGGGGGCGAGCGCCGTCGTGCACCGGTTCGGCCAGTTGCAGCTCGGTGCGACGGAGGAGGTCTGCGCGCTGGTCACCGGCAAGCCCGTCGCCGTCAGCGGCATGGACAACGACGCGGAGGAGAACGCCTCCGCGAGGGGTGTGGCGTACCGGGTCGTCGTCGAGCGTGAGGTGCTGACCATGCCCGACGGGATCACCGAGCTGTCGGCCGCGCTCGGCCGTGACGAGCAGGTCCGCGTGGTCGACCGGGTGCCGACGAAGCTCGTCATCGCCGACCGCACGCTCGCGATGGTGCCGCTGACCGGCCGCGGCGCCGAGCCCGCCGCGCTCGTCGTCCATGCCAGCGGGCTGCTGGAGTCGCTGATGGGCCTGTTCGAGGCGGTGTGGCGTGACGCCCTGCCCCTGCGGCTGGGAGTGGGCGGCCAGGGCGTCGAGGAGTACGTGTCCGGTCCGGACGCGACCGACCTGGAGGTGCTGTCGCTGCTGCTGGCCGGGATGACCGACGCGAGCGTCGCCAAGCAGCTGGACCTGGGGCTGCGCACCGTCCAGCGCCGGGTGAAAGGGCTGATGGAGCTGGCCGGCGTGACGACCCGCCTGCAACTGGGCTGGCACGCGTACGCGAAGGGCTGGGTGGCGCGCGACCTGCACGAACATCGCTGATCCTGCACTCTGGGCATGTGGGCGTGTGGCAGCTGCTGATGGTCGTCGGGGTGATGCTGCTGGGCCTGTGCGGGGTGATCGTCCCGGGTGTCCCGGGGCCGTGGCTGGTGTGGGCTGCCGTCCTGTGGTGGTCCCTGCACCTGCAGACCGGCCCGGCCTGGTTCCTGCTCGTCGGCGCGACGGCGGTCCTGCTGCTCGTCCAGGTCGTCGTCTGGTTGCTGCCGGCCCGCCGGCTGCGCGGCCTGGGTGTCACGCGCCGCATGGCCGCGTACGCGGGGCTGGGGGCCGTCGTCGGTTTCTGCCTGGTCCCCGTCGTCGGCGCGGTCCCCGGTTTCGTCGCAGGCATCTACGGCACCGAGCGGATGCGCCTCGGCGGCCACGGCCCGGCGAAGGCGGCGACCCGCACGGTGATGCGGGCGGCGGGCACGAGCGTGCTGGTGGAGCTGATGGGGTGCCTGCTGGTCGTGGGGGCGTGGGTGGGGGTGGTGGTCGCGGGGTCGTAGGCCGTCCCGGATCGTGGCCCGGGCGCCGGCAAGGCCCTGCCCGCCGTCGCGGCGCGGCCGGCCCGGGCGCGGTGAGCTCGTCGCCGCGTGCCGGGCCCCGCGGCGGGGCGGCCCGCGCATCCCGCCCGGGGGACGCGCCGGGGCGGATGCGCCTCGCGCCGCATACCCCCACCGGCGACGCGCCGCGTGCCGGAACCGCCTCGCGCCGGGCCGCGCGCGCGGCCTGCCACCCACCTTTGTCGGCACCGGGCCGCGTGCCGGGCCGCACACCCCCGCGGGCGACGGGCCTGAGGCCCGGAACCGCGTCGCGTCCGGCCGCGCGGCCCGGCCGGCGGACGGTTGCCGGCCGAGGTGCGGGCTGCCGCGCCCGGATACGGCGCGGCACCCCACGGACGGGCGCGTCAGCTCAGCCGGCCGCGCTTGGCCTGCATCGCCGCCCGGCCCTGTGCGCCCTTCATCTTCCAGTCGCGCCGGATCTCGGCCCGCAGCCGCGCGTCCGTCTTCGCCACGATCCGCTGGTTCTCCCGGACGAGCTTGCGGTAGCTCTCCAGCCGCCGCTCCGGCAGCGACCCGTCCTCGATGGCGCCGAGCACCGCGCACCCGGGCTCCGCCTCGTGTGCGCAGTCGTGGAACCGGCACTGTTCGGCGAGTTCCTCGATCTCCGAGAAGACCTGGTTCACGCCGGTCGCCGCGTCCCACAGGCCCACTCCCCTCAGGCCGGGGGTGTCGATGAGGACTCCCCCGCCGGGCAGCACGAGCAGGTTGCGGGTTGTGGTGGTGTGGCGGCCCTTGCCGTCGACGTCCCGCGTGGCCCTGACGTCCATGACGTCCTCGCCGAGCAGGGCGTTGGCCAGGGTCGACTTCCCCGCGCCCGACGTACCGAGGAGGACGCTGGTGCCGCCGGCGACGATCGCCCTGAGCACCTCGACGCCCTCTCCCGACGTGGAGCTGACGGGCAGGACCTGGACGCCGGGCGCGGTGGTCTCGACGTCCTGCACGAGGTAGGACAGGCCGGTGACGTCCGGGACGAGGTCGGCCTTGGTGAGGACGACGAGCGGCTGGGCGCCGCTCTCCCACGCCAGCGCGAGGAAGCGTTCGATCCGCCCGAGGTCGAGTTCGACCGCGAGGGAGACGCAGACGACGATGTGGTCGACGTTGGTGGCCAGTACCTGGCCCTCGGACCGCTTCGAGGACGTCGACCGCACGATGGCGGTGCGCCGCGGCAGCAGGGTCCGTACGTAGCGCGGATCGCCGTCGGCGTCCACGGCGACCCAGTCGCCCGTGCACACGATCCGCATCGGGTCGCGGGGTGTGACGAACTCGGTGTCCGCGCGCACCACACCCTCCGGGGTGACGACGTCGCACTGGCCGCGGTCGACCCGCAGCACCCGGCCGGGCAGCAGCCCCTGCGCGGCGTACGGGGCGAACTCGGCCTCCCGGTCCGCGTCCCACCCGTGGGAGACGAGCGCGTCCTGAGCGGCGGAAGCGGACGGGGACATGTTGAACGAAGCGTGTGACAAGGGGGAACCCTTCGAAGGGTGGCCCCGGCGGCGCGCGCTCGGCGCGCGGAGAAATCGAGTGGGTGTCAGCCGGAGACCACAGGGGTGGAAATGATGGTCCTCTGCATGCGGGCAGCGCCCGCCGCCATGACAGTCATCAATGTCCTCACCTCCTGCTTCGGGTCCGACGAACCGACGTCGACGGCAGAACCATAGACCCGCCCCCGGCGGCCGCGCCAGCGAATTACAGGCCGCCCGTCCTCGGGCCGTCAGCCCGCGTCCGGTGGGCGCCTGGTCCGGGTCCAGTCGAGAAGCTGGTCCGCCGTCCAGGTGTTGACGACCCGTTCGGCCGGAACTCCGCACTCCTCGGCGCGTTCGCAGCCGATGATCTGCCAGTCCAGCTGGCCGGGGGCGTGTGCGTCGGTGTCGACGGCGAAGAGGGCGCCCGCCTCCATGGCGCGGCGCAGCAGCCGGCGGGGCGGATCGCGCCGCTCGGGACGGCTGTTGATCTCCACGGCGGTGCCGTGCTCGGCGCAGGCGGCGAACACGCGGTCTGCGTCGAACTGCGACTCGGGCCGTTTTCCCCGGCCACCGGTGACGAGCCGCCCGGTGCAGTGGCCGAGCACGTCGGTGAGCGGGTTCTCGACGGCGCGGAGCATCCGCCGAGTCATCGCGCCCGCGTCCATGCGGAGTTTGGAGTGGACGGACGCGACGACGAGGTCGAGCCGGTCCAGCAGCTCCGGTTCCTGGTCGAGGGTGCCGTCGGGGAGGATGTCGCACTCGATGCCGGTCAGCAGCCGGAAGGGCGCCCACTGCTCGTTGAGGGCCGCCACGATGTCGAGTTGGGCGCGCAGTCGCTCCGCGGTCAGTCCTCGGGCGACGCTGAGCGTGGGCGAGTGGTCGGTGAGGACGGCCCACTCGTGGCCGATCGCGGCCGCGGTGCGCCCCATCTCGGCGATGGGGCTGCCGCCGTCGGACCAGTCGGAGTGCAGATGGCAGTCGCCGCGCAGGGCCGCGCGCAGCTCGCTGCCGGCCCCGGCGAGCGGTTTGCCCGCCTCCTCCTCGAGCCGCTGGAGATAGGCGGGGGTGCCGCCGGCGAGGGCCTCCTCGATCACCCGGGCGGTCTTGGGGCCGATGCCCTTCATCCTGACGAGTGTCCCGGCGGCGGCACGGTCGGCGATCTCCTGCCTCCCGAGACCGGCGAGGGCCGCCGCGGCGGTCCTGAAGGCCCGCACGCGATAGGTCTCGGCCAGTGACCGCTCCAGGAGAAAGGCGACCCGCTCCAGCGCCTCCACCGGTTCCATGGTCACCTCCCTGGCCCTCCGCTCAGTGAACACCGATGGGGACGGACCGTCCAACGCTGAGAGAAGGCCGACTGAACCCGGCCAGGCCTTTAAATCAATGGTTCAAGAATTCAACGACCTCAAATTCCATTGATAAATCACGCCGAACGTCTTTCTTCGGCCGATTCCACGGCCTACTGAACCGCTGGTCAGCACCCACCTCCCGGTCACTGCCTGCCCATCGGTCCTCACGACACGTGACCGAAATCGTGCGGAGAACCGCGCGTTCTTCACCGCGGTGAGCAAGACTCCCGTCCGATTTCCGAAACAACGATCCAGGGGAGTGTTCGAAATGCGGTACATCGCCAGAGGACTCGCGCTCGCGGCCACCACCACGCTGGCCCTCGTCGCGGCACCCGCCGTCGGCAGTGCCGGCGCCGCGCAGACGGGCACGGAGAGCCTCTACGCGCCGTCGGCCCTCGTGCTGACCGTCACGGCCGGGGACGACGCGGCGACCGGGACGGTCCTGCGCGCGGTGACCCTCGGCTGTACGCCCACGGCCACGGGAACGCACCCCGACCCGGAGGCGGCCTGCGCCGAACTGCTCGCCGCCGACGGCGGCTTCGACGCCGTCACCACGCGGGACTCCGGCGTCATGTGCACCAAGGAGTGGGACCCGGTGACGGTCACCGCGGACGGCGTGTGGAACGGCAAGCGCGTCAGCTACGCCCACACGTTCGGCAACACGTGCGTCCAGGGCAGCAGCAGCGGCACGGTGTTCGCCTTCTGAGACACTCCGGCGGGCGGCCGCGGGGAACACCCCCGCGGCCGCCCGCGCCTTGGGCTCAGGCGCCCGGCGGCACCCGCGAGGGGCGGCCGGCGCCCCGGGTCAGTGCGTAGCCGGCCACACCGGCGAGGGCGGCGAGCAGCCCTCCGGCACCGGTCCACACCCAGCGGTCGGACCACCGGCCGGAGGACCAGTCCAGGGCCGCGTCCTCCTCGTTGCGCCGCTCGTCGGCGGACACCCCCGGCACCAGCGGCTCGGAGAGCGCGCCGTCGACGGCGTACGCACCGCCCGAGTCCTTCGAGACCGCCTCGACCTCGGCCGCCACGGGCAGTCCGAGATCCTCCTCGGGGAGATCGGTCACCGTCAGGCGCAGGTAGTAGCTGCCGGGCAGCGGGTCGTTCGACCACGGCTCGGCGAGCGAACGCACGGTCCGCAGGGTGCACGCCAGCTCCACGGACCCGGCGTCGGCGGCCACCGTCCTGGCCTGCATGCCGTACATGCACGGCTGGCGGCGGCGCAGCCCGTCGTAGACGTCGATCCGCCACGTCGAGGGGCCGTGCCGCTCCGCCGAGTCGGGCAGCGCGACCCGGGCGCGCACGGTGGGCCGCTGCTCCGCGTCGGCCGGGAACACCCAGTACAGGTAGTCACCGCTGGACGCGTTCGCGGTGGCCTTCTGGTCCTGCTCGATCGGGGTGGCCGTACGGAAGGTGGTACCGGCCTCGGTGGGGGCGCTCCCGTCCCCGCCGGGGCTCGGCGACGGATCGTCCGCCAGGGCGGCGCCCACCGGGCCGAGCAGCGCGGCGGCGGTCAGCGCCGCGGCCGTCAGTACGCGTGCGACACGCATCAGTTGGTCCTCCAGACGGCGACACGCAGGCGCGAGACCCAGCCCCACAGCAGCCCGGCGGCGAAGCCGGTGAGCACCAGGGTGCCCAGCAGCCACCAGCCGCGGCCGAGGCCGAACGCGGCAACGTCCGAGGCCGCCTCCGGAGCGTCGACCACGTCGACGGTGAGCTCGACGGGCAGGCCCGGCTCGGTCTTGACGGCCGGCGGCGCGGAGAACGAGTTGCTCACCTGCAGGCACACCGTCTCCGCCACGGGCTCGTCACCGCTCTCCTCGGGCTTCGGGTAGCGCAGACCGGTCGAGACGAGATCGGTGCGGCCGTCGCCGGCCTCCGAGCCCCGTACGATCTCCCGGCCGTGGACGGTGACGGCGCGCAGCAGCACCCCGTAGTCCCTGTTCACCGCGCGGTCGGCGCCGACGCTCACGGAGGCGCGCAGCTCCTGGCCGGGCAGCACGTCCACCCGGTACCAGCGGTGCTCGCCGAACTTCTCCCGGTCCGTGTAGAGGCCGGGCTCCAGCCGCGGCGCGTCGGCGCACTGGCCGGCGCCCCGCGTGGCCACGGGCACGACCACCGGGTCCGCCGCCCGGTCCACCAACTGGCTCACCCGGTCGGACAGTTCGTCGGTGTGCTGCACGGAGGTGTACGTACCGCCGGTCGCTTCGGCGATGCAGCTCAGCTGCGCCCGGGTCTTGGCGTCGGGCACCAGGCCGAGCGTGTCGATGACGAGATGGATGCCCTTCGCCGCGATCTCCCGCGCGACCTCGCACGGGTCGAGCGGTGCGCAGGTGTCCTCGCCGTCGGTGATGAGCACGATCCTGCGGGTCGCGTCACCGCCCTCCAGGTCCTGGGCCGCACCCAGCAGCGCCGGGCCGATCGGCGTCCAGCCGGTGGGCGCCAGCGTGGCGACTGCCGTCTTGGCCTCCGTGCGGTCCAGCGGTCCCACCGGGTACAGCTGCCGGGTGTCCTTGCACCCGCGCTTGCGGTCGTCGCCGGCATAGTCGGCGCCGAGGGTCCGGATGCCGAGCTGCACCTCCTCCGGCACGGCATCCAGCACCTCGTTGAACGCCTGCTTCGCCGCGGCCATCCGGCTCTTGCCGTCGATGTCGCGGGCCCGCATCGAGCCGCTGACGTCCAGCACGAGCTCGACCTTCGGGGCTTCCTTCGTCACCGGTTCGTCGGCGACCGCCGGGGCCGGGGCGAGCCCGGCGATCAGCACGGCGAGCACGGCGAGAGCGCCGGCCGCCGGCCATCTTCTTATGATCATCGGCGGATCGTATGGGTGATCCCCCGGTGATCCAAAACCGGCGGCACGAACAGGCCCGCACCCGGCCCCAGCCACGCGGTGAGAGGTGCGGTCAGCCCGTCGTCGCCGCGGCGCGTGCCGAGTCCGGTGCCGGCGGCGACTGCTTGCCGGGCGACGGCTGCCGCAGCAGACGCCGGCCGATCGGCTCCGTGTAACGCGCCGTCAGCGGCCCCACGATGACCAGGATCAGGACGTACGCCGTCGCCAGCGGTCCGATCCGCGGCTCGACGCCGACCGCGAGGCCCGCGATGACGATGGAGAACTCGCCGCGGGCCACGAGCGCCCCGCCGGCCCGCAGGCGCCCGCGCGGGCCGATGCCGGCGCGACGGGCCGCGTACCAGCCCGTGGCGATCTTCGTCAGCGCCGTGACGAACGCGAGGATCAGCGCGGGCAGCAGGACCGGCGGAATGGCCGCGGGGTCGGTCGACAGGCCGAAGAAGACGAAGAAGACCGCGGCGAACAGGTCACGCAGCGGCGCGAGCAGATTGTGGGCGCCCTCGGCGACCTCACCGGAGAGGGCGATGCCGACGAGGAACGCGCCGACGGCGGCGGAGACCTGGAGTTCCTGGGCGATGCCCGCGACGAAGAGGGTGAGGCCGAGGACGACCAGCAGCAGCATCTCGGGGTTGTCCGAGGAGACGGCCCGGCTGATCAGGCGGCCGTGCCGCAGGGCGACGTACAGGACGATGCCGACGGTGCCGAGCGAGATCAGCAGTGTGAGGCTGCCGCCGGCCAGGCTCAGACCGGCGAGCAGCGCGGTCAGCAGCGGCAGATAGACGGCCATGGCGAGGTCCTCGATGACGAGGACGCCGAGGATGACGGGCGTTTCTCGGTTGCCGAGCCGGCCCAGGTCGCCGAGGACCTTCGCGATGACACCGGAGGAGGAGATCCACGTGACACCGGCGAGGGCGACGGCGGCCACGGCTCCCCAGCCGAGGAGGAGTGCCGCCACCGCGCCGGGCAGGGCGTTGAGGACGAAGTCGACGATCCCCGACGGATACTGCGTCTTGAGGTTGGTGACGAGCTCCGAGGCGCTGTACTCGAGTCCGAGGAGGAGCAGCAGGAGGATCACGCCGATCTCGGCGCCGGTCGCGATGAACTCCTCGCTGGCATTCATCGGCAGCAGCCCGCCGTGGCCGAATGCAAGTCCGGCGAGCAGGTAGAGCGGGATGGGCGAGAACCCGATGCGTCCGGCGAGCCGGCCGAGCAGGCCCAGGGCCAGGATGATCGCCCCGAGTTCGATGAGCAGCGCGGTGGTGTCGTGCACGGGTGTCTATCCTCCGGTGATCAGTTCGGCAACGGCGTCGACGCCTTCGCGCGTGCCGACGACGACGAGCGTGTCGCCGATGGCGAAGCGGAAGTCCGGGGCGGGCGAGGGGAACGCCGCGGTGCGACGCAGTACGGCGACGATGGACGCGCCTGTGCGGGTGCGCGCCTGTGTGTCGGCGAGGAGCCTGCCGGCGTAGGGGGACCGTTTCGTCACGGGGATGTGTTCCGTGACGAGGTCGATCTCGAGGTGCTGGTGCAGATGGGCGACCGGGTCGGGGACGAGGAGTTTGGACAGCGCGGTCGCCTCGTGGGGGGCGAGGGCGGCGGCGTCCTTGCAGTCGTCGTCGTCCTCGGGATCGTGGAAGGCGAGGATGCGGCGGCCGTCCTGGTGCACGACGACGGACAGGTGGGCGCCGGCGTCGGTCCTCAGGTCGTACCTCGTGCCGACTCCCGGCAGGGTCGTTTCGCTGACGTGGGCGGTGGGTTCCATGGAGGGGCTCCGTACGGCGGTCGGTGGGGTGCGGGCTGGGTGCCCGGCTCCGGCGGCCGTCCGGTGTGCCGGCGGCCGGAGGGGATTTTCGCACCGGGTGTCGCACACCGGCACCGACCGGGCCGTGGATCGGTCGGCCGGTTCGGTCGTCAGGCGCCGGGGGCTGAGCGGCGCGGGTCCGCGGGGCGGCCCCCGCGGGCCGGGTCGGGGACGCCGTTGCGCGCACGCGCGTCGATGCGGGCGGGCCTGCGGCCGGTCCGCGACAGGGCGGCGGAGGGGCGGGCCACGAGGGCGGCCGACGGGCGGTGGCCCTGGCGTCCGTGTGCCATCCCGCCCCCCTCCGTCCGGCCGGCACCGCACGGCGCCGGTAAACCCTCTTGTCACTGAGGCACATCGCACCACTCCAGGAGCGTTGCAATGACTCGGTAAAGAATCCTACCGCAGGGCAAATGGCTTGAACCGTACGGCCGCCAGCGGCGAGGGGCGTGTCATCCGCCGGCGCGCAGGTGCGGACGCCGCCCGAGGAGTTCGGCCGCTCCCCGGCGGGTCGCGGCGACGACCACCCGGTCCTCGGCCCGCAGGACGTACCCGGGGTGGAGGTCCCACACCAGGCCGGTCCCGTCGTTCTCCGGGGTGCGGCGCGAGTACGCCAGGTCCGGCGGGCGCTCGTCGGGGGCGGCCGAGTCGAGGGCCACGATCCGCCACGCGCCGGGCCGGAACGCCTCGGCGACCGTACGGCCCTCCAGCCGCGGATGGCCCGCGACCTCGACGGCGGCGAAGACCAGCACCTTGCGTTCCACCGGAACGGCGCCCAGGATTTGGCGCCCCATCATCGCCACGGCGAAGGCGGGGGCGGCGAGCGTGGAGACGCTGCGGCTGCGGGTGAGCGCGTCGGGGTGGGCGGCGCGCAGACTGCGGTAGACGGCGGTGGCGAAGTCGTCGTCGTAGACGCGCAGGGCGACCCGGAGGTCGGGCTTCGCGGAGCGTGCGTACAGGGCCGCTTCGAGGTTGGTCGTGTCGGCGCTGGTGAGGGCGAGCAGCGCGTGGGCCCGGTGGATCTTGGCGGCCTCCAGTACGCCCTCCTCCGTGACGTCCCCCAGCACCGTCGGCACCCGCAGGCGCCGGGCGAGCGGGATGCCCCGGGCCTCCGGGTCCTCCTCGACGCAGACCACCGGGATACCCAGTTCCCGCAGCCTCATCAGGACCCTGGTCCCGATCTTCCCGAGGCCCAGCAGCACGACGTGGCCCGACAGTCCGCGCGGCGGGCGGCGCAGGGCGGACGCGTTGCGGAAGGTGCCGAGGGCCTCCAGCACGGCGGCGACCGTCAGGGGCAGCATGAGCAGTCCCACCACCCCGGTGAGCAGTTGCAGGATCTGCCGGTCGGCCTCCGCGCCGACGGCGGGGTCGCCGATACCGAACAGGTCGAGCAGGATCAGATACATCGCGTGCAGGGGACTGTCGTCGGTGGCCACCGCGGACACGGCGGCCAGGGCGACGACGGTGGCGCCGAGGGCGGCGAGCGACCAGCGCAGCCGCCGGGAGAACAGCTGCTTCAGCGGGGCGCCGCGGCCGGCGAACCGGGCCTGCCCGCCGCCGGCCGGGCTGTGGGAGATCGCCTCGAGCACGACGGTGCCGCGGCCGGTGGCCTCCGCGACGCTGCGGTCGTCGGGGAGCAGACGCGGCCCGTCGTGGCCGCTTCTGTCGGAACCCTCGGCACCGGCGGGGTCGTTGGTGGTGGACGACAGCAGGGCGAGGGTGCACAGTCCCGGGTCGGCGATCTCGCCGCGGCCCGGCGGCGTGCGTTCGACCGCCCGCAGCAGCAGTCCGTCGGCCTGTACGACCTTGCTGGTGCCGGCCACGGCGGTGGCGGCGAGCGCGGGGGCGGTGGTGTCGGCGTCCGAGAGCACGGTGGTGGAGGCGTCCAGGGTCGCCGTGTCCAGGCCGGGCACGGCCAACGCGGCGGCCTGGTCGAGGAGTTCCTCGAGGTGCTGGCCCAGCTTGCGGTTGTAGAGCCGGATCACCAGCCGCAGATGCGGGTTGAGCCTGCGGGCGGCCAGCGCGGCCCGGATGTTGCTCTCGTCGTCGTCGTACACCAGCGCCAGGGCGGCGGCGTGCCCGACACCGGCGTCCACCAGTGTGTCCTCGCCGAGTTCGAGGACTTCGACGACCCGGGGAAGGTCGGGCGGCGGCGTGTCGCCGGGGTTGACCGGGGTGCCGACGGCCCGTGTCATGACGGCGGACATCCGGCCGAAGAGCGCGGAGGCCCGCACCCGGCCGGCGTTCTGCGTCTCGGAGCCGCGGGCCGTCTGTGCGGCGGGTACGACGAGCGTGATCCGCTCGCCGTACACCTCCCGCAGTTCGGTGGCCAGCCGGTGGGCCAGGGCGTCGTCGCCGCACACGATCATATGACCGCCGGCGGTGGGGGGTTGGGCCTGGTGAGGCAGTGAGGAGGACACGCTCCCAGGGTGCCCTGCGCGGCCCGCCGCTCATGCGCCGGGGCCTGCGGCGGCACCGCTCGCGCCGTCCGTCCGCGCGGCTGCGGCGCGGACACTACGAGGGCACCGGTGCCTCCTCCAGCGCCGCGGCGACCGCGTCGAAGAAGCGCGCATGGGCGCGGGCGCTGGGCGGCGTCTCCGGGTTCCACGGCAGCAGCCGCGCCCGGGCCTCGATCGCCTCCCAGTCCGGCACGCCCCGCAGTTGCGCGACCGGGTGTGCGTTGGACCGTACGTCCGCGAGGACGATGTCCGGTGCCGGCCGCCGGACGGCGGCCCAGCCGGTGGTGGACCAGTTGGCGCCGGGGCCGGGCTCCGGCTCCACCAGCGCGACTCCGCACTCGGCCAGCGCCCTGAGGTCCGGCCAGGCGCCGGGTCTGGCGAGATGGACACGGTCGGGGCCCGCCGGCGACAGCGCCAGGACCCGCACCCCGGGTGCGCCGGTGGCGGCCTCGCGCAGGCGGGCCCGTGCCGCGGCGAGCGCGGACGCGGCCGACGGCTCCGGGGCCGCGCCGAGCGAGTGCGCCAGCTCCTCGAAACGGTCGCGTATCGCGTCGAACGAACGGCCCTGTCCCACGTCGATCACCACGACGGGCACACGCTCCTCGATGTGCTTGGCCGTGTCCGGATCGAGGCCGTAGATCTGGTCGGAGCCGTAGGTCACGGCCACCACCAGGTCCGGCCCCGCGGCCAGCACGGTCCCGGCGTCGACCCCGGGGCCGGACCCCAGGTACGGGACGGCGTCCGGCGGCAGGTCGCCGGACTTGGCCGGGTCGGGGTCCGCGCCGTCGTGGGCGGAGCCGAACAGGCCCGCGGGCCGCAGTCCGTGGTCGAACAGCGCGGCGCCCGCCTGTATGTAGGTGACCAGCCGGGACGGCACCTGCGGCGCGGAGGCCGGCCGGCCGCGGTCGTCGAGGAATTCCCACTGTGTCCGTTGCGCCATAGAGGCACGCCCCCCACATCGAGCGGTCGCCGGTCCTGTCACCCCTGTCCTGGAGCGTTGCCTGCCCAGCCGCCCGGCCCCTCACGCCTCGTGGCAGCGACGGTTTCGCCGGCCGCCGGTCACCGCAGGGCGGCGGCGGGCAGCGACACCTCGAAGCGGCAGCCGCCCGACACGTTGCTCACCTCGGCGCGGCCGGCGTGCGCCTCGACGATGCCGCGGACGATCGCCAGCCCCAGGCCCGCCCCGGCGGGCGGCGTACGGGCCTGGGAGCCGCGCCAGCCGGTGTCGAACACGCGCGGCAGGTCGTCCTCGGGGATCCCGCCGCAGCCGTCGGTGACGGACAGGACGACCCAGTCCTCGCGGCGCTCGGCGGCCACGGCGACCGTCCCGTCGGCCGGGGTCCGGCGGATCGCGTTCACCAGCAGGTTGGCGAGGACCCGGGTCATCTCCTTGCCGTCCACCTCGACGGGTACCGGCTCGACGCCGTCGCCGACGAGGCGCACCCCGTGCTCGCGGGCCAGCGGGTCCACGCCCGCGAGGGCCTCCCCGACCAGGTCGTAGACCGACATCCGGGTCGGGGAGAGCGCGAGGGCGCCCGCATGGATGCGGGACAGCTCGAACAGGTCGCCGACCATCGAGTTGAGCCGGTCGACCTCGGTGCGGATCTGCCGGAAGTAGCGCTCGGGGTCCTGGACGACACCGTCCTCCAGCGCCTCCGACATGGCGCGCAGCCCCGCGAGCGGGGTCCGCAGATCGTGCGAGATCCAGGCGACCAGTTCGCGCCGGGACGTCTCGAGGGCCCGTTCGCGTTCCCGGGACGCGGCGAGCCGGTCGCTCGTCGCCGCGAGTTCCCTGCTGAGGGCGTCCAGTTCGGCGGTGGAGGCACCGCCGGGCGCGGCGAAGGAGCCACCGTCGCCGAAGGAGCGTGCCGCCAGGGTCAGTTCCCGGCTGCGGGCGACCACCCACCGGCCGAGCAGCAGTGCCGTCGCCAGCGACACGACGGCCGCCATCGCCACGACCATGGTGACGACGGTCAGGTCGTGGGGGGAGAGGAACATCGCCTGTGCGACCGCCAGGGTGCCGGCGAGCATCGCGGTGACCGCCACGGCCGCGACGACGGTCAGCGAGACGGCGACGGAACGCTGCCGCAGCACCCGGAGCACGAGCGCGCCGACGATCCCGGCCGCGGCGGCCCCGGCGAGCGCGTAGAGGGCGATGAGCAGCATGTCCCACACGGCGATCAGCCTTCTTCCGGGGCGTCGAAGCGGTAGCCGACACCCCACACGGTCTGGATGAGCCTCGGGTGCGCCGGGTCGTCCTCGATCTTGCCGCGCAGCCGGCGCACATGGACGGTCACGGTCGACAGGTCGCCGAACTCCCAGCCCCACACCTCCTGCATCAGCCGCTCCCGGCCGATCGCCTCGCCGGGGTGGCGCATCAGATGGGCCAGCAGGTCGAACTCCCGCAGTGTCAGGGAGAGTTCACGTCCGTCCTTCACCGCTCGCCGGGCCGCCGGGTCCAGCACGATCCCGGCGGCGGCCAGCTCGGGTCCGGGGCGCCGCTCCCCCGCAGCGGTACCGCCCCTGCGCAGGACGGACTCCACCCGCAGCACCAGCTCCCGGGGGCTGAAGGGCTTGGTCACGTAGTCGTCGGCGCCCACCTCGAGCCCGAGGATGCGGTCGTCCTCGTCGCCACGGGCGGTGAGCATGATCACGGGCACCGGCCGCGCCTCGCCGGCCCGCAGCCTGCGGCACACCTCCAGGCCGTCCATGCCGGGCAGCATCAGGTCGAGGACCACCAGGTCCGGGCGGCGCCCCGCCGCGAGCCTGAGCGCCTGCGGCCCGTCCCCGGCCCGGTCCACGGCGAAACCGGCCCGCTCGAGATATCCGGTGACGACCTCGGCGACCGTCGGATCGTCGTCCACGACCAGAATGCTGTGCATACCGCCAGTGTCCTCGCCCGCGGGGCGGCGCGGCGGACGGGCCCGCCTTACGAATCCATGACGTCCGATTCGTTCAAGACCACGGGTCCGGCGCCGTTCTACGTTGGGGCCATGACTCCACGATTCGACGCGGTCGGCCTGGTCGTCGCCGACATGGCCGCCTCACTCGCCTTCTACCGCCGCCTCGGCCTCGACATCCCCGCGGAGGCGGACTCCGCGCCGCACGCGGAGGCCGCGCTCCCCGGCGGGCTGCGCCTGCTGTTCGACACGGAGGAGACGGTCCGCTCCTTCGACCCAGACTGGACCCGGCCCACCGGCGGGGAACGCATGGGCCCGGCGTTCCTCTGCGCCGGCCCGGCGGAGGTCGACGCGGTCCACGACGACCTCGTCGCCGCCGGCTACCGCAGCCATCTGGCGCCGTGGGACGCCGTGTGGGGCCAGCGTTACGCGGTCGTGCTCGACCCCGACGGGCTCGGTGTCTCGCTCTTCGCCAACGCGTCGTAGGCGCCGAGGGTGATCCCCGCCAGGGCGCGCATCTCCCGGGCGAGATGCGCCTGGTCGGCGCAGCCCGCGGCGAGCGCCGCGGCCCCGTACGGGACACCGCGGCGCACCAGCGTCAGGGCCCGTTGCAGCCGCAGGACGCGGGCCAGTGTCTTGGGGCCGTAGCCGAAGGCGTCCAGCGACCGCCGGTGCAGCTGCCGGGCGCTCAGGCCGGCCGCGTCGGCGGCTGCGGCGACGGTGCCGCCGGCGTCCAGGTGCCGTACGACGGCGGTCGTCAGCGGATCGGGCGGCACGGCCCTCTCCAGGGCGACCGTCTCCAGCGCGGCCGCCTCGTCGGCGGCCGTGCCGATCAGTTCGGCGAGCCTGCGGGCCGGGGCCGCGCCCCACAGGTCCGCCAGCTCCACCCGCCGGTCCCGCAGCTCGTGCGCCGGCACGCCGAGCACGGCGGGCGCTGCCCCGGGTGCGAACCGCACGCCGGCCCAGGCGGCCGTGCCGCCGGGTGCGTGGGCGTGGGTGTCGGGGCCCGCGACGAACAGCCGCCCCTCGGACCACAGCAGGTCCATGCACCCGTCGGGAAGCACGGGGTACGCGGCGCCGGGGCCCGCGGTCCGGGTCCACACAACGGCACCCGGTATCCGGGACGCCCTCTCCTCGTACATCCTTCCGAGGTTATCCCCGTCCCGTGCCATGGCGCCGAAGCGGCTACTCGCGGCTGTCGCGCCCGTTCTCCCGGCTGTTCTCGCGGCCGTTCTCCCGGGTGTTCTCGCGGCCGTTCTCCCGGGTGTTCTCCCGGGTGTGCAGCCTCGCCCGTACGTCGTCCACCGGCAGGAACTTCGACCAGCGCTCCGGGAACTCGGACGGCATGTCTCCGCCGCCCTCCTCGTCGTCCTCGTCGCCGTACATCTCCGCCGCCCGCGCCCGCGCCAGCAGCTGCGCCGCGTCGGCGGCCCGCGCCCGTTCGTTCGCGGCGCGGGCCGCCGCCGTGGCGGCAGCGGGCCAGACGCGGTCGATCGCCGCGTTGACGGCGGCGCCGACGAGGACGGCGAAGGCGGAGATGCCGATCCAGAGCAGGAAGGCGATGGGCGCGGCCAGTGAGCCGTAGATCGTGGGCCCCTCGACCGTACTGGTCAGGTAGATGCGCAGCAGGAAGCTGCCGAGGACCCACATGCCGAGCGCCACGAGCGCGCCGGGAATGTCCTCCACCCACGGCGAACGCACGGGCACGGACACGTGGTACAGCGTGGTGAGGAAGGCGATGGAGAGCAGGATGACGACCGGCCAGTACAGGATGCGGACCACTTCCGTGCCGAACGGCACGATCTCCACGACCCGGTCGGGGCCGACCACGGCGAGCGGCAGCACGACCGCGCCGATCAGCAGCGCCACGATGTAGAGCAGGAAGGCGAGGAGCCTGGTCGCGACGATGCCACGGTGCCCGTCGAGCCCGTACATGACGGTGATGGTGTCGATGAAGACGTTGACGGCGCGGGAGCCGGACCACAGGGCGATGGCGAAGCCGATGGAGATGATGTCCGGCCGGCCGCCCTGGGTGACATCCTCCAGCAGTGGCTTGGCGATGTCGTCGACGCCGCGGTCGGACAGGACGGTGCCGACGGCGGTGAGGATGTTCTCCTCGATGGAGGCGACGGTGGTGGTGCTGGTCCAGTCGTCGATGTAGCCGAGCAGGCCGATCAGACCGAGCATCAGCGGCGGAACGGACAGCAGCGTGAAGAACGCCGCCTCCGCGGCGAGTCCGAGGATGCGGTACTCGATGCACGAGTTGACGGTGTCCTTCAGCAGCAGCCATGTCATCTTCCGCTTCGAGACGTTGCGGTAGAGGACTCGGGCCCGGTGGAGCCGGCCCGAAGGCCGCTCGGGTGTTTCGTTTGCTGCCTGCACCTCTTTACCGTATCGGCATGGCAGCGAGCACCCACACAGTGACCAACCAGGCTCCGCCCCTGGTGGGGTACGACGTCTTCACCGCGGACCGTGCGCTGTGGGAGGCGGTGGACCGGCATGTGGCGCCGGAGGTCCGCGACGAGGCGCTCGGGGAGCTCTCGGAACTCGGGCTGACGGCGGGCTCCGCCCGGGCGCAGGAATGGGGCGCGCAGGCGAACGAGTACCCGCCGCGGCTGCGGACGCACGACCGGTACGGGAACCGGATCGACGAGGTGGAGTTCCATCCCGCCTGGCACCGGCTGCTGGACCGCGCCGTCTCCGCCGGACTGGCCGGCGCCTGGGGCAGGCCGGGCGGGCATGTGCGGCGGGCGGCCGGTTTCCTGGTGTGGACGCAGGTGGAGGCCGGCAACGGCTGCCCGCTGTCGATGACCCACGCGTCGGTGCCCGCTCTGCGCACGGACCCGTCGCTCGCGGCCGAGTGGGAGCCGCGGCTGACGTCGACGGCGTACGAGGAGGGCCTGCGCCCGCCCGGGCAGAAGCGCGGCGTGCTGTTCGGGATGGGGATGACGGAGAAGCAGGGCGGCAGCGACGTACGGTCGAACACGACCCGGGCCGAGCCGCTGGCGCAGGACGGCGCGTACGCCCTGACCGGCCACAAGTGGTTCTGCTCCGCCCCGATGAGCGACGGGTTCCTGGTGCTGGCGCAGGCGGCGGAGGGGCTGACCTGCTTCCTGGTGCCCCGGGTGCTGGACGACGGTACCCGGAACGTCTTCCGGATCCAGCGGCTGAAGGACAAGCTCGGCAACCGGTCCAACGCCTCGGCCGAGGTCGAGTTCGAGGGGACATGGGCCCGGCGGGTGGGCGAGGAGGGGCGCGGTGTGCGCACCATCATCGGGATGGTGGCGGCGACGCGCCTGGACTGCGTGCTCGGCTCCGCCGCGCTGATGCGGCAGGCGGTGGCGCAGGCGATCCATCACACGGCGTACCGCAGCGCCTTCGGCGGGCTGCTGATCGACAAGCCGCTGATGCGCAATGTGCTGGCCGATCTGGCACTGGAGTCGGAGGCGGCGACGACGCTGGGTCTGCGGCTGGCGGCGGCGTACGACGCGGACACGGACGAGGAGCGGGCCTTCCTGCGGATCGCGGTGCCCGTGGCCAAGTACTGGGTGACGAAGCGGTGCACCCCGATGGTCGCGGAGGCCCTGGAGTGTCTGGGCGGCAACGGGTACGTCGAGGAGTCGGGCATGCCCCGGCTGCTGCGCGAGTCGCCGCTGAACTCGATCTGGGAGGGCTCGGGCAATGTGCAGGCGCTCGATGTGCTGCGCGTGCTGCAGAGGGAGCCGCAGGCGCTCAACGCGTTCCTGCGGGAGGTCGGCAGGGCGCGGGGCGCCGACCACCGGCTGGACGCGGCGATCAAGGACCTGCTGACGGAGCTGGCCGACCTGGACGGCGTCGAGGCACGGGCGCGGCGGCTGGTGGAGCGTATGGCGCTGGTGCTCCAGGGGTCGCTGCTGGTGCGGTGGGCGCCGTCCGAGGTGTCGGACGCGTTCTGCGCGTCGCGGCTCGGCGGCGACCGGGGGTCGGCGTTCGGCACGCTCCCTCACACGCTGCCGCTGGCGGCGATCGTGGAGCGCGCCCGCGCCGTGGTGTGAACCGGCCGGCGCAAGAACGCCGAAGGGCGCGGGCCCCGGTACGGCGGCCCACGCCCTGACGGTTGTGTGGGTGGTGCTGCGCCGACACGGCACCACCCCCACCGGCGAACCGGTGTTCCGCCACCTTCGTACACGCGCACGCCTGTACGCGACGGTTGCAAGGGGTTGCATCCTTGTGCGTGATAACGCGACGCACGGCGGCCGGGTGGGGGGAGGATGGAGCCGGCCACCCCCAGCTTCGGACCGCGGCGTCGCCGAGGAGGGACCCGTGAAGAACTCATCGCTCGATCTGGCCAGGCTCGCGGCCATGGACACGAAGGATGCCCTGCGGCTGCTGAAGGGTGTGCGGGACGCGGCCCTGGCGGGACGCAGACCGGCGGTCGGGCCGCGCGCGGACATCGACGAGTCGTGGCAGCGCATGCTGCGGCGGGGGGTGGACCCGGACCGGGACCGCAGGGCCGGGCTGCTGCCGCTGGAGGAGATCGAGCGCCGCCGGCACTCCTCGCCGTTGTTGGAGGTGCTGCCGGTGCTGCGCGAAGGTCTGGTCTCCATGGCGGACGCTGCGCAGCACATCATGGTCGTCGCGGACGCGGAGGGCCGGCTGCTGTGGCGGGAGGGCAGCGGGGCGGTGCTGCGCAAGGGCGACGCGCACGGCTTCGTGCCCGGCGCCGACTGGACGGAGGAGCTGGTCGGGACGAACGGCATCGGCACTCCCCTGGTGTCCCGGCGCCCCGTCCAGGTGCACTCGGCCGAGCACTTCGTCTCCACGCACCACACGTGGACGTGCGCCGGGGCGCCGATCACCGACCCGCGGGACGGCAGGCTGATCGGTGTCGTCGACATCAGCGGTCCGCTGTCGACCATGCATCCGGCGACCCTGGCGCTGGTCACCTCGGTGACCCGCCTGGCGGAGGCCGAGCTGCGCAACCGGCACCTCCAGACACTGGACGCGCTGCGCAGCGTCGCCGCGCCGCTGCTGGGGCGCCTCGTCGGCCGGGCACTGGCGGTGGACGCGAACGGCTGGCCGGCCGCGGTGACGGGCATGGCGCCGCCGGGCCGGCTGTCGCTGCCGAAGCAGATCGGGGCGGGCCGGACGTGGCTGCCGTCGCTGGGCATGTGCACGGTCGAGCCGTTACCGGGCGGCTGGCTGATACGGCCGGCCGAGGCACGCCCCGACGCGCGGGTGCCCGGCCGGGTGGTGCTGGACCTGAGCGCGCCGCGCCGGCCCTCGGTCACCGTCACGGGCGCCTCGGGCGACTGGTCGCACGAGCTCAGCCCGCGCCATGCCGAGCTGTTGTTCGTACTGGCGACGCACCGCGACGGGCGGAGTGCGGCACAGCTGGCGCAGGACGTCTTCGGCGACCCCACGCGGACGGTGACGGTGCGGGCGGAGATGTCCCGGCTGCGGCGGCACCTGGCGCAGGTCCTGGCCCACCGGCCCTACCGCTTCACCGACGCGATGGAGGTGGAGCTGGTCGTGCCGGAGCGTCCGGCCGATCTGCTGCCGTATTCGAATGCCCCGGCCGTGCGGCTGGGGCGGCTGTCGTGATTCCCTGTCGCGCATGAGCACCATCACTGTGACCACCTGGTCCCTGGAGCAGACCTCGGCCGCGGACCTGCGCCCCGCGGCCGACCCGGGGGACGACATACGGATCGTGCGGGCCGAGGTGCCCTCGCCCGAGTTCAGCCGGTTCCTGTACGCGTCGGTCGGCGGGGACATCCGCTGGACCGACCGGCTCGGCATGACGTACGCCGAGTGGCAGAAGGCGCTGGACCGCCCGGGGGTCGAGACCTGGGTGGCGTACGAGAAGGGGACGCCGGCCGGCTATGTGGAGCTCGAGGCACAGGACGGCGGAGCGGTGGAGATCGTCTACTTCGGGCTGATCCCGGCGTTCCGCGGCCGCCGGATCGGCGGTCATCTGCTGTCGGTCGGTGCGGCGCGCGCCTGGGATCTCGCCGAGCGGTGGCCGGGGCTGCCCCGGACGGAGCGGGTCTGGCTGCACACGTGCTCCAAGGACGGCCCGCACGCGATGGACAACTATCTGCGCCGCGGCTTCCGTCTCTTCGACACCAAGGTGGCGGAGGAGACCGAGGTCCCCGCCCCCGGCCCGTGGCCCGGCGCCGCGGTCTGACCCGCCGCACCCGGGCCCGCGGCCCGAACCGCCCCCGGCCCGCGCCCGCGGTCCGAACCGCCGACGCTTGCGGGCCGCGGCCCGGCCGCCCGTGAGCCCGCCCGGCCGTCCCCGGCGGGCGGCGGCGTACGTTCTTCGGTGACGCATGACACACTGTCTCGCGATGCGGGACAGTGTTGTCCACATTCTGGATGACGGTGGACTGGGTCCAAAGTCCCATGACACGCTTCCGTCATGTCCAGCACTGGAATTGCCTTGGTGAGTCGGCGGCACGTCGACCTCGGCCGCATGTCCAGCGCCATCTGTCCGGCCTGCTGACAGCCCAGCACCGCCGCACTTCGACTTCTCTATCACCCCGCCTGCGCACTGCCGCGCCTTCCCCGCGAGTGTGCAGCTCAGAGCCGCCCTCCTGCAGTCTCGAAGGACTATCGCCATGGCCGCCAGCCCGGAAAAGCCCGCCTCCGTCACGCCCCGCCGCAAGGCCGGACGCCACCGTGGCGAGGGCCAGTGGGCCATGGGGCACCACACGCCCCTCAACGGCAACGAGCAGACGAAGAAGGACGACGACGGTCTCAATGTGCGGACACGCATTGAGACGATCTACGCGCACCGCGGTTTCGACTCGATCGACGGCGCCGACCTGCGCGGCCGGATGCGCTGGTGGGGCCTGTACACCCAGCGCAAGCCCGGGATCGACGGCGGAAAGACCGCGATCCTGGAGCCGGAGGAACTGGACGACGAGTACTTCATGCTGCGGGTGCGCATCGACGGTGGCCGGCTGACCACCGAGCAGCTGCGCGTCGTCGGCGAGATCTCGCAGGAGTTCGCACGCGGCACCGCGGACCTCACGGACCGGCAGAACGTCCAGTACCACTGGATCCGCATCGAGGACGTTCCCGAGATCTGGCGCCGGCTGGAGGCGGTGGGCCTGTCGACGACGGAGGCGTGCGGCGACACCCCGCGCACCATCCTCGGCTCGCCGGTCGCGGGGATCGCCGCCGACGAGATCGTCGACGGCACCCCCGCCATCGACGAGATCCACCGCCGGTACATCGGCAACAAGGAATTCTCCAACCTGCCCCGCAAGTTCAAGACCGCGGTCTCCGGCTCGCCGCTGCTCGACGTCGCCCACGAGATCAACGACGTCGCCTTCGTCGGCGTGAACCACCCGGAGCACGGTCCCGGCTTCGACCTCTGGGTCGGCGGCGGCCTGTCCACCAACCCGAAGCTCGGTGTGCGGCTCGGCGCCTGGGTCCCGGCGGACGAGGTGCCGGACGCCTGGGAGGGCGTGGTCTCGATCTTCCGTGACTACGGCTACCGGCGGCTGCGCAACCGCGCCCGGCTGAAGTTCCTCGTCGCCGACTGGGGCCCCGAGAAGTTCCGCCGGGTCCTCGAGGACGAGTATCTGAAGCGTCCGCTGCTCGACGGCCCCGCGCCCGAGCAGCCCGCGCAGCAGTGGCGCGACCACATCGGCGTCCACCGTCAGCAGGACGGCCGTTTCTACGTCGGCTTCGCGCCGCGTGTCGGCCGCGTCGACGGTGCGACCCTCACCAAGATCGCCGAGCTGGCGGAGGGCCACGGCTCCGGCCGGGTGCGCACCACGGTCGAGCAGAAGATGATCGTGCTCGACGTGACGGAGGACCGGGTCGACTCCCTCGTCGCCGGACTGGAGGCGCTGGACCTGCGGGTCACGCCGTCGCCGTTCCGGCGGGGCACGATGGCCTGCACCGGCATCGAGTTCTGCAAGCTGGCCATCGTCGAGACCAAGGGCCGCGGCTCCGCCCTGATCGACGAACTCGAGCGGCGGCTGCCGGCGTTCGAGGAACCGATCACCATCAATCTCAACGGCTGCCCCAACGCCTGCGCCCGTATCCAGACCGCGGACATCGGTCTCAAGGGCCAGCTCGTGCTGGACGACGACGGCAACCAGGTGGAGGGCTACCAGGTGCACCTCGGTGGCGCGCTGGGTCTCGACCCGGCGTTCGGCCGCAAGGTGCGCGGCCTGAAGGTCACCTCCGCCGAACTGCCCGACTACGTCGAGCGGGTCCTCAAGCGCTTCGAGAAGGAGCGCGAGGACGGCGAGCGTTTCGCGGCCTGGGCGGCGCGTGCCTCGGAAGAGGCCCTGTCATGAGCGAGCGGGCCGCGCCGTTCTACTGCCCGTACTGCGGGGACGAGGACCTGCGTCCCAACGAGGAGGGTCACGGCGCCTGGGAATGCGGGGCATGCAATCGGGCCTTCCAGTTGAAGTTCCTCGGGCTGCTGACCCGGGGGCTTCGACTGGGCGACGGTGGAGGGGAACGGAAATGACGACTGTTCAGGCCGAACGGAACCTCAAGTCACTGGCCGAGCAGGCCGGACGGGACCTCGAGGACGCCTCCGCACTGGAGATCCTCACGTGGGCCGCCGAGACCTTCGGTCCGCGTTTCTGCGTCACCTCCTCGATGGAGGACGCGGTGGTCGCCCACCTCGCCTCCCGCGCCATGCCCGGCGTGGACGTGGTCTTCCTCGACACCGGCTACCACTTCGAGGAGACCATCGGCACCCGTGACGCCGTGGACGCGGTGATGGACGTCAACGTCATCACGCTCACGCCCCGGCAGACGGTCGCCGAGCAGGACGCCGAGTACGGCCCGAAGCTGCACGACCGGAACCCCGACCTGTGCTGCGCCCTGCGCAAGGTCAAGCCCCTCGAGGAGGGCCTGACCGGGTACGACGCGTGGGCGACGGGTCTGCGCCGCGACGAGTCCCCGACCCGGGCGAACACCCCGGTCGTCGGCTGGGACGAGAAGCGGCAGAAGGTCAAGGTCTCCCCGATCGCCCGCTGGACGCAGGACGACGTCGACGCCTATGTCGCCGAGCACGGTGTGCTCACGAACCCGCTGCTGATGGACGGCTACGCCTCCGTCGGCTGCGCGCCCTGCACCCGCCGGGTGCTGGAGGGCGAGGACGCACGCGCCGGCCGCTGGGCAGGGCGCGGCAAGACCGAGTGCGGGCTGCACGGCTGATGACCACCGAACAGATTCCTTTGGAGAACGACGTGACCGGAGCCACGATCTGGCTCACGGGTCTGCCGAGCGCCGGCAAGACCACCATCGCCTACGAGCTGGCGGACCGGCTGCGCGCCGAGGGCCACCGTGTCGAGCTGCTCGACGGCGACGAGATCCGCGAGTTCCTCTCCGCGGGCCTGGGCTTCAGCCGCGAGGACCGGCACACCAACGTGCAGCGGATCGGCTTCGTCGCCGAACTGCTCGCCTCCAACGGCGTGAAGGTCCTGGTGCCGGTCATCGCCCCGTACGCCGACAGCCGTGAGGCGGTGCGCAAGCGCCACCAGCAGGAGGGCACGCCGTACGTGGAGGTGCACGTCGCCACTCCGGTCGAGGTGTGCTCGGTGCGTGACGTGAAGGGGCTGTACGCGAAGCAGGCCGCGGGCGAGATCAGCGGGCTGACCGGGGTCGACGACCCGTATGAGGAGCCCGAGACGCCCGATCTGCGGATCGAGTCCCAGAACCAGACAGTGCAGGAGTCCGCCACGGCGGTCCACGCGCTGCTCACCGAGAGGGGCCTGCTGTGACGACCAGCATCGACACCGTGACCGAGGGCACCGACAGCCCGTACGCGCTGTCGCACCTGGACGCGCTCGAGTCGGAGGCCGTGCACATCTTCCGCGAGGTGGCGGGCGAGTTCGAGCGGCCGGTGATCCTCTTCTCCGGCGGCAAGGACTCAATCGTCATGCTGCACCTGGCGCTGAAGGCGTTCGCCCCGGCTGCCGTGCCGTTCTCGCTGCTGCACGTGGACACCGGCCACAACTTCCCCGAGGTCCTCGAGTACCGCGACCGCACGGTCGCCCGGCACGGACTGCGCCTGCATGTGGCCTCCGTGCAGGAGTACATCGACGCGGGCAAGCTGCGCGAGCGCCCCGACGGAACCCGTAACCCGCTGCAGACGGTGCCGCTGACCGAGGCCATCCAGGAGCACCGTTTCGACGCGGTGTTCGGCGGCGGCCGGCGCGACGAGGAGAAGGCCCGCGCGAAGGAGCGGGTGTTCAGCCTCCGCGACGAGTTCTCGCAGTGGGACCCGCGCCGCCAGCGGCCCGAGCTGTGGCAGCTCTACAACGGCCGCCACGCCCCCGGCGAGCACGTGCGGGTCTTCCCGCTGTCGAACTGGACCGAGCTGGACGTGTGGCAGTACATCCAGCGCGAGAAGATCGAGCTTCCGCAGATCTACTTCGCGCACGAGCGCGAGGTGTTCAAGCGCTCCGGCATGTGGCTGACCGCCGGCGAGTGGGGCGGGCCGAAGGACACCGAGAACGTGGAGAGGCGGCTGGTCCGCTACCGCACCGTCGGCGACATGTCCTGCACCGGCGCCGTCGACTCCGACGCCACCACGCTCGAAGCCGTGATCACCGAGATCGCCGCCTCCCGCCTCACCGAGCGGGGAGCCACCCGGGCCGACGACAAGCTGTCGGAGGCTGCGATGGAAGACCGCAAGCGCGAAGGGTACTTCTAAAGATGACCAGCCCCACCGAGCAGTTGGCCGAGCAGCTCTCGGCCACCACCCTGCTGCGCTTCGCCACCGCCGGGTCCGTCGACGACGGCAAGTCCACCCTGGTCGGGCGGCTGCTGCACGACTCCAAGTCGGTCCTCGCCGACCAGTTGGAGGCCGTGGAGCACGCGTCCCGCAACCGCGGCCAGGAGGCTCCCGACCTGGCGCTGCTCACGGACGGTCTGCGGGCCGAGCGTGAGCAGGGCATCACCATCGACGTGGCGTACCGCTACTTCGCCACGCCCCGGCGGCGGTTCATCCTCGCCGACACGCCCGGCCATGTGCAGTACACGCGCAACATGGTCACCGGCGCCTCCACGGCCGAGCTCGCGGTCGTCCTCGTCGACGCCCGCAACGGTGTCGTCGAGCAGACCCGCCGGCACGCCGCGGTCGCCGCCCTGCTCCGCGTCCCGCACGTGGTCCTCGCGGTCAACAAGATGGACCTCGTCGACTACGCGGAGCCCGTCTTCGCGAAGATCGCCGAGGAGTTCACCGCCTACGCCGCCTCGCTCGGCGTCCCCGAGATCACCGCGATCCCGATCTCGGCGCTCGCCGGTGACAACGTGGTGGACCCGTCCGCGAACATGGACTGGTACGGCGGCCCGACCGTGCTCGAACACCTGGAGACCGTGCCCGTCAGCCACGACCTGGCCACCTGCCACGCCCGGCTGCCCGTGCAGTACGTGATCCGCCCGCAGACTGCCGAGCACCCCGACTACCGCGGCTACGCCGGCCAGATCGCCGCCGGCGCGTTCCGGGTCGGCGAGTCCGTCACCGTGCTGCCGTCGGGCCGCACCTCGAAGGTCTCCGGCATCGACCTGCTGGGCGAGTCGGTGGACGTGGCCTGGACGCCGCAGTCGGTCACCCTGCTGCTGGAGGACGACATCGACGTCTCCCGCGGCGACATCATCGTGCCGACCGACGACGCGCCGCCGACCACGCAGGACGTCGAGGCGACCGTCTGCCACGTGGCGGACCGGCCGCTCACCGTCGGACAGCGGGTGCTGCTCAAGCACACCACCCGCACCGTGAAGGCGATCGTCAAGGAGATCCCCTCCCGGCTCACCCTCGACGACCTCTCCCAGCACCCGGCCCCCGGGCAGCTCGTCGCCAACGACATCGGCCGCGTCAAGGTCCGCACCGCGGAGCCGCTGGCCCTCGACTCGTACGCCCATTCGCGCCGCACCGGCTCGTTCCTGCTGATCGACCCGGCCGACGGCACGACGCTCGCCGCGGGCATGGCGGGCGACGCGTTCGCCTCGCAGACCGCCGAGGGCACCGCGCCCGCCGTGGACGACGAGGGCTGGGACTTCTGACGATGACCGACATCTACTCGACCTTCGCCAAGGAGGGCGGCCGCGTCGGCAGCGGGGCGCTCGGCGCGGGCACGGGCGGGGTCGCGCGATGCGGGCGATGACGTCCGCGCACAGCATGCGCGCCCTCCGCTTCCCGCACCGAAGACCGCACTGCCCACCGACGACCCGGCCGCGTCCGACATGACGTAGCGACCGGGCCTACGAGAGGAAACCCTCCCGTGCCAGCCACTCGTACCTTCCCGCGCCGCGGCCTCGCCGCCGCAGCCGTACTGCCGCTCCTCGCCGTGATACTCACGGCCTGCGGTTACGGCTCCCAGGCCGCGCCGGCCCCGGTGGCCCACGCGGCCAAGGGCCCGAAGGTCGGTGGTCTCGACACCGTACGGATCGGGTACTTCCCCAACCTCACCCACGCCACCGCGCTCGTGGGTGACCGCGAGGGCATCCTGCAGCGGGAGCTGGGCGGCACCAAGGTGTCGACCGCGAGCTTCAACGCCGGCCCCTCCGAGATCGAGGCCCTGAACGCGGGCTCGATCGACATCGGGTTCATCGGCCCCTCCCCCGCCGTCAACGCCTACGTGAAGTCCGGGGGCAG
Source organism: Streptomyces peucetius (assembly GCF_025854275.1). NCBI lineage: Bacteria > Bacillati > Actinomycetota > Actinomycetes > Kitasatosporales > Streptomycetaceae > Streptomyces > Streptomyces peucetius. The sequence goes on along the minus strand of NZ_CP107567.1, from coordinate 6,533,980 downwards.
GAGCCTGCGGATCATCGGCGGTTCGGCGTCCGGCGGGGTGAAGCTGGTGGTGAACCCGGAGAAGATCACGTCCCCGTCCGATGTCGAGGGCAAGAGGATCGCCACGCCGCAGCTCGGCAACACCCAGGACGTGGCGTTCCTCAACTGGGCGGCGGAGCAGGGGTGGAAGGTCGACTCCCAGAGCGGCAAGGGCGACGTCTCGGTGGTCCGGATGCAGAACAAGGTGATGCCGGGCGCCTACCGGTCCGGGGCGATCGACGGGGCGTGGGTGCCGGAGCCCACCGCCTCCCGCCTGGTGGCCACCGGCGCGAAGGTGCTGCTCGACGAGGCGGACCTGTGGCCGGACGGGAAGTTCGTGATCACCAACATGGTCGTGTCGCAGAAGTTCCTCGCCGAGCACCCCGACGCCGTCGAGGCGGTCCTGCGCGGCACGGTGAAGACCAACGCCTGGATGGAGGCCAACCCCGCGAAGGCGAAGGCGTCGGCCAACGCGAAGCTCGAGGAGCTGACCGGCAAGGGGCTCCCGGCCGACGAGATCGACCCGGCGTGGCAGGCGATCACCTTCACCGACGACCCGCTGGCCGCGACCCTCGACGCGCAGGCGGACCACGCGGTGCGGGCCGGTCTGCTGGCGCAGGTGGACCTCGCCGGAATCTATGACCTGAAGCCGCTGAACAAGGTTCTCGCGGCCGAGGGCCGTCCCGCGGTCCCCGACGCCGGGCTCGGCGTCAAGTAACCCGTAGCAGCCGAGTTCCCAGGAGGTGACGACCATGGCCACTGCCATCGCCAAGGCCGAGGACCGCGTGAGTGTCGACCGGACGTACGCGGCCCGCATCGGGCATGTCTCCAAGTCCTTCAGCGGGCCCGCCGGGCCGCAGCTCGTGCTGGACGACATCACGCTCGATGTCGCGCCGGGCGAGTTCGTCACGCTCCTGGGGGCCTCCGGCTGCGGCAAGTCGACGCTGCTGAACCTGGTCGCGGGACTCGACCGGCCGACCGCGGGGTCCATCGAGACGCCCGGCGGCCGGCCCGCGCTGATGTTCCAGGAGCACGCCCTGTTCCCGTGGCTGACCGCGGGCAAGAACATCGAGCTCGCGCTCAAGCTGCGCGGTGTGCCGAAGGGCGCGCGGCGCCAGGAGGCGGAGCGGCTGCTGGAGCTGGTGCGGCTCGGCGGCGCGTACCGCAAGCGGGTGCACGAACTGTCGGGCGGGATGCGGCAGCGGGTCGCCATGGCCCGCGCGCTGGCGCAGGACAGCCGGCTGCTGCTGATGGACGAGCCGTTCGCGGCGCTCGACGCCATCACCCGGGACGTGCTGCACGACGAGCTGACCCGGATCTGGCGGGAGACGAACGTCTCGGTCCTGTTCGTCACGCACAACGTCCGCGAGGCGGTGCGGCTCGCGCAGCGGGTGGTGCTGCTGTCGTCACGGCCGGGACGTGTGGCGCGGGAGTGGACCGTGGACATCGACCAGCCGCGACGTATCGAGGACACCGAGGTGGCGGAGCTGTCCGTCGAGATCACCGAAGAACTGCGTGGGGAGATCCGCCGACATGGCCAGCACTGACACGACCGCTGCCGGGAAGGCCGCGGCCAAGGGCGACGACCTCGCGGGTCTGGAGGCCGGTCTCGACGCGCTGGACGCGGTCCAGGTGAGCCGCACGCCGGTGCGCGAGGTGCTGCTGAAGAAGGTGCTGCCGCCGCTCACGGCCGTGGGCCTGGTGCTCCTCACCTGGCAGTTGCTGGTGTGGGCGGAGGTGACCGAGGACTACAAGCTGCCCGCACCGTCCGCGGTGTGGGACAGCGTGTCCGGCATGTGGCTGCAGGGAACCCTCTTCGAGGTCATCTGGACCAGCGTCTCCCGCGGCCTCCTCGGCTTCCTGCTGGCGCTCGCCATCGGCACCCCGCTCGGACTGCTGGTCGCCCGGGTCAAGTTCGTCCGCGCCGCGATCGGCCCGATCCTGTCCGGTCTGCAGTCGCTGCCGTCCGTCGCCTGGGTGCCGCCGGCCGTGATCTGGCTCGGACTGAACGACAGGATGATGTTCGCCGTGATCCTGCTGGGCGCGGTCCCGTCGATCGCCAACGGCCTGGTCTCGGGCGTCGACCAGGTGCCGCCGCTGTACCTGCGGGCGGGCCGCACGCTGGGCGCGACCGGGCTGAGGGGCGCCTGGCACATCGTGCTGCCGGCGGCGCTGCCCGGATATGTCGCGGGACTGAAGCAGGGCTGGGCCTTCTCCTGGCGTTCGCTGATGGCCGCGGAGATCATCGCCTCCTCGCCCGACCTGGGCCTGGGCCTCGGGCAGTTGCTGGAGAACGGCCGCAACAACGCCGACATGCCCGGCGTGTTCCTCGCCATCCTGCTGATCCTGATCGTCGGCATCGCGATCGACCTGCTGATCTTCAGTCCGCTGGAGCGGTGGGTGCTGCGCAGCCGCGGCCTGCTCGTCAGGAGCTGAACCGGTGACGCACAGCCCCGTCCTCCTCGTCATCGCGCACGGCAGCCGCGACCCGCGGCACGCCCCGACCGTCCACGCCCTGACCCGCCATGCGCGGTCGCTGCGTCCGGGGACGCGCGTCGAGACCGCGTTCCTCGACTTCAACGCCCCCTCGGTGCCGCAGGTCCTCGGGCGGCTGGCCGCCGACGGCGTACGGGACGTGGTGGCACTGCCGCTGCTGCTGACGCGCGCCTTCCACGCCAAGGCGGACATCCCGGCCGTGCTGCGGCAGGCGCCTCCCGTGCTGCGGATCCGGCAGGCCGAGGTCCTCGGCCCGTCGCCGCTGCTGCTCGCCACGGTCGAGCGGCGGCTGTACGAGGCCGGCCTCACGCCCGCGGACAAGAGCTCGACGGGCCTGGTCCTGGCCGCCGCGGGCTCCACAGACCCGGAGGCGATCGCAGTGATCGCTCAGACAGCGCGGGAGCTGCGGCACACCGGTTGGTGCGCCGTGCGGCCTGCGTTCGCCTCCGCCGCAACTCCAGCGGGGTTCCCCCGCACCGAGGACGCCGTCCGCTCACTCCGCACGAACGGCGTGGCGCGCGTCGCCGTGGCCCCGTACGTGATCGCCCCGGGCCGGCTCCCCGACCGCATCGCGGCGGGCGCCGGCGAGGCGGACGTCGTGGCGGACGTGCTGGGGCCCTCACCGGAGCTGGCACGGCTGCTGCTGCACCGCTACGACGAGGCGCGGACGGAACGGCTCCTGGCGGCCAGCGCGTAGCGCCTCGGGCTCCGCGGGGGGGCGTGATCCCGGACGGGCGGCCCTAGGCGAGGACCAGGCTGCCGGTGCGGGCACGCTTCAGTTCGAAGAGGTCGGGGTGGTTCGCGAGGACCCGGAAGCTGTCGAAGAGCCGTACGGCCTCCGCGCCGCGCGGGATCGAGTTCAGCACCGGGCCGAACCAGACGGCGCTGTCGACGTGGATGGTCGGGGTGCCGACATAGGCGTCCGCTCCGGGGTCCTTGCCCGCTTCGTGGCTGCGGCGGACGGCGTCGTCGTACGCGGGGTCGTGCGCGGCGGCGGCCAGCTCCGCGGGCAGGCCGAGCGCGGCGAGGGACTGCGCGACGACCTCGTCGAAGTCCTCGTTCTTCTCCTGGTGGATGCGGGTCCCGAAGGCGGTGTAGAGGTCGCGCAGGACGTCGTCGCCGTGCTGCTCGGCCGCGGCTGCCGCGACCCGTACCGGGCCGATCGACTTGTCGACCAGCTCGCGGTACCAGCCCGGGAGTTCGTTGCCGATGTTGTGCAGGTACAGGCTCATCACCCGGAAGCGGAGGTCGAGGGCGCGCTCGCGTTCGACCTCCAGCAGCCAGCGCGAGGTGATCCAGGCGAAGGGGCAGGCCGGGTCGAAGTAGAAGTCGACGGCGGTCCTGGTCGTACCGGTGTCCGTGGTGGTCATGACGACGACACTAGCCAGCCGGTGGCCCGTCCGGCTGGGCCAATCGCACGCCGTCCGGGCGGGCCACTTCCGCGTCGAAGGGGGTGCCCTGGTGGAACCAGAGCAGCCATCGGCCGTCCGTCAGCCGCCACAGCGAGCTGCGATGGGCGCGACGCCCGCCCGTCTCGGTGTCGAAGGTCAGATGGACCAGGTCGGTGGCCAGTTGGACACCGGTCATCCGTGACGCGGTGATCGGCAGGGCCTTTGACGCCTCCGGGGAGAGGGCGGCGACGACGGAGTCGCGGTCCCAGAGCCAGCCCGACGCACCGACCTCCCGGAAGTCGGGGTGGAGAAGCGACGCCATCAGCTCGGGCGAGGACCGCACGGCCGGTTCGAGAAGTCGCCGCTCCGCGTCGGCGGCGGCCTCCACGGGGTCCACCTGCGCAGACTCAGTCACGGGTCATCTCCACGAGCTTGACGACGGTGTTCCAGTTGCGGCTGGTGGCGACGACGCCCTGGAGCAGGCCGGGCCGGGAGAGCGCCACCGCGAGCTTCGAACGGCCGAGGCCGTCCGGCGCGTACAGATACAGGGCGCGGTCGCCGAGGCGGAACTCCTCGGGCAGATGGGCCGCCGCGTCGACGGACGCGAACCGGTCGGCGGTGACGGGCTCGGAGAAGTACGTGACGTGCAGCTGCCTGCCTTCGAGCGAGGCCGCCGGGAAGGGGCAGGCGTCGGCCACCGCGCGCAGATAGGCGCCACTGCGGACCAGGGTGTCGACCCGGAAGCCGAACGCCTTCTCGATCGCCTGCTCCAGTCCGGCGGCGAGCAGGTCCTCGTCCTTCTCGTCGCTGCTGAACACCGCGTTGCCGCTCTGCAGGTAGGTGGCGACGTCCCGGTGGCCCAGACTTCCGATGACGGCGCGGAGTTCCGGCATCGGGACCTTCCTGCTGCCGCCGACGTTGATCCCGCGCAGGAGTGCCGCATACTTCGTCGTCATGCCCGAACGATAGACGGCGGCCACCGTGCCCCGTGGGGGAGGGCACGGCGACCGCCGCGTTCAGCAGCGTGGGCCGTCGGTCACTCGACGACCTTCAGCAGCTTGTTGGGCGTGCCCGCGCTCGGGTTGGTGATCTTGTCTGCCGTCGCACCGTCCGTGAGGGCGGTGGCGACCTGCTCCGGCGTGGCGTCCTGGTGGCCGGCGAGGTAGACCGCGGCGGCGCCGACGACGTGCGGGGTCGCCATCGAGGTGCCGGAGATGGTCTTGGTGCCCTCGTCGCTGTCGTTCCACGCCGAGGTGATGTCGGAGCCGGGGGCGTAGATGTCCACGACCTCACCGAAGTTGGAGAAGTCCGACTGGGTGTCGTCCTTGGTGGAGGAGGCGACGGTGAGGGCCTCCTGCACCCGTGACGGGGAGCCCTGGCCCGCGTCGGAGGACTCGTTGCCGGCCGCGACACCGAAGGTGACACCGGAGGCGATGGCCTTGCGCACGGCCTCGTCGAGCGCCTCGTCGGCACTGCCGCCGAGGCTCATGTTGGCGACGGAGGGGCCCTCGTGGTTCTGGGTGACCCAGTCGATGCCGGCGACGACCTGCTCGGTGGTGCCGGAACCGTTGTCGTCGAGCACGCGGACGGCGACGATCTTCGCCTTCTTGGCGACTCCGTGCGCCGCACCGGCGATGGTGCCGGCGACATGGGTGCCGTGGCCGTTGCCGTCGTCGGCGGAGTCGTCGTTGTCCACGGCGTCGAAGCCGTGGGTGGCACGGCCCTCGAAGTCCTGGTGGGAGATGCGGACTCCGGTGTCGATGACGTACGCGGTCACGCCTTCACCGGCGCTGTCCGGGTAGGTGTACTTGCTGTCCCCGGCCGTGTCGGTCTGGTCGACCCGGTCGAGCCCCCAGGACGGCGGGTTGTCCTGGGTGGCGTCGATGGTGAACTTCTTGTTCTGCACGACCTTGGCGACGGCCGGGTCGGCGGCGAGGCGCTTGGCCTCGGTCTCGGAGAGACCGCTGGCGGAGAAACCGTTGATGGCGGAGCTGTAGTTGCGCTGCAGCGTGCCGCCGTATTCCTTGGCCAGACCCTTCTTGTCGGCCTTCTCGTCCAGCATGACGATGTAGCTGCCGGCGACGGCGCCTTCGGCGTTCGCACCGTAGATCTTGCCCTCGGCGGGAGCTGCCGCTCCGGCGAAGGACGTGTTGAGCAGCGTGACGCCTGCTGCGGCGGCCACGGCGGTTATGGCGGCGGTGAGCTTGATCCTGCTCGCGCGCTTGTGAGTTGCCATGAAGAGGGGTCTCCTCGTCATCTTTTTGTGGGGGGATCGCCCCGTGGACGGAAGATCTCCCGGGGCTGGTTCGAAACCCTGACCGATTGACGGGCTCAGATCAAGGCCTTCAAGCAGCTGTGACATGGTCAACAAGGTTTCGCAATAAGAAATCGGCCACCGCACTGCCAAGTCGGACGGGAAGGCCAACAGCCTTTGGTGTTAAGGGGCTTCGAGCCCTGTTGCCGGGAATGCGCGCCGTAAAGGAGACGGCGGTACCACCACCGGAGTCACCGTGCGGCAGAACGAGACGGCCTGAATACGCCCGTAACTTCGGAGCAGCCGGAAATGCCGTGCACAGAATCCCGGCACACCGGCCCCACGCGCGGACCACGTTTATGCGCATTCATACACGCAACTCACACACGTCCGCACGGATTTCGCGACGGGAGGGGGCGGCGCGGTGGGGGCGGAGCGGGTGCGGGCTGCGGGTGCGTGGCGCCTGCGGCGAGCCGTTCCCCCACCCCACCCCGCCCCTTCCCGAACCGGGGGCTCCGCCCCCGGACCCCTGGCGATTGAGGCGCCGCGCGAAGCGCGGTACCGGGTCCGGGCGGAGCCCGGTTTCGGGAAGGGGCGGGGTGGGGAACAGGCCCCCGCCCGCTCCCTACCGCACCCCGCCCAGCTCCGCCTCGATCAGGTCCGCCGCCCGCCGCGTGCCACCCTCGCGGCCCATCCCCGCCCGGATGGACGCCAGGCGTTCCGCGACCTCCGGGTCGGAGGCGACGGACAGCACCGCCTCGCGCAGCACCTCCGCCGGCGCGTCGGTGTCGACGCGTCGCGCGACCCCCAGCCCCACGAGCATGTTCGCGTTGCCGAACTGGTCGACCGCCTGCGGTACGGCGACCATGGGCGTGGCGGTGGCCAGGCCCTCCTGGCTGCCGCCCGCGCCGGCGTGGGTGATGAACGCGTCGGCCTGCTCGAGGATCGCCGACTGCGGTACCCAGGAATGCACTTCGACGTTGCCGGGCAGCGGTCCCAGTTCGGACTCGTCCACGTACCGCCCGATCTGGAGCACCATGTGCCAGCCGGGCAGGTCACCGAAGGCTTTCACGCACTCGCGGTAGAAGCCGGGCTGCTTGGTGAAGGTGGAACCGAGGGACACGAGGAGCACCTTCTCGGCACCCGCCGGCCGCTGCCACTCCCCCTGGCTGGCCCGGTCGCCCTGGCACGCGCCGACGAACGAGTACACCGATTCGTCCACCCGGTCGGCGTTGGGCTGCAGTGCCCGGGGGATGAGGACGATGCTGCGGCGGGGCCGCCCGACGAACCGGTCGGGGTGCGTGGTGATCCCGTTCTCCGCCAGCCAGTTGACGAAGCGTGCGCAGTACGCCCTGCCGCGCTCCGACGCCTTGAGCTCGGCCGTCATCGGCTCGCCGATTTCCTTCTCGTAGCCCTCCCAGGCGACGAGATTGGGTGAGAGGGAGACGGCGGGGACGCCCCAGCGATGGGCGAGGACCATAGCCGGGTACGAGGTGATGTCGTGGATGACGAGGTCCGGCTCGTCTCCTTCGAACGCCTCGGCGAGCTGCGGCAGGACCTGCATGGCGTCGTTCAGGAACGGTTCGATGTTGTCGATCAGTTCCGTGCCCCAGGCGTCCGGCTCGTCCTCGGTGGGGAGTGTCGACTTGTAGATGACCGGCTCCGCGCCCGTCTCGGCGATCCGGTCGGCGAAGGACGCGGGGATCGCGTAGCTGACGCGGTGTCCGCGGGCGACGAGCTCGCGGATCACTTCCAGGCTCGGGTTCACATGCCCGGGGGCCGCGATGGAGAACATGGCGATGTGGGCACGCTGCGGTTCAGTCATGCGAGGAGAGTAAACGAGACGAGACGTCTCGTGCAGCCTCCTATTCCCCACCGCCCGAAACTTTCGAATCAGGCAGACAAGCGTGGACCATTTTTGCGCCGACTTCTAACTCACCCATTCCTGCGGGTAGGAACCTTTCCTGCAGTTCAGTCCGACCGACCTTCCCACCCCGCCCAGAATATATTTTCGATAAGTTTCGAGAAATTTTCCGTTGACGGCGCCTCCGAGGCGCTCGCATACTCTCCACCGATCGCACCTCTCCGCCCCAGCGCCTCCGGCGCCCCAACGGCGGAAGCAACGGCACCACGCAAGGTCCACCGACCGCACCCGGGCACGGCTCTGCCCGCCGCCCGGCACCGGAAGAAGAGGTCGCAATGATCGGCAGTTCGTTACGTCGACGTGCCCGCACGGCACTCGTCGTCACCGCCGCGGCGGCAATGGCCGCCGCCGGGACGGTCGCCCTTCAGGGCACCGCCCACGCCGCAACCACCCTCGGCGCCTCCGCAGCGGAAAAGGGCCGCTACTTCGGTACGGCCGTCGCCGCGAACCACCTGGGAGAGTCCGGCTACGTCTCCACCCTGAACACGGAGTTCAACTCGGTGACACCGGAGAACGAGATGAAATGGGACGCCCTGGAGAGGTCCCGCAACTCGTTCAGTTACGGTCCCGCCGACCAGATCGTGTCCCACGCACAGAGCAGGGGCATGGATGTCCGCGGCCACACCCTGGTCTGGCACTCCCAACTCCCCGGCTGGGTCGGCAACCTGAACGCGACCGAGTTGCGCTCCGCGATGAACAACCACATCACCCAGGTGATGCAGCACTACCGCGGCAAGATTCACTCCTGGGACGTGGTGAACGAGGCCTTCCAGGACGGCGGCAGCGGAGCCCGGCGCAGTTCGCCCTTCCAGGACAAGCTGGGCAACGGGTTCATCGAGGAGGCGTTCCGCACCGCCCGTGCCGCCGACCCCTCGGCGAAGCTCTGCTACAACGACTACAACACCGACGGTGTGAACGCGAAGAGCAATGCCGTCTACGCCATGGTCAGGGACTTCAAGCAGCGAGGCGTCCCGATCGACTGTGTCGGCTTCCAGTCCCACTTCAACAGCGCCTCGCCCGTGCCGGGCGACTACCGGGCCAACCTCCAGCGCTTCGCCGATCTCGGTGTCGACGTGCAGATCACCGAACTGGACATCGAGGGTTCCGGCTCGTCGCAGGCCGACAGTTACAGCCGCGTCGTGAACGCCTGCCTGGCCGTCTCCCGCTGCACCGGGATCACCGTCTGGGGCGTCACCGACAAGTACTCGTGGCGCAGCAGCGGCACTCCGCTGCTGTTCGACGGCAACTACACCAAGAAGCCGGCCTACCACTCGGTGCTGGCCGCGCTCGGCGGTACGCCGGGGGGCGGCGGCGACGGGGGCGGCGGGGGCGGCGGCGGCGGCGCCACCTGCACCGTGTCGTACGCGGAGACCAACCGCTGGGGCGACCGCTTCAACGGCCAGGTGACCGTCAGGGCCGGCAGTGCCCCGATCAGCGGCTGGAGCGTGAACGTGACGGTGTCCTCGCCCCAGAAAATCTCCGCCACCTGGAACGGCAGCCCGACCTGGGACAGCAGCGGCAATGTGATGACCATGCGGCCGAACGGCAACGGAGCTCTCGCGGCCGGAAGTTCAACGAGCTTCGGCTTCACGGTCATGGCGAACGGCAACTGGAACGCGCCGAGCGTCGGCGCCTGCACCGCCTCCTGACCGCCTGACGGCGAGCACCCGCGCGGCGCGGCGACCACCCGGTCGTCGCGCCGTCGTCAGCGCTGGTAGCGGGCCAGCACCAGATTCCCGTCCCGTGTCAGCCGCTCCTTCAGCTCCTTCTCGTCGATCGCGCCGCTGTAGTACTCCTGGTACGCGGGCGTCGCCACCTTGTCCTTCCACTCCGGGTAGCCGCGCACCGACTGCGCCGGCGCGGATCTCAGGCTCCTCGCGAGAGCGGCGCCGGTCGCCCAGCCGTGCTCCGGCGTGTGCAGAGCCGGGTCCTTCAGAGCCTGCGTGCCGGTCGGCAGCATCCAGTCGCCCTTCGCCAGCCGCACCATGTTCGGCGGGCGGAGCATGAAGTCGACGAACCGCATGGCCTCCCTCTTGTGCGCACTGTCCTCGGAGATCGACAGCGTCTGCGGGCTCACGCCCTGGACCGGCCCGCCGGGGCCGGCCGGAGCGGGCAGCACGGTCCACTCGAAGCCCTCCGGTGCCTGCTGCGCTATCTGCTGCCGGTAGGAGAAGCCCAGCGGGACCATCGCGTACTTGCCGCCGAAGAAGCCGGGAAGCGAGTCGGAGCCGCCCATGCCGAGCGTGCTGCGCGAGGCGCTCCGGTCGACGTTCACCTGGTCGTGGATCGTCCTGGGCACCACGGCGTCGCCGCCTTGGAAGTCGACGGTGACCTTGCCGTCGTCACCGCGGTGGAACAGCCGGCCGCCGGCGGAGAGGCCGAGGTTGAGCGTGACGGAGACGGGCTCCTTGAGCGGCCAGGCGACGGCATACTTCCCGTCCCCCATCCGCTCCGTCAGATCCTTGGTGACCTGACGGAACTCCGCCCAGCTCCATGGCTTCGCGGCCGTCGGCACCCGCACCCCGGACGCTCGGAGGATCTTCGTGTTGGCGATCAGTACCCGCGGCTCCTGGAGGAACGGGACACCGTAGACACCGTCGCCGAACGTCGTCGTCTCCCAGCTCTGCTCCGGGATGTCCGATTTCAGGCGCTCCGGGAGCAGCTCCGTCAGGTCGGCGAGATAACCGCCGTAGGCGAAGTCGGCGAGATCGTCGGAGGCGTCATGGATCACGTCGGGCGCCTCGCCGCCCTCGAACGAGGTCAGCAACTGGTCGTGCACGCTGTCCCAGCTGCCCTGGACGTACTCGACCTGGATGTCGGGGTGGGCGGCGTTCCACTCCCTCACCAGCTCCTTGTTGGCGTCGACGGACTCCTTCTGCCAGGCCAGCGACTGGAAACGGAGCCGGACCGTGCCGTCGTCGCGGGCCGGGCCGCCGGAGCAGCCCGTCATCAGCAGAGCGAGTGCGGCGGCGGCAGTGAGCAGCCGGCCTCGTCGTCCCTGTGCGCGCATCAGCTCTTCACCGCCCCTGCCAGCATGCCGCCCGTGATCCGCTTCTGGATGACGGCGAAGATGACGAGCGAGGGGATCGTCGCGAGGAAGGCGGCCGCGGCGAGCGGCCCGAGGTCGGCGACACCCTCCGCGCCCAGGAAGTGGGTGAGGACGACCGGCAAGGTCTGCTTCTCCGGGGTCTTGAGCAGGACGAGCGCGAAGAAGAACTCGTTCCACGCGGTGATGAACGCGAACAGCGCGGTGGCGACGATGCCCGGCGCGAGCAGCGGCGCGGTGACCGACACGAGCGTACGCAGCCGGCCGGCCCCGTCGACCGAGGCGGCCTCCTCCAGCTCCATCGGCACCGCCCGCACATAGCCGACCAGCATCCACAGCGCGAACGGCAGTGACCACACCACATAGACCGTGATCAGACCGACCAGGGTGTTGATCAGATGGAGGTTCTTCAGGATCAGGAAAAGCGGAATGATCACCAGGACGAACGGGAACGCCTGGCTGACCACGACCCAGCCGGTGGCCGCCGTCGTGAGCCTGCCGCGGTTGCGGGCCATCGTGTACGCCATGGGGGTCGCGATCACCACGGCGATCAGCGCGGCGGCGAGGGCCGCGACCAGACTGTTGCCGGCGGCCCGGAGCAGCGGCTGCTCGTCGAAGGCCTGCCGGAAGTTCGCCAGGGTCGGGTCCTCAGGAATCCAGGTGGGATGCAGCGAACCGAGTTCACGCGGCGGCTTGAACGCGGTCGAGATCAGCCACAGGAACGGGAACGCGAGGAAGACCAGGTACGCCAGCAGCGCGGCGTACTGCCCGGCTCTCCCCGCCCTGCCGATGCGTCGGGCCGTCATCCGTCATCGCCTCCCTTGAGCCGTCCCACGAGGTGGAAGGCGAGCATCACGGAGATCACGGCGACCATCACGCAGCCCATCGCCGCCGCGTAGCCGAACTGGCCGTAGCGGAAGGCCTCTTCGTACGCGAACAGCATGGGAAGCCGGGTCCGGCCGCCCGGTCCGCCGTTGGTGAGCACATACACCAGGGCGAAGGAGTTGAAGTTCCAGATGAAGTTGAGGGCGGTGATCGCGAGCGCGACGGGCCTGATCGCCGGCCAGGTGACCGTACGGAACCTGCGCCAGGCGCCGGCGCCGTCGAGGGCGGCCGCCTCGTGCAGCTCGTGCGGTGTGTTCTGCAGTCCGGCGAGCAGGGCGACCGTGGTCTGCGGCATGCCCGCCCAGATCCCCACGACGATCACCGCCGGCAGTGCGGTGGCGAGCCCGGTGAGCCAGTCCCTGCCCTCACCGAGGCCAAGGCTCCGGATGCTCTCGTTGAGGATGCCCGCGTCCGGGTTGTAGACGAGCCGCCACATGATGCCGACGACGACCTCCGGCATCGCCCAGGGCACGATCGCCAGTGCCCGGGCGAGCCAGCGCATCCGCAGCCGCTGGTCGAGCAGCAGCGCCAGACCCAGCGCGAGGAGAAACTGCGGGACGGTCACGCCGACCGCCCACAGCAGGCCGATCCGGAACGAGTCCCAGAACAGGGTGTCGTGCAGCAGGTCCTGGAAGTTGAGCGTGCCGATCCACTCGGTGGGCTCGGTGCGTCCGGCCTGCGAGTCGGTGAAGGCGAGCGCGATGCCGTAGAGCAGCGGTCCCACGCTCAGCACCAGGATGGGGATCAGCGCGGGCAGGACGAGGAACCAGGCCCCGTGGTCGGCCACCCGTCCGCGGCGTGGTCTGCCCGCCCCGCGCGGTCTGCCTCTGTCGTCTCCGGCGCCCCTGGTCCGGGCCGTGCTCTTCCCGGACCGCGCCGTCGGGGTCGTCGATGTCACGTATGCGACTCCTTCGGGCGGCTCGTAGCGGTATGCACGGCCGTCCCGGCGGCCTGTGTCATCGTGCTGACGGGTGGTTGGTTCGTCAAGGCGACCTGCGTGGATGCGAGACTTTGTCGGGTTCACGACGGTGCTGGGAGAGGGCGATGGACGAGACACGGGCACGCGAGGTACTGGCGGCGGCCGGCTTCCCGAGGGGAGCCGCCCTGCTGGCGCTCGGCGAGAACGCCGTGTTCGCGACGGACCGGGAGGTGGTGAAGGTCGGCAGGGACGCGGGCCTGCTGGCACGAGCGGAGCGGGAACTGGCCGTCGCCGGCTGGCTGGAGGCGGCCGGTGTGCCGGCGGTACGGGCCGCCGAGCCGGTCCCGCGGCTGATCGACGGCCATCCGGTGACCGTGTGGCACCGGCTGCCCGACGCCGTGCGCCCGGCACGGCCCGTCGACCTCGCTCACCTGCTGCGTCTGGTCCACGCACTTGATCCCCCTTCCTTCGAGCTGCCCCGCCGCGAACTGCTCGGCGGCGTCGAACGCTGGCTGCGGCTGGCGGGCGACGCGATCGACCCGGCCGACGCCGACTATCTGCGGGGGCGCCGTGACGGTTTCGCGACCGCTGCCGCCGAGCTCTCTCCGCACCTGCCGCCCGGCCCGATCCACGGCGACGCGCTGCCCCGCAACGTCCACGTGGGACCCGACGGCCCGGTCCTGGTCGACCTGGAGACCGTCTCCTCGGATCTGCGCGAGCACGACCTGGTGGTCATGGCCCTGTCCCGCGACCGCTACGGCCTCGACCCTGGGGCGTACGACGCCTTCATCGACGCATACGGCTGGGACGTGCGCGAGTGGGACGGCTGCGCGGTCCTGCGAGGCGCCCGCGAGACGGCCAGCTGCGCCTGGGTCGCCCAGCACGCGCCGTCCAACCCCAAGGCCCTGACCGAATTCCGTCGCCGGGTCGCCTCCTTGCGCGACGAAGACCCCGAGGTGCGCTGGTACCCCTTCTGACCGCCCACCTCGCCCACTCCGCGAACGCGGCGGGGCGCGGCGGACCGGGCCGGGCCTTGCCGTGCCGACGACCGGACCCGGGCCGGGCGCCCGGCGGTCCGGGCCGTGGACGCCGGGCGTCAGCCGGCTACCGGGGCCAGTTCCCGCATCGGCCAGGACGTGTCGACCACCGCGCCCGCTGTGCCCTTGCGGCGCAGGAAGCGCTGGAAGTCCGTCGCCCACTGGGCGTACCAGTCCACCTGCCGGTCGTGCAGCTCCGCCACGGCGAGGGAGGCCACCATGGCGTGCCGCTCGGCTATCGCGCAGGCGACCAGGACCGCGGCGCGGGCGTCCGCGTCGGCGTGGTGGGCGCTGCCGAGCACCACTCCGTACTCGACGCAGACCGCTTCCAGGGTGCGCTTGCCCTTGCGGTACCGGTCGACGGCCCGGTCGATCGTGTACGGATCGATGACGGGGCCGACCGGCCGGCCGGCCAGCCGCTCGGTCAGCGAGGGCAGGCCGTGCCGCTGCAACTCGGCGGCCAGCAGCGTCAGGTCGAAGGCGGCGTTGTACGCGACGACCGGGACGCCCCGCAGCCAGTGCCCGCAGAGCATCTCGGCGATCTCGTCGACCACCTCGTGCGGGGGGCGGCCCTCCGCCGACGCACGCTCGTTGCTGATGCCGTGGATGGCGGAGGCCTGTGCCGGGATGCTTATCCCCGGGTCCGCCATCCAGCCGTGGCTCCGCACCGGCTCACCCGCGCGCAGTTCGACGACGGCCGCCGTGACGATACGTGCGTCGAGCGGATCGGTCCCCGTCGTCTCCAGATCGAAGCCGACCAGCAGCTCGCGGTGCCAGGACATGATGCCCCCCTTCTCAGTGGTGCGGTGGTACTTCCCCCAGTTGACGACCACTCTCGCACGCGTCACTGACAGCCGGTTGAGGGCGGACCGGGGGCAGGGCCGGGCGGACACTCAGGACACCGGGCGCGAATCGGTCCAGACCGACTCGAACTCCTCACGGTATGTCTGGAAAAGTCCTGTCTCCGTGTCCTGCCCCGCCCGCACCACGGAGCGCCCGCCGCCCCGCAGCACCAGCACCGGTGCCTCCATGCCGCGGGCCCGGCGAAGATAGGACTGTACGACGGCGAGGCCGTCGGGGCCGTCACCGTCCACGAGGTAGGCGGTGAAACGGGGGGTCTCGTCGAAGACCTGGATCTCGAAGGCGCCCGGGTCCCGCAGGCGGGAGCGGACCCGGCGCATATGGAGGATGTTCATCTCCACCGTGCGGCTCAACTCGCCCTTCTTCAGGCCGAGTTCCCGCTCACGGCGTTTGACGGCACTGCTCGCCGGGTTCAGGAAGAGCAGCCGGACCCGGCACCCCGACTCGGCGAGGCGGACGAGCCTGCGACCGGAGAAGTTCTGTACCAGCAGGTTCAGTCCTATGCCGATCGCGTCGAGGCGGCGGGCCCCGCCGAAGAGGTCCTCGGCGGGCAGCTGCCGCTGCAGCCTGACGCGGTCGGGGTGGACGGAGACGACGTCCGCGTACCGGTCGCCGACCAGGTCCTCCACCGCGTCGACCCGGAGCCGGTCGGCCGAGGGGACGCCGGCGCCGTTGCCGAGTATCTCCAGCAGCCGTGACGAGGCCCGCTCGGCCTGGGCGAGCACCGCCTCGTTGAGCGCGCGGTTGCGGGAGACCACGTTCCGGGCGACCTCGAGTTCGTCGAGCGCCAGCTCCACGTCGCGCCGGTCGTCGAAGTACGGCTCGAAGCAGGGCCAGTGCTGGACCATCAGCTCACGCAGCTGCGGCAGCGTGAGGAAGGACAGGACATTGTCGTCCGCCGGGTCCAGCAGATAGCCCTTGCGGCGGGAGACCTCCCGTACCGCGACGGCCCGCTGCACCCACTCCTGACCGGCCGGGCCGGCCGCGGCGACCACCCAGTCGTCGCCGTGCACCGGCTCGTAGACCGGGCGCAGCACGGCGGCCACGACCGCCCGCAGCCGCTGTTCGACCAGATTCAGCCAGATGTAGGCGCGTCCGGCCCGCTGGGCGCGCGTACGCACTTCGCTCCAGGCGTCCGCACCCCAGTCCAGCTCCGCCCCTATCTCCATCGGCCGCGCGAGCGAGACCGCTCCTGGCGGGACCTCGGCGGAGTCTCCCCCCTCGTGACCCGTGTCACCGGGGGGTAGCTCCAGCCCTCCCGAGCTCACCCGCGCACCGCCTTCTTCTGCCTGTCTGACGCCCGTCTCCAACGATCAAGGAAGGGTACTCCGGCAGCGGGAGGCGGTGCACCAGGATCGTTCGGGGAAATTTATCCAACTCGCCTGATGACGCGCGCCGTTCCGGCGCCGGCGGTCTTCCTGGAGTGAGGGGATTCATAGCATTGACGACGTCTCCGCCCCTTCGACTGCCACGGCGCCTCCGGCGCACGCCGGGGGCGCTCACCGGGCGCTCCGGGCACCGATCCGTACACATGCCCGGGGGACGCCGGCGCAGTCACCCGGTAGGACGGCGCGAAGTGCTAGGAGGTCGCACCACTTTGGGGGAGGATCTTGTCCGAGTAGCTCCCATTACCCGGATCAGAATGGAAGAGTCGAATCTATGCAGGTCTGGCCGGGACAGGCGTACCCCCTCGGCGCCACGTACGACGGCGCCGGCACCAACTTCGCGGTGCACTCGGAGGCCGCACACCGGATCGAGCTGTGTCTGCTCCACGACGACGGCTCGGAGACAGCGGTGGAACTGCGCGAGACCGACGCGTTCGTGCGGCACGCCTATCTGCCGGGCATCATGCCCGGTCAGCGCTACGGTTTCCGGGTCCACGGCCCCTACGAGCCCGCGCGCGGGCAGCGCTGCAACTCCGCGAAGCTGCTGCTCGACCCGTACGCGCGTGCGATCAGTGGCTCGATCGAGTGGAACGAGTCGGTCTACGGCTACCACTTCGGCCGGCCGGACTCCCGCAACGACCTCGACTCGGCGCCGCACACCATGACGTCGGTAGTCGTCAACCCCTACTTCGACTGGGGCGACGACCGGCTTCCGCGCACCGACTACCACCGCACCGTGATCTACGAGGCCCATGTGAAGGGCCTGACCATGCTCCATCCGGAGCTGCCGCCCGAGCTCCGCGGCACCTACGCCGGGCTCGCCCACCCCGCAGTCATCTCCCATCTGACGGAACTGGGGGTCACTGCGCTCGAATTGATGCCGGTGCACCAGTTCGTCAACGACCACCGGCTGGTCGACGCGGGTCTGAACAACTACTGGGGCTACAACACCATCGGCTTCTTCGCCCCGCACAACTCCTACGCGTCCTGGGGCGACCGCGGCGAGCAGGTCCTCGAGTTCAAGCAGGCGGTACGGGCACTGCACCAGGCGGGCATCGAGGTCATTCTCGACGTGGTCTACAACCACACCGCGGAGGGCAACCACCTCGGCCCCACGCTCTCCTTCCGTGGCCTGGACAACGAGTCGTACTACCGGCTCACCGAGGACCGCCGCTACTACATGGACACCACCGGCACCGGCAACTCCCTGCTGATGCGCAGCCCCCACGTGCTCCAGCTGATCATGGACTCGCTGCGCTACTGGGTGACCGACATGCACGTCGACGGATTCCGCTTCGACCTCGCCGCGACCCTCGCACGCCAGTTCCACGAGGTGGACCGGCTGTCGTCGTTCTTCGACCTGGTGCAGCAGGACCCGGTGGTCAGCCAGGTCAAACTGATCGCGGAGCCGTGGGACGTCGGCGAGGGCGGTTACCAGGTGGGCAACTTCCCGCCGCTGTGGACCGAGTGGAACGGGAAGTACCGCGACTGCGTACGGGACCTGTGGCGGGGGGAGCCGCGCACCCTCGCCGAGTTCGCGTCCCGGCTGACCGGCTCCTCCGACCTGTACCAGGACGACGGCCGGCGGCCGCTGGCCTCGATCAACTTCACCACCTGCCACGACGGGTTCACCCTGCACGACCTCGTCTCCTACAACGACAAGCACAACGAGGCCAACGGCGAGAACAACCGCGACGGCGAGAGCCACAACCGCTCCTGGAACTGCGGCGCGGAGGGCGACACCGACGACGAGGGCGTGCTGGAGCTGCGCGAGCGCCAGATGCGCAACTTCATCGCGACGCTGATGCTGTCGCAGGGCGTGCCGATGCTCAGCCACGGCGACGAGTTCGGCCGCACCCAGGGCGGCAACAACAACGCGTACTGCCAGGACAACGAGATCGCCTGGGTGCACTGGCCGGAGCCGGGCGACGACGAGGAGGGCTCGCTGCTGGCGTTCACCAAGACGATGGTGTGGCTGCGGCGCGACCACCCCGTCTTCCGGCGGCGCCGTTTCTTCCACGGTCGGCCGGTGGAGGGGACGCACGACGAGCTCACCGACATCGCCTGGTTCACCCCGCAGGGCGACGAGATGGTCGCGAGGGACTGGCAGGCCGCGCACGCCAAGGCGCTGTCGGTCTTCCTCAACGGCCACGCGATCTCGGAGCCGGGGCCGCGCGGCGAGCGGATCTCGGACGACTCGTTCCTGCTCATGTTCAACGCGAGCGCGGAGGAGCTGGACTTCACCGTGCCGGTGAGCCACGGCGAGGAGTGGCAGGTGGTCGTGGACACGGCCTGCAAGGAAGGCGTCCCGCCCGGCCGGGGCCCGATGGTGTCGGCCGGGGACGAGCTGCGGCTGGTGGGCCGCAGCATGACGGTGCTGCGGCGTCCGGCATAGCGGGGCAGATGGCGGGGCCGGCTCGATGCACATCGGGCCGGGGCTGTCGAGGGGGCGCAGCCGTACGTGCCCCCGGTTCACCCGTTCGGCCGATGCCGCCCCGGGGGCCGGGCGCAGGAACCCTCGCGGCCGGGTACGTATGTTCGCATGACGCCCACCTCCACGTACCGGCTCCAGCTCCAGCCCGGTTTCCCCTTCGCGGCAGCCGCGGCCGCCGTGCCGTACACGGCCGCGCTCGGCGTCTCCCATCTGCATCTGTCGCCGGTGCTGGAGGCGGTACCCGGTTCGACCCACGGCTACGACGTCGTCGACCACAGCCGGGTCCGGGAGGAACTCGGCGGAGAGACGGGGCTGCGGGAGCTGTCCCGCAGGGCGCGGGAGCACGGCATGGGGCTCGTGCTGGACATCGTCCCCAACCACATGGCCGCCGTGCCGCGCCACAACCGTGCCCTGTGGGAGGTGCTGCGCGAGGGGCCGAGGTCGCCGTACGCCCGCTGGTTCGACATCGACTGGGAGGCCGGCGGGGGGAAGATCCTGCTTCCCGTCCTCGCGGGACGCATCGGTGACGAGACGGCCAAGATGCACGTCGAAGGGGATGTCCTGCACTACGGCGAGCAGCGCTTTCCCCTGCGCGACGCGACGGCCGGCCTGCCGATGGCCGAGCTGCTGGACGCCCAGTGGTACCGCCTGTGCTGGTGGCGGCTGGCGCGCACCGAGCTGAACTACCGCCGGTTCTTCACCGTCTCCGAGCTGATGGGCGTGCGCGTCGAGGACCCCGACGTCTTCGACGCGACCCACGCCAAGATCCTCGAGCTGGTGCGGGACGGCGTCGTCGAGGGCCTGAGGGTGGACCATCCCGACGGGGTGGCCGACCCCGAGGGGTATCTGCGCCGGCTGGACGAGGCGACGGGCGGGGACTGCTGGATCGTCGTGGAGAAGATACTCACCGGTGACGAGCCGCTGCCGCACAGCTGGCCCGTCGCCGGCACCACCGGGTACGACGCGCTGTACCGGATCGACGGCCTGTTCACCGATCCCGTCGGGGCGATGGAACTCGCCGCCGACCACCGCCAGTTCACCGAGGCCGCCGCGGAGCTCGGCGGCCGCTGGGAGGCGACGCAGCGGCACGCCGCCTGCCAGGTCGTGACCCACGAACTGGCCGCGGAGACCACGGCACTCGTCCGCCTCGCCGCGCGGGTCTGCGCCGCCGACCCGCGGCTGCGCGACCATGCGCCGTGGGCGCTGCGGGACGCGGTACGGCAACTGCTGGTCCGCGTCCCCGTCTACCGCCCCTACCGGCCGGGCGACGAGACGGCGCTGCCCGAAGAGGCGGCCCACCGGGCGAAGGAGACGTTCAGCGTGCCCGCCGAAGCGGCCGCCGTCGACCTGATCCGTGACCTGGCGCTCGGCCGGCTCGGCTCCGGACCGGACCACGAGGCGTTCCGCGCCCGCTTCGCCCAGACCGCTTCCGCGCTGCGGGCCAAGTCCGTGGAGGACAAGGCGTTCTACCGGTACACGCCGCTGATCTCCGCCAACGAGGTGGGCGGCGAGCCGGGCGAACCGGCGGTCGCCCCGGAGTCGTTCCACGCGTACTGCGCCAGGCTCGCGCGCGACTGGCCCGCCACCGGAACCGTACTGACCACGCACGACACCAAACGCAGCGCGGACGTGCGGGCGCGGATCGCGGTGCTCTCCGAATGCCCGGAGCGCTGGGAGGACTTCCTCGCGCAGATCACCGAGGAGTCGGAGAACGTGCCCGGCGGCAGCGCGCCCGACCCACAGGTGGCGTGGACCGCCTGGCAGACGGCCGTCGGCTTCGGCCCGCCCGACGCGGGGCGGCTGGACACCGCGCTCCTCAAAGCCGTACGGGAGGCCGGACTGCGCACCACGTGGACCGAGCCGGACGCGGCGTACGAGAAGGCGGTGTCGGCGTTCGTCGACGCCGGTCCGGCGGGACCGCCGCAGCACTCGGTCGCGCGCTTCGCCCACGAGCTGGCGCCGTACGCGCGGGCCAATGTGCTCGGAGCGACGCTGCTTCAGCTGACGATGCCGGGGGTGCCGGACGTCTACCAGGGCTGTGAGCGGGAGTTCCTGGCGCTGGTCGACCCCGACAACCGGCGCCCGGTCTCCTTCGCCGCGCCGCCCGCGGAGGGGCTGAGCGCCGAGAAGGAGACGCTCACCCGCACGGCGCTGCGGCTGCGCCGGGCGGCACCCGAGCTGTTCGGCCCGGCCGCCACGTACACACCGCTCACGGCGTCCGGCCCGGCGGCCGACCACTGCGTGGCCTTCTGCCGCTCCGGCGAGGTCGTCACCGCTGTGACCCGGCTGTCGCTCCGGCTGGAGCGCGGCGGCGGCTGGCGGGACACGGAACTCCCGCTGCCGGCGGGCCGGTGGACCGACGTGCTGTCCCCGGGGCGGGAGTTCGACGGAGGCCGCGTGCGCGTGTCGCAACTGTTCGCCCGCAGGCCGGTGGCGCTGCTGGTGCGGGTCGGGAGAGCGTGACGGGGTGACGGTGCGGGTCCGCTGCGCGGAGCCTGTTCCCCACCCCGCCCCTTCCCGAGACCGGGCTCCGCCCGGACCCGGTACCGCGCTTCGCGCGGTGGCCTCAAACGCCGGCGGGGCTGACTGTGTCAGCCCCGCCGGCGTTTGAGGCGCGGGGGTCCGGTGGGGGTCCCCCCAGGCCGCCAGGCCTAGGGGGAGGAGCTCCCGGTTCGGGAAGGGGCGGGGTGGGGAACAGGCCCGCCGCAGGCGCCACCCACCCCCACCGTCACCCGTACCCGCACGCCCCGTACACCCGGCCCGCCCCCTCCCCCGACTCCACCAGCAGCCGCGCGAACGCCGCCGCCGCCCCCGTCAGCTCCACCCGGGAGAAGACCGTCAGGGCGCGGCGCCACGGCGGGTCGGCCGGGAGGACGACGCAGTCCTCGCCGACCGCGCCGCGCACCACGTGCAGCGGCGCGGTCGCGATGCCCACCCCGGCCGCCGCCATGCGTACCGCCGAGGACGTGTGTTCCGTCCACACCGCCGTGCGGGGCCGGAAGCCCGCCCGCCCGCACACCTGGTCGAGGAACGGCCGGCCGTCCACCACGGGTTCCATCGCGCAGCGCACCCACGTGTGGTCGGCGAGTTCCTCCAGCCGGACCGAGGTGCGGCCCGCGAGGCGGTCGTCGAACGGGACGACGAGGACGATCTCCTCCTCGTCGAAGCGGACGACCGGCCCCCGCCAGTGCAGCGGCTCGGGCCCGACCGCCAGATCCGCGGTGCCGCGCTCGATCTGCTCCTCCAGGGCCTCCGTCGTGCCGTACTCGTGCAGTACGAGGGCGACGCCCGGGTGTTCGCGGCGCCAGCGGGCGAAGACGTCCGGCAGCACACCCACCGCGACGGCGTGGATCGCCGCGATGTGCAGTTCGCCGCCCTCCGCCCCGGCCGCGGCGCGGGCCGCGCGCCGCGCCTGTTCGGCGCTGCGGACGGCGAGTTCGGCGTGCGGCAGGTACGCCCGGCCCATCTGGGTCAGGCGCACTCCCCGTGGCAGGCGCTCCAGCAGCTCGCCACCCACCGAGCGTTCGAGCGCCTTGACCTGGTGGGAGAGCGCCGGCTGGCTGACGTGCAGCAGTTCGGCGGCGCGGGTGAAAGAGGACTCCTCGACGACGGTGAGGAAGTACTCCATCTGCCGCAGACTCACACCGGCCTCCTCCCATAGACGCTGTGCATCGAGGTCACAAGAACATTGCCTTGGACTCATGGCAAGGCCCGGACGGAGGGTGGGAGCCATGACACACACCGCAGGAACGGCACGCACGGACACCCGTGAGACCGATGTGATCGTGATCGGTGGAGGCACCGGCGGCTACTCGACCGCCCTGCGCGCCGCGGCCCTCGGTCTGAGGGTCGTGCTCGCGGAGCGCGACAAGGTCGGTGGCACATGTCTGCATCGCGGCTGCATCCCCAGCAAGGCGATGCTGCACGCCGCGGAACTGGTCGACGGCATCACGGAGGCCAGGGAGCGCTGGGGCGTCAAGGCCGGTCTCGATTCCGTCGACTGGACCGCTCTGGTCGCGACCAGGGACGACATCGTCTCCCGCAACCACAAGGGCGTCGAAGGGCACCTGGCCCACGCCGGAGTCGAAGTGCTGCAAGGCAGGGCGGAGTTGACGGGCCCGCGGACCGTACGGGTCGAGGGCCACGGCGAGGTGCGGGCGTACCGTGGTGTCGTGCTCGCCACCGGCTCCCGGCCCCGTACCCTGCCGGGTCTCGCACCGGACGGCCTGCGGGTGGTGACCAGCGACGACGCCTTGTTCGCGCCGGGCCTGCCGGAGTCGGTACTGGTGCTCGGCGGCGGTGCGATCGGGGTCGAGTACGCCTCGTTCCACCGGTCCATGGGTGCGTCGGTGACGCTGGTCGAGACGGCCGACCGTCTCGTACCGCTGGAGGACGCTGATGTGTCGCGTCATCTGACCCGCGGGCTGAAGAAGCGCGGCATCGACGTGTGGACGGGCGCCCGGCTGCTGGAGACGGCCGTGCTGGACGACGGGGTACGGGCCACGGTCCGCACGGCGCGCGGCGAGGTCCGCGCCGTCGAGGCGCAGCGGCTGCTGGTGGCGGTCGGCCGCGTCCCGGTGACGGACGGCCTGGGCCTGGACCGGACGGGGCCGGCCACCGGCGAGCGGGGTCATGTCGTGCCCGCCGACTGGTCACGTCTGGAGACGACGGTCCCGGGCATCCACGTCGTCGGGGACCTGCTGCCCCCGCCGTCGCTCGGACTGGCCCACGCGTCGTTCGCGGAGGGCCTGTTGGTGGCGGAGACCCTGGCCGGGCTCGCTCCGCGGCCGGTCGACTACGCGGCGGTCCCCCGCGTCACGTACTCCTCGCCGCAGACCGCTTCGGTGGGTCTGAACGAGGCGGAGGCACGGGCCCGCGGCGTGGACGTGCGGGTCAACACGATGCCGCTGACGGCGGTCGCCAAGGGCATGGTCCACGGACAGGGCGGGATGGTGAAGGTCGTCGCGGAGCGGGACGGCAGGGTGCTCGGCGTCCATCTGGTGGGGCCGCACGTCTCGGAGATGATCGCCGAGAGCCAGCTGATCGTCGGCTGGGACGCGGAGCCGGCGGACGTCGCCGGTCATGTCCATCCGCATCCGACACTGTCGGAGGCGGTCGGCGAGGCGTTCCTGACGCTGGCCGGTCGCGGGCTGCACCAGCAGTGAAGCGTGCCGGCGAACTCGGTGGTGTCAGCGGGCGGTGAGACGGAAGCTCATGCTGCCGAAGCCGACCATGTCGCCGTCGTTGACGACGATGGAGCCGGTCACCCTGCGGCCGTTGACCGTGGTGCCGTTGGTGGAGCCGAGGTCGCACAGCACCCACAGCCGGCCGTGGTGGCTCAGCTCGGCGTGCATACGGGAGACCGTGTCGTGGCTGAGCCGCAGGCCGTTGGCCGGGTCGCGGCCGATGCGGAGGGGGTGCGGGCCGGGCTCGGGCAGGAGCAGCGGCGGCAGCTTCTCCGCCTGCCAGGCCCTGCGCAGCCGGACCGAGAAGGCGGAGATCCGGCCGACCGCTCCGTAGAACCGGCGTGACCAGCGGCTCTCGTCGACGAGGTCGGCGGTGAGCGCCGCCAGTTCCTCCGAGCGGCGTGCGGCGAGGACCAGTTCCATCCGGTGCACGAAGGTCTCGTGCGACAGCTTGCCCTGGGCCGCGCCCTCTTTGAGCAGGTCGAGGACACGTTCGCGCTCGGCGTCGGAGAGCCGCGCGGGGTACGTGTTGAACTCGTAGGAGGACGTCACGTTCCAGATTGTCGGCCCGGAGGGGCCGAGGTGTCCAGAAGGGGCGGCTCCGGTGCCTGCGCTGACCTGCACGGAAGCACCGATTCCGCCGCACCCGGCCGCAGGGCACCGCCTGTTGCGGCGCACCCCCTGGCCCACAAGGTCCCGCAAGAAGGTCCGCAAGTCGCCGGGATTCCGATGGACGGCCCACCGCCCGGCCGTCTAGTGTGAGCGCCACGCCTGAGACGACGGAAGGGGGCGAGTGCCGTGTTCACCACATCGTTCCAGCGCTCCCGCCCTGTCCGCCCGGCGTCAGCAGTCTGACCGGGAGCGCATCACGCATTCTTCCCGGAGGACATCCTCATGACCGATCTGGTCATCCGCGCGCTCGACGAGAACGACGCGCACCTGTTCGACACTCTGCCCGACCCGCTCGGCGTGGGCCGCGCACTGGCCCGTGCCACGCATCGCCCCGACTGGAAGCGCGTGGTGCTGCGCGACGGCAGGGTCGTCGCCCGGGCCGCCTGGTGGGGCGGTCCCGACGACGAGACTCCCGTCAACATCAACTGGTTCGACATCGCGGACGGCGAGGAGGACGCGGGCGCCGAACTGCTGCGCACGTCGCCGTTCCAGGTCGAGTACGAGCTGATCCTGCCCGCCGGCTGGCGGGACGACCCCCGCACGCGAGCGGCCGGAGAGGCGCGGATCCGGGCGGCGAAGGCGGCCGGCATGGAGGTGCTGGTCGAGCGGTACCAGTACCGGTGGACGCCCGATTGCGGGCTGCCCGAGCGGCCCGGGCGGCTGGTGTTCCGCCCGGAGCCGGACGATGCCGTGTTCTTCGACGCGCTGCGCCGCATCCACTCCGCGACGCTGGACGCGCACGCCCTGCGCGCCATCGCGGAGGACGGCGTCGACCGGGCCGCGCAGGAGGAGCTGGACTTCTTCCACTGGTGCCCTTCGCCCCGCGCATGGTGGCAGCTCGCGTACACGCCGGACGGTGAGCTGGTCGGCATCCATGTCCCGGCGCACAATCCGTCGGGCCCGTGCGTCGGCTTCATCGGCGTCGTCCCGGAGCAGCGCGGCCGGGGGTACGCGTACGACCTGCTGGTGGAGTGCACGCACCAACTGGCGGAGCGGGGCGCCGAGTTCATTGCGGGCGCCACCGACCAGGGGAACTTCCCCATGGCCGCGAACTTCGCCAAGGCCGGTCACCCGGTCGTCCAGGAGCGGATCCACTTCCTGCCGGCGTCGCAGCACTGACGCGGACACGGCATCCGGGGGCGTCCGCAGCGCCGGGCGCTCCCGGTCCTGCTCCGGTCAGGTCAGGTCCCAGCAGCGCGCTTCTGCGCGGCGATCATGTCCCGGTACCAGGCGTACGACGCCTTGGGCGTGCGCCGGAGCGTGTCGTAGTCGATGTGGACGAGACCGAAACGCTGGGAGGCGCCCTCCGCCCACTCGATGTTGTCGGTGAGCGACCAGGTGAAGTAGCCGCGGACGTCGGCGCCTTCGTCCATCGCCCGGTGCAGCGAGCGCAGATGTGAGTCGAGGAAGGCGATACGGCGCCGGTCGTCGAGGCCGTCGTACGAGCAGCCGTTCTCGGTGATCACGACCGGCGGCAGCCGGTCGCCGTACCGCTGTCCGAGCGAGACGAGCAGTTCCCGCAGCCCGTCGGGGACGACGGGCCAGCCGAAGTCGGTGCGTTCGGCCGCGTCGATGTCCCGCAGGCCGAACGGCAGCCCGTCGGGCATGCCCACCCCGGCGAAGCCGTCGAGGGCTTCCTCGGCGGGGGCGCCGACGAGCATGGGGTGGTAGTAGTTCACGCCGTAGAAGTCGAGCGGCTGGGCGATGACGGCCAGGTCGTCTGCGACGGGTCCGGGCATGAGGGCGGCGAAGTTCTCGTCCGGGTAGGCGCCGGTGAGGAGCGGATCGGCGAACAGCCGGCTGGTGAGCGTGTCGTACAGCTCCGCCGCGAACCGGTCCTCGTCGCTGTCCCCGGCCGTCCACACCGGCGAGTGGGAGACGGCGATCCCCACCCGCTCCGCGCCGGCCGCGCGCAGGGCTTGGACGGCGAGGCCGTGGGCGAGCAGCTGGTGGTGGGCGGCCGGCAGCGCGTCGAAGAGCAGCCGCCGGCCGGGCGCGTGCTCACCGAGCGCGTAGCCGAGGAGGGTGACCTCGGCCGGCTCGTTGACGGTCATCCACATCGGGACCCGGTCGGCGAGCCGCCGGGCGACGACCGAGACGTACTCGGCGAACCGCAGTGGCGTCTCGCGGCGCAGCCAGCCGCCGGCCTCGTCAAGCGGGAGCGGGGTGTCCCAGTGGTAGAGGGTCGGCGCCGGTGTGATGCCGTGCGCGCACAGTTCGTCGACGAGCCGGTCGTAGAAGTCGAGACCGCGGGCGTTGACCGGACCGCTGCCACCGGGCACGACCCGCGGCCAGCTCACGGAGAAGCGGAACGCGTCCGCGCCGAGGCCCGCGAGCAGGGCGACGTCCTCGCGGTAGCGCTCGTGGAAGCCGGTGCCGCGCGCGGCGTCCGCCCCGTCCTTGATACGGCCCTGGGCGGCGAAGGCGTCCCAGCCTGACGGCCCCTTGCCGTCAGTGTCGGCGGCTCCCTCGGTCTGGAAGGCGGAGGCGGACGCTCCCCACAGGAAGCCGGGCGGGAAGGCGGGCAGCGGAGCCGGCGGCGTCGACATGCTCCGTGACCTTAATGGCGCAAGCGCACCGCCTGAAGACCGCGTTGTTGCCAGGATGTGTGGACAGAACATGGTGGACAGGACATGGATGGATAGGGCATCGACCACGAGGGGACGCCAGTGCTGCTGTTCGAGGTGTGGGCACCGAACGCCGAGGAGCGGGTCACCCTGTGGCTCGAGGGTGCCGAGCACCCGATGGAGCGGGCCCAGGGCCGGGACGGCTGGTGGGTCACCGAGGCGGCGGCCGACGACGGCGCGCGGTACGGCTTCGCCCTGGACGGCGGCCCGGTACGGCCGGACCCGCGTTCGCGCCGCCAGCCGGACGGCCCCGACGGCACCAGTGCCGTCGTCGATCAGGACGCCTACGCCTGGCGGAAGGACTGGCCGGGCCGCGGCCTGAAGGGCGCCGTGCTGTACGAGCTCCACATCGGCACGTACACCCCGGAGGGCACGCTCGACGCGGCGGCGGCGCGGCTGGGCGAGCTGGCGGAGCTCGGCATCACCCATGTGGAGCTGATGCCGCTGTGCTCGTTCCCGGGTGTGCACGGCTGGGGGTACGACGGGGTGTCCCCCTGGTCGGTCCACGAGCCGTACGGCGGGCCGACGGCGCTGAAACGCTTTGTCGACTCGGCGCACGGGCACGGCCTGGGCGTGGTGCTCGACGTGGTCCACAACCATCTGGGCCCCTCCGGCAACCACCTGCCCGCCTACGGCCCGTACTTCACCGACACGCACCACACCCCGTGGGGCACCGCGATCAATCTGGACGCTCCGGGCTCCGACGAGGTGCGCGCCTGTCTGATCGGCAGCGCTCTGGCCTGGCTGCGCGACTACCGGCTCGACGGGCTGCGGCTGGACGCCGTGCACGCGCTGGTGGACAACCGGGCACTGACGTTTCTGGAGGAGCTGGCGGCCGCCGTCGACTCCCTCGCCGGCGATCTGGGCCGCCCGCTGTTCCTGATCGCCGAGTCGGACCAGTGCGACCCGCGGACGACGACACCCCGGTCACAGGGCGGTCTCGGGCTGCACGCCCAGTGGAACGACGACTTCCATCATGCCCTGCACACCGCCCTGACCGGCGAGTCGCAGGGTTACTACGGGGATTTCGCCCGCGCCCCGATGGCGGCACTGGCCAAGACGCTGACCCGCGGCTTCTTCCACGACGGCACGTACTCGGCCTTCCGCGGCCGCACCCACGGGCGTCCGCTCGACGTGGCGAACACCCCGGCGCACCGGTTTCTCGGCTACGCGCAGACCCACGACCAGATCGGCAACCGGGCGCTCGGCGACCGGCTCTCCGCCACCCTCTCCCCCGGCCTGCTGGCGTGCGCCGCGGCGCTCGTCCTCACCGGCCCGTACACGCCGATGCTGTTCATGGGCGAGGAATGGGGCGCCGCCACACCCTGGCAGTACTTCACCGACCACACCGACCCGGAGCTCGCCGAGGCGGTACGGGTGGGCCGGCGCCGGGAGTTCGCCGCGCACGGCTGGCCCGAGGAGCAGGTGCCCGACCCGCAGGACCCGGCGACCAGGGAGCGTTCGTGCCTGGACAGATCGGAGCGGGAACGCGAGCCGCACGCCGGGCTCCTGGCGTGGCACCGCGAACTGATCGCGCTGCGCCGCGCACTGCCGGACCTGACGGACCCCGACCTGGCGGCCGTGAAGGTCGCCTTCGACGAGCAGGCCCGCTGGCTGGCGTACCGGCGCGGCGATCTGCGGGTGGCGGTCAACCTCGCCAAGGAGCCGGCCGCGATCGCGCTGGGCGGCGGCGGGCGCGTCGCGGCGGCGTGGGGCGAGGTGTCACCGCCGGACCGTGACGGGGTGCTGCGGCTGCCGCCGCAGAGTTGTGCGGTGCTCGCCGATTCCTGACCCCTCCGCGGTCGGCGCCGTCCCGGGGCTAGTGCCGCCCGGAGCCGTACGTGGCGCGGCACATCGCGGTGATGTCCGGATTCGTCAGTCCCTCGGACGCCTCGCACAGGCCGCGCATGCCGTGATGCCCGGGCGGCTGCGGCGGGCGCGGCTGCGGGGGCTGCGGACGGGGGCGCGGCAGGGAGCGAGGCCGCTGGGCCCGGCGCTCGGGTTCCGGGACAGCCCGGGGGGCGGGTGGGGCCGCCGCGGGGCGCCGCTGCCGGACCGGCCTGCTGTTCCCGTTCGTCCCGGGCCCCTCCCTGACCGCCTTCTCCTTCGCCGCCTCCTTCCCCCTGGGCTGTTTCCTCGGGTCTGTGGGTGCCAGCGTCTGACGCGGCGGCGACTGGACGGCGGGCCCCGGCTCGACGGGTGACGGCGAGCGGTCCCCGGCGGGGGCCAGGCTGGCTGCCGGGGCGGGTCGTGGTGGCGAGGGGACGGACACGCATCCGGTCGCACCGATCAGGAACAGAGCGGCGAGAGCCGTGGTCCGGGAAGCGCGCATCCCTCCAGCCTGCCGCAGAAGAAGCCTCCGACCTGCACGGACGATCCCGCAATCACCGGCACGGGTGACCCGGGTCAACCGCGCGCCCCCGGAGCCCCCGGAGCGCCCGGCGACGCAGGGCGCTCGACACGGGCGGTCGAGCCGAACCGCACACCCCCGAACCGCTCAGCGCCGGCCGCTCAACCCTCGTCGTCGCCGGGTCGCCGGTCGTCCTCGGCGACCAGCCGTTCCAGCAGCGCCTGGAACTCCTCGCCGATCATGATCTGCAGACCGTCGCCGTCCCCGGCGCGCTCGCTGAGCTGGGTGAGCGTGCCGTCGTGCCACCAGTAGACGTAGGGGCTGATGGCCCCGGGCGTGTCCTCGTAGCCGGTGGCCGCGAAGGCCGCCATCGCGTTGAGAGCGGGGAGCATGCCGGTGTCGTGGATGGCGTGGAACGCGATCTGGTGCCGGAAGGGCATCGCCACCAGCGCGCCGTCGGCGGTCAACTCCTCGCCGGTGACCTGCCGTACGAGGGTCTCCAGCGCCAGGACCCGGCTGGCGGTGTAGAACGAGTCGCCGAGCACCACCTCGAAGCGCATGCCCTCGGAGTCCTTGACGGTCTCGTGCGCCTCGACCGGCAGGCCACGGAGGTTGTAGAGCGCCTGGTCACGCAGGTACGGCAGGTCTCCGAGCGGTTCAAGGGCCTCGTCCGTGAGCATCATGACGCTCTCCGGAAGGTCGAGCGCGAGGATCTCGTACAGGCCGGGGGCGATGGTGCGGGCGTAGCCGAAGTTGCGGGGGTCGAGGCCCTCGGCGCCGACGACGCGGGGGTAGAGCTGGGCACGGATCTGTTCGGCGGGAAGGGTCTCCAGGGCGGACGGCGCGTCCATGGTGCGCAGCACCATCGCGACGTGCTGGCGGACCAGTTCGGACCAGACCCGGGGTCCGCGTTCGTCGTTGTGGAGCACGGCGGCGAGGTTGCCGAGCCCGAACTGCCGGCCCGCGTCGTCGGAGACCATGTCGGCGTAGACGGTCACCTCGAGGCCCCGCTCGGCGAACGCCTCACGGACCTGGGAACGGAACCGTGTGCCCTCGTCGGCGGAGAAGAAGGAGAACTCGGGGTCCCGGGGCGCATCGCGTCCGTCACGCTTCGGCCCTCGTCGGAACAACCCCACGTCAACCGCCCTCCGCTCGAACGTACCAGTGATTCGAGCCTACCGATCCGAGGTGAACGGCGGGGCCGCCGCCTGCGAGGGCCCACCACTCCCCCTCGACCGGGCCCGCCGTCTGGACACGGGCCCGCCGCCCCGCTCGCCCCTCGGTCGAGGCCCCGGTCAGGTCAGCTCGACCACGAGGTCGGCCCGGTCCCGGCCACGTCGGACCAGTCGCGCGTTGGCCTCGTCGGAGTCGCGGACCCAGCGTTCGGCGAAGGGCCGTTCCTTCCCGAAACGCACATGCCGGTCGACGAGCCGGCGCACCCGCACCTGCTCGTCGAGCTCCAGGAACCACGCCTCGTCGAGGAGCGGCCGTACGCGGGCCCAGTCCCCCTCGTCGTGGAGCAGGTAGTTCCCCTCGGTGACGACCAGCGGCACGCCGGCCGTGACCGGGACGCTCCCGGCGACCGGCTCCTCCAGCACCCGGTCGAACGCGGGCGCGTAGACGGTGCCCGCCGGGTCCTGGTCGCGCAGCCGGGCCAGCAGGGCTGCGTACCCGGCGGCGTCGAAGGTGTCGGGCGCCCCTTTGCGCCCGGCGCGCCCGAGGCGCGCCAGCTCCTGCTGGGCGAGGTGGAAACCGTCCATGGGGACGAGGACGGCAAGGCCGTCCAGCGCTTCGACGAGACGCTCGGCGAGGGTGGACTTCCCCGC
The DNA here is from genome assembly GCF_025854275.1 of Streptomyces peucetius. Classification (NCBI taxonomy): domain Bacteria; kingdom Bacillati; phylum Actinomycetota; class Actinomycetes; order Kitasatosporales; family Streptomycetaceae; genus Streptomyces; species Streptomyces peucetius. Next base: position 6,502,669 of record NZ_CP107567.1, on the reverse strand, counting down.
TCCGGGGGCGCCGGCGATCCCGAGGATGCGGCGGTGGCGGGGCAGGGCGAGACGGCGGGCGCGCTCGAGCAGGTGGCCGGGTACGGACATGCCGAGCATTGTCGCACCCACGTGCTACGTATAACGTGCCGCGTATGCCCTTCATCGCCCTGGTCACTCTCGTCGTCCGCGACTACGACGAGGCCATCGCCTTCTACACCGACGCCCTCGGCTTCGAACTGGTCGAGGACACCGATCGCGGCGACAGCAGCCGCTGGGTGGTGGTCCGCCCGCCCGGTTCCGCCCCGGGGACTGGCCTGCTGCTCGCCCGCGCCAAGGACGCGGAGCAGCGCGGATGCGTGGGCGCGCAGACCGGCGGACGGGTCGGCTTCTTCCTCCACACCGACGACTTCGCCCGCGACCACGCCCGTATGACGGCGGCGGGCGTCCGCTTCCTGGAGGAGCCGAGGCACGAGACGTACGGCTCGGTCGCGGTCTTCGAGGACCTCTACGGCAACCGGTGGGACCTGCTGGAGCCCAAGTAGCATCCGGCGCATGGCAGATCGTGTCCTCGAACTGCTCAGGCAGCGGCCCGGACTCGCACAACAGGCCGCGTTCCCCTTCGACTTCGACCTCGGGCGCGCGGAGCACGGAGAGGATGTCCTCCTCGCCTCCGGCGCCGCCCTGGAGCCGGTCGCGGGCGACGACACCGGCGGCACGTTCTTCGTGTGCGCAGGCGGACCGGTGCTCTACGCCTCGTCCGAGGGCGAGGCCGGGCTGCTCGGCGACACCGTGAGCGATGCCCTGGAGATCGTCGTCGGCCTGCCCGCCTGGCGCGACCTGGTCCACCCGGCGGCCGGCCCCGCCCTGGCCCGGGAGCTGGAGGACGACATGCGCTCGTCCTACGCCCCCGATCTGGACGACAGGCGGAAGCGTCTGCGCGCCGAACTGGGCCTGCCGGAGCGCTCCTGCGCCGAACTGCTCGCCCGGTTGCACACCGCTCTGTCGCGCACCGACCCCGACCATGTGCTGTTGAACGCGCATGAGTTGTCGGCCTACGAACTGCTCGGCACGCTGCCGCGCACCCCGCTGTGGGACGTGGTCCTCGCTCCGGGGCGGGCCGCCCTGGGTCGCCTGCGGTCGGGCGGGACCGATGCCCGGGACAGCGTTGCCACCGACCCGGTTCTGCGTGCGGGCGTACTGCGTGCGGCCCAGTACGACCGCCGGGAGACCGATCTGCCGCTCCTCCGGTTCCTGCTGCGGTGCGAGACCGCCGCCGCGGACGGAGAACTGTTCCGTGAGCGGTGGCTCGCGGCGGTGCTGGTCGGCCTGCACGGCCGGGAGGAGGACGTACCCCTGATCCGCGAGGCCCGTGGCGGAGCCCTGCGCGACGAGGAGGCCGCGAAGCCGGCCGCTTGGGCCGCGGCGGAGGACGCCGCGCACCACGGCCAGGACCCGGCGACGGAGGACGAGTTCATCTGGACCGGGCTGGCCCGCCGCCAGGGCCGTACCGAACTCGCCCGCGCCGCACTGATCCGCATGCTCGACGACACGGGGCCGGACGCGAAACGGCTCACCTCCCTGGCCCGCGAGTTCGAGGCGCTCGGCGACCACGCCCAGGCGGCCCGGTCCCAGCGCAATGTCGTGGCGCTGCAGGACACCGCCTGGGACCGCGCCGTGACGGGCTCCGTACTGGCCCGCCTCGAACGCAGGACCGGAGACCTGAACGCGGCGTGGCGGACGCTCGGCCGGGTGCGTACGGCCATCGGCCTGGACGGGCCCGTGTCACGGCCCGGCGACCGGCAGCTCGCTCTCGACCTCGGTCCGGCATCCGAACCGCCCGCGCCGGACGCCTGCGCGGCCCAGTGGCACCGCCGTGGGCTCGGGAGGGTGATCACCGAGCAGCATCTCGAGCTTGTGCTCGCGGCGATCGAGGCCGGCCGCCCGGAGCTGGCCAGGGAGGCGATGTCCCACGGCAAGGTGCTTCTCAGGACGATCGACAAGCAGTTCCGCCGGTCCCTGGGCGAGCTCCCCGCGCAGGCCAAGTGGGCGGTCGCGGCGCTTCCTAACGACGCCGGACCGGCCCAAGCAGGCACAGGCTGACAGGGGTGGGGCCGGTGCTCACTCAGCCGGATGCGCGAGGCGGAAGCGGACGCAGACGACGGCCGTGTCGTCGGCCACCTTGTGCCCGGCGTTCTCCCAGAAGCCGGTGTGCACCGCGCGCCAGTGCGCGAGGCTCGTGCAGCCCTCGCCCTCGGCCTGCGCGAACTTCCATGTCACCGACCCGAACGGCACGATCTCGACCGCCTCGACGACCACTTCGGCGACGCGCTCGTCGTCGTTGTCGATGAGCACCAGGCGCTCGCCCGCGAACTCCGGCTCCTCACCCTCGGCCCGGTAGTCGTGCTCCAGGAGCCCGGCGGTCGCCCGCTTCTGCCCGGAGAGCACCAGGGCGTTGAGCCGGTGGCGCATCTCACCAGGAGTTCCCAGGTCGAGCGTGCGCAGTCCGCCGATACGTGGCCACATGGGCGCGAGCCTAACCCGCCTCCCGGCGGGCCCTGCCCGGTCGGCCTCACGGCCCGGTCCTCTGCACCGCCGCGGGGCCCGGACGGAGAAGCTGATCACGGAGTGACCGTGCGGCCGGGCTGGTCGAGCAGCGGAGAGGCGACCGGGCCGCCTTGCGACGACCGCCGCCGGAGCGACGGCGCTCGGCGGATCGGGCCGCGCTACAGCGGCAGCGCGCACACGGCGACCGGTGACCTGAACGCCCGTCCGGCCGGGCGGAGTTCACCGGTCCGGCGGTCGACGTGGAAGACGGTGACCGTGCCGGAGCGCTGGTTCGCCGCGAAGAGGAGCCCGCCGGAGGGCGAGAGAGCGATGTGGCGGGGGAAGTCCCCGCCGACGGGCACGGTGTCCAGCAGCCGCAGCCGGGAGCCGCCGGCTTCGACGGCGTAACGGGTCAGGCTGTTGTGGCCGCGGTTGGCGAGGTACGCGTACCTGCCGTCGCCCGTCACGACGAGCTGGGCGGGGTAGCTGGTGCCGGACCCGGTGCCGGTGGGCTGGGGAGCGGCGGGGCGGAGCCGGCCGGTCCCACGGTCATAGGCGCAGACCTGGACGGTGTTGTCGAGTTCGTTGGCGAGGTACGCGTGGCGGCCCGACGGGTGGAAGGTGAGGTGCCGCGGCCCGGCCCCGGCCCGCACGGTCGCACGGGAGACCTCCGCGAGTGTCCCGGCCCCGGTGTCGAGGCGGTAGGTGTAGACGGTGTCGGTGCCGAGATCGACGGCGAGCACATGGCGCCCGTCCGGGCCCGTGACGAACTGGTGGGCGTGCGGGCCCTCCTGCCCCGGTCCGGGCGGCGGGCTGTCGTGGGTGACCCGGTCCGTGCGCTCGCCGAGCGCGCCGGACGCCTCGATCGGGTGCACGGCCACGGTGCCGGAGCCGTAGTCGGCGCTGAGCAGCCAGCGCCCGGACGGGTGCACGGAGAGGTGGCAGGGCGAGGCCCCGCCCGTGGGGCGGCTGCCGAGGACCTCGGGCGTACCGCCGTCGACGAGCCGTACGGCGGTCACCGAGCCGGTCTCACGCTCGTTGACTGCGTACAGGGCGTGCCCGGACGGGTGCACCGCGAGGTACGACGGGTCGGGGACACCTTCGAGGACACCGGTGCCGGTGATCCTTCCGGTCCGTTCGTCGTACGTCGCCAGTCCGATGCCGGACCCGCCGCCGTCTGCCGAGGTGTAGGTGCCCAGGAACAGGGGGCGGGACCGCTGCCGAGGTGCGGACGACGTGGGACCGGGAGCCATCCGTGACCGTGAGTGGGTGGCCGACTCGTCCGCCTGGCCGCAGCCGGGCAGCGCGGCGGTCGCGGCCACGGCCGCCAGTCCGGTGACGAACCGGCGCCGGCCGGGGGCCGCTGCCCTGCGCCGCGTGGCCTGGTCCGTACTCGTGCCCTTGTCCATGCCCATGCAGCGTAGGGCAGCCCGGGCGCGGCGGCGTCACCTTCGCGGTTCGGCCTCTTCGTCGTCGTAGTCCTCGTCGGCTTCCTCGTCCTCCCCGTCCCCCCTCCTCGTCCTCCTCGCCTTCCTCGCCTTCCTCGTCCTCGTACTCGGCGCTGTCCTCCTCGTCCCCCTCGTCCTCCCGTGACGCTTCCTCCTCCTCGAGCGCGTCCTCGTGGCTGACCACGACCTCGCCGTCGCGGATCTCACCGCGCCAGCCGTCGGGCTGCTCTTCCGTCAGGGACACGTGGCGCTGGAAGTTCTTGAAGTCCAGCCGCAGCCGACGTCCTTGGGCACGCCACAGGTTGCCCGTCTTCTCGAAAAAACCGGAGGGGTAGTACTCGACGACGAGCACGATGCGGGTGAGGGACGGAGCCAGTTCGTGGAAACTGACGCATCCCCGGGTACTTCCCTTTGCGCCCTCCGACGTCCAGACGATCCGGTCGTCGGGAATCTGTTCCTGGACAGTCGCCGACCAGCCGCGCGTGGAGGGCCCCACCTTGACCTTCCAGTCGCTGGAGATCTCGTCCTTCTGCGAGACGCTTCGTACACCCTTGGTGAAACCGCTGAAGGCTGCGTACTGGGTCCAGTGGTCGTACGCGGGTGCGGACGGGCACCCCCACGTCGAGCGTCTCGACGATGTTCATGACCTTGGTGTCACCGGACTTGCGCCCGCCGCCTCCGCCGCCCACCATGTCCTTCACCTTGCCCACGACGTTGTCCTTGGCGCTCTTCGCCTTCGCTCCGACCAGAGCCTTCACCAGGCCGCCGCCCGGGTTCCCTCCCCGCCCTCGGCCACGTCGAGAAGCCTGTCCGTGAGGTCGGCCATCCTGTCCCCCGCCGAGTCCGCCAGGCGTTCGGCCCGGACGCCGAGATAGTCGACGACCTCCTCACGCAGCTGGTCCATGCCGGAGCCCTTCTTGCCCGCAGCACGTCGCGTGCCTGTGCCGGTCATGGCGCTACCTCCGCCGTGAGTCGGAGCCGGACGACGGGCTCTTCCCGGCGGGGCCCGTCCGGCCGGCCGTCTTCTTGGCAGCGGTCTGCTGTCCGGCCGTCTTCCGCCCGCCGCCCTTCGCGGCGGCCTTCGCGGCGCCGGCCGTCTTCTGCCCGACCGCCTTCTCGGCGCGTGCCTTCTTCGCCGATGCCTGCTTGGCGGGTCGCCGGTACGGATCGTCCCGGGGACGGGCGACGGGGCCCCGGCCTTCGTGGCGAGTTCGGTGCACTCGCGGGACTTCGACGAGGCGGCGCTGCGTCGGCACCTGGAGGACCTGGAGTGGCTGGAGGGGGTCGCCTGGGCCCACCACGCGGTGATCGAGGCGCTCGGCGCCGCGACGACCGTGCTGCCGCTGCGGCTCGCGACCGTGTACCTGGACGACGACCGCGCCCGTGAGGCGCTCGACGAGGGCCGCGCGGTCTTCGAACGACTGCTCGCGAGACTCGAGGGGCACGTCGAAGGGGTGTGAAGATCTACGTCGAGTCCTCGGACGAAGCCGTGCGGCCGCCGCCGTCCGAGCCCGCCACCTCCTCCCCGGGTCACGCTCGTCGAGCTGCTGCGCCAGCTCATGGAGCGCCAGGCGCTGCACCGCGTCGACCGGGGCGACCTCACGGAGGACGAGGAGGAGCGGCTGGGGGCGACGCTGCTCCTGCTGCACGACCGCATGGCCGGCCTGTGCGCCGACGGGTTGAGCATGAGCGACCTCAACCTCGACCTCGGCCCGCTGGGAACCCTGCTGCCGCCCGACGACTGACCGCCGCCGACGGCCGGCACCGGCCGCGTCGCCGACTGCGGCGGCGCCCGGCCGGGTACGTGGTATCGACGACACGGACAGGAAAGGCCGGGCCCCTATGACCATGCTGCGTCACGAGAGAGCCTTCCCCGGCGCCGGTGATCTCGTCGAGGGCGCCCCCGGGCTGCGGAGGACCGAGCGCGGGCTGCGGCCCGCACGGCTGCCCGACTGGGCCCGGCGGCAGGTGCTCGACCCGTTCTTCGACCTGGAGGCAGAACTCTCCGCCGGAGCCCGGCTCGCGCTGCGCACCGAGGCCACCCACCTGGAACTCGCCCTGCACGCCGTGCGGGTGCCCGGCCCCGGCGGGGGTCCGGCACCGGCGGCGGTGGATCTGGAGGTCGACGACCGCCTTCTGCGCAGGGAGCCGCTCACCGGCGGGGACCTGATGCTGCCCGCGACGGCGGAGGGCGAGGCGTCACTCGTCGCGGGACGGCCGCAGACCGTCCGCTTCCCGGACCTTCCCGCCGGGGAGAAGGAGATCCGGCTCTGGCTGCCGCACACCGCCGTCTGCGATCTGCTCTCCCTGCGCGCCGACCGCCCGGTGCGACCGTCCCGGCAGGCGGCGTCCCGGCCGCGCTGGGTCCACCACGGCTCGTCCATCAGCCACTGCGCCGAGGCCGCGGGCCCCACCGGCATGTGGCCCGCCGTCGCGGCCAGGGCCCGCGGCCTGGGCCTCACGAACCTCGGCTTCGCGGCCAACGCCATGCTCGACCCGTGCGTGGCACGCGTCATCCGGGACCTGCCCGCCGATCTGATCAGCCTCGAGCTCGGCGTCAACATCGTCGGCGCGGCGGCGATGCGGCTGCGGACCTTCCGGCCCGCCGTCCACGGTTTCCTCGACACGATCAGGGAGAAGCACCCCGAGGTGCCGATGGTGGTCGTCTCCCCCGTGCCGTGCCCGGCCCTGGAGGACCGGCCCGGCCCGCTCGCCGTCGATCCGGCCACGGGCCGGGTCCGCGCCGTGGGCGACCCGCGGGACGCGCCCCTCGGTGCGCTCACCCTGTCCGCCGCGAGGGACCACCTCGCCCGGATCGTCCAGGAGCGGCAGCACTCGGATCCCGCCCTGCTCCACCTCGACGGGCGGATGCTCCTGAAGCCGGAGGAGACGGCGGACCTGCACGACGGACTGCATCCGAATGCGGCTGCTTATCTCCGGATGGGGTCGCGATTCGCCGGCTTCCTCACCGCAGCACACGGAGAAGATTCGCACCTTCTTCACAGGGCGGATGCGCGGTGAATTTCCGTTCAGACACGGCGCACACGCGCGGCGATACCGTGACCGATCAGCAGATAGATCACGGCGGGCAGGCCGTAATTGAGAAGAACTCGGAGGCCGTCCGTGTCCATGGTGAAAATATCCTGTGACCACCAGGCCAGTCCGTCCGCGACTCCTTCGACGAAACCGACGAAGACGTTTCCCTGGTTGGCTTCGAGCAGGTAGAGCAGGATCCACAGGCCCAGGAACGCGGCGGCGATGTCGGCGACGGTGTGGATGATCAGCGCCGTGCGCCGCACGGCGGAGCCGTCACCGCCGCGCCCGTAGGGCTGGGGGCCGCCGCCTGCGGGATCGTGGTCGTAACGCTGATTCTGCGGCATGGGCTGCGGGTTGCTCATGGGAAATCCCAATCCTGACGCGTCGGTCGTCTCGGCAATGTGTCGGCGACACGGCAATTCGAACTCCTCCGAGAAGGCGCCGGCCGGCCGCGGTCGCGTGCGGTCGCATTTCACGCCCGCATGAAAAACTGCGCCACCCGGAAAGCTGGCGTTACAGCGGCGCCGCTTTCCGTTGCCCCGGCCACATCTGCACCGAGCCGGAGCGGTTGTCCCGGTCTGTTGCGCCGGCCCGTCGGACCGGGGCGGAGTTCGGCACGGGCAGGTCTCGGAGGGGTGAACTCCGAACGTCCCAGGCATCTCGCGGATGAACGTGTTCGAAAGTCTCGCGACGGCCGTGGCGGACGCGTGCCTGCGCTCCTAGTTTTGGCGCCACATCTGCATCGAGAGCTTCGGAGCATCAGGAGTCGGCGGTGGACGGTTTTCCCTGGGAGTCACTGATCGCGGTCCTGGGTCTGGCCATCCCTGTCGCGGCGGCCATGTGGGAGTTCGCGCTTGTCGGCCGCAAGAGGCTCGGCTACCGCGCCCGCCCGCCGTCACGGCAGGTCCAGCTCCACGCGCACCGTCTTCCCCACCGGTACGCGGTCGAGCACGGCCCACCGGTCCGCGAGCGCCTCGACCAGCAGGAGCCCGCGACCGCCGTCGGCGAGCGGTGGCGGCGGGGCGGTGTGCGACGGCGGCCGGCGCTCGCCGCGCGTGTCGGAGACCTCGATGCGCAGCGTCGGTGACGTACGGGTGAGGCGCAGCTCGAAGTCCCGTCCCGGTACGCGCCCGTGCGTCACGGCGTTCGCGGCGAGTTCGGCCACCAGGAGCCCAACGGTGTCGGAGACGTCCGAGCCGTGCGGGACGCCCCAGGCGTGGAGCTGGTGCAGGGCGAGATGCCGGGCGAGCCGGGCCCCGAGGCGAGTGGAGCTGAAGCGCTGGGTGAACACGCGTACGGTACCGGCCTGTTGAGGCGTGATCGGTGGTTGCATACCGGCCACCGTGGCGGCCTGCGGCAGCGTTCCCCCAGATCAGGCGCTCGTACGCATCGCCAGCGTACGGGTACGCAGGGTGGACAGTACGGGTAACCCAGCGTGCCCATGGGCGGGTTGCCGCAGTTGTACAGGGCCGCCGGGACACGCGGGAGGGGCCGCAGATGACGGAGACGGAGACAGCGGGCGCATCGGGGGGCGGGGAACCCGAGGTGTCGGAGAGCCTGAAGTCGTTCGGGGAGGTCGTCAAGGCCTTCCGCAAACGGGCGCGGCTGACGCAGGAGGAGTTCGCGCCGCTGGTACGGTACTCGCTTCCCACGGTGGCCTCCATCGAGCAGGGCAGGCGGTTCCCGCCGCCGGACTTCGTGGACCGGGCGGAGGAGGTACTGGACGGCTTCGGCGTGCTGAGGGGCGCGGCGAAGCATCTGTCGCGCACACCGGGCCTGGCGAGCTGGTTCCGCCAGTGGGCGCGGCTGGAGGCGGAGGCGGTCAGCCTCTGCACGTACGAATGCCGGTTGATTCCGGGCCTGTTGCAGACGGAGGCGTACGCGCTGCGGCTGTTCCGGGACCAGTTGCCGCCGCTCGGCGACCAGCAGGTCGCGGCACAGATGACGGCCCGGCAGGAACGGCAGCGGCTGCTGACGGAGCGGTCCAACACCGCGTACAGCTTCATCGTCGAGGAGCATCTGCTGCGCAGGGAGCTGGACGGCGAGCGGACGACCCGGGAGCTGGTCGGCCACCTCATCGGCCTCGCGGAGCGCCGCAACATCGAGCTCCAGATCATGCCGGTGGTACGGGAGAGCCACGCGGGGCTGCACGGCCCCATGCGGCTCCTTGAGACCCCGGACAACCGGTGGCTGGCCTACTGCGAGGGGCAGGAGAGTGGGCAGCTCATCACCGACCGGAAAGTGGTCAGCGTGCTCCAGATGCGGTATGCCAGGATGCGATCGCAGGCTCTCACGCTTCCGGACTCCCTGGGCCTGCTACGGCAGATGCGAGGAGCGGCATGAGCGGCACCACCGAACTGGCCTGGTTCAAGAGCAGCTACAGCAGCGGCGACGGCGACTCCTGCGTGGAGATCGTTCTGTCCTGGCACAAGTCCAGCTACAGCAGCGGCTCGGGCGACGACTGCGTCGAGGTCGCCGCCTGCCCCACCACCGTCCACGTCCGCGACTCCAAGCTCACCGACGGCCCCCGGCTCGCCCTCACCCCGGGCCCCTGGACGGACTTCGTCCGCCACGCCTCGGCCGACGCGGTCTGACAGCGGTGCGGCCCCCCCCACATGCGGGGCCGCACGGCGGCGTTCCGGCGCGGTCAGCTCGTGACGGCCGGCTGCTCCGGCTCCAGCGAGTTGCCGGCGGGGATACGGCCGCAACTGCTCGGGGCGGCCTCACCTTCGAAGCGGTCGTCCAGCCAGGCCATCGCGCGCGGCGTCCAGTGCAGCATGGCGCCGACGTGGCTGAGCAGGTTGTACTGCTCGTACGTGATCGCCTCGTTGCCCGTGGCGCAGTACTGGCGGGCCAGCGCCCGCACGTCGCCGGCGACCATGACGCCGTCGCCCGTGCCGATGCCCGGCGGGTTGTTGAACGTCCCCTCCAGCCAGCCCGCGTTGCCCTGCCCGATGAACCCGGGGACCGTCGGGGTGGGGGCCTGACCGAGGTTGACCTTGTTGACCGCCTCGGTGAAGGCGGGAATGGCGTTCGGGTCCTCGTACCCCGGCTTCACCAGCTCCTTCCAGGTCATCCCCGGGTAGCGGCCCAGCGCGTCGGTGATCGACGCGTGCTCGAGCTCGCCGAAGACCTCACGGCCCTTCTCGCTCAGGTAGGGCTCGAGGTCGATGCCGTACGCGCGGGCGACGCCGATGACCGCCATCGGGATCACGCCGTTCCACGCGAGGGAGGCGTCGACGTACTTCAGGTTGTGCGCCGGGGCGACGAGCACCCCTCCCTCGGCGAAGCCGACCAGCTGCTCGTTGACCTCGGGCGCGTACGCCGGGGCCAGAGCCACCGCCCAGTTGGTGGCGATGGACCCGCCGGAGTAACCGAACAGGCCGAACTCGGTTCCGCCGTGCAGGCGGGACCCCTCGGCGCGGAGACTCGCCCGGATCGAGTCCAGCGTGTTCGTCCCGTACGCCGGACCGGCGGCGAACTCGGCGGTCTGGCCCTCGGTGTCAGGGATGACAAGGTCGTACCCCTTGAGCAGCATCGGCGCCATGACGACGGCCTCGACGTTGGCGATCATTCCGCCGAGGGAGACGTCACCGGCAATGGCTCGGGAGGGGCCGTGCTCCGGGTCGAGGGAGTCGTAGAACGACTGGTACGACACGGCCTTGGTGCCGTCGCCGACATGGCTGCGGACCACGGTGGTCACGTTGGCCGAGGGACGGCCCTGGGCATCGGTCGAGCGGTAGAGCAGCTGGGTCGCCTTCATCGGTGTGGGGATTCCGACGATGTGGTAGTCCAGCGTGCGCTTCTTCAGGACGTCGCCCGGCTTGTAAGAGGACAGCGGCTTGCTGCCGTCGTAACGGTAGAACGGGTCGGGCGACGTGGTGTTGGTCTGTGCGTACGCGGTGGCTGCGGTGGGCGCGGCGGTCGCGGCCGGCGCGGTGCCGACGGTAAGTGCAGCGACGACGGCGGTGGCCAGCAGGCCGGCGGCTCTCCGGTTCATGGCTCCCCTGGTATGTGAAGTGGGACACGCACCCTTACTCGGGGGTAAGTTACCGGAGGTTAACCGTGCTGCCCATAGGCGTGTTGACAAATTTTCAACACTCGCAGGATCAGGCGAGCGCCTCAGTGCCGGATCAGGCCGCCGACCGGGACGGGGGCTACGTGGCCCGTTGCCGGAACGGACCGTGCCAGGGCGAGGCCGATGTCGAGCAGTGACGACCGGCCGAGGCGAGCGACCTCGGGGATCGGGGTCCAGGCCGATTCGGCGGTCTCGCCGCTCGGTTCGGGCCGAAGTCGGCCGCCGGTGATGCGAACCTGGTAGAAGATCCCGACATTGTGGAGCTCGGGCCGACCGGGCAGGCGGCGCTCGGCCGCAGGGATCACCCTTGAGTCCACACCCAGCAGGCGTTCGACCACAGCGTCCAGGCCGGTCTCCTCGGTGACCTCCCGGATCACCGCGTCGAACGGATCCTCCGCGTGCTCGACCCTGCCGCCCGGAAGCGTCCAGGTCTTCTCACCGTCCGGCTTCACGGCGTGTGCGAGCAGCACCCGTTCGTCCTCGATGCACACGGCGTACGCCGCCAGTCGCAGATCCATCCCCGGAGGCTATCCCCGCCCCTCTGCAAGGACTTCACCGATGCGGCGTCCGAGGACCCGCCCTGACGCGTCCCGACCCACGCTCAAGAAGCAGCTGCGGGAGCAGCGTTCGCTGAGCCGGACCTGCTCACTGCCGCAGCCCTCGGTTCCCGACAGCAAAGTCGGGACCTGGCGCTTCTCCAGAACCCGCAGGATCACCTGCGCCCGCTCCTCCGCCCGGCCCGCCTCCCGGCCCTCCTCGCGACCTTCCTCGACGCCCTTGAGGGACGCCGTGCCGGCGCGAGGTCAGACGTGGGCGGTGCCGCCGTCCTTCGCCATCGCCTCGGCGATCCGGCGGTTGGTGGCCTGCCAGACGTCCTTGGGGACCTTCGGCAACACGTCGTCCCAGAGCGGCAGGCAGCTGCCGCGCATCTGGGTCATGCCTTCCGGCCGGGCGATCAGGAACATGTGCAGGTGCGCGCCGCCGTCGCCCCACTTGTTGACGTGGACCCGGGCGACACCCCCCAGCGACTTGATCGCACGCTCCACGCGCTGGAGCATTCCGCCGAGTTCGGCGGCGCGCTCCGGTGGCAGTTCGTGCAGGTCGTAGTGCCCGCGCGGCTGGAGGAGGACGGTGGCGGGGAGCGCACCCGGTTCCGGGTCGGCGCTGAGCCTCCAGTGGTCGTCCGTCCACAGGAAGTCCGCGTCCGGGCTGCCGCAGGCCCCGCAGTCCGCGGGTCCGGCCTCGCCGTGCCGCGCGGGCTCCGGCAGGGTCGGCTCGTCCAGGACCTTGATGCGGAGGTCTCCTTCGTAAGGGAAGACCTCCCAGAACGGGATGCCGTCGGACGGGAACGGTATCCGCTTCCCGATGGGCAACCGCCTGACGTACTCGCTCGGTTCGACAGTCATGGCCGCAGCTTCGCACACGGTCTCCGATAGCCCGGCTCACTGGTCCCGGCGGTGCACCGCCGTCACCGTCACGGCCGCCGACATGAGTGCCCACACCGCGTAGACCGTCCACGCCCCGCCGACGGACCACGGGTGGAGCACTCCGGGACCGCCGTACGGGATGTCGACGAGGCGGAGCCACGCCTCGTACGGCAGGGCGTGCGCGAGGACGGCCGACCAGTGGCGGTCGTCGCTGAGGACCAGTGGGAGCAGCAGGAGGAGTACGACGCTGCCCACCACCGCGCCCGCGCCGTGCCGGATCAGGCTGCCGAGCGCGGCGCCGACGAGTGCCGCGACCGGGGCGAGCAGCGCCGAGGCGACGATCACGCGCAGGGCGCCCGGGTGGTCGAGGGAGACGCCGGCGTCCTTGGTGGACAGGATCGCCTGGGTGGAGGCGAACGACGCCGCCGCGACAACCGCGCCGAAGACGGTCATGGTCACGGCCACGACGCCCGCCTTGGCCGCCATGACCGAGCGGCGGACGGGGACGGCCGCGAACGTGGTGCGGACGAGCCAGGCGCTGTATTCGCCGGTGACGGCGAGCGCGCCGAACGCTCCGGCCGCCAGCATCATCACCGTGCCCGCGTCGGTGGTGAAGGCGTGTATCAGCGGGATGCCGTCGGCGATGAACCGGTCCGCGTACCCGGGGTCGCCGTCCGGCCAGTACCGGTGGTTGTCCCATGCCTTGCCCACGTTGAACGCGACGACCGCCAGCGCGGCGACCAGCAGGCTCCAGCCGGTGGAACGCAGCGACCACAGTTTGAGCCACTCGGCGGCGACGAGGTCGACGAAACGGGCGCGGGGTTCCGCCACGCGCGGTGCGCGGGTCGTCGTCATCGGGTCTCTCCTGCCGCGTACTCGACGCTGTCGGCGGTGAGTTCCATGAAGGCGTCCTCCAGTGATGGGTTGCGGGTGGTGACCTCGTGCAGCAGGATCCGGTGGTCCAGGGCCAGTTCGCCGACGCGCTGCGCGCTCACCCCGGTGGCGGTCAGCAGGTCGCCGTCCGCGCGGACGGTCGCGCCCTCGACGGTCAGCAGGGCCGCCAGCCGGTCGCCGTGCGGAGTGCGGACGCAGACGCCGGCGCCGCTCCCCCGCCCGGCGAAGTCCGTGATGCTCTCGGCGGCGATCAGCTCGCCCCGGCCGATGACCACCAGTTCGTCGGCGGTGTGCTCCATCTCCGACATCAGGTGGCTGGAGACGAACACCGTGCGGCCTTCGGCGGCCAGCGACCGGAACAGCTCGCGCACCCACTTCACACCTTCCGGGTCGAGCCCGTTGAGCGGCTCGTCGAACAGCAGCACCGGCGGATCGCCCAGCAGCGCGCCCGCGATGCCGAGCCGTTGGCGCATGCCGAGGGAGTAGCCGCCGATCCGGCGGCGCGCCGCGCCGGCCAGGCCCACCTGATCCAGCACCTGGTCGACCCGGCCGCGGGGGATGCGGTTGGAGCGGGCGAGCGCCGCCAGGTGTGCGGTGGCGCTGCGTCCGCCGTGCACATGGCTCGCGTCGAGCAGCGCGCCGACATGCCGCAGACCTCTCGGGCGGGACCGGAAGGGCCGACCGTCGACGGTGACCGTGCCGGTGGTGGGGGCGTGCAGGCCCAGCACCATCCGCAAAGTGGTGCTCTTACCCGAGCCGTTGGGGCCGAGAAACCCGGTGACCAGCCCCGGGCGCACGGTGAACGTCAGGTCCTTCACGGCCGTCGTCCCGCCGTAACGCTTCGTCAGTTCGTTGACCTCGATCATGTGGCCAACGCTCTCCCCGCGGGACCGTGTCCGGCATCGGGCCGGGGCGGACACTCACCACCACAGGGCGTCGACCGTGGTTGTACAACCGCCGTCCGATTCCGGGCGCGGCTGCCGACGTCTACGATCACGCCATGTCCGCGACACCGCTTCGCCCCTTGTCCGGGGGCAGTTCATTCGAGGGCAGTTCGTTCGAGGGCGCTGCTTTGGAGGGCACTTCGTCCGCGAAGCCGTGGTGGAGCGCACCGCCCGGCGTCTGGACGGCCCTGGCCTGGTGCGGGGGCCTGGTCTTCACGTTCCTGATCCGGGTCGGGCTGCCCGGCGAGGAGGAGCCGCCGGTGCTCGCCGGGGTGCTGTTCCACCGGTGGGACGGCCTCACCTTCCTCGCGCTGGCGACGGCTCTGGCGCTGGACGGCAGCCGTCTGCTGAGCCGCCGGCCGCTCGCCGCGGTCGGCCGGCTGCTGGCCGCGGCCGTACTGGGGACGCTGCCGTTGAGTGTGGGCGAGATCCCGCTGGCGCAGTTCCTGGCCGTCGATGTCGCGCTCTACGCCATCGCCGCCGCCCACCCGCGCCGCACCGGCCGGATCGCCGTCACCATGGCCCTGGGGGTGCTGGCCGGCTTTCTGGCCACGCGGTGGTTGAGCGGCTGGAACACGGGCACCTCCGCTGAGCTGGCCGTGGCACTCACGGCCGTCGTCGCCTGGCTCATGGGCACGTCGGCGCACCAGTCACGGGCCCATGCGGAGCAGTTGCGCGACCGGGCCACGGCCCAGGCCGTCACCGACGAACGGCTGCGCATCGCCCGCGAGTTGCACGACATGGTCGCCCACAGCATCGGCATCATCGCCCTCCAGGCGGGCGCGGCTCGGCGGGTCATCGACAGCCGGCCCGCGCGGGCGCGGGAGGCGCTGGGCGAGGTGGAGAACACCAGCCGGGAGACGCTGGCGGGGCTGCGGCGGATGCTCGGCGTGCTCCGTGCGGCGGACCTCGTCGACGGCGGCCGACAGGACGGGCCGGCCGGGACGCCAGGGCTGGCGGACCTGGACGGTCTGGCAGTCGCGACGACGGCGGCGGGCGTCAAGGTCGAGGTGCGCACGGTCGGCGCTCCCCGGCCGTTGCCGCCGGAGGTCGACCTGTCCGCGTACCGCATCGTCCAGGAGTCGGTGACCAATGTGGTGCGCCACGCGGGCACCCGTTCCTGCCGGGTGACGGTCGAGCACCGGGAGGACGAGTTGGCGATCGAGGTCGTCGACGACGGCCGGAGCCACGGTGCTTCGGCGGACACCGGGTACGGCCTCGTCGGGATGCGGGAGCGGGTGGGTCTGCTGCACGGCGAGTTCTCCGCCGGTCCGCGCCCCGGCGGCGGGTTCCGCGTCGCCGCACGGCTCCCTCTCCCGGCGGGAGTCCGATGACGGCGCGGCCCGAGGGGGGTACGGGCCCGACCACGGTGCGGGTCGTCCTCGCCGACGATCAGCCCCTGGTCCGCGCGGCGCTGCAGATGGTGATCACCGAGGCGGAGGGCATCGAGGTGGTCGGCGAGGCCGGCGACGGCGCACAGGCGCTCGCCCTGGCCGAGGAGCTGCACCCCGACGTGGTGGTCATGGACCTCCGTATGCCCGGCATGGACGGCATCGAGGCGACACGGCGGATCACCGAGCGGCTCGACGGTACGCAGGTGATCGTCCTGACGACGTTCGACGACGACGACTACGTCTACGGCGCGCTGCGCGCCGGTGCGGCCGGCTTCCTGGTCAAGGACATGGCCCTGGACGACATCCTCGCGGCCCTGCGGGTGGTGGCCGCCGGCGACGGTCTCATCGCGCCGGCCGTGACCCGTCGGCTGCTCCGCGAGTTCGCGGGCCGCCCGACGGCGACCGGCCGCAGGCGCGAGCTCACCGGTGTCACCGACCGTGAACGCGAGGTGCTGACGCTGGTGGGGAGCGGGTTGTCGAACACGGAGATCGCCGAGACCCTGTTCATCAGCGTCGCCACGGCCAAGACCTACGTGACCCGTCTGCTCTCCAAGCTCGACGCCCGGGACCGGGTCCGGCTCGTCATCATCGCGTACGAGACGGGTCTGGTGTCGGCACCGGGGTGAGTCCGGCTGCCGGAACCGGTGGGGCGGATGTGCGTCCGGGAGCCCTCGGATGTCAGGATGAAGCAATGAGTAACAACGTCTTCTTCGACATCACCATCAACGACGAGCCCGCCGGCCGGATCGTCTTCACGCTCTTCGACGACGTGGTCCCCCAGACCGCGAAGAACTTCCGCGAGCTGGCCACCGGCGAGCACGGCTTCGGCTACGAGGGCTCCTCGTTCCACCGTGTCATCCCCGACTTCATGCTCCAGGGCGGCGACTTCACCGCCGGCAACGGCACGGGCGGCCGCAGCATCTACGGTGAGAAGTTCGCCGACGAGAACTTCCAGCTCAAGCACACCAAGCCGGGTCAGCTCTCCATGGCCAACGCGGGACCGAACACCAACGGCTCGCAGTTCTTCATCACGACCATCGTCACCGACTGGCTCGACAACAAGCACGTCGTCTTCGGCGAGGTCGTCGAGGGCATGGACGTCGTGAAGAAGATCGAGGGTCTGGGCTCGCGCTCCGGCACCCCGTCGGCGAAGATCACCATCGCCAAGTCGGGCGTCGTCGAGGGCTGATCCGCCCCCGCACACGCACGAGGGCCCGTCGGCGCACGCCGACGGGCCCTCGGCCGTTCACGTCACGTCTCGTCCGGCTCCAGCCGCAGCGAGATCGAGTTGATGCAGTACCGCTGGTCCGTGGGCGTCGGGTAGCCCTCGCCCTCGAAGACATGGCCCAGGTGGGAGCCGCACCGCGCGCAGCGCACCTCGGTGCGGACCATGCCGTGGGAGGTGTCCGCGATCAGTTCGACCGCGTCCGTGTCCTTCGGGTCGTAGAAGGACGGCCAGCCGCAGTGCGACTCGAACTTGGTGTCGGAGCGGAACAGCTCGGCCCCGCACGCCCGGCACGAGTAGACGCCGGCCGTCTTGGTGTCCGTGTACTCGCCGACGAAGGCGGGTTCCGTGCCGGCCTGGCGCAGGACCGCGTACTCGGCGGGGGTCAGCTCCGCCCGCCACTGCTCGTCCGGCTTCTCCACGTCGTACGCCATCGGTGCGCCTCCTTCAGTTCGACAGGCGGGCGAGGATGGCCGGACCGAGGTCCGTGACGTCTCCCGCGCCCATGGTGAGAACGAGATCGCCGGGCTTGGCCATTCCCGCGACGACGTCCGGCACCGCCGCCTTGTCGTGCACGGCCGTGACCTCCGCGCCGGCGGCCTGCGCCGCGTCGATGACCAGTGCGCTGGTGATGCCCGGGACCGGGTCCTCGCGGGCCGGGTAGATGTCGAGGACGACCGAGGCGTCGGCGAAGGCCAGTGCCTGGCCCATCTCGGTGCCCAGTTCCCGGGTGCGGGAGAAGAGGTGCGGCTGGAAGACGACCAGCAGCCGTGAGTCGCCGGCCGCGCCGCGCATGGCCTCCAGGTCGGCGGTCATCTCGGTCGGGTGGTGGGCGTAGGAGTCGATGACCTGGACGCCCGCGGCCTCGCCCTTGAGCTGGAGACGGCGCTTGACGCCCGTGTACGTGCCGATGGCGGAGGCCAGGTTGTGCGCGGGGATGCCGAGGGCGACGCCGGCGGCCAGGGCGGCGACCGCGTTCAGGGCGTAGTGGCGGCCTGGCACGGACACCGTGAAGGTCAGCAGCCTGCCGTTCAGCAGGACGGTGACCTCGCTGGTCAGGCCGCGCGGGGTGATCTTGTGGACACGGACGTCGGCCCCCTCCGACTCGCCGTAGGTGACGACCTTCACCGAGGACACGTCGCGGACGCGGCGGGTGAGCTCGGCGGCACCCGCCTGGTCGGCGGAGATCACCAGCGTGCCGCCGGGCACGACCTTGCCGACGAAGGTCTGGAAGGATTCGTAGATCTCGTCCATCGAGGCGTAGTTGGCGTGGTGGTCCAGCTCCACGTTGAGGACGATCGCGACCTCGGGGTCGTACTTCTGGAAGCTGCGGTCGCTCTCGTCCGCCTCCGCGACGAAGATGTCGCCGTCGCCGTGCCGCGCGTTCGTGCCCGGCCCCTCGAGGTCGCCGCCGATGGCGTACGAGGGGTCGAGGCCCAGCTCGGTCAGTGCGACGGCCAGCATCGAGGTCGTCGTGGTCTTGCCGTGCGTGCCCGCGACGGCGATGGAGCGCAGCCCGGTCATCAGGGAGGCCAGCGCGTCGGAGCGGTGGACGACCGGGACGCCCAGTTCCGCGGCGCGCACGAGCTCCGGGTTGTCGGCGCGGATGGCGCTGGAGACGACGACACCGGTGGCGTCCTGGGCCAGGTGCTCGGCCGCGTGGCCGATGTGCACCGTGGCGCCGAGGGCCCGCAGGGACTCGGCGGTCGCCGAGTCCCTGGCGTCGCTGCCCGCGACCTTGGCGCCGCGCTGGGCGAGGATCTTCGCGATGCCCGACATGCCGGCTCCGCCGATGCCGATGAAGTGCGGGCGCTCCATCGCGCCGGGAACGGCGCCGGGAACGGCGCCGGGAACGGCGGGTGCCATGGTTTTCTCCCCAAGCTGTACGACTACGTGCTGCACGACTGCGTGCGGCTGCCCACCCTATTGCCTGCGGGTCTACTCGCTGTGCGCGAAGAGCTTCAGGACCGGGACGCCGACCTTGTGGCGGGCTCTGGAGGCCCAGTCGCGGTGGAAGAACTCCTCGACGTAGTGCGGCTCCGTCAGGACGATCACCTCGTCGGCGTCCGCCTCGTCGACGACCGACTTCAGCTTGTTCAGCGGATGGTCCTCGACGAGATGGCCGACCGCTTCGCAGCCCGCCGCGCGCAGGGCGGCCAGTGAGTGTTCCAGTGCGCGCTGGGCGGGCGCCTTGGCCTCCGCGCCCTCGGGCTCCTCGCCCTCGCGGACCGCTTCCTTCAGCTCCCCGACCGCCACGTCGTCGATGGCGCGCAGCAGTACATCGGCCTGGTCCCCTCGCGGCTGCATGAGAACGACGAAGGCGACGCCCTCCTCACCGTGCAGGGTGGTGACGAACTCCACGTCCTCCGAGGTCAGGGGCTTCTCGATCATCAATACGCTTGTGAACACCTCAGGAGCCCTTCTGCGGAAACTGCGGAAACCATCCTTCCCCGTGCACGCACGGGGGAGTGTGCGCAATCAAGTGTGCCCGGCACAGGCTAAGCGGAACGATAAATTCCGCTGATTGCCGGAAGTCATCGTCAGACGCGCCGGTAGCGCGTGAACAGGAATCCGGCCTCCTCCAGTACGGAATCCAGGGCGAACCGGGCGGGATCCGGCAGTCCTGGCCCGCCCGCGATGCGTTGCGCGTCACCGACCGTCATCGTCGGTGACACGGTCAGACACAGCTCATCCAGTACCCCGGCGGCCGCGAATTGACCCAGCATCCTCGGACCGCCTTCGGTCAGCAGCCGCACCAGGCCGCGCTCCGCGAGCGCGTGCACCGCCCTGGCGGGCTCCACACCGGGACCGTCACCTGCGACGATCACCACCGCCCCGGCCTTCTCCGCCTCCTTGATCCGCTCCGGTGAGGCGGCCGCACCGGTCAGCACCAGGGTCGGCACCAGCGGCTCGGTGAACAGCGGGAGCGAGAAGTCCAGGTTCAGGGAGGCGCTGACCACGGCGATCGCGGGCGCGGGGCCCTGATCGGCGGCGGCCCTGCGCGCCGCGAAGGCGTCGCGGGCGCGGGCGGGCCGGTAGCCCTCCAGCCGGACCGTCTGAGCCCCCACCACGACGGCGTCGGCCAGGCCCCGCAGGGTGCCGAAGATCCGCATGTCGGCGTCGGAGGAGATCGGCTGCGAGCGGCCGTCGTGCTGGGCCGCCCCGTCGAGGGAGGAGACCATGTTGGCGCGCAGCCAGACGCCGCCGCCCGCGCTGCGGGCCTCGGCCGGCCCATGGCCCGGGCTGCCGCCGGCACCCGCCCCGCCGCCCGCGGCCGTGCCCCCGGCGGGGTACGCGTAGGCGTCGGCGAGCTCGTCCAGCGACCACTCCCGGTCGTCGGCTGCCGTTGTCTGGTCGGTCACAGGGAACAGGCGTCGCATACGGTGCAGTCTGGCACGACCCTTACAGTGGAGTACTGTGCCGACCAGCCCGATAACCGAAGCCGCTCCCCTGTCGCTCTGCGCCCGCGAGCCGCACGTCCCCGCCGACCGCCTGGTCGCGGAGATGGTGCCGCCGCCGCGTTTCGACTCGGTCCGCTTCGACACCTACGTGCCCGACCCCCACCAGCCCAGCCAGGTCGAGGCGGTCGCGGTGCTGAGCGACTTCGCCTCCGGTCTCGGCGGCGCGCACGCCACCGGCAGCGGGAAGCGGCGCTGGTTCGCCAGGACCCCCAAGAACACGGCCCCCACCGGCCCGCGCGGCGTCTACCTCGACGGCGGCTACGGCGTCGGCAAGACCCACCTGCTCGCGTCCCTGTGGCACGCCACCCCCGCGGCCCCGTCCCTCAAGGCGTTCGGCACTTTCGTCGAGCTGACGAACCTGGTCGGCGCGCTGGGCTTCCAGCAGACGGTGCAGACGCTGAGCGGGCACCGGCTGCTGTGCATCGACGAGTTCGAGCTGGACGACCCGGGCGACACCGTCCTCGTCTCCACGCTGCTCGGCCGGCTGGTCGACGCCGGCGTGGCGCTCGCGGCCACCTCCAACACCCTGCCCGGCAAACTCGGTGAGGGCCGCTTCGCCTCTGCCGACTTCCTGCGCGAGATCCAGGGGCTGGCCGCACACTTCCGCCCGCTGCGGATCGACGGCGAGGACTACCGTCACCGCGGGCTGCCCGAGGCCCCTCCCCCGTACTCCGACGAGCAGGTCACCAAGGCCGCGTACGCCACCGAGGGGGCGTCCCTCGACGACTTCCCGCACCTGCTGGAACACCTGGCCAAGGTGCACCCCAGCCGCTACGGGGCGCTGACGGACGGGGTGCGGGCCGTCTGCCTCACCGACGTCCGGCCGGTGCCCGACCAGTCGACCGCACTGCGGCTGGTCGTGCTCGCCGACCGGCTGTACGACCGCGAGGTCCCGGTGCTCGCCTCCGGCCTCCCGTTCGACCGGCTGTTCAGTGACGAGATGCTGAACGGCGGCTACCGGAAGAAGTACTTCCGGGCGATCTCCCGGCTCACCGCACTGGCACGCGACGCGAAGGCCCTGGTGGCGCAGTAGGTTTGGGGCGCACACCCCATCTGAAGGGAGCCATCATGGCCACCACGCGTCAGGCCCACAACGTCTGGGAAGGCAGCCTGCTCGAGGGCAAGGGTGTCGTCACCCTCGACTCCTCCGGCATCGGCGAGTACCCGGTCACCTGGGCGGCCCGGACCGAGCCCGCCCAGAGCGGCAGGACCAGCCCGGAGGAACTGATCGCGGCCGCGCACTCCAGCTGCTTCAACATGGCGTTCTCGCACGCTCTCGCAGGTGCGGGCAACCCGCCGGCCCGCCTGGAGACCAAGGCCGAGGTCACGTTCCAGCCGGGTGAGGGCATCACCGGCATCCACCTCACCGTGGTCGGCGAGGTCCCCGGCCTCGACGAGGCCGGCTTCGTGAAGGCCGCCGAGGAGGCCAAGGTCAACTGCCCGGTCAGCCAGGCGCTGAAGGCCACGAACATCACCCTCAGCGCGTCGCTCGCCTAGCACCTAGCACAGTGGCACCTTGAGGCACAGTGGCCCGCACGGTTACGTCTCGCATTGTCTGCGTGATACACACGTGCGGGTCACATCTCCTGTCCGCCAGCAGGGAGTTGCCTTATGCCCGCATCACGACGTGAAGTTCTGGCCCGTACCGGCGCGCTCGGCGCGGGAATCGCCTTCACCGGCGCCTTCTCCGAACTCTTCGCCGGCACCGCGGCCGCCCGTGGACACGCCGGGTACGGCCCGCTCGTCCCGGACCCCGACGGTCTGCTCGACCTGCCGAAAGGTTTCCGCTACCGGGTCCTGTCCCGCGAGGGCGAGCCGCTGCGCTCCGGCGAGGGGCCGGTCCCGTCCAACCACGACGGCATGGCCGCCTTCGTCGGCCGCCGCGGGCGGATCCACCTCGTCCGCAACCACGAGAACCGCCATACCGCCAGAATCGGCGTACCGACCGTCGAGGGCCTGACCTACGACCCGGCGGCCAAGGGCGGCTGCACGGCCCTCGAACTCGACGGCCGCGGCAACGTCGTCGGGGAACGGGTCGCCATCGCCGGCACCGCCGTCAACTGCGCGGGCGGCCCCACCCCTTGGAACACCTGGCTGACCTGCGAGGAGAACGAGGACCGGGCCGGTACCAACGGCTATACCAAGGACCACGGCTTCATCTTCGAGGTCGACGGCGCCGATCCGCACCGCACCGGAGCCGTACCGCTCACCGCGATGGGCCGCTTCCAGCACGAGGCGATCGCCGTCGACCCCAGGAGCGGGATCGTCTACGAGACGGAGGACGCGTTCGACCGGCCCTTCGGTCTCTTCTACCGCTTCCTGCCGGACAAGCCGCTGGGCGGCACGGGTTCGCTCCGCGCGGGCGGCGCGCTGGAGGCGATGCGGGTGCCGGGCGTGCCGGACCTGTCGGAGATCCAGGAGATCGGCGCGTCGTTCGACCGGGTCGAATGGGTGCCCGTACCGGACAGCCAGGCGAAGGAGACCCCGATCAGGCTCCAGGACTTCGGGCCGAAGGGCGTCACCCACGCCCAGAAGCTGGAGGGCTGCTACTGGGGCGGAAGGTCGGTGTACTTCGTCTCCAGCTACGCCCGCAGCTCGGAGGGTTCCGCCGGCGACCACTACGGCCAGGTGTGGAAGTACGAGCCGCACCGTCGCCGGCTCACCCTCGTGATCGTCTTCGGGCCGAGCACGGACATCCAGCTGCCCGGCGAGTCCCCGGACAACATCTGCCTGGCGCCCAGCGGCGGTCTGATGGTCTGCGAGGACGGCGGCGGCGCCCAGCACGTGTACGGGCTGACCAAACGCGGCGAGGTCTATCCGGCGGCGAGGAACGCACAGAACATCGGCACGCCCGAGGAGCCGGAGTGGGGCGAGTTCGCCGGCGTCACGTTCTCGCCGGACGGCGACACCATGTACGTTAACTGCTATACGCCCGGCACGACGTTCGCGGTGACCGGACCGTGGTGCTGAGCGGCTCCGCGGCCATGAGCTGACCGCCTCCTGCCGTCGCCGCCGCGACGGCAGGGGAACGGGGCCGTCACGACCGGTCCGACGGCTCCAGGGGCTGCTCGGTCCACAGGACCTTGCCGCCCTCGGCGTAGCGGGTGCCCCACTGGTCGGCGAGCTGGGAGACGATGAACAGCCCCCGTCCGCCCTCGTCGGCCGTCCGGGCGTGGCGCAGATGCGGCGCCAACGCGCTGGTGTCGTGGACCTCGCAGGTGAGGGTCTCGCCGCGGATCAGCCGCAGCCGCAGCGGCGGGGTGCCGTAGCGGACGGCGTTGGTCACCAGCTCGCTGACGATCAGTTCGGCCCCGTACGCCGTGTCGTCCTCGAGGGCCCAGGCGGAGAGGAGCTCGCGGGCGAAGTTCCTGGCGAGGGCGGGGGCCGTCGGATCGTGCGGGAGCTCCAGCTCGGCGACCTGGCCCTCGAGCACGCTGCCCGTGCGGGCGAGCAGCAGCGCGACCCCTTCGGCACCGTCGTCCTCGGCCAGTGTGTAGACCACGGCGTCGCACAGTTCCTGGAGCGGGCGGCCCGGTTGGGCGAGGGCCTCTCTGGCGGGCCCGGCGAGCTCCCCGTCGCGCCGGAGGGCGCCGGTGAAGAAGGCGAGCAGACTGCCCTCTTCGAGCGTGACGGCCGCGACCGCGCACGGCGCCGTGTCGAACGAGCCCAGTTCCGGCCCCTCGACCACATCGGGTGTCGAGGTGCTGCCGTCCGGGTGGACGACGAGCGGCGGCGGGTGCCCGGCGCAGGCGACGGTACAGGTCCGGGTGAACGGGTCGTACACGCCGTAGACGCAGGTGGCCGTCAGCGGCTGCCGGTGCAGCGGGTCCCCCGGCGGCAGCGCGGCGCGCTCACGGGCCAGCCGGTTGGCGGTGTTGTTGAGGCGGGCCAGCAACTCGTCCGGCTCGAGGTCCAGGTCGGCGAGCGCGTTGATGACGGTTCGCAGCTGGCCCATCGCGGCCGCCGTCTGGATGCCCTGCCCGTTGACACCTCCCGCGACCAGTGCGGTCCGGGCCCCGGACAGGCCGATCGTGTCGAACCAGCAGCCGCTGCTGTGACCGGCCAGCAGCAGATGCGCGGTCTCGATGGCGGCTCCGGCGGTGGTACGCGGGGGCAGCAGGCGGCGCTGGACCGTCGAGGCGAGCGCGTGGTCGTACTCGAACCTGCGGGCGTTGTCGAGGCTGAGCGCGGTGTGAGCGGTCAACGAGAGCACCAGCTTGCGGTCGGCCTCCTCGTACGGCTCGGACTCGTCGCACCGGTAGAGGCTGACCAGCCCCAGCGGCGCGCCGCCCACCGAGAGCGGCGCCACGATCACGGACGCGGCGCCGGACGTCCGGATCGCGCGGGCGAGGTCGGGGTCCGACTTCAGCCAGGGGGTGTCCGGGCCCAGCGTGACGAGTCGCGGCTCGAAGTCCGAGAGCACCCGGCCGTACGGGGTGAGGTCCGGCAGCCGGCGCACACCGCCCAGCGGGTGCACCGGGACGGCGCACCCCTCACGGCCACGGAAGGCGGCACGCCGCAGGGGGACGTCCGACACCGCCGGCCCGGCGAGGGGGACGGTGCCGCGCAGGACGTCGTCCAGCACGTCGACCACGGCGATGTCGGCGAAGCCGGGTACGACGGCCGCGACGAACGCCTCCGACGTCGCCGTCACGTCGAGCGTCCGCCCGACGGCCTCCCGTACCGCCGCCAGGGCGGCCTTGCGCCGGCGCGCCTTCTCCCCCTCGGTGACATCGGCCACCGAGGCGAGGACGCGGCCGAGCGAGCGGCCACGGGAGTCGTTCAGCCGGTGGGCGGAGAGCAGGAAACGGCGCCCCTGGCCGGGGTGGTCGGCGCGGTGGCCTCTGAACGCCCGTTCGGAGAGGGATCTGCCGTTGCTCAGCACCTCCCGCAGCAGCAGCTCGGCCGCCTGCGGCTCGTCGAGCCGGTAGACGTCGCTGAACCGCTGCCCCAGAAAGGCGCCGGCCACCTGCTCCGTCGTACCGGCGGTGTCGGAGCGGAGCACCCGGAGGTGCTCGTCGAGCACGTGGAGATCGGCCGGGGACCGGGCCAGCAACACCTTCAGAAGGGCGTCGCCGAGGGCGCCCGCCAATGGTGGGACGTGGTTCGGGAGGCCGGTGTCCGCCACGTGTCACCACCCTTCAGACTCCGCTCGCCGAAGCGGGCTGCCGTGCGAGTCCGGCTCCCGGCCAAGCTAAGGGCTTTCACCGCCGGGAGCACCTTTTTGCCGGGTGGCCCGGTCGGAACGGTGCCACCCGGCAAGGGGCCTGTCTCCGGCCACCGCGCTGCTCGACTACTCGACTACTCGACGACGATCTCGACCGGGAGGTTGCCACGGGTCGCCTTGGAGTACGGGCAGTACGCGTGCGTCTTCTTCAGGAGGTCCTCGCCCGCCTCGCCCTGCAGGTGGTCGGGGAGCTCGACCCGCATGACCACGGAGAGGGCGAAGCCGCCGTCGGTGTCGTCCTTGCCGATGCTGACCTCCGCGGTCACCGAGACGTCCTTGACGTCGATCTTCTCCTGGCGGCCTATGGCGCCCATGGCGCTGGCGAAGCACGCGGCGTACCCGGCGGCGAAGAGCTGCTCGGGGTTGGTGCCCTGGCCGTTGCCCCCGAGGGCCGCGGGGAAGGCGAGCGGCAGGTCGATCCGGCCGTCCGTGCTGACGGCACGTCCTTCGCGGCCGTTGGCGGTGGCGACAGCGGTGTACAGGGCGTCCATGGGTGAATCCCTCTTCGTCTCGATCGGGGTGGGGCCGGGATCGGGGGTCCGAACCGACGCCATGAATAGAAGCACACAATTAAGTTGTGCACAACTCAATGGGGCGCGGCTTGGTATGGTGGAGTCATGGAGAAGAAGACGCTGCGGGACGTACCGGACGAGGACTTCCTCCGCCTCGAGCACCAGATCTGCTTCTCGCTGCACGCCGCGTCGCGCGCCTTCAACGGCGTCTACCGCACGGCACTGAAGGAGCTGGGGCTCACGTACCCCCAGTACCTGGTGATGCTGGTCCTCTGGGAGCACGGCGAACTGCCGGTCAAGCAGATAGGCGAACACCTGCGGCTG
This sequence comes from Streptomyces peucetius, assembly GCF_025854275.1. Taxonomy (NCBI): domain Bacteria; kingdom Bacillati; phylum Actinomycetota; class Actinomycetes; order Kitasatosporales; family Streptomycetaceae; genus Streptomyces; species Streptomyces peucetius. The sequence goes on along the minus strand of NZ_CP107567.1, from coordinate 6,476,173 downwards.
GACTCGGGAACGCTGTCGCCGCTCCTGAAACGCCTGGAGGCGGCGGGCTTCGTGGAGCGCCGCCGCAGCGCGGAGGACGAACGCTCGGTCACCGCCCGTCCGACCGCGGCGGGCCGTGCCCTGCGGGAGCAGGCGCTCGGCATGCCGCGCCGGATCGCCGAGGCGACGGGGCTCACGCTGGACCGGATCCGCGCGCTGCGGGAGGAACTGGACGCCCTGACGACGACGCTCGACGCGTACGCGTAACGCCTGTGGGCGTCGGTGCCTCGGGGGCTCCGCCCCCGGACCGCCGCGCCTCAAACGCCGACGGGGCTTGAACTTGCCCGTCTCGTCGGGGCTCCGCCCCGAACCCCGCGCCTCAGACGTCGGCCGGGCTGAATGCCGCTGCGCGGCCATTCAGCCCGGCCGACGTCTGAGGTCACCGCGCGAAGCGCGGTACCGGGTCCGGGAGGAGCCCGCCACGCGGCGGAGCCGCACATCGGTACAGCGGGCAGGGGCGGGGAGGGGAACGGCTCCGCGCAGCGGCCACCTGACCCCGCCGCGCCCCCTACTTCACGGACCCCGCCATCACGCCCTGCACAAAGTGCCGCTGGAAGGCGAAGAAGACCACCAGCGGTACGACGAGCGACAGGAACGCCCCCGGCGCCAGCACGCCGATGTTGCTGCCGAACTGCCGCATCTCGGACTGGAGCGCCACCGTCAGCGGCTGGGACTCGCTGTCCGCGAAGAGCAGCGCGACGAGCATGTCGTTCCACACCCACAGGAACTGGAAGATCGCCAGGCTCGCGATGGCCGGCCGCCCCAGCGGCAGGACGAGGCGGGAGAAGATCCGCCACTCCGACCCGCCGTCCATCCGTGCCGCCTCCAGCATCTCCCTCGGGATCTCCGCGAAGTAGTTCCGCAGCAGGAAGACGGCGAACGGCAGCCCGTAGGCCACGTGGAAGAGCACGACGCCCGCGACCGTGCCGAACAGGCCCACCGCGCCGAAGAGCTTCGCCACCGGCAGCAGCCCGATCTGGACGGGGACGACCAGCAGGCCGACGACCACCAGGAAGATCGCGTCGCGGCCGGGGAACTCCAGCCACGCGAAGGCGTATCCGGCGAGCGCCGCGATGCCGACGACCAGCAGGGTCGTGGGCACCGAGATGAGGACCGTGTTCCAGAACGCCTCTCCGATGCCGGAGTCCTCGAAGAGCGCGGTGTAGTTGTCCAGCGACAGCTGCGAGGGGTCGGTCAGCGCCGTCCACCAGCCGTCGGACGCGTTGTCCCGCTCGGAGCGCATGGAGGAGAGGAACAGACCCGCGAGCGGGGTGATCCAGACGAGCGCGACCACGATCAGCACGGCCTGGACGGCTCCGCTGCCGAGCCAGCCGGTGAGCCGGCTCTTGCGCCGCGGACGGGCGGGCCGCGCGAGGGGGACGGGCCGGACGGCGGCAGCCCGCTCGGCCGGCCGGCGCTCGACGGTGGTACGGCCGCTCATGATCGGCTCCTTCGGAAGCGCCGGACGTTGAAGATCATGGCCGGGACGACCAGCAGGAGCAGCAGCACGCTCAGGGCGCTGCCGAGCCCCTGGTCGTTGCCGCCGCCGAAGGACACCAGCCACATCCGGGTGGCCAGTACGTTGGCCTCTTCCTGGACCGGTCCCGGCGCGATGATGTAGACGAGGTCGAAGACCTTCATCACGTTGATGACCAGCGTCACGAAGACGACCGTGAGCACGGGCGCCAGCAGCGGCACGGTGATCTTCCGGAAGATCTGGCCCTCGGAGGCGCCGTCCATCCGGGCCGCCTCCAGCGCGTCGCGCGGGATGGCGGCGAGGCCGGCGCCGATGAGCACCATCGCGAAGCCGGTCCACACCCACAGATAGGCGCCGATGATGGCCGGCGTGACGAGCGCGGGCCCCAGCCAGTTCACGCCCTGATAGGGCGCGGCGAAGTTCGCGGCAGGCAGCCGGACGGTGTACTCGCCGTCGGAGAGGCCCTCGAAGCGGAACGAGCCGTCGGCGGCGGTGGTCGCACGCGCGGCCACCTCACCGTCGCGCAACGCCTCGACGGTCATGCCGGGCAGGCCCTTCTCCGCCGGGTCGACCTTGCCCTGGGTGCCGCCGCCGCCCGGTGCGAAGTCGAGGTAGGCGACGCCACCGATCCCGTCCGCGCCGGGGCCGGGGACGGCGGCGGGCCGTGCCTGCGAAGGAACGGCGTCGGGTGCCACGCCGACGAAGCCGAGGGTCACGGAGCCGCCGGGGCGGACGGTTTCCGTCGTGGTGTACGGACCGCCGTCCGTTCCGGCGAGGCCCTGGTTCTCGCGGGCGCGGGCCGTGGGGTAGGCGGCCGGGTCCTCGAAGGTGTCGTGGGCGGCGACCACGGCCGCGTTGATCACACCGCGGTCGGGGTCCTGTTCGTAGGCGAGGCGGAAGATGATGCCCGCGGCGAGGAAGGAGACCGCCATGGGCAGGAAGAGCACCAGTTTGAAGGCGGTCGCCCAGCGCACCTTCTCCGTGAGCACGGCCAGCATCAGGCCGAGTCCGGTGAGCAGGACCGGTGCGACGACGACCCAGATGGTGCTGTTGCGGATGGCCTTGAGGGTGGCGGGGTCCTGGAAGATCTCGGTGTAGTTCGCCGCGCCGACGAACTGCTCGCCGCTCGCGTCGAACAGGCTGCGCCCGACGGAGAAGACGACGGGGTAGACGACGAGTGCCCCGAGGAGCAGCAGGGCCGGCAGGACGAAGAGGACCGCGAGGCGGCGTTTTCTGCGCTGGGCCCGGCGCCGCGTGTCGGGCGCGGCACCGGTCCGGGGGGTGCGGGCCCCGGGGGCCCGCTCCTTGAGAGTGTCGGCCATGGCGGTCGGCCTCAGTTCCCGTACGCCTTGGCGGCCGCGGCCTCGAGCTTCGCGGCGGTCGCCTTCGGGTCGGACGGGTCGCGCAGGAAGTCCTGGAGGAGCTTCCACTCGCCCGCGCCCTTGGTGCCGCCGAACGCCGCCGGCGCCTGGTCGGACATGTCGAAGCGGACGGAGTCGCCCGCCTCGACGAGGGACTTGGCGGTGGAGCGGGTGGTGTCGTCGCCGTACGCGTCGAGGCTGACGTCCTTGTTGGGCGACAGGAAACCGCCGGCGCCGGCCCAGATCTCGGCCGCCTCAGGGGTGGCGAGGAACTCGAGGAGCTTCATGCCGGCCTCGCTGTTCTTGCCGTCCTTGAGGACCACGGCCGCGTCTCCGCCGCTGACCACGGGGGCCTCGCCGCCGTCGACGGCGGGGAACGGGAAGAAGTCGGCGTCCTCGCCGAGCTTGCGGCCGAACTCGTCCTTGGCTATGCCGCCGACGAAGTCCCCTTCGTAGACCATGCCGGCCTGGGGCTCGGGGCCGAAGACCTTTTCGACGGAGGACGGGAAGTCGGTCTGCAGCGCGGTCTTCGCGCCGCCCGCGACGAGCTGGTCGTCCTTGAACAGTTCACCCAGTGTGGTCAGTGCCGTGACGACGCTCTCGTCGGTCCACTTGAGTTCGTGCTTGGCGAGCCGGTCGTACTTCTCGGGGCCGGCCTGGGAGAGGTAGATGTTCTCGAACCAGTCGGTGAGGGTCCAGCCGTCCTCGCCGGCCACCGCGAATGCCGGACGGCCGGAGTCGGCGAGCGTACGGCCGGCCTTGAGGAGGTCGTCGTAGGTCTTCGGCGCGCTGACGCCGGCCTGGGTGAACGCCTCGGGGCTGTACCAGACGGTGGACTTGTGGGCGGCCTTGAAGTAGAGGCCGTAGTACGTGTCGTCGACGGTGCCGTAGTTCTTCCACACGGGGGCGAGCCCGGCGGTGGCCGTCTTGGCGGTCTTGTCGGACAGCGGCTTCAGCCAGCCCTCCTTCGCGAACTGCTGGAGGACGCCGACCTGGGGCACCATCACGACGTCGGGGGCGTTGCCGCCCTCGATCTTGCTGCCGACGAAGGTGGAGACGTTGTCGCCGGAGGGGACGAAGACGGTCTTGGCGCCGGTCTTCTCGCTGAAGGCGTCGAGCACCTTCTTGAAGTTCTTCTGCTCGCTGCCGGTCCAGACGCCGGCGACGGTGACGGTCTTGCCGCTGAGTTCGCCGCCGCTCGCGGGGCCGGTCGTGCCGCCGCAAGCGGTGGCGCCGAGGGTGAGGCCGAGTACGGCGGTCGCCGCGGCCGTTGTGCGCAGGGTGGTCCTTCTCGCGGTTCGTCGCATGGTGAGGGTCCTTCCGGGGTGGGTGTTTTACGAGGCGGGGTGGTCGCCGGTCCACCAGGCGGCGGTCGCTCCGGGGAGCACACCGTCGGGGCAGGGGCCGCTGGCGAGCAGAGGGGTTCCGGTCACGGGGGCGGGTACCGGCTCGGTTCCGAAGTTGACGGCGCAGATCAGTCCGTCGCCGCGGGCCATGGCCAGCACCTGCGGAGGCGATTCCAGCCAGCGCAGGGTGCCTTCGCCCAGTTGCGGCAGGCTGTGGCGCAGTTGCAGACCGTCCCGGTAGAGGTGCCAGAAGGAGCGGGTGTCGGCCAGGGCCCGGTCGGTGGCGTGTTCCGCGAACCACTCGGGCTGCGGAAGCCACGGCCGGGCCCCGGCCGCGCCCTGGCTGAAGCCGAACGGGGAAGCGTGGCCGGACCAGGGCAGCGGGACGCGGCAGCCGTCGCGGATGCGCTTGCGGCTGCCGGTGCGGTGGAAGATCGGGTCGGTGAGCACCTCGTCCGGCAGGTCGAGGACCTCGGGGAGGCCCAGCTCCTCTCCCTGGTAGACGTAGGCGGCGCCGGGCAGGGCGAGCATGAGGAGGGCCGCTGCGCGGGCGCGGGCGGCGCCGAGGCCGCTGCCCTCCACGCCGGGCTCGCCCGCGTACCGGGTGACGGTGCGGACCTGGTCGTGGTTGTTGAGCACCCAGGTGACGGTCGAGCCGGTGCCGGCGATGTCGCGTATCGCCGTCTCGATCGTCGAGCGGAAGGCGTCCGCGTCCCAGGGTGCGGAGAGCAGGTCGAAGAAGAAGGCCTGGTGCAGTTCGTCGGGGCGGACGTACTCGGCGTGCTCCCGTGCGGTCGGTACGGAGACCTCGCCGACGAGGAGGCGGTCCCTGCCGTCCCGGTCGGCGTACTCGTCGCACACCGAGCGCCAGCGGCGCCACACGTCGTGGACCTCGGGCTGGTTCCAGGCCAGGGGGTTGACCGAGTCGCGGGCCCGCTCGTCGGCGTCCGGGTCGTCGGAGTCGGGCAGCTCGGGGTGCTTGAAGAGCCCGGCGGCGACGTCGATGCGGAAGCCGTCGACGCCGCGGTCCAGCCAGAAGCGCAGCACCTGCTCGAAGTCGTCGCCCACGGCCGGGTCGCGCCAGTTGAGGTCCGGCTGCTGAGGGGTGAAGAGGTGGAGGTACCACTCTCCGGGGGTGCCGTCGGGCTCGGTGACGCGGCTCCAGGCGGGGCCGCCGAACATGGCGCGCCAGTTGTTGGGCGGCTCGTCGCCACCGGGGCCGCGGCCGGGTGCGAAGTGGAAGCGGGAGCGTGCGGCGCCGCCGGGGCCGGCGGCGAGGGCCTCGCGGAACCACGGGTGCTCGCTGGAGCAGTGGTTGGGGACGATGTCGAGCAGCAGCCTCAGGCCGAGGCGGCGGGCGTCGGCCACCAGCCGGTCGAATTCCGCGAGGTCGCCGTAGACGGGGTCGACGCCGGTGTAGTCGGCGACGTCGTAGCCGTGGTCGTGCTGCGGGGAGGGATAGAAGGGGCTGAGCCAGATGCCGTCGACGCCGAGCTTCCTGAGGTAGGGAAGCCCGGCCCGTACGCCTGCCAGGTCGCCGATGCCGTCCCCGGTGCTGTCGAGGAAGCTGCGGACGTAGACCTGGTAGATCACCGCGTCGCGCCACCAGGGGTCGGGGGCGGTGGCGGAGCGGGAGGGGTCGCCGATGGCGGCCGGAAGCGTGCTGAGCATCTCGCGTCGACCTGTTTCTGCTGGATGCGAGGGCGCCCCGGATCGGGTGCGCTGTTATGCATGCATGTTAAGTAGCAGCGACTGGAAGGTGTCAACGGTGTGTCCGGAAACTGCGCAAAGCTGGGGTGATTTGCCCCATAATCGGGGATCAAAAGAGAGAGGCTCCTACTTAACATGTAAGTAGGAGCCCTCTTGGGAGAACAGGGTGCCGGAGGTCAGCCGCTGCGGGAGATCGCCGCGAGCTCGCGCGCGAGCCGCGCCACCGCCTCGTCGGGTGTCTGCCGCAGCGCCATGACGTCCTGCGCCACCGCCTGCACCGCCAGGCTCACCTGGTCGTAGTGCGGGCTCTTGGGACGCGGCACCGCCGACAGCACGCTCTGGCGCAGCGTCGGCAGATACGGATGGGCCCGCACCAGCTCCGGGTCCTCGTACAGCGAGGCACGGACCGGCGGCAGGGCGCCCTCGGTGAGCACCTGCCGCTGGACGCGCTCACTGGTGAGGTAGGCGATCAGGTCGGCGGCGGAGGCCGGATGGCGGGAGTGGCTGCTGACAGCGAGGTTGGAGCCGCCCAGCACGCTGGTGCCCGGCCCGTCCGGACCGGGCAGCGGCACCACGCCGAACTTCCCGGCAACCTTCGAGTCCCCGGCGCTCGCGTCGGAGTAGACGTACGGCCAGTTACGGAGGAAGAGCAGCCTGCCGTCCTGGAACGCCTGCCGGGACTCCTCCTCCTTGTAGTGGAGCGCCTCCCGGGGGATCCAGCCCTCCCGCACGCCGTCCGCCAGGAACGTCAGCGCCTCCCTGGCGGCGGCGGAGTCCACGGTGACCCGCTCGCCGTCGTCCCGCAGGATCGACCCGCCCGCCGAGTGCACGGCCTCCGCGACGTTGACGGTCAGCCCTTCGTAGGGCAGGAACTGACCGGCGTACCCGTCGAGGCCGTGGCGGGGAGCGATCGTACGGGCCTGGCGGGCCAGCTCGGCCCAGGTCCGCGGCGGCTTCTCACCCTCCTGCTCGAGGACGTCCTTGCGGTAGTAGAGCAGGCCGGCGTTGGTGACGTACGGGACCGCGTAGAGCCGCCCGTCGAAGGTGGCGGTGTCGACAACCGGCCGCAGGAAGCTCTTCAGCGGGAAGCGGTCGCGGTGCAGCGGGGAGATCCAGCCCGCCGCGGCGAACTCGGACGTCCACGCCACGTCGATGTTCAGCACGTCGAAGCGGTCGCTGCCGGAGCGCAGCTCGCTGATCATCTGCGCCCGGGTCTCGTCCGCCGAGTCCGGCAGTTCGACCAGGGTCACCCGCTCGTCGGGGTGGGCGCTGTTCCAGTCGTCGAGCAGCGGCGAGAGATAGTCGGTCAGATCGCCCGCCGTCACCAGCGTCATGGGCCCGCGCCCCTGGGGGTCGGCGGGCCGGGCACCGACGCCGGAACCGGCGTAGCCGACCAGCAGTACCGCCGCGACCAGGAGTCCTCTACCCGCGGCACGCATCCACCGCATGGATTCCTCCCAGTGCACGATCCGGCTGCGCTGCCGAGCATCGTGGCCTATATATACCCGTTAGGCATGGGCGATACTAGACGTCCAGGCAGACGGGGCGAGTGCCACAGAACACACGCCGCGGCCCGGGCAACAGGAAACCACGTCAGCGGGAGGGAGGGGAGCGCGTGCGGCTGCCGCTCCTGGCACTCCTGACCCGTGGTCCCGCGCACGGCTACGAGCTGAAGCAGGACCTTGAACAGCTCCTCGGCGCCGCGTACCCTCAGCCGAACGTCGGCCAGATCTACGTCACCCTCGGCCGGCTGGAGAAGAGCGGTCTGATCGACGGCGAGGACGTCGAGCAGTCGGGCCGGCCCAACAAGCGCACGTACCGGCTCACCGACGCCGGCCGCGAGGCGGTGCAGGCCTGGTTCGAGGAGACCACGGACGAGCCCCGGGTGCGGGACGAGTTCTTCATGAAGCTCGCGCTCGCACCGCAGTCAGGACTCGCCGACCCGGTCGTCCTGATCAACAAACAGCGGCGGCAGTACCTCAACACCATGCGGGACTTGTCCAGACTGGCCGCCGCGGAGGACCGTGACAACAGGATCTCCCAGCTGCTGATCGAGGGCGCCATGCTGCATCTGCAGGCCGACCTCGACTGGCTGGAGCGCTGCCAGGAGGAGCTGGAATGAGCGACACCGCAGCGCCTTCGGGCACACCCGGCGGCGCGCCGATCGTACGTGCCGAGGGCCTGACCAAGACCCACCACGGCGAAGGCGCACCGGTGCACGCCGTGCGCGGTGTGGACCTGACCGTGCGGCCCGGCGAATTCGTGGCGGTCACCGGGCCCTCCGGCGCGGGCAAGTCGACGCTGCTGCATCTCGTCGGCGGTCTCCAGCGGCCCGACAGCGGGAAGCTGTGGATCGACGGCCGGCGGGTCGACGAGTACCGCGAGGCCCGCTGGGCCGTGCTGCGGCGGCGCAGCATCGGTGTCGTCTTCCAGTTCTTCAACCTGGTCTCCAACCTCACCGTCGCGGACAACGTCGAACTGCCCGCGCTGCTCGCCGGCGCCTCCCCCAGGACCGCCCGCGACTCCCGCGCCGAACTCCTCGCCGAGCTCGGCCTCGAAGGCCGCGAGAAGTCCATGCCCGGCGAACTCTCCGGAGGCGAGCAGCAGCGGGTCGCGCTCGCCCGGGCCCTGGTCAACCACCCCGCCCTGCTGCTCGCCGACGAACCGGCCGGCAGCCTCGACAGCAAGGGGACCCGGGAGGTGCTCCGGCTGCTCTCCCGTTTCCACCAGCGCGGCCAGACGATCCTGATGGTCACCCACGACGCCCGGATGGCCAGCGCCGCCGACCGTGTCATCAGCTTCTTCGACGGCCGGATCGCGGACGACGCCGAGCTCGGCGCCGGTCGCCGCGGCCCGGGCGGCGGAGTGTCCGGCGTGCTCGAACTGAAGGAGTGACCGTGCGGGCCACTCTGCGCTGGGCGCACGCCGACTTCCGCGCACACCGGGGCGAGGCCCTCTTCGTCGTCCTCGCCAGCGCCGGGGTCATCGCCTCGCTGCTGCTCGCGGGCGCGTTGTTCAGCTACGCCGCCAACCCGTGGCAGCGGATCTTCAACCAGTCCCAGGGCGCGCACATCTGGCTCCAGACCCGGGCCGGCGCCGACACGGCGGCCCTGGCCGGGCTCGACGGCGTCGCCGGGCTCTCCGGCCCCTTCCGGACCGCCGCCACCACCGTCGAATCGCAGGGCGCGCGGGCGGCGGTGGCGCTGCGCGCCGCGGAGACCCGGCCGCCGGAGGTGGCACGGCCGCTCCTGACCGCCGGGAGCTGGCTCGCGCCGCCCGACGGCGGCGGCGCGGCGGGCACCGTCGTACTGGAGAGCTCGGTCGCCCGGGCGCTGTGGGCCGAGCCCGGCGACACGGTACGGGTCACCGGACAGGACGGCACGCCGCGCACCCTGCGTGTGACCGGCGTCGCCGAGGCGGCGGAGCCCACCTACCGGCCGGGCGGCGGGCCGGGCACCGGCTGGGTGCTGCCGGACACGCTCGACGCCGTCGCGCCCGGCGACACCGGGCGGAGCGTGGGGCTGCGGCTGGACGACGCCGGCGACACCGACTTCATGGTCCAGCGGGCGGTGACCCTGCTCGGCGCCGACCGGGTCGACCAGGTCACCAAGTGGCAGCAGGCGCGTGCCGAGGCCGGCGGCGACGACCGACTGCTCGGCCAGCTGTTCGCCGTCTTCGGGCTCGGTGCGCTGCTGGCGGCCGCGCTCGCCGCGTCCGGGGCGATCGGCGCCCGGGTACGCGGCCAGCTGCGGGACATCGCCGTGCTCAAGGCCGTGGGTTTCACCCCGGGACAGGTCGTACGGGGCTTCCTCGTGCAGCATCTGGCGTTCGCCCTGCTCGGCGTCGCTCTCGGGACGGCGGCGATCGCCCTCCTCGGGGCGCGGATACCGGGCCGGATCGGCGACGCGGCCGCCCTCTGGCAGGACCTGCCCGGATACGCGGCGCTCATGATCGGCGTGCCGTGCGGCGCGGTCCTGCTGATCGCGGCCGCGACCGGGCTCGCCGCCTGGCGCGCCGGGCGGGTCCCGCCCGTTCCCGTCGCCCGCGCCGCACAGCCGTCGGCCGCGCCGATGACCCCGCTCGGGCGGCGGGCGCTCGGTATGCGCGTACCGCCGGCGCTGGTACTCGGCTGGCGCTCGGCCTTCCCGCGCCGGGGCCGCACGGCCGTCGCCGTCGGGCGCCTCGCGCTGCCGCTGGTCCTGATCACGGTCGCGCTGGTGGCCTGGTCCACGCTGGACCAGTTCCGCAGCAGGCCCGCCGAGATGGGGCTGCCCGCGGCACTGACCGTACGGGCGCAGCAGCCCGGCGGGCCCACGGAGGAGGAGCTGCGGCGGACCCTGGCCGGGGTCCCGGAGGTGGCCGCCGTCCATCCCGGCGCCGAGATGGCCGCCCTCGTCCCCGGACAGACCGGCACCATCACACTGCGCGGGCTGGGCACCGCGGCGGACCCGTATCCGTCGGCGGTGGCGGAGGGCCGGGCCGCCCGCGGCGCCGACGAGGCGGTCGCCGGCCAGGGGCTGCTCGATCTGCTGGGCGTACGGGTCGGGGACTGGGTGCGGATGACGGTCGAGGGGCGGCCGCAGATCCTGCACATCGTGGGCCGCAGCGTCGAACCCGAGTCCGGCGGACGGATCGTCTCCACGACCCTCGACGCCCTGAGGGACCGTGACCCGCGGCTGCGGCCCGACTTCCACGCCCTGGTCCTGGCCGAGGGCTCGGACCCGCGGGCGGTACGGACCGCGCTCGACGAGGCGGCGGGCGGCACGCTGGAGATCCGTGAGACACCCAACCCCGCGGACCGGCTGGAACCGGCGCGCGGAGTGATCGCGGCCCTGATCGCCGTACTGGCCCTGATCGGGCTGACCGAGCTGCTGACGCTGATCGGCACCGGGGTGCGCGACCGGGGCCGGGACCTGCTCGCGCTGAAGGCGATCGGGCTGACGCCCCGCCAGATCGGCTCGGTCATCGTGATCGGCGCCGGGCTGACGGCGCTGGTGGCTGCCGTGGCGGGGACGGCGCTCGGCGCGCTCTCCGGGATGTGGCTGGTGGACGTCCAGGGCAGCTCGAGCGGAATGGGAGCGGGGATCGCCCATCTGCCGCCGTGGCCCGTGCTGGTGGGCGTCGTGGCCGGCGCCGTGGTGGGGGCGGTGGCTGCGGCCTCGCTGCCGGCGACGCGGACGGCGCGGCGGCGGCTGGCGGATTCGCTGAGCGAGACGCTCTGAACACGCGTCCGGGGGCGTGCGGGGGGCCGCACGCCCCCGGATGCGTGGGGGAAGGGATGCGACTCAGCTGCCGTCGAAGCCGCCCTGGTCCTGGCCCTGGCCCTGGTCTTCGTTCCGGCCGCCGCCGTCGCCCGCGCCGATCTGCGCACCGACCGACGCCAGTGCCGTGGTCACCGGCTGGAAGAACGTCTCGCCGCCCGACGTGCAGTCGCCGCTGCCGCCCGAGGTCAGACCGATCGCGCTGCCGTCACGGGTGAACAGGGCACCGCCGCTGTCGCCCGGCTCCGCGCACACATCGGTCTGGATCAGGCCCGTGACGGTGCCTTCCGGATAGTTCACGGTGGCGTTCAGACCGGTGACCCGGCCGCTGTTCAGACCGGTGGTGCTGCCCATGCGGAACACCTCCTGGCCGACCGCCGCGTTGTCGGCGCCCACGATGTCCAGGGTCTGGCCGTTGCCGAGGTCGACCGTGCCGGGTGCCTCGGTGGCGGGGTCGTCGTACGTGACGAGCGCGAAGTCGCCCTCGCCGGGGAAGGTCGCCGCCCGGACCGTACCGATCGGGGCGCCGTTCGGCTCCTCGGACCACTGGTCGTCGGCGACGCCGCAGTGTCCGGCGGTGAGGAAGCCGGGCTGCCCGTCGCCGGTGGTGACGTTGAAGCCGAGGGAACAGCGCGAGCCGCCGCCGAAGATGGCGTCGCCGCCCTCCAGGAAGGGCCGGAACTCGCCCGCCGTCTTCTGAACTCGTGCCATGCCGGCGCCCAGCGACGTGACGGCGGACGCCAGCCGACTCCAGTTGTCGCCGTCGACCGTGCGGTCCGCGGTGACCGTCAGCCGGTTGGTCCTCGGGTCGACGGCCCAGGCCGTGCCCGGGACGGTGGCTTCACGGGCCAGCGTGTCCGCCGCGGACTTCAGCTCGCGCATGCTGTTCTCGACGGGCCGCGCGACGGCGCCGGCCTCGTTGACCTGAACCACCGCACTGTTGCTGTCGCCGCTGACGTTGACGATGACCTGCTGCTTCTGTGCGTCGTAGTACGCACCCGCATACGCGTCACCGAGTTCGGGGCCGAGCTGCGAGACCAGGTCCTGGGCCGCAGCGGCGCTCAGCGTTCTCGCTTCGGCCGTCGGCTCGGAACCGGAGCCGGACTGCGATGCGTTGGCGTGGGGCAGCAGCACGGCTGCCGCGGCGATGCCCACCGCCCCCGCTCCTGCAAGCACGGCCTTTCGCCTGGGTATTCGCCTGTGACTCAACTCGCCGCCTCCTGCGGGGATACGGAATCCGGTTGCCGACGACAGACCGGGGGACGCGTCCGACCGTTGATACGGAAGAGGCGGGCAGTTGTACTCATCGCGACGGCGGGATTTCCTGCCTGACGCGATGTCAGCGGGCTTGCGCGGGACGGTTCATTCGGGCAGCCGGGCGCCGCACCGGCTGCAGTACCGCGCCCCGGCGTCCGCCGCCGGGTGGTCGCAGTCCGGGCAGACGCGGCCGAGCATGCAGGCGGGTTCACCGCCCTGGGCGGTCTCCCGGACGGGGGACGCGCTGCCGATGGTCATGCCGGGGCGGCGGCGGTGTGCCGTGACGTGGGCGAGGCCGCCCGGTCCGGCGGACACGGCGCGTTCGATGCCGTGCGGCAGCCAGGCCACGCAGCCCGGCTCCAGAGGCTGACGCTCTCCCCCGACCGTCAGTTCGCCGCTGCCGTCGAGCACGCAGATCAGGACGTCGAGGTCCGGTTCGACGTGCGCGGCACCCCGGGTGCCGGGCAGGAGCCGGACGAGGTTGGCGTCCAGCTGCCGGACCACCGGATCCAGTCGCCAGAGGGCACCGCCACGGTCCTCCGGAGCCGCGGTCAGATCCGCCCTGCTCGCCAGCACTCCGGCCCTCGGGGACTCTGCCATGCCGTTCCTCCAGAGCACGCGGATCACAGAACCGACCGCATCATTGCACAGGGCAATCCACTGGCCTGAGCCGTGGCGACGGACCCGTGCCGAAAACACAACCCTGACGCAGGAACGTTCCAACTCTTTTCCGGCCAGATGATCACATATTTTCCATGAGTGACCAGATATGCGCGTAATTTGATCGCTTTGGCAGTTCTGGCTGCGGCACTTGCCGGCTGCGACGCCTCCGGCCACCGTCCCGGCACCGCTCCCCGGCCCTCTCCGGCGGAAGCCGCGCCCTCCCCCGCCGCTCCGGCGGCGCCCACCATGGCTCCCGGGCCGGGCGGTCTGGCACCGGTGTTCACGCGCGCCGCCGGTGACGGCAGCACCGGGGCGAAGACCGTCGCCCTCACCTTCGACGCGGACATGACCGCCGACCAGGGCCCGCGGGCCGCGGGCGGCGAACGGTTCGACAACCCGGCGCTGATCGACGCCCTGCGCACGCTGAAGGTCCCCTCGACCGTCTTCATGACGGGTCGCTGGGCCGAGGAGTACCCGGCCCAGGCGAAGGCCATCGGCACCGATCCCCTCTTCGAGGTCGCGAACCACTCCTACAGCCACTACGCCTTCAGCTCACCCTGCTACGGCCTCCCCCAGATCGCCGCCGAGGACATGCTCGCCGACGTACGGCGGGCGTTCGCGGCGATCGAGAAGGCCGGGGCACGCAACGTGGTGCCGTACTTCCGCTTCCCCGGCGGCTGCTACGACGACGCCGCCCTGCGGGCCGTTGCCCAGGCCGAGGTCACCGCCGTCCAGTGGGACGTCGTCAGCGGTGACGCGTTCGCCACGGACGCGGACGCCGTGGCGGAGCAGGTACTCGACGGGGTCAGGCCCGGGTCGCTGGCCGTCCTGCACTGCACTCGCAGCGCCGCGCCCGTCACCGAGGAGGCGGTCCGCCGGATCGTCCCGGAGCTGCGCCGGCGCGGCTACCGGTTCGTCAAGGTGTCCGACCTGATGCGGCAGTCCGCCGCCGCCGGGGCCGAGGGCGTGTCCGGCGGACCGGGGCCGGACAGCTCCTGAACGACGGCGGCCACCCTCCCGTGCGCGCGGTCCGGGGTCGTGGGCCTTCGCACCGGCGCCGACCGCGTACCGCCGCGCCACCACCGCCGACCGCGTAGCGCCCGCCCGCCACCAGCTCAACCGTCGACTGCCGGAGGCCGATCCCGTGCACATGCTGCTGCCAGTACTCTTCGCGCTCTGCGCGGCGCTCAGCAACGCGTTCGCCACAGTGCTGCAGCGCAAGGCGGCTCTCGTCGTCCCGAGCTCGGAGGGCTTCCGAGCCGGTCTCGTGCTCGATCTGTTGCGGCAGCCCGTCTGGCTCGCCGGCATCCTCGCCGTCGTCGTCGCGGGCGTCTGCCAGGCGGTGGCCCTCGGGACCGGGCCGCTGACGATCGTGCAGCCGCTCTTCGTCCTCGAACTGCCGCTCGCCCTGATCCTGGCGACGCTCCTGCTGCACGGCAGCCTGCCGCGCGCCGGCTGGGTTGCTGTGGCCGGTGTCGTCGTGGGTCTCGGCATCGCCCTCGCCGCCGCCGCGCCGTCGGGCGACCGCACAGACGTACCGGCGGACCGCTGGATCGTCGCACTCCCCGTGTGCGCAGCGGTGGTCCTCGCGCTCGCCGCCGCGGCCCTGCGCCGCCCGGAGGGCCGGGCCCGCGCGGCCTGCCTCGGCTCGGCCACCGCGATCAGTTACGCGCTCACCGCGGCCCTGATGAAGGAGGCGGTGCACATCCTCGACGACCACGGCCTCGGGGCGTTCCTCACGACCTGGCAGACCTACGCCTTCGCGGCGAGCGGCGGGGCGGCGCTCTTCCTGCTGGTGCACGCGATGCAGGCCGGCCCGCTGGTCGCCTCCCAGCCCGCGCTCACCCTCGGGGACGCGGCCGTGAGCCTGGCCCTCGGACTCCTCCTCTTCGAAGAGGACATCCGCACCGGCTGGTGGCTGCTGCCCCAGGCGGCCGGGGTGGCGCTGGTGGTGGCCGGTGTCCTCGCTCTGGCCAGAGTGCCGCTCGCCCAGTCCCTGGTCGCCCCGGAGGAGGCGGGGACCACGGCGCCCTAAGCCATTTCCCCGCCGGACGTGCGCGCCCCGCGCAGCGCCTGACGAACCGACCAGACCACGGCCACCAGCGGCACCGCGACGACCGCGCCCACCACACCCGCGGCGACCGCCCCGCCCACCACCGACAGCGCAACGACCACGGGATGCAGCCGGACGGCCCAGCTCATCACGACCGGATGCAGCAGATGCCCCTCGATCTGCCCGATGACGACGATGAGGGCGACGACCACGCCCGCGATCAACGGCCCCTCGGCCGCGAGCGCGACCACCGCGGCCACGGCCAGGGCGATGGGCGAACCGACGAGCGGGATGAACGCGGCGAAGAACTCCAGCAGGGCCAGCGGCAGCGCCAGGGGAACCCCGAGGGCGAAGAGGGCGACCCCCACCAGGATCGCGTTGGTGCCGGCCACCAGCAGAATGCCGCGGGTGTACCCGGTGAACGTACGCCAGGCGGCCCGGCCGGCGACCGTCGCGTGCCCCCGGGCGACGGGTGGCAACTGGCCGCAGAACCATCCCCACTGACGGTCGCCGGAGTGGATGAAGAACACCGAGCAGAACAGCGCCAGGGCGAACACGGTCAGCACCTCGACCAGCCGTCCGGCGCCGCTCAGCGCCTCGCTGATGACAGTGGACCGGTGGCTGGACAGCAGCTGGCCGATGCGGGACTGGACATCGGTCAGGGCTTCCGGATCGACACGGAACGGGGGCCGCTCCAGCCAGTTCTCGATCCTCTCGATCCCCGTGCGGAACTCCCGTACCAGGGTGGTCCGCTCGCCCGCAACCGCCTCACCGACCAGGGCGAACGTCCCCAGCACGAGCAGGATGCCGCCCAGCAGCGAGGCGGCGACGGCGAGCGGACGCGGCAGGAGGCGTGCGGCCAGGTCGGCCACCGGCCGGAGCACCGCGGTGACGACGAGGCCCAGGAACACGGCCACTGCGATCTCGTGGAACCGTCCGAGCAGCGCGAAGACGCCGTAGACGGCGGCAGCCACCACGAGGATCCGCCAGGCGTACGCGGCGGCCGTCCGCAGTGCGTCCGGCACCCGTGGTTTCTCAGCGGCGGACGGCGCACCCGAAGGGCGCTCCTGCGGGCCGTACGACCTGGGTGCCATGCAGATCCGCGTACCACCGGGCACCCCGCGCATCACGCGTCCGGTGCGGCGTTCGCCCGAAGGCACGCGCGAACCGGCCGACCGGGCGGTCAGGTGCGGGCGGCCGACCCGGCGGTCAGGCGGTCACGGCAGTCAGGCGCTCACGCGGTCAGCCGGAGCAGGCGGTCCGTTCCGCCTCCCGCCATTCGCAGACCGGACACAGCGGCGCGCCCTTGACCGACGCCGGGTACTCGGTCGGCTCGCGGCACAGGACGCACTCCGCGAAGGGACCGCCGGCCGCGCCCTGGGCCGGCTCCGCGGTCCGGCTCTCGAGGGTCTCGCGGTACGGCTCGTGCTCGTCCATACATCCGACTCTAGCTCGCGGGTCTGCCGCCGTCCGCGCCGCGCAGAGGTGCCAGTACGCACGTGAGACCGGCCGCCGCCGCGGCGATCAGCGCCGCCGAGAGCAGGGGCAGCAGCGGCCACGTCACGGTCCCCGTCCGCGAGCCGGTGACCAGGCCCGTCACCGCGTACCTGGCGGGCGAACCGCCGGTGACCAGGGCGAGCAGCACGAGCAGTGCGCTCGCCGCCGTCGGCCAGCCGCGCGAGTGCAGCACCGGCCGTGTGCACAGGACACCGACCGCCGTCCCCAGCAGCACGTACACCGCTCCCGCGAGAAGCCCCGCGGCCACCGCGGCCGTTCGCGGGACCGCCACCCGGTGGTGGCGCTCCACGGATCGCCGATCAGCGCGACGACGGTGAGCACGGTGCTGCCGTCCTCGGCCGTGAACTGTTCGGGGCTGCCCGGCAGTCCGCCGGGCACCGGTGCGCCGGGCGGGCCGACCGCCACGATCCGGGCCGAGTGCCCCGGCTGCCGCCCGCCGGGCGGGAGACGGTCCGCCCGCTGCTCCTCCAGCCGGCCGTCCCGTACGGAGAGGACGGTGTCGGCCACCCCGGCCGGCCGGCGCGGGTCGTGATCGACGTACACGACGGTCGCCCCTGCCGCGACCCGTTCCACGACCGCCAGGTCGAGCTGGTCGCGTGCCGTGGTGTCCAGGCCGGTCCAGGCCTCGTCGAGCAGCAGCAGCTCCGTTCCGGCGAGCAGCGCCTGGGCGACGGCGACCTTCTGACTGGTGCCCCTGGAGAGTTCGCCGAGCGGTGTACGGGCGTGCGCCGCGGCCCCGAAGCGTTCGAGCCATTCGGCGGCACCGGCGGCCGCCTCGCGCCTGCCCGGCCCGTGGACGCGGCCGAGACGCGTCAGATAGCCGGCCGCGGTGAACGGCAGGGCGGCGGGGAAGCGCTCGGGGACGTAGGCCGTACGCGGCCGGCCGGTGATCCGGCCCTCGGTCGGCGCGTCGATACCGGCGAGCAGCCGCAGCAGCGTCGACTTGCCGCTGCCGTTGCTGCCCCGACCCGGACCGGGGCGCCCGCGCGCAGGTCGAGGTCGACCCCCCGCAGCACCCATGGGCCGCCGGGGCCGTAGCGACGGCCCACCGGCCGGAGCCTCAGTTCTGTGACGCCTTCTGCGGGGTGAGCTCGCTGGGCCGGACGATCACGAAGCCCTCGCCCTCCAGCTTGAGCTGCACCGCCTCGCCGGAGCCGCCGCGGATCATCGAGCCGACGGACTGGGAACGGTGCAGCGACGTGTGCAGCTGGGCACTCCAGCCGACCACCGCGTCGGTGTCGACGAACACCGGCTGCTGGTGGGTGACGGGGATGACGATGGGGCTGCCCTCGCAGATGACGGCGAGCTTGCCGTACCCGGTGAAGACGCTGTTGAACAGACCGCCGCCGGCCATGCCGGCGCCCTTGACCGTCTTGATCTCGTAGGACAGCGTCGGGTCGAAGCACAGGACGTTGCGGCCGTTTATGGTCAGCGCGTCGCCCTGCTCGATGTCGACGATGAAGCAGTTGGCCGCCTCGTGCGCGAACCACGCCTCGCCCTGGCCGCGTACGGCCATCAGCGGCAGGCCCTCACCGGTGACGGCGCGCTTGAGCATGCCGCCGATCCCCTGGCCCTTGCGTTCGAACTGGAGATTGCCCCGGAAGGCGATCATCGAGCCCTGCCGCGCGTGCATCTCACCGTTGACCGCGTACTTGACCGACTTGGCGTTCTGCAGCGTCATGCCGGGCACCGTGGCCTGCTGCGCCATGTTCTCTGTGGAGAAAAGATCGCTCTTCATGACATGCATCGTGTCCCGGAGGCGCCCGTTCCGCCAACATCCGTGCGTACGGAAGCTGGCAGACTGACGGGTGTGAGCAGCGAAGACACACGTGAAATCCGGCCCGACAGCCCCTTCAGGCACGAGAACTCGTCCCGCGACGCGGCGCCGCAGTTCGTCCTGCCGCTGGTGGTGCGCCTGGAGAGGACCGCGCCCCCGGCCCGTACGGACGCCCTGGAGACCGCGGCGCGGGCCGTGCTCGCGATGCTCGCCGACGAGCGCTCCAGCGGTGAGGGCGAGTGGGCGCGGGCCGTGCGGGACTGGCAGGACGCCCGTATCCGCAAGGTCGTACGGCGGGCGCGGGGCACGGAGTGGCGCAAGGCCGGCACGCTGCCGGGCGTCACGGTGACCGGTACCGGCGCCGGCACGGAGGGCAGGACGGCGGCGGAGGTGCGGGTCTTCCCGCCCGTACCGCTCGACGGCTGGCCCAGGGAACTGGCCAAGCTCCAGGTGTCCGGCACCGAACTGGACGACCCGCGGCCGCCCGCCGCGCCCGACCCGGCCGGTCCCGTGCTGTGGCTGAACCCGGAGCTGAAGATGTCCGCGGGCAAGGCCATGGCGCAGGCCGGCCACGGCGCCCAACTCGCCTGGTGGGAACTGTCGGACGCCGACCGCGACGCATGGCGCGAATCGGGCTTCGCGCTTTCCGTGCGCACCGCGGAACCGGCAGACTGGCGCGCTCTGACGACGAGCGGACTGCCGGTCGTGCGCGACGCCGGGTTCACGGAGATCGCGCCCGGCAAAACTGTCGCAGTCGAAGGAGGGCAGCGCTTCTGTCCTCTCCCGCGCGAACGACGGCCGTAGACGGGCTTCTTCTGCCGCGCGCGCTCGCTCCGGCGACCGGTGGGCACCGGACCGTCGTGAAGTTTGGCCGAAACCATCCGGCGATCCACCCGCGCCTGGACGCGCCCGGCCCAAGAGCGTCACAGGCTCGCGCTAGTGTGCGAGCGTGAGTCTTCATGTCGTCGTAGGTTTCGGTCCTGCCGGGGCAGCCACTGCCCGGCAGCTGGTCGAAAAGGGCCATTCGGTACGAGTCGTCACCAAGTCGGGTCGCAGCCCAGAACCCGGCATCGAGCACGTCGCGTTGGATGCGACGGACAGCAAGAGACTGATCGAGTCCGCACAAGGCGCGGCCTCGATCCACTGCTGTGCCGCACCGCCCTACCATCGATGGGCGAGTGACTGGCCGCCGCTCGCCACGTCGGTCTGCGAGACCGCCGAAGCGACCGGGGCCGTCCTGGTCATGCTGAGCAACCTCTACGGCTACGGTCCGGTGGACGGCCCCATGACCGAGCAGCTGCCGCTCGCGGCGACCGGCTCCAAGGGGCGGGTGCGCGCCGCCGTTTGGGAGCAGGCGCGGAAACTGCATGAGCAGGGTCGCATCAGGGCGGTGGAGGTGCGGGCCTCGGACTTCTTCGGGCCCGGCGTCACCGACGGCGGGCATCTGGCCGCGCGGGTCGTGCCACGCCTGCTGCGCGGCAAGCCGGTCTCCACGCTCGGGGACCCTGACGCCCCGCACAGCTGGACCTATCTCCCCGATGTGGCCGGGGCCCTGGTCGAGGTCGCCGTCGAGGAGCGGGCCTGGGGACGGGCCTGGCATGTACCGACGGCGCCCGCGCTGTCCGTCCGGGAGATGGTCGACCGCCTTGCCGCTCGGTCGGGAACACAGCCGGTCGCGGTGCGAAGGCTGCCGTCGGCCGTGCTCGGCGCCGCGTCACTCTTCTCTCCGTTGCTCCGTGAGCTGAAGGAACTCCGCTATCAGTTCGACCGTCCTTTCATCATCGACTCCAGTGCTTACGAGGCCGCGTTCGCCGTACGGGCCACCCCGGTCGACGAGCAGGTCGGGGCGACCGTGGACTGGTGGCGTGAGCGACTGGCCGGCACGGGGTGACACCGGCTGCGGATGACAGGTGACAACTCTGACAGGGACGGATTCCATGGCGGATTCAGCGGGAGCGCGGCGTGATGACGTCGCGATCGTGGGAATGGCCTGCCGCTTTCCCGGCGCGCGGAATGTGAGCCAGTACTGGCGGCTCCTGGAGGCGCCGAAGGCGCAGTTCGCCACCGTTCCGGACTCGCGGTGGCGCAGCGGCGCCTTCCTCAGCGACAACTTCCGTGACACGTCCGCGGCTTATACGGACACCATGGCGCTGCTGCCGGACGTGGGTCACTTCGACGCGTCGCACTACGGCATCCCGCCACGGCGGGCCCGGTCGATGGACCCGCAACACCGCCTTCTCGTCGACCTCGCCCGCGAGGCGATCCAGGACGCGGGGTGGGAGGCCGAGGGCTTCGACCGCGAGGAGACCTCGGTGATCACGTCGCTCACCGAGAGCGGCTACCGCGAGATCAGCACAGTGCAGATCCGGATGCGTCAGCTGGCCGGCGGGGAGTTCGGGGCACGGATGGCCGACCCTCGGTGGGCCCGGACGGTTCGTGCGGTCGACGGACTGCATGGCACATCCGTGTCCGGGCTCCTGCTCAACATGGGTCCGAACATGATCAGTTCGGTGTTCGATCTGCACGGCGAGAGCTATGCGCTGGACTCGGCATGCTCCGGTGGACTCATGGCCGTGGCCAACGCCGTGCACGCCGTGCGCGCGGGACGATGCCGTATCGCACTCGCGGGCGGCGCCCAACTCATCCTGACCCCGGACCTGTTGGTGGGACTGTGCCGGGTCGGCGCCATCTCGCGCAGCGGCAGGTGCCTGCCGTTCGGCGCGGAGGCCGACGGCTTCGTCCTGGGAGAGGGCGCCGGGGTCCTGGTCCTGCGCCCCCTGGCCGACGCGCTGGCGGCAGGCGACCGGGTCTATGCGGTGATCCGGGGCGTGGGAACGGCCAACGACGGGACCGTGCACGGTGGCATGAATCCTCAGCCGTCCGGTCAGCTCCGGGCGTTGCGCCGGGCCTACCGGGATGCCGGCCTCGCCCCGGATGCGACGGGGTATCTGGAGGCCCATGGCACCGGGACCGCGGTCGGCGATCCCGTCGAGGTCGGTGTGCTGCGTGAGCTGCGTGGCGAGCACGGCGCACCCGCCTTCTTCGGCGCGGTCAAGGCGGTGGTCGGCCACTCCCTCAACGCCGCAGGGATGGCGGGACTGATCAAGACCGTCCTGGCGGTGCACCGGGGAGTGATACCGCCGCAGCCGGAGTTCGATCTGGCCGACAGCTCCGGTCTCGACAGCGCGCACCTGACCGTCCCGACCAAGGCGGTCCCGTGGCCGGAGTCCGGACAGCCGCGCCGGGCGGGAGTGAGCGCGTTCGGCTTCGGCGGCACGGGTGTCCATCTGGTGGTGGAGGAATGCACCACGGCACCGGGCATCCCCGCGCCGGACGCGGGGCCGCACCTCCTGGTCCTCAGCGCCCGTGACCGGGCCGGCCTCGCCCGCTACGCCGGGGAGCTGGCGCGCACCATGGCCGCCGATCAGCTGCCGACGGCCCAGGTGGCGGCCACCCTGGCGCACCGGGCTCCCTTCGCCGAACGCCTTGCGCTGGTGGCGGAGGACACCGCTGACGCGGTCGCCAGGCTGACCGCGGCGGCCGAGAGCCTGGCCGCGGGCCGTACGGGAGAGCTCGGGCCGGGGCAGGTGGCCGGCACGGTGTCCCCGGGGGAACCCTCGGAGGTCGCTGTACCCGCACCGGACGCGCTGTCCGTCGAGGCGCGCACCGCCGCGTTGACCGAGCTCGCGTGGCGCGCGGTCACCGGCCCGGGGCTGCGTCCGGTGACGGAGCGAATACCCCCGTGCACCCTGCCGCCGAGTCCGCTCGCCCCCCGCCACCACTGGGCGGTGGACGAGTCGGCTCGCGAGAGCGGGGACACCTCCCACACTCCTGACGCGGTGGGAGAGGACGAGCCCGCTCCGGTCGAGTCGCCCGCGGCGGCGCCCGCGGCCGTCCCCGCGGCGGCACGAGACGGTGCCGCATCCGCCGTATCCATCGTGCTCGAAGAGGTGTCGCGGGCCGGAGTCTTCCCCCTCTCCGACCTGAGCGAGCGGATGTCGCTGGTCACCGATCTCGGCTTCGACTCCCTGATGCTGCAGGAGCTGGAGGTCAACATCGGCAAGCGGATACCGGGCTTCCGCACCGAGGAGATGTTCTCGCCGGGCCTCACCATCGAGCGGCTGATCGCGCTGGCCACCCCCTGGCTCACGGAGGCACCGATCCCCGGTGAACCCCTGCCGCAGGAGACACCGGCCGCTTGGGGCCCCGACGCCGCATGCGTCGATGACTTCCCGGAGGTGCGGCAGTTCGAGGAGCGCTTGAGCGCGATCACCGGCAGTGGTGCGGACTTCCCGTACTTCCGGGTCCACGAGGGCAACATCCGCGCCACGACGGTGATCGGCGGCCGGTCGTACGTCTCCTTCGGCAGCTACAACTACCTGGGGCTCTCCGGCCATCCGGCGGTCAACGAGGCCGTGCACCGGGCAGTGGACCGGTACGGGACCTCGGTCTCCGCGAGCCGTGTGCTCTCCGGTGAACGGGACCTGACGGTAGGACTCGAGCGGACTCTCGCCGACTTCCTCGGCGTCGAGGACTGCCTGACGCTGGTGAGCGGCCATGCCACGAACGTCACCGCGATAGGGCATCTGGTCGGCGCGGGGGACCTCGTCGTCCACGATGCGCTCGCCCACGACAGCATCCTGCAGGGCTGCGCTCTGTCCGGCGCGGCGCGGCGCCCGTTCGCCCACAACGACCTCGGCCACCTGGAGCACCTGCTGCGGATCAACCGGTCCCGGTTCAGGCGGGTGCTGATCGCCGTCGAGGGTGCCTACAGCATGGACGGCGATCTCGTCGACCTGCCCGGCCTGATCGAACTGAAGAAACGCTACGGCGCCTTGCTGATGGTCGACGAGGCGCACAGCATCGGCACCGTGGGCGAAAGCGGCCGCGGCGTCGGCGAGTTCCACGGCGTCGTCCGGTCCGACGTGGATCTCTGGATGGGCACCCTCTCCAAGGCATTCGCCGGCTGCGGCGGCTACCTCGGCGGCTCGGCCCGGATGGTGCGGTGGCTGCGTCACACACTGCCGGGCTTCGTCTACAGCGTCGGCCTGACCCCGGCCAACGCGGCCGCGGCGCTGGCCGCCGCCGAGCTGATCGCCGCGGAACCGCACCGGGTGCGTGCTCTGCGGCGCAACGCGGAGCTCTTCCTCGGCCTTGCCGCCTCGGCCGGTCTGCCGACGGGATCCAGTGCCCACACACCGATCGTTCCGTGCCTTCTCGGCAGCTCGACGAAGACCTTGCGTGTCGCGGACCGGCTTTTCGACCGGGGCGTCATCGCAGATCCGATCTTCCATCCCGCCGTGGAGGAGGGCCTCGCGCGGCTGCGGTTCTTCGTCACCAGCGAACACGGCGAGGACGACATCCGCAGGACCGTGTCGATCCTGGCCGAGGAGGTGGCATCCGCCACGGAGTAATTGACTCACGTCAGATCAGGGTGCGTTCGATCCGGCTGAGCATGGCGTTCTTTCCGGAGTCCGCGCGGCCCGCCGCTTCCTCGGCAGGGGGAGCGTCGCCGGGCTGTCGCCCGGTGCCGCCCACTCGTTGGGAGAGCAGATAGGCGATGATCTCCGCCTCCTGTTCCTGAACGTCGTCGTAGGTCGCGCGCAGGAGCATGTCGCGTACGAGGTCGGGGTCGAGGTTGGGGAAGAGGAGCCGGGCGGTCGCCTCGTCCAGCAGGCCCGCGCCCCGATGACAGCAGATGATGTGGCCCAGCTCATGCAAGATGATGTGCTCCTGATGCGCGCTGGTCGTGTTGGCGTCGTAGAAGACGAGGTCCTCGTCGCGTGCGGCGACCCACATCCCGCACGGATGCGACGCGGGCATCTGCATCGGGACCAACGTGATCGGGCGGTCGCGGATCTCTCCGAGATGGCGGCACAGCTCGGCCACATCGGCCACCTCCGGCAGCTCGAGTTCGGCGAGTCGCTGCGCGCCGGTCCTGCGGAGCCTCTTGAGCTGACTGTGGCGGTCCTGTTCGGCCGACCGTTCCTTCCTCGTACCTCTCACTCCGCCTCCGACGGGGGGTCGGCGACGGGCGGAAGACCCTGCATGTGCCGGTACTGATCCATGATGGCCGTGATGGCCTGGAGGTTCTCCTTCTTCATCCCGGCCGCGCGCATGGCCACGGAACGGACCCCGGCCTGCCGCAGTGCCTCGATGGCGGCGACCTCGCCGAGCACCGACTGGGCGACCTCTTCGTCGAAGAAGTAGGCAACCGACACACCGAAGAAGCGGGCCAGGGCAGCCAGTAGGTCGGGGGAAGGGTTGGAGCGCTTGCCCGTCCGCAACTGCGACAGATACACACCACCGACCTTGAGTTCGGGGTGTGCCCGCTTCAGCTCCTCCGCCACCTCGGCATTGGTCCAGTGCCGGCCCTTCGGGCGAACCGTCTTGAAGAGGTCGTCCAGACGCACCGCAAGCAGCGGCCGGTCCTCGGTCTCGGACATGGTGAATCTCCCTCCCGTCACCTCCTCGGCATAGCCCTCGGCTATTTCCAAGTTTCGCAGATTAGCGAGCAGTTGACAATTGACCGAGAGTCCGCCAACGTTGGGAACCGCCGATAGCTGTCAGCTAACTTGGCTTACGGGGGTGGTCAAGTTGGCGGCCGGCCGGTCGGCGATGTCGGTCCGGCTCTCGGGAACGTGGTGGGCCAGGCCGGCCGGGGTGGAGGCGCGCCCGCCCCGGCCGAGGAGAAACGGGGAACGGGGGAACGGGGGAAATCGGGGGAACAAGCCCGCCCGGTCCGACGGGGGATGCGGACCGGGCGGGAGCTCTCAACTCGCGTCGCCGAGCTTACTGTAGGCGACCGAGACTTGGGTGAGCCAGGCTACTTCCGCGGTGAAGTTGTCCGTATCGCGGTCTTCGAAGTCGCCGGCGTCCGCGTTGTCGTCGGGCACGGTGCCGGTTCGCTTGGCGTGCAGCGCCTGTCTGATCTGCGCTGCTTCGGTGAACGCCTGACGGGCCTCCTCGCTCGCACTCGAGCCCGGTCGGGCAGCACCGTTGGTGGTGCTGCGGTCGATATAGGGGCGCAGGTCCCGCCATCCGTCACGTATTTCGACGACCCGCCGGTGCAGGCGGTAGTCGAGGTCGGAGACCGAAGTCCCGGGCGGCTCCAGGACGATGTCCGGGGAGGCCTCGTACAGGTCCCGCCAGAGCGGGTACAGCGCCCGGTACGACCGGTAACTACGCGCCCATGCCAGGAGCTTGGCCGCCGAAGGGCCCCACGAGGGCAGGGTCAGGCTGAGAGAGAGAACGACGATGCCCACCGCACTGAAGACGGAAGCGGCGACCCGCCAGACTCCGATGTCGATCCCTGCCGCACCGGTGAGGATGTTGACCGCCCTGGCCGTGCAGTAGAGGAAGAGGATCACCGCGGCGACGGACAGCAGCCGCAGGGCCTGGCGCAGCGAGGCGTTGTCGGTCATACGGGCGTAGGGGCCGCACTGGCGGAAGATGGTGACGCACGGAACCGCCTGGGACACGACGAAGAACAGCAGGTAGGTGAGGACCAGCGGCCGGTCCGTGCCGTCGAAGTCCGAAGCCGGCCGGCCGGGACCGTCGGCGAGAAGGAACAGAGCCGCAAGGAGTACGTTCAGGGCGATGCCGGTGATCACCCAGTAGCGGGTCCTGCGTATCGCCACCTCGTCGGCGGTGGCCCAGCGCAGCAGGATGATTTGCGCGCTGACGCAGAAGGCGACCGCCGACAGGTGCATCAGCAGGATGGCGAGGTTGCCGACGCCCAGGAAGCTGTCGCCTCCCATGGCCACCGCCCCCATCGTGAACGTGAGGCACTGGAACACCAGCGTGACGACCAGTGCGCGGTAGGCGCTGTCCCGCCAGCTGCGCCGGACTTGGGACAGCCGGTAGCCGAGCGCGGCGTACGAGGAGAGCGCCGAGATGACGAACAGGAGGGTTCTAGTGGTGTTCACAGCCTGATTCCCTGCAGGAGCCGCGCACGCGTAAGACGGTTCAGCGAAAGGCAGTTCAACGGTGGATGGATCAGTCGGAGGTCTCGCCCGGGGGAACCACGAGTCCGACGCTCTCGGCCGCCACGGCGATGGCGTAGTCGAAGAACGCGGTCTCGTCCCTGACGCTGTCGTGCGTACGGCTGAAGACCTGGAAGACCAGGAGCCCGATCAGATTGCTCCACAGCACGATGCCGCGCTCGATGATGTCCGAGAATGGTGCCTCGGGCAGGCCGCCGAAGAGCTCCACGGCCTCGGGCCGCAGCAACGGAGGTCCGGGCACCGCCCGCCGCGGTGGCGTGAGTTCCCCGGCCTCCAGACCCGAACGCACAATGCCGGCAAGGACCGCGGGGGTGCGCGAGGCGGGCGGGACCGTGTCCTGCGGGGCGTGGTAATCCGGAATGGGCGAGCCGTAGATGAGTGCGAACTCGGCGGGGTTGTCGAAGGACCACTGCCGCAGGGCGCGAGTAGCCGCGAGGAGCCGTGCGCCCGCCGATGCCCGGGCGTCCGAGGCGGCCTGATCGGCCGCCTCCATCGCGGCACCGGACTCGTTGTAGGCGTCGATGACCAGCGCGGTCAGCAGGTCGTCCCGATGAGGGAAGACGGCTTCCACATCGGTGACGGCAAGACCGCTGCTCCGGGCAACGGCGTCCAGGGACAGTCCCCCGGCCCCCAGTTTCGCGAGCAGTTGCCGCGCCGCGGCCTTGGTGGCCGACCGCGCCCCGGTGTTCTCATCGGTGTCGCTTGCTCCGGAAGTAACCATGACCAGACCGTACCTGCCGACGCACAACGACCGTGAGGCAGGCGCCCGAGAGCCTCGGCCCTGCGCTGTGATCCGGACACTCGACCGTACGACCGTGGAAACGGTGCCCTCCGGTCGACGGAACGGTCGCCATCCGGCTGCGGTTGACGGTCCACCGGCGGGTAGGGGTACCACGATCCGCCGTGTTGAACGTTCCGGGCCCCGGTTGCGTACTCCCCGGTATCGCCCAGTAGTTTGACCGGCTAAGTTCGACCGGCGGCCGGGCCGGCGAGCCGAACCGGCTGTCGCCGGCGGGCTGACCGGCCGTTCAGCAGGGCGATTGGTTGCCGTGTAACGCATCGGCTCTGGAGGCACATTGTTGCGGCGCATCAACGGAACAGCACTCATCATCGCGGCCCTGGTCGTCACGGTCGGCGCACTCGCCTTCCCCGTGTGGTCCTACGCCGACCGTTCCGGCACCGGTCAGGACAATCTCAACGCCTCGAGCGTGGCAACCCAGTGGGGGCCGCTGTCGGCCACCGACCGCGACTTCTTGGTCAAGGTACGGCTGGCCGGACTGTGGGAGCTGCCCGCCGGGCAGCAGGCGATCGAACGCGCGCCCACGGAGGCCATCAAGGCAGCCGGCGACCACCTCGTCGTCGGCCACACGGACCTGGACGAGCGGGCGCGCAACGTCGCCGCGCAACTCGGCGTCGAGCTGCCCAACCAGCCCACCGAGCAGCAGCAGGGCTGGCTGCGGGAGCTGTCCGCGGCACAGGGCGAGGAGTACGAGCGCAAGTTCGCGCAGATCCTGCGGACCGCGCACGGCAAGGTGTTCGCGCTGATCGCCGAGGTCAGGCACACCACCCGCAACACGCTGATCCGGCAGCTCGCCACGGACGCCAACCAGACGGTGCTCGACCACATCACCATGCTGGAGCAGACCGGCCGCGTCGACTTCGACCAGATCGCCAACGGTGCCGCCGCGACCGCGACGGCCAGCCCGAGCGGCCCGCCGCCGCCGGACGGCAACCTGCCCCCGTCGCCGCCTGCGGTCACACCGACGGGCGACCAGTCGTTCACGTCCCGTCCCACCCCGCAGCCGGGTGCGCCCACCGCGATCAACACCGACCGCCCGGCGCCCCAGGACCCCGTCCCGGCGGGCTGACGGGCACGGTCCCGGCGGCCTGCTTTTCGGGCGGGCCGGAACCTCAAATGAACCTCTGAACGTCCCCTCCTCCGGATTCACCTCGCCGTGACGGGGCCATGACCCCAGCACCGTCCCACGTCGGGCGTGAGCGGAGGAGGGGGACCATGGAACTCGGGATCGGGATCGGCTGGCGGCCTCAGATCGCGGAAACGGTGGAGCGGCTGCCGGGACTCGACTGGGTGGAGGTCGTCGCGGAGAACGTCTGCCCCGGCCATCTGCCGCCCGCGCTGCTCCGGCTGCGCTCACGCGGCGTCCGCGTCGTCCCGCACGGCGTCTCCCTCGGTCTCGGCGGCGCGGACCGGCCCTCGCCGCGGCGGCTGGCGGATCTGGCCGAGAGGGCGGAAGCACTCGACGCCCCGCTGGTCACCGAACACATCGCGTTCGTACGGGCAGGAGGCGCACTGACCGCATCCCCCGTGCTGGAGGCGGGCCATCTGCTGCCCGTCCCCCGCACCTGGGACGCGCTGGAGGTGCTGTGCGAGAACGTGCGCATCGCACAGGACTCGCTGCCGGTGCCGCTGGCGCTGGAAAACATCGCGGCGTTGATCTCCTGGCCGGACGAGGAGCTCACCGAGGGCCAGTTCCTCGCGGAACTCGTCGAACGGACCGGCGTACGGCTGCTGATCGACGTGGCCAACCTGCACACCAACCACGTCAACCGCGGGGAGAACCCGTCGGCCGCGCTGGACGAACTCCCGGTCGAGGCGATCGCCTACGTCCATGTGGCGGGCGGCATCGAACGCGACGGCGTCTGGCACGACACGCACGCGCACCCGGTGACACAGCCGGTGCTGGACGTGTTGTCGGCCCTCCGCGCGAGGGTTGACCCGCCGGGGGTGCTGCTGGAGCGCGACGACGATTTTCCGGCCGGGGCGGAGCTGGAGCGTGAACTGGCCACGATCCGGTCGACGCTGACGGCGGCGGGTGGTGCCCTGACCGCTGCGCGATGCGTCTCCCCCACCCCGCCCCTTCCCGAAACCGGCCTCCTCCCCCCACGCCCGGCGGCGTGGGGGGACCCCCAGCCGGGCTGCACTGCAGCCCCGCCGGAGTTTGAGGCGCGGGGGTCCGGGGGCAGAGCTCCCGGGTCGGGAAGGCACGAGGTGGGGAACAGGCCCGCCGCAGGCGCACCCGTACCCACCCGCCAGCGCCTCGCGCTCGCGCAGACCGCGCTGCTGTCCGCGCTCGTCGCGGGCACCCCCGCCCCCCAGGGCTTCGACGGACGCCGCCTGCGCGTACAGAGCCGCGCGCTCGCCGCCAAGCGGGCGGACGTCGTCGCGAAGATCGCGCCCGAGCTGCCGGAGATCCTCGGCACGGGCTACCGTCCGGCGTTCCTCGCGTACGCCGGGAACCGTCCCATGCACGCCGGCTACCGGCGCGACGCCCTCGAGTTCGCCGAGCACCTGCTGTCGACCGGGGGCGTCGCGGACGCCGAGGCCCGCCGCGAGCTGACGCTCTGGTGGCGGGAGCGGGCAGCCTCACGGCCGCCGGGCCGGGCGACCCGGCTGGTGAGGGCGGCACGCGCCGCGCTCGCGGGGAGGTGAGCGGGGCGACGCTGCTCGCGTGCGACGCCGTGCCTCTCACCGTCGGCGTCCCGTCCGTCCTTGCGGATCGTCGAGGTCCGCCCCGGCCCGCCGCCCGCTCCACCGCGGCGCACGTGCGCGACGTCCGCGAGGCGGCCTTCCTCGCGGACGGCCCTACCCAGGGTCGTCCACGCTGCGCTCGCCGGGGCCCGGGGGCTCGTGCGTACTGCGGCCGGCGGCCCGGGGGGGCCGGCCGCCGGCTCGTCCCCCGGCTCCGGCTCCGGCTTCCGCGGCGGCGGGTCATGAGCGACCGGCATCGGGGTCAATCACCCCGAAACCGCCGAGCCGGTGCTTTACTTCGTGAACCGCGCCTGCCGAAGATCCCTTTCGTCCCGTGGCCGTCGCCCGGCCGCCCGCGCACGAAGGGAACGCGATGCGAACATCCGCGAAGTACGGGGCCGTGGCGGGCCTCAGTTCCTTGGTCCTGACCTCGGTCACCGTTGCCCCCGCAGACGGAACGACCACCACCACCGCCGAGTCCCGCGGCACCGTGGTGGCCGCCGAGCGCGCCGCCGCGGCCGGCATCGACTTCGGCCGCTGCCCCGCCGTCGAGAAGCTGCCCGATTCGGTCCGCTGCGGCACCGTCAAGGTCCCGCTCGACTACGCCGACCCGTCGGGGCGTCAGATTGAACTGACCGTCAGCCGCGTTCCCGCGAGCGGTAGGAAGTCCGAGCGGCAGGGCGCACTCGTCTACAACCCCGGCGGCCCCGGCGCCTCCAGCATGACCTTCCCGCTGGCGGCCGAGCTGCCCGAGTGGAAGCGGATCGCCGAGGCGTACGACATCGTGGGCTACGCGCCCCGCGGTGTCGGCCGGTCGGCGCCGCTGTCGTGCCAGGACCCGGAGGACTTCCTCAAGGCGCCCACACAGGCCCCGACCCACCCGTCCCTCTCGTACAAGAAGGAGCGCATCGCACAGGCGCGGGCGTACGCGGACGGCTGCGCGAAGCGCAACGGCGAGGCGCTGCGCCACTACACGTCGCTGAACAACGCCCGCGACCTGGATGTCCTGCGGGCGGCGCTCGGCGAGCAGAAGCTGACCTTCGTGGGCGCCTCGTACGGGACGTACTTCGGCGCCCTGTACGCGACGATGTTCCCGTCGCACGTGCGCCGTATGGTCTTCGACTCCGCGGTCAACCCGGACCCGAAGCAGATCTGGTACCGCAACAACCTGGACCAGTCGGAGGCATTCGAGAGCAGGTGGGCCGACTTCCGCGCCTGGGTGGCCCGTCACCACGAGACGTACGGCCTGGGTACGACGGCCGAGGAGGTGGCGCACAGCTACGAACAGGCGCGCGCCCGGCTCGCCCAGGAGCCCGCCGGCGGCACGGTCGGCCCCGGCCAGCTGCACGCGGCCTTCCTCGGAGCCGGCTACTACGACGACTACTGGCCGCTGCGCGCCACCGCGCTGTCGGAGTATCTGAAGGGCAACCCGGAGCCGCTGATCGCCCAGGCGGCGCCCGACCGGAAGAGGGCGAAGGCCGCGGAGAACGGCAACGCCGTCTACACGGCGGTCGAGTGCAACGACGCCCCGTGGCCTGAGGACTGGCTCACCTGGAACGTCGACAACTCGCTGCTGGCGCAGCGCGCGCCGTTCGAGACGTGGGACAACGTGTGGATGAACCTGCCGTGCGCGTTCTGGTCCGCGCCGCGGCAGCGGCCGCTGGAGGTCGCCACCGCGCCGGGAGAGCTGCCGCCCACGCTGATCCTGGCCGCGGAACGGGACGCGGCCACCCCGTACACGGGGGCGCTGGAGCTGCAGCGGCGGCTGGCGGGTTCCGTGCTGATCACGGAGGAGGACGCGGGCACGCACGGTATCGGCGGCGGCCGCAACACCTGCGTCAACGACCATCTGGAGGACTACCTGCTGCGGGGTGAGACGCCGGTGCGGCGCGCATCATGCGCGCCGCACCCGGAGCCGGACCCGGTGTCGCTGGACCGGCGGGCGGAGCAGCGGAAGCTGCCGCACACCGTCTGATCTTCCGGGTCACATGGACGGCTGGGTATCCGCACCGGTGGTGCGGAAACCCGGCCGTCAGGTTCTTGAGGGGCCGAGGAGACGCTACGCGAGCCCGGCCACCAGGTCCGCCACATCCTTGCGGCGGCCGGTGTAGAACGGAACCTCTTCGCGGACGTGCATCCGGGCCTCGGAGGCACGCAGGTGACGCATCAGGTCGACGATGCGGTACAGCTCGTCCGCCTCGAAGGCCAGGATCCACTCGTAGTCGCCGAGTGAGAACGACGCGACCGTGTTGGCGCGCACGTCCGGGTAGCCGCGGGCCATCTTGCCGTGGTCGGCGAGCATCCGGCGGCGGTCCTCGTCGGGCAGCAGGTACCAGTCGTAGGAGCGCACGAAGGGGTAGACGGAGACGTAGTTGCGGGGCGTCTCGTCGGCCAGGAACGCCGGGATGTGCGACTTGTTGAACTCGGCGGGGCGGTGCAGCGCCATGTTCGACCAGACCGGCTCGAGTGTGCGGCCGAGGCGGGTGCGGCGGAAGCGGTTGTACGCGTCCTGCAGTTCGTCCGCGGTCTCCGCGTGCCACCAGATCATCACGTCGGCGTCGGCGCGCAGGCCGGAGACGTCGTACGTGCCGCGCACGGTGACGTCCTTGGCGGCGAGCTGGTCGAACAGCTCCTGGACCTCCTCGGCGTAGCCGGACCGGTCCTCCGGCAGGACATCGCGCAGCTTGAAGACGGACCACAGCGTGTACCGGATGACCTCGTTGAGGTCCTTGGCCTTCTTGCCTGCGTTCGGGATCTTTTCTGGCGCACTCATACGGCTATTGTCCCGCCTCGCCGTCCGTGCCCCGCGCCAGGGTCGGCGTGGCGAGAATCTCGTCGGCGGCACGCTGCCCGCTCGCGATGCAGGCGGGGATGCCGACACCGTCGTACACGGCGCCACAGACCCGCAGGCCCGGCACCTTGGCGATCTCGTCACGGATGCGGGCGACCCGGGCGAGGTGCCCGACCGGGTACTGGGGCAGACCGGCCGTCCACCGGGTGACCTCAAAGGCCACCGGAGCGGCGGTGAGTCCGACCGCCGCTCCGAGGTCCGCCAGGGAGACATCGACGAGCTCGCTGTCCTCGCGTTCGAGGGCCTGCTCCTCGCCGTAGCGGCCGACGGAGGTGCGCAGCACGAACAGGTCGCCCGCGCCCCGGGCGACCCAGCCCCATTTGTTCGACGAGAACGTGGACGCCTTGATGGTGCGGCCGTCGACGGGCGGGACGAGGAAACCGCTGCCGTCCGGCATCCCGGTCACGTCGGCGCGCCGGAACGCCATGGTCACGAGCGCCATCGAGGCGTACTCGACGTGCCCCAGCTCGGCCGCCGCGGCCGGTGACTCGCCGGCGAGGAGCGCGGACGCGGACCAGGCGGGCGTCGCGAGCACCACGGCGTCGGCGGCGAGCGTCTCCCGGTCCGTGCGGACCCGCCAGCCGGCGCCTGCGCGGGCGAGCCCGAGGACGGGCGTTTCGGTGCGGATGTCGCCGCCCTGCGCGCGCACGGCGTCGGCGACGGCGCCCGGCAGGGTGCCGATGCCGCCGTCGAGGCCCATGAAGACCGGCCCGCCGGTCTGCTGCCCGGCGGCGGCCCTGGCCTGGATGTCCCGCACGCCGTCGAGCAGCGAGCCGTGGGACCTGGCAGCCTCGAACAGCTGGGGCACGGCCGCGCGCATCGAGATGCGGTAGGCGTCCCCGGCGTACACCCCGCCGAGCAGCGGCTCCACGAGCCGGTCGACGACCTCCCGGCCGAGGCGCTCCGCGACGTACGCGCCGACGGCCACGTCGTCGCCGATCCCGGTCGGCGGGAGGTCCTTCTCGTGTTCGATGCGGGCGAGCCCCTCGGGCGACAGCAGCCCGGCCAGCGCCGACGCGTCGCCCGGGACGCCCATCACATGGCCCTTCGGCATGGGCCGCAGGGCGTCGCGGGTCCACACCGCGGAGGTCGCGGTCGCCGGCGGTTCGAGGCGGTCGCCGAGGCCGACGGCGCGGGCCAGGCCGGTGCCCTCGGTGCGGCGGGCGAGCATCGACTCGGCGCCGAGGTCCACGCGTACGCCCTCGATCTCCCCCGACCGAAGCTTGCCGCCGACCCGGTCGGTGGCCTCGAGGAGGGTGACGCGCACGCCGGAGGCGAGCAGCCGGTGCGCGGCGGCGAGACCGGCGATGCCGCCCCCGACGACCACCACATGGGGCGCAGGTGTGTCCACGTTCATGGTCCAACTCTCTCAAACGCCGTTCCGAGTCCTGACCGTGACCGGTTCGGGACCTTGTTCCGGCAACCCGCGGAGGCGGGTCGTACGTCGAACCTGCGACTTGTCGCCACACATCCCCCGGGGGGCCGGTATGGGTTCACGACGTACATCCGCGGTGCTGCTTCTCACCGCCTCGCTCGCCCTCGCGGGGTGCGGCGCGGGCGACTCCGGCGACAGCGCGCGGAGCGCGGCGAAGCCCGCCGCGCAGCAGGAGAGGGACGGGGCGGCGGGCTCCGGTTACGCGGCGGACGAGGCCGCCGGGCAGCCGGCGGAGGGCGGCGCCGACCGCCGCCCCGCGAAGCCCGCCGCGGCGGTGCAGGCGCACGTCATCCGGACCGCCACGCTGGAGGTGGAGGTCAAGGACGCCACGAAGGCGCTCGCCGCCGCCCGTACGACGGCCCTGAACGCCGGCGGCCACGTGGAGAACGAGACCACGGAACGGATCGACGACACCCATGTCACCTCCCGGGTCGTGCTGCGCGTCCCCCAGGAGCGGTACGACTCCGTCCTGAGCGAACTGGCGGGCGCCGGCAAGCTGTTGGCCCGCAAGGCGGACGCCAAGGACGTCACCGACCAGGTCGTGGACGTGGAGAGCCGGATCGCGACGCAGCGGGCGAGCGTGGCCAGGGTGCGGGAGCTGATGGAGCGGGCCACGAAGCTGACCGACGTCGTCACTCTGGAAGGCGAGCTGAGCAGCCGTCAGGCCGACCTGGAGTCGCTGCTGGCGCAGCAGGCCGCGCTGAAGGACCGCACCTCGATGGCGACGATCACCCTGACGCTGTCGGAACAGGAACGACCGGATGCGGGCAAGGAAGACGACGACCCGGGCTTCCTCGACGCGCTCGGCGGCGGCTGGGACGCGCTGGTGGCGACGCTGCGCTGGACCGCGGTGGTCCTCGGCGCGGTGGCGCCGTTCGCGGCGGTGGCCGCGGTGCTGTACGCGGCGTGGCGGTGGCTGGTGCGGCCCCGGCTGCCCCGGCGGCCGGCAGAGGCCCCGGCCGCGGCCTCCTCGTCGCCCCTTCCGGCCGCTCCCCCGGTCACCGAGGACTGAACGGCCTGTTCCCCGTAGCGTGTTCCCCATGACAACGACGGAGCGTCCGGCGACCGAGCGTCTGGTGATCATCGGGGGCGATGCGGCGGGCATGTCCGCCGCATCGCAGGCACGCAGGATGAAAGGGCCGGACGAGCTGGAGATCGTCGCGTTCGAACGCGGCCATTTCAGCTCGTTCTCGGCGTGCGGCATCCCGTACTGGGTGAGCGGCGACGTCGGCGAGCGCGACGAACTGATCGCGCGGACGCCCGAGGAGCACCGCAAGCGGTCCATCGATCTGCGGATGCGCACCGAGGTCACGGAGATCGACGTCGCGGGCCGGCGGGTGCGCTCGCGCGACCTGGAGACCGGCGAGGACGCCTGGACCGGCTGGGACAAACTGGTCATCGCGACCGGCGCCCGCCCGGTCCGTCCCGCGCTGCCCGGCATCGACGCGCCGGGCGTGCACGGTGTGCAGACCCTCGACGACGGCCAGGCGCTGCTGGACACCCTCGACCGCGCCGCCGGGCGGCGCGCGGTCGTCGTCGGCGCCGGATACATCGGCGTCGAGATGGCGGAGGCGCTGCTCAAGCACGGCTACGAGGTCACGGTCGTCAACCGCGGCGAGCAGCCCATGGCCACCCTCGACCCGGACATGGGCCGGCTGGTCCACGAGGCGATGTCGGGCATGGGCATCACGACGGTCTCCGGCACGGCCGTCACCGCGATCCTGACCGGCGACGACGGCCGGGCCCGGGCGGTCGCGACCGACGACGCCGAGTACCCGGCGGACGTGGTCGTCCTCGGCCTCGGCGTCGAGCCGGAAACCACCCTCGCCCGCGCGGCGGGCCTGCCGCTGGGCCGTCACGGCGGGCTGCTCACCGACCTGGCGATGCGGGTACGCGGCCACGACGACATCTGGGCGGGCGGCGACTGCGTCGAGGTCCTGGATCTCGTCTCCGGCCGCGAACGCCACATCGCGCTCGGCACCCACGCCAACAAGCACGGCCAGATCATCGGCGCGAACGCGGGCGGCGGCTACGGCACGTTCCCGGGCGTGGTCGGCACGGCGGTCAGCAAGGTCTGCGACCTGGAGATCGCCCGCACGGGCCTGCGCGAGAAGGACGCCCGGGAGGTGGGCCTGCAGTACGTGACGGCCACGATCGAGTCGACGAGCCGCGCCGGCTACTTCCCCGGTGCGGCGCCGATGACGGTCAAGATGCTTGCGGAACGCCGCACGGGCCGTCTGCTGGGCGTTCAGATCGTGGGCCGGGAGGGTGCGGCGAAACGCGTGGACATCGCGGCCGTGGCGTTGACGGCCGGCCTGACGGTCGAGCAGGTGACGGCCCTGGATCTCGGCTACGCCCCGCCGTTCTCCCCCGTCTGGGACCCGGTCCAGGTGGCGGCCCGCAAGGCGACGGCAGCGGTGCGGGCGGGAGGATAGCCGGTCCCGGGGCCGGGTGTCCTCCCGGAGCAGGCGGACGGCCCACGCTCACTCATGGTGACGAATTGCAGCAATTCGCTCACCATGGGTTAACCCAACGCATGATTCGACACATAGTGCGCGCACTCTGCGCCGCCTCACTCGTCATCCCACCACTCGCCCTGAGCTCCCCCGCCCACGCCGTGACGACGTGCGCGGTCAACGGCAGGCCCGTCACGGGCACGACCGTGAACGGCACACCCGGCCACGACCTGATCCGCTGCGAGTACCCCTTCTGAGACAAGGACACCGCTCGCCGCGGGGCCGACCCGGCCCCGCGGCGAGCGGTGTGTCCGCGCGGCTTCGTCGGCGAGCGGCGCGTCCGGACCGGCTCGGCCGCGGAATCAGGCGCCGGTCTCAGGTGCCGGTCTCAGCGCGCCGTCGACTCGTGCACATCCGCCACCAGCCGCGTCAGCGCGTCCGGGTCCGTCGTCGGCAGCACCCCGTGCCCCAGGTTGAAGATGTGGCCCTCGAGACCCGCCGCCGCGTCCAGCACCTCGCGGGTCTTCGCGCGCACCGCCTCCGGCGTGGAGAACAGCACCGCCGGGTCCAGGTTTCCTTGGAGCGCCTTGCCGGGGCCGACCCGGCGCACGGCCTCGTCCAGCGGAACGCGCCAGTCGACGCCGACCACGTCCGCGCCCGCCTCGCCCATGAGGCCCAGCAGCTCGCCCGTGCCGACCCCGAAGTGGATGCGCGGGACGCCGTAGGACGCGACGGCCTCGAAGACCTTCACCGACGCGGGCATCACGGAGCGTCGGTAGTCCGCGGGGGCCAGTGCGCCGACCCACGAGTCGAAGAGCTGTACGGCGGACGCGCCCGCCTCGATCTGGACCTTCAGGAAGGCGGAGGTGATCTCCGCGAGGCGGTCCAGCAGGTCGGCCCACAGCTGCGGGTCGCCGTACATCAGGGCCTTGGTGTTCTCGTGGTTGCGCGACGGCCCGCCCTCGACGAGGTAGCTCGCCAGTGTGAACGGCGCGCCCGCGAACCCGATGAGCGGGGTCGCCCCGAGCTCGCCCGTCAGGATGCCCATCGCCTCGGTGACGTACGAGACGTCGTCGGGCGTCAGGTCGCGCAGCCGCGCGAGGTCGGCGCGCGTCCGGATCGGCTCGGCGACGACCGGGCCGACACCGGGCTTGATGTCGAGGTCGATGCCGATCGCCTTGAGCGGCACGACGATGTCGCTGAAGTAGATCGCGGCGTCGACCTTGTGGCGCCGCACCGGCTGAAGGGTGATCTCCGCGACGAGGTCGGGCCGCATGCACGACTCGAGCATCGGGATGCCCTCGCGCACCTTCAGGTACTCCGGCAGCGAGCGACCCGCCTGCCGCATGAACCAGACGGGCGTGTGAGGCACCGGCTCCCGGCGGCACGCCTTCAGAAAGGCGGAGTCGTACGTCTTCGTCTGCTGGCCCGCGGGGCTGTGGTTGGCGCTCACGCATGGAATCTTCGCATGTGCGCGGCAAGTGCCTGCCCCGGCATGGGTGTCCCTCCCTGCGCGGAGCCCCCGTTCCGCCTACTCTTCCCGGCATGGCTGCGGCTCAGGGACACTTTTCCGATCATTCCAACACCGCTGACGACAAGGGGAGCGCGGAACCGGGTGCCGAACCGAGTGCCGTTCCGCCTGCGTTCCGTCAGGCGGTCGAGGCGCTGCGGTCGGCGCGGCTACGGCCGGAGATCGAGATCGATCCGACGCGGCCCCCGCAGCGGCTCGCGCCGCACGCGTACGCGCTGGAGGCTGCGGTCGTCGACGGCGACGACGATCTCGCGGACGGGCGTCTCGTACTGCTGCACGAGCCGGCCGGCCACGAGGCGTGGCAGGGCACCTTCCGGTTGGTGACGCTGGTGCGGGCGGAGCTGGAGCCGGAGATGGCGGCCGATCCGTTGCTGCCCGAGGTGTGCTGGTCGTGGCTGACGGGCGCCCTGGAGGCGCGCGGACTGTCGTACGGGGAGCCGAGCGGCACCGTCACCCGCGCGGGGTCTCACTATTTCGGTGGACTTGCCGAGCGTCGTCCGGCGACGCAGATCGAGATCCGTGCGTCGTGGACGCCCCGGGAAGGGGCCGGTGGTGCGCCGGACACCGCCGCACACCTGGTGGCCTGGTGCGATCTGCTCTGCCAGGTCGCCGGTCTGCCCCCGTCGCCGGCCGGTCCGTCGGACAACGCGACGGGCGTGGTGACGCTGCCGCAGCGCCGGGGGCCGCAGCAGGCCTGAACCGGGGCGATGCCGCGGCACGGGAGACTGGCCGCGGCCGTGCGCAGGAACGACGCCTGGAACGGTTCGCTCGCAGGATGATCGATCGCCTGTCCGAATTGCCCCAATTATTACTCACCAAATCGTGATCATTCTCTAAAGGCGGACGGGTTCACTGCCGAAGAGGTCAATGACCTAACTGCACGGTTCGCCCCGGCTTCATCCCCGAGCCGGCTCCGTCCCGCACCTTTCCAGGAGGCCTGGTGTCCGTTCTTCTCGAGCAGCCCGCAAGCCTGGTCGCCTACCGCCCGAACAAGCCGACGGCCATGGTCGTCGTGGCCGACCCGCGCGTCCGTTCCACCGTCACCCGCCACCTGTGGGCGCTCGGGGTCCGTGACGTCATCGAGGCGTCGTCCATCGCGGAGGCCCGTCCCCGCGTCGGCAACCCGCGCGACATTTGCGTTGCCGACGTCCATCTGCCCGACGGTTCCGGGCTGACCCTGCTGTCCGAGACCCGCGCGGCAGGCTGGCCCAACGGGCTGGCACTGTCGGCCGCCGACGACATCGGCGCCGTTCGCAACGCGCTGGCCGGCGGTGTCAAGGGCTACGTCGTCACCGGTACCCGTACCAACATCGGCCACCCGACCCGCCCCGGTGCCGCCCCCATCGGCGCCGCGGCGAACCGTATGCACCGCCGCCCCCCGGGTGCCCCGAGCCACCCGGGCGGCTACCGCGAACTGTCCGGCCGCGAGGTCGAGGTGCTGCGCCTCGTCGCGGAGGGCCAGTCCAACAAGGCGATCGGCGTCTCCATGGGACTCTCCGCGCTGACCGTCAAGAGCCACCTCGCCCGTATCGCACGCAAGCTGGGCACGGGCGACCGCGCCGGAATGGTGGCGGTCGCCCTCCGCACCGGAATCATCCACTGATCACTTGACACTTCCCCCGCGCCCGTCGACGGAACGTTCCGTCGACGGGCGCGTTCCGTTCACCGATACCCTTGACGCGTGACCGACGCCCAAGAGACCGCAGCAGAGACTGCACTGCGAGCCACCGGGGGCGCCCCCTCGGACGACGACGTCCCTGCCGCAGGGCTGCCGATCCCACTGCTGGAGCCCCGTGAAGGCATCCCGCCGGTGGTCGCCGACGAGGACACCCTCGCCGAGGTGATCGCCGCCTTCGCGGCCGGCACCGGGCCCGTGGCCGTCGACGCCGAGCGGGCGTCCGGCTACCGGTACGGACAGCGCGCGTACCTCGTACAGCTACGCCGTGAGGGTGCCGGCACCGCGCTCATCGATCCCGTCGGCTGCCCCGACCTGTCGGGGCTCGGCGACGCGCTCGCCGACGCCGAATGGATCCTGCACGCCGCCACCCAGGACCTGCCGTGCCTGCGGGAAATAGGCATGATCCCCACGCGTCTCTTCGACACCGAGCTGGCCGGCCGGCTCGGCGGCCACCCGCGGGTCGGGCTCGGCGCGATGGTCGAGAGCGTCCTCGGGTACGCCCTGGAGAAGGGCCACTCGGCCGTCGACTGGTCCAGCCGCCCCTTGCCCGAGCCGTGGCTGCGGTACGCGGCGCTCGACGTGGAGCTGCTGGTCGACCTGCGCGACGCGCTGGAGAAGGACCTCGACCGGCAGGGCAAGCTCGAATGGGCCCGCCAGGAG
Organism: Streptomyces peucetius; assembly: GCF_025854275.1. Taxonomy (NCBI): domain Bacteria; kingdom Bacillati; phylum Actinomycetota; class Actinomycetes; order Kitasatosporales; family Streptomycetaceae; genus Streptomyces; species Streptomyces peucetius. The sequence continues at coordinate 6,435,604 of NZ_CP107567.1, read as the reverse complement.
TTCGACGCGATCGCGTCCGCCCCGCCGCCACCCCCGCGCCGTGACCCCTGGCGCCGCACGTCGGGGATGCACAAGGTGCGCCGCCGCCGCCAGATGGCGGTCGTACGGGAGATGTGGACGGTCCGCGACCGGGTCGCCCAGCGGCGCGACGTGTCCCCCGGCAAGGTGCTGGGCGACGCCGCGATCATCGAGGCCGCGCTCGCGCTGCCCGCGAACGTCCACGCGCTGACCGCGCTGCCCGGGTTCGGGCACCGGATGGGGCGGCGTCAGCTCGAGCAGTGGCAGGCCGCGGTCGAGCGGGCGAAGGCGCTGCCGGACTCGGAGCTGCCCCAGCCCGGCCAGCCGCTGAACGGTCCGCCGCCCCCGCGGTCGTGGGCGGACAAGGACCCGGCCGCCGCGGCCCGCCTGTCCGCCGCGCGCGCGGCGGTCTCCGCGCTGGCGGAGGAGCTGAACATGCCGCAGGAGAACCTGATCACACCGGACACCGTGCGCCGGGTCTGCTGGGAGCCGCCGTCCGAAGTGACGGTGGCGTCCGTCTCCGACGCCCTCACCGAACTGGCCGCCCGCCCGTGGCAGGTGGAACAGGTCGCGCCCGTGCTGGCAGAGGCGCTGACCGCGAAGGCACCGTAGGCGAGGGCGGCGCCGACGTGTGACGTTCACCGCTCCGGTCTCCGGGACTGTGCAGCTTGGTTACCCACTAGTAGCATGAGGGAAGCAAGCGCACGCTCAGCCGTGCGTGCCGCAGCAGTGCCACCCCGCACCCTGGAGGAGAGCCATCGTGCCTCGTACCGTCAGGGACGTCGTCTTCGTCGACGGCGTCCGCACCCCGTTCGGCAAGGCGGGCCCGAAGGGCATCTACCACGAGACCCGCGCCGACGATCTCGTCGTGAAGGCCATCCGGGAGCTGCTGCGACGCAACCCGGCTCTCGACCCCAAGAAGATCGACGAGGTCGCCATCGCCGCGACCACACAGATCGGTGACCAGGGTCTGACCCTCGGCCGCACCGCCGGCATCCTCGCCGGTCTGCCGCAGTCCGTGCCGGGCTACTCGATCGACCGCATGTGCGCCGGTGCGCTCACCGCCGTCACGAGCGTCGCCGGCTCCATCGCCTTCGGCGCGTACGACGCCGTCATCGCCGGCGGTGTCGAGCACATGGGCCGCCACCCGATGGGCGAGGGCGTCGACCCGAACCCGCGCTTCGTCAGCGAGAAGCTCGTCGACGAGTCGGCCCTCTTCATGGGCATGACCGCGGAGAACCTGCACGACCGCTACCCGCAGATCACCAAGCAGCGCGCCGACGAGTACGCCGTGCGTTCGCAGGAGAAGGCCGCCAAGGCGTACGCCGACGGCAAGATCCAGCAGGACCTCGTCCCGGTGTCCGTCCGCCGCACCAGCGCCGAGGCCGGCGAGACCGGCTGGGGCCTGGTCACCGCCGACGAGCCGATGCGCCCGGGCACCACGCTCGAGTCGCTCGCGGGCCTGAAGACGCCGTTCCGCGTCCACGGCCGCGTCACCGCCGGCAACGCCGCGGGCCTGAACGACGGCGCCACCGCCTCGATCATCGCCTCGGAGGAGTTCGCCCGCGAGAACAACCTCCCGGTCAAGATGCGCCTCGTCTCGTACGCCTTCGCCGGCGTCGAGCCCGAGGTCATGGGCTACGGCCCGATCCCCGCGACCGAAAAGGCCCTCGCCAAGGCGGGCCTGTCCATCGAGGACATCAACCTCTTCGAGATCAACGAGGCCTTCGCCGTCCAGGTCCTGGCGTTCCTCGACCACTACGGCATCGCCGACGACGACGCCCGCGTCAACCAGTACGGCGGCGCGATCGCGTACGGCCACCCGCTGGCCTCGTCCGGTGTGCGTCTGATGACGCAGCTGGCCCGCCAGTTCGAGGAGCAGCCGGAGGTCCGCTACGGCCTGACCACCATGTGCGTCGGCTTCGGCATGGGCGCCACGGTCATCTGGGAGAACCCGCACCACAAGGACGCCGGAGGCGACAAGTGAGCACCACCGCTGAACTCCTGAAGGGCGCGGCCGAGCTGTTCCCGGACGAGGTCGTCACGCAGGCGCACGTACGCCACCTCGACCTCCCCGGCGGCGCCGGACGCTTCGCCCTCATCACCCTGGACAACGGCCTGGACCACACCAAGCCGACCACCATCGGCCCCCAGTCGCTGGCGAACCTCAACGCCGCGATCGACCAGGTCGAGAAGGAGGCGTCGGAGGGCTCGATCGTCGGCGTCGGTGTCACCGGCAAGCCGTTCATCTTCGCCGTCGGCGCCGACCTCAAGGGCGTCGAGCTGCTGAAGCAGCACTCCGACGCGCTCGCCATCGGCAAGGGCGGCCACGACGTCTTCAAGCGTCTCGCGGGCCTGGCCGTGCCGACCTTCGCGTACTACAACGGCGCCTCCATGGGCGGTGGCGTCGAGATCGGTCTGCACTGCACGTACCGCACCGTCTCCAAGGCGATCCCGGCCTTCTCGCTGCCCGAGGTCTTCCTCGGTCTCGTCCCCGGCTGGGGCGGCTGCACGATCCTGCCGAACCTGATCGGCGCGGACCGCGCGGTCTCGGTCATCATCGAGAACTCGCTCAACCAGAACAAGCAGCTCAAGGGCAAGCAGGTCTTCGAGCTCGGCATCGCCGACGCGATCTTCGAAGGCGCCGACTTCCTGGAGCAGTCCCTCGTCTGGACGGCGTCCGTCCTCAGGGGCGAGACCGCCGTCGAGCGCCCCGAGGTCGACCGCGGCGAGGCCTGGGACCAGGCCGTCGCCAAGGGCCGGTTCATCGCCGACTCGAAGGTGCACGGCGCCGCCCCGGCCGCGTACCGCGCCCTCGACATCATCGAGGCCGCCAAGGACGGCGACCTGCAGAAGGGCTTCGACGCCGAGGACCAGGCGCTGGCCGACCTCATCATGGGCGGCGAGCTGCGCGCCGGCATCTACGCCTTCAACCTGGTGCAGAAGCGCGCCAAGCGCCCGGCCGGCGCGCCGGACAAGTCGCTGGCCCGCCCGGTCACCAAGGTCGGCGTCGTCGGCGCCGGTCTGATGGCCTCCCAGCTGGCGCTGCTGTTCCTGCGCCGCCTCGAGGTGCCGGTCGTGCTGACCGACATCGACCAGGAGCGCGTCGACAAGGGTGTGGGATACGTCCACGCCGAGATCGAGAAGCTGCTCGGCAAGGGCCGCATCAACCAGGACAAGGCCAACCGCCTCAAGGCCCTGGTGAGCGGTGTGCTCGACAAGGCCGAGGGCTTCGCGGACGCGGACTTCGTCATCGAGGCCGTGTTCGAGGAGATGAGCGTCAAGCAGAAGGTGTTCGCGGAGGTCGAGGCGGTCGCCCCGGCGCACGCGATCCTCGCCACCAACACCTCCTCGCTGTCGGTCTCGGAGATGGCGTCCCAGCTGAAGCACCCGGAGCGGGTCGTCGGCTTCCACTTCTTCAACCCGGTCGCGATCCTCCCGCTGCTGGAGATCGTCCGCGGTGAGAAGACGGACGACGCGTCGCTGGCCACCGCGTTCGGTGTCGCGAAGAAGCTGAAGAAGACCGCGGTCCTCACCAAGGACGCCCCGGCGTTCGTCGTGAACCGCATCCTGACCCGCTTCATGGGTGAGATCCAGAACGTCATCGACGAGGGAACCCCGGTCGCCACCGCCGAGAAGGCCGTCGAGCCGCTCGGCCTGCCGATGTCGCCCCTGGTCCTGCTGGAGCTCGTCGGCCCCGCCATCGGCCTCCACGTCTCCGAGACCCTGAACCGCGCGTTCCCGGAGCGCTTCAAGGTCTCCGAGAACCTGGCCGCGGTGGTCAAGGCCGGCAAGCGCGGCTTCTACGTCTACGACTCCGGCAAGCCGGAGCTGGACCCGGAGGTCGCCGCGCTCCTCAAGCAGGGCGACACCGTCCTGACCGAGGAGCAGGTCCGCGACCGCGTCCTGGACGCCGTCGCGCAGGAGATCGGCCTGATGCTCGACGAGGGCGTCGTCGCCGAGGCCCAGGACATCGACCTCTGCCTGATCACCGGCGCCGGCTGGCCCTTCCACCTGGGCGGCATCACGCCGTACCTGGACCGCGAGGGCGTCTCGGAGCGCGTGAACGGCAAGCGGTTCCTGGATGCGGGTGTGGCGAGCGTGCCCGCGTAACCCTTCCCGGAGCACGACACTGCCCCGACACCGCGTGAAGCGGTGCCGGGGCAGTTCTCTATGCTCTAGGGATCTGATTGCCCTGCAACAGGGCTCTGTGGGGGGACTGGGTTACATGCGCAACGTTGGTTCGGCCTACGCCGGTTTGGCCACGGCCACAACGATCTTCCTGGGTGCGTCGTTGATGACCGCGCCCCAGGCGACCGCTACCGACATCACGGTGACCGGACCGATCGCCACGTTCAACGATCCTTCGGGCACCGCCGGACAGCAGAACGCCATCAAGAACCAGCTGCTGGCACTCATCAACGGGGCTGCTCCTGGCTCGCAGATCCACGGCTCCGTCTACCTGTTCACCGACAACGACATCCGTGCCGCGCTGGTTTCTGCCGCGGAAGGGCCCAAGCAGGTCGCGGTCAAGCTGATCCTGGACGGCGACACGGTGACCGATCCGGACCCGCAACTGGGAGGCGGCACCGAGTATTTCGCTCTCGCCGATGCCCTCGGCACCTATGACCCGAGCAGCACGGACGACGGATCCTGGGTCCTGGCCTGCCCAAAGGTTCGCGGCTGCGTAGGAAACCGCCGACTCAACGCGAACGACGACGGCGCGATCAATCACAACAAGTTCTTCCTCTTCTCACAGGTGGGGGAGGAAAGGAACATCGTGTTCCAGACGTCGGCCAATCTCACACGCAGCCAACTGGAGCGGTACTACAACAACGCAGTGACCGTCCCTGACGCCGGCAGCGGGCTGTACGCGGAGTATCTGCGCTACTGGGAAGACCTGCGGGCCCACGGATCCCAGGGTGAGGGCACGGAGCACTACTACATCACCAAGCAGAGCGGCCGTTACAAGACGTACTTCTTCCCGCGCAGGGAGAGCGACGGATCCATGTACGCCACCGACCCGCGGACGGACACCATCGTCTCCTTGCTCGGCAACGTCCAGTGCGGCCAAGGCCCGACTTCCATCCGCGTCGGCATGTACGCGTTCACACGCCCCCAGGTTGCCGACAAGCTGGTGGACCTCGCAACGGCCGGCTGCACTGTACGACTGGTGCACAACGGCGAATCGGGAAGCCTCGGGCGCGAAGTCGGTTCCGTCATTTCCGGGAAGCTGTCGTCCATCCACAAGTGCGACGGATCAATCGACGGTCGCGTGATCGGCATCCATTCCAAGTACATGCTGATCGAAGGCACGTACCTCAGCTCTCCCGACCGGAAGATCGTCTTTACGGGAAGCCACAACTACACCTTTCCCAATCTGCGTTCGCACGACGAGACCCTGTTGAAGATCGACGACAGCGAGCTGTACGAGGCATACCGGAAGAACTTCGACGACACGCTCATGAAGAGTCCGCACTGTCGGGCGGCATGACGACGAGAACTGCAATGCCGAGCGGGTCCGATGGCGGTGACTGCTCCTTGTCGGACGGGCCGCGCCGAAGCGCCAGGAGGGCACCGGGCACCGCGCTCGTCGCGACAGTGGCTCTGCTCGCTGCCGCGGTCCTCTCGTCCCACGACTCGGAACCGTCACCGGCAACCCAAGCTCCTCCCAGCGGTCAACTGCGCGTACTCACCTGGAACATCTGTGGCGAGGCCGGTGGTCGCCGTGGCACTACAGGCTACTGCCCGTATCGAAACGACCCGGCCGCCAAGGTGCAAGAGATCGTCAAGGCCATGGCAGAGCACCAGGCCGACGCCGTCGCGCTCCAGGAAATCTGTGGTGGGGCGCCAGGCAGTCACGCCTCGATGCTGACCACGGCGCTCGGCCCCCGCTGGTCTGTCCGTGCGGCGGCGGGCAGCCGCCCGGACGGAACCTCGGCCTGCAGAGGCGGTCTCAAGGGCCGTCTGGGTGTTGCGGTCGCGGTACGGGGGAAGATCACGTCCAGCACGACGTCCGAGTCGCTGCCTGCGTCACCTCGGACCAACAAGGACAGCAAACCATTGCTGTGTGTAACCGTGGCGAAATGGTCCTACGGGCTCTGCACGATACACATCCTCCCCGGCGCGGACCCGCGGGTCCCCTCCCAGGTGAGGCAAGTGGCAGGTGATGTACTGAAGACCGGCCGACCAGTGGTCCTCGCTGGGGACTTCAACAGAAATTCACGCGCCGCCGAACTCGCTCCCCTGGACCGGGACTTCACCGAATGCCGGCGGTGGGGTGACGGAACGCCTGCCGCTCCCACCTTCCACCGCTGGGACATTTCGACCGGCCGGCACGTCTTCCACACACTTGACCATGTCTACGTCCACACGGCCGGCGGGTTCCCGGCGCGCTTCGCCTCATGCGGGGTCGATCATGAGCGCATGGACACCACGCGCAACACCACCGATGCTCCGCCTCCGTCCGGTCAGTCCGATCACGCGCCCGTCCATGTGGTCGTCCGTGGCCGGTAGGGACCTACCAGTGGCGCCTCACCAACGGCCGGCGAATGGAAGGTGCTCGCACTTGTCGGAGCAAGGTTCCCGCGAGAGGGTGGATTCCCTGATCCAGTTGCCTTCGGGAACTCCGTGGATCCTCACATTGAGAGTGGTCGGCCGAGAGTGAATCGCACTGAAGATCGACACGAACTCGACCACGTAGGTCCCCGGCTTCCAGTCATGCGGATGCGTCACCTTCCACGTGCCGTCCTTCTGCACGGGCGCCGAAGCGATCAGACGGCCGCCTTCCAACACCATCACCTTTGTCACTCCCGCCTCGGCCGTCCCGGAGAACCGGGGGCGCGGGCCATTCAGCGCGCCGTCACGAGGTCCGAGCACGACAGGCGGCTGGACGTGATCCTTCACTGTGAAGCCCACTGCCGAAACGGGTGTCACGCCTTGGGCCGTGTAGCCCACGACGTGGACCACGTGGTCACCCGCAGGCCAGTTCACGACACGACGCCACTGCCACTTGCCTTTGCCATTGACGCCGGTACCGCCCAGGTACGCCCCGTTCTCGAAGAACAGAACATAAGTCGTCCCGGCATCGGCCGTTCCCGAGAACTTCTGCATGGCGCCTACGGTCTTCGACTGAACGGGCGCGTCAACCGTAGGTGCAGAGCCGACGCGGGCCTCACTGTAGAGCGCATACTCCGGGGCCTCCACCGTGAATTCGGGAAGCAGTCCCGCAAACTCCGGCGCCATAGAGAGTGTTCCTACATCGACGAAACCAGGAGGAATCTCATGAGATTCATGAAGACCTATGGCGATCATTCGCGCCACGGCTCGGGCTCCCGCCTCGTTGAAATGCGTTGAGTCGATGACGCCGTCGGAGTGGTTGGGGTGTTCGCCAGCGTCGAGCCAGCGGAAGTAGTGACGAGCGCGCTGCGGTCCGAGTTGCTCAAGCCACCGCGTGGTGTGTTCGACGATATCCAGCAAGGCCACACCTGTCTCCTTGGCCACCTCGCGCATCACCTCGGGGTGCACGTCAAGGGTGTCCACCACATTGCCCTCGACACTGAATGAGCAGCGAGCAGTCGGCGTCACCAGCACAGGAAGGGCGCCCTCGGCACGTATTCCTTCGATGTAGAGGTACAGGAACTCTTTGAATTCGCGCGGGCCGTGATAGCGAGCGGGGTTGTCGATGCGCTGTTCCACCGCGCCGAAACCCAGAAGCACGAGGTCCCCCGGCTCCAGCATGTTCAGAAGCGTTGCGAACCTGTCGGTGAAGTACGTGCGGGCTGTCATCGCATCGCGAGCATAGTTCCGCACTTCGTGGTACGGAGTGAGAAACTCACCCAGGAACTGCCCCCACCCGGCAAGTGGCGCTTCCTCCGGAGTTCGCGACGCCGCCACCGAATTTCCGACAATGCAAATCTTACTCATACCTGAATTCCTTCATCACGAACAGCTTCACGGCGATGGCGACATTGCCTCTCACAGCGGCCACCCCGGGAGTCGTCCGGCGTGATGACGCTGGTTGCGCGGGGCTCCGTACTCGAACTGGCTCGCAACGGGGAAGTAGCTTGGAAGGAAGGCAGCCAGGATCGCGTCCTGCTCGTCCTCGGGTACATCTCCGTCGTGGAAGTCGTTCAGGCAGAACACGTCGTGCGGCCGGGCCGTCAGCAGACGGGTGAGCCGGGTGCGGTGTTCCTTCAGCCCGACGTTCACGAAACCGCAGTTGACGCGCCCGGGGATGCTCCGGCCTGTCTGGTACGCGAAGTAGTGGTGCAACGAGGACGCTATGGACACATCGGTGTGGCTGCGGAGCCGACTGGCGGCGGTGCGCGCGAGCACGTCGGGGTACGTGCTCTCCAGGTCGGCCATCACACTGCGGCGCAGCGGGTAGGGCGCGTGCAGGAATCCGTGTGTCAGCGTCTGACCGAACGTTTCCGCGATCAGCGCCCTGTTGTTCTTGGCGGCGCTGATGTTGAAGTCGTCCTCCTGGCGCGTCGGCAGCATGGGGATCGCAGTCGGCGACAGGAAATGCTTCGCCTGACCGTTGCCCTCGAAGAAAAGGCTTGGCGACACGGCACGGCCGATGAAGAAGTCATCGTTGAAGTACAGGAAATGCTCAGAGAGTCCATCGATGTGGTGGAGCTGACTCTCGATGGCGTGCGAGTTGAAGGTGGGCAGAGCCCCCCGGTCTCCGAAGATCTCCGAATGATCGACGACCGTGACCCGATCGTGGTTCAGGTCCAGCCACGGCGGAACCTGCCGGTCGGTGACGATGTAGATGTTCCGGATCCACGGCGCATACATGTCGATGGACCGCAAGGAGTACCGGAGCTCGTCGCGGCTGCGGAAGCGTGCGGCACTCGCGGCCGCGTCCACGGTCTCCAGGCCCAGCCCGGAGAGCACCTGGTTCTTGCGCTCCAGCCAGGCCATGTCGGAACCGTCGACCCATGTGTACACGGCGTCGACGGGGAAGTTCACATCGCCGTTGAGCGGCTGGGCGAAGGCCTCGATCGTCGGGTAGGCACGTCCTGCGAGCACGGTTGACGTGCGATCCATCGAGTACTGCGAGATCCGGTCACCGATGAGGGTGCGCGTCGGGGACTTGACGTACTCCTCGTCCTCCGGATCGGTTTCCCAGAACGAGATGGTGCAGCCGTAGACGGCACCGAGGCGCAGTGTGCGGGACTTGGTGACGACGCTCTGGTAGACACGGACTCCCGTGCTCGGGAGGTGGGCCTGCTCCTCGCACAGGCCGGCGAGCACTGTGGTGATCGCATCTTGACGCTCGTTGAGGAAAGCCGCGTACACGGCTTCCTGCCCGTAGGCCGACGTCAGGGCTTTGAGCACACTCTCCCGGTAGGAACCGTGCACGGCCACGGTTTTACGAAGGTTGGTGTCACGGGCAACCAGATACGGGATGCCGGCCGTCTCCAGGGCATCCGCGGCCAGCGCCAAGTTCGCCTGCATGACGTCGAAGGGGGACTCCGCGTCGGAGACCCGGCAGAGCTGCCCGCCATCACGGACCAGCGCACCATTGCGCTTGGCGACCTGCTCCTCCAGCTTGCGCTGGGAACCGGAACGCGACTGGCTCGGCGGAGCGGGGGCGGCTGCCGTGGCCGCCCCGGTGAGTCCGGTAAAGGCGGCGTGCAGGGCGAGCCGGTCAGCCTTGAGAGCGTCCCGCCGGCCGCTTTCCCGGTGTCCGGCGAGCTCCTCGAACAACTTCTCCCATTGTGCCGTAATCTGCGGCGGGTCGAAGCGGTGGATGGTCACCGCGGCCTCGGCACCCAGGTGGTGGCGCAGCGGCTGGTCCTCGATCAGCCGGTTGAGTTGGAAGGCGAGCGCATCGACGTCGCCGTGCGGGACCAGAACCCCGGAACGGCCGTCCAGGATGATCTCTCGGGGGCCGTTGGGGCAGTCGTAGGAGACCACGGGCACGCCGGCCGCCTGCGCTTCCATGAGAACCAGCGGAAACGCCTCGTTGCGAGAGGTCATAAGGGCGATACTCGCCTTGGCCCACTCCTCCGCCAGATGCGGGGTATTGCCGTTGAGCTGGACACTGTCGTGCAGGCCGAGCTGGTTGATCTGCCGGCGTAGAGCGCCTGCCATCGGGCCGTCGCCGAAAATGCGCAGCACCCAGTCGGGGTGGTGCGGTGCAACCAAGGCCCAGGCGCTGAGTGCGTGGTCGAGCTGCTTCTCTCCTACCAGCCGTCCCGCGGTGACCACGGTACGGGTTTCCAGCGTGGAGCGAGGACGAAAGCCGTGGGGCAAGGCGTTGGGGACGACTTCGATCCGCGGGGCACTGGCACCGAGCGTCTCGGCGAACCAGTCACGGGTACGGCCGCTGAGCACGGCCAGGGCGTCGAGTCGCGCCGAGTACTTCAGAAGGGGCTCGCCGCTGGTGCCGCGCAGTTCCGACACCCGGTGCTCCTGGTGCACGGTAATGACGCGGCTCGGGGCGAGCTGCACCGCCAGGGCCATCAAGGCCGGGGTGGTGGTGATGAGGATGTCGGTGTCGGTGTGCTGGAGCGCGAGTTCCAGTTCGATGTCAGACAGCCGGTTGAACGCTGCCTCCCATGCCCGGTCGACCAGCAGGCTCGGCTGCCCGGCGAGGGCGGTATACGCGTCATCGCCCAGGTCGGCCCGGCGGACCGGCCGGGCGACCGGGCCGGTCTGGTCCACGAGGTAGTCGACCCGGACACGATCGTCGAGAGGGAAGAAGAGCTCGGGCCGGCTGCGGAAGATGCTCAGCACACGCACGTCGTGGCGTCCCACAAGTTCGGATGCCTGGTTGAAGACAGCGCGTTCCGTGCCTCCCACGGCGTCAGCGGTGGTCAGCAGAAAGGTGATCTTCATCAGGTTCTCCGCCCGGCCTCGGGCATACGACTGCATGTGACGCGGAAGTTTCCCGCAGGGGTGTAACGGGGCTGAACGAGCATGGGGGCCCGCCCTCGGGGAGCCACACTCGTGCGATTGATGGCGAAGACGCGTATGGGGTTGCGAACGTCATGGAGGCGCCGTCCGAGCCGCAGGCGCCGTTCACCGTCCGAGCAGAGCGCGACATCCCAGTGCTCCGTCGCCCGCCGCTGGGGGGACATCTCCTCCAAGGGAACGACGACGCGCCACACTCCGTCGCCGAGAGGGTGCACCGGCCGCTTGACCCGGCGTCCGGTCGCGGTGAACTCGGACCACGGTTCGGCGACCTCGGCCCCGATCACCCGGAAGTCCACGCTGAGTCCCGTATGGGAAAGGTCGACCTTCACGACCTCCGCGGAGGGCCGGGCATCGGCGGTGACCACCCGGAGGTTGCCGGTCACCGATCGTCCGAGCCTGTGCCGCTGGCCGGTCAGCGGAGAGGCCGACATCGGCATCGTGGGGCCGTCATAGGGACGTGGGGGCTCCACGAGAAGCAGCGGAATCCTGCTGGTTCTACGCCCGGTCCTGAGCCTCAGCCTGACCTTCCAGCGTCCGTTCCCGACCGGCGCGCCACCGGCTTCGGCGCCGAGCAGCACGGCGGCATCCATAAGGAGCCGGCCGGTGTGGTCCTCGTAGACCCGGGCCGTTGTCTCGTACCGCTGTCGGCCACGCTGGAGGACGAGGCCGGCCGCCTCGGGTACGCGTGTGCCAGGTGGCAGAGAGGCATGCAGGTTGACCGTGTGCCCGTCGAGGACAGCAGCGTAGAGCAGTCGTGCGGCACGGTTGACGCGCATCGGAAGAAAGACACGGAGCATCAGCCACGACCGCCAGACAGCGGCGCGTGAGGTGAGCCGGCGTGCGATGCCGGCCAAATGCCTACGTCGCGGAATCATACGCGTCCCATTCCCAGTTCTGCGGTACGTCTGGTCGGCAGCCCTTCGGCACCAGGAAGCTCATAAGGGCTCGGAACGGGGAAGTAGCTTTCGAGAAAACGCTTCACCATGCGTTCCTGTGCATCGGGGTCGTCAGGAACCACCGTGTCGTTGATGCAGAAAGTGTCGAAATCACGCCTTGCGACGAGCCGGTCGAGCCGACGCTGCGCCAACGCGTCACCGATGTCCACGTACACGTACCGCAGGCTGCCCTGTGTGGCCCGGGCCGAGTGATAGGCGTAGTAGTGGTGGAGCGAGGACGCGATGGGCACGTCGTACGGCGAGCGGAACTTCGAGTGCTGCGTCACCCAGTGCGCCCGGGCGTACGTCTGCTCGATCTCGGCGAGCACCGACCGGCGCAGCGCGTGGGGCGTGTGCTTCATCTTCTGGGAGATGACCGTGCCGAACTGCTGGGCGATCAGACCGCGGCTGTTCTTTCCTGCGGCGTCCACCGGCAGGTCCTCGGGTGAGATGCTCCCCGCCGGTATGAGTGCCTTTGACATAAAGAACTTGGTCAGGCCATTCGGATGAAAGAAGTGCTCCGGACGTACCGGCCGACCGAAGAACACATCGTCATTGAGATACAGGAAGTGCTCAGAGAGGTCGGATATATGGTGCAGTTGACTTTCGATGGCATGTGAGTTGAAAGTCGGCAGAGCTTCCGGGTCGGAGAAGATCTCTTTGTGGTCCACCACCCTGATCCCCGGGTATTCGGTGTTCAGCCAGCCCGGCGCCTGTCCCGCGGTGACCAGGAAGATGTTTCGTACCCAGGGCGCGTTCTGGTGGATCGAGCGCAGGGAGTACCGGAGTTCATCGCGGCTCGTGTAGCGGGCGTCGTTGTCTGCCTGCTCGTGCAGCTTCTCCGTCGTTCCCGTGTCGAGGCCCCGTCGCGCGGCTTCCTTGCCCTGGCGCCAGACCGGGTCGGCGTCGTCGACCCACGTGTAAACGATGTCGATGGGGTACGAATGGTCCTCGGGGAGCCGGGCGGTGAACTCACCGACCGTTCGCGTGTAGCCCGTGTGGTACTGACTGGGTACGGGGCTGAAAAGCTTCTGCTCCGCCACGCGGCGCTCGGCTTCCACGGAGATCTGGGTGACCACAGCATTGGGCCGGGGTGCGAGCAGCTTTCCCTCGCCCTCGGACCAGAACTCCAGATCACACCCCGACTCCGAGCCGAAGATCAGATGCCCCGTGGGGTCGGCCACGTTCCATGTGAGGCGGAGGACCTCGCTGCCACGGAGGCGGCGCCAGGTCTGGCGCTCGGCCCCGACACGCAATTGACCACCATCGGCAGGTCGGACGTACCCCGGGTTGCGGCCGAAGGCGATTTGCAGGACTTCCTCGACGTCGGCTCGATACCGCGAGGAAACCGCGACGCACGGCACATTCTGACCGGTGCCACGGACCGCGAAGTAGTCGATCTCGGCTTCCTCGAAGACGGCGACGAGCATGTGGAGGTTCCTGGCGCGTGCGGCCCATTCGGTAGCACCCCGCACGACCACCGCCCGCGCATGCTTGCCTTCGATCTTGACGATACGGAGCCCGGCATCCACGCTGTGCTTCGCGTACTTGCGGCGGCCGCCCAGGGCGCGGACCACAACGGCCGAGCGGGCCGAGTCGAAGGCCGCCAGGGTGCGCATGACCATGTTCCGCAGTGGAGCCGGGACACGTCGGACGATGCGCCGGCGAGCCCGGACCGGGACCAATGACCGATAGGTCGAAACAAGCGCACTGGTCTCCGGATTACTGTCGCTCGCCACTGCTTTCCGCACCATCCATACACACAAGGGGGCGAAGCCCCGTCCTGCGCCTTCGCCCGCCGAGCGCCTGTTGCCTCCGGTGGCCACCGTCTAAGACACATGGCCGCCGCAAGATCTTCACACTCTGATCGCCCGCTGTCCATCCGATAGCCACTTATGACAACATCCGTTACGCAGAAGAAATCCGGCCACCTGGCTGCCGAACCTTGATGTGGAACGGCTCACTTCCACACCGAGATTGACTTCAGTCCGCTTCCCGTCTTCGCCCCTCGGGCGCCTCACCCTCAGTTCAGACGCGGACCGAGGGCGCGATCACGAGTCCCGGCTCAGCTGCTTGAACGGCGACACGCAGAGCTCCGCTGCCGTCGATCGTGGCCAGTACGACTCGGCCGTACGCATCGCAGGCCAAAGCCGGCGGTGCGGCGCACCTCTCAGCGGTCGCCGACCACCACAGGCCGGATGCCTCGTTCTCAGTGGCGCACGCTGCGATCATCACCGTGTCGTCGGGGCTCCGGTAGGCGAGTACCGTGCAGTCGTACCCGTCCAGCACAGCACGCAACGCCGCAGGACGACCTTCAACCTGCCCCCCGCCCACCGGGATCACCCACTCCCCGGGACGATGGGCCATCAGGCCGCCTGCCGCCGAGTCCGACCAGAAGTACGTGATCCGTTCGGGTGCCGTCTCGAGCCCCACCAGGGTGCCCGGATCCGGGGACATGGGGATGTTCGGGCGCCGTTCCAGCTCGCCCTGCGGCTCGACCTGAGACCACCGCATCGCACGTCTGTTGGAGGCGGGCACGAGAAGCTCGATACATCCGGACACAGATGCCACCGCGACCATGCCGTCCTGTGCCATCTGACCATTGAGGCTGCTCCATGCCTGCCAACGGCCCTTCGCATCCTCTTTGCGCATGGTGACGGCTCCGCCGTCGTTGGCCAGAAAGACGTGCACACTGCCGGTCCCACTCACGGCGACCCCGGGGGAAGTCACCCGCTGAGCCCTGCTCGGGTCCTTGTACGGATTTCCGAGCGACCGCCATTGGGTCAGCGGACGGCCGGTCTGGTACTGGGTGGCCTGCACAACGGTGACGGAGGACCCGTCGGGACTGACACGTCGCCCGACGAGGTGAAGGAATCCGTCAGCCCCTCGCGTCACCGACAGGTGAGACAGAGACGGGGCCGGAAAGAACTCCGGCCCTTCCCACTCCGCTCCCCCCGGGCGCAATTGTGTCCAGCGCAGCACCCCGCCATCACCGTGCGCGAAAGCGGTGAGCCGGTCGTCCTTGCCCCGAAAGAGCCGAGGTCCCTCACCCGCCAGTGGGCTCGAAGACCTCAAGGACATCGTCATGTCCGTACGTCCAGCCACCGGGCCGCCGGTCCGTGTCGTGGCGCGCCTCACCCGCATGACCCGCCCCAGCCCTTCTCACCAGTCCCGATCCGGCCACCCGGCCACAGCTCTGCGAGCCACTTGGCCCGGAGCACCGGCCAGCCTCAGTGACGAACCGGATGTCTTGTGGAGGGTATGCGTGATCCATGACCGAGCAGGCCCCACTGAACGTAAGTTTGCCACACGCTTCATACCGCCTTCACAGCCGTGGACTGGAGGCCGCTCGTGAAACGTCAGTAGCGCGCACCTGGATGCCGGAGGCACCACCCCTCCCAAGCCGATGCCACCATCTCGCGGGCATCGTGCATTGCGGTCCAGCCCAGCTCCTTCTGGATGAGGTCGGCGGACGCGACGACTCTGGCCGGATCACCGGCCCTGCGTCCGGCGACAAGCGGAGCGGCCTCGGACCTGAAGCCCGTCACCTCACCGATCAAATCGATCATCTCGCGTACCGAGACGCCTTCGCCGCGGCCGATGTTGACCGTCAGCTCCGATCCCGGCTCACGCACGAGAAGGGCGCGGGCCGCAGCGAGATGCGCCGAGGCGATGTCTGCAACGTGGACGAAGTCACGTTCACACGTGCCGTCCGCCGTGTCGTAGTCATCGCCGAAGATCACAGGCGAGGCTCCGGCGGTCAGCTTTTCGAAGACCATGGGAACAAGATTCGACACCCCGGTGTCGGAGAGCTGCGGCGTGGCAGCACCCGCGACATTGAAGTAGCGCATAGAGGCCGTCGCGATGCCGTGCGCCCGGCCTGCCGCACGCACCATCCACTCGCCGATCAACTTGGTCTCGCCGTAGGGGTTGATGGGGGCGCAGGAGGTGTCTTCACTCACGCGCTTCACGTCGGGCACGCCGTACACGGCTGCCGACGAGGAAAACAGGAAGGCCCGCACTCCGCACCCCGCAGCCGCTTCCAGCAGCGTCTGAAGCCCCTGGACATTCTCGCGATAGTAGTACAACGGTCGCTCTACCGACTCTGCCACCTGCTTCTTCGCCGCAAGGTGAACCACACCGCGTACGGCGAGCTCCTCCATAGCGCGTCGCAGGTGAGCGCCGTCCAGCGTGGAACCCTGGATGAACGGGACGTCCGCAGGAACGCGAGAAGGGTCCCCGCTCGACAGGTCGTCGAACACCGCAACCGCCTCACCGGCATCCCGCATCGCCCGAAGGACGTGTGCCCCGATATAGCCGGCCCCACCTGTGATCAACCAAGTCATGGGCGGATGATAGTTCGCAGCAACACCAGAACCTGAACGCGCGTTCCCGTGATTATCTGTTCTATAGTGCACGGTCAGTCATGCATGAAGGACCGGTCACACCCCCCACCCGAGTCCCACGCAATCCACCGCCCCGGCAGGGCAATGAACTTGAGGACTCGAGACCGGATGAGCCACGACGACGGCATCACGCCGAGCCCGCAGGGTGACGGACACGGGAGAAATCGACAAAGAACGGCTCCCCGCAAGCGCCGTCGCGGCCTGAAGATCGCGCTCGGAGTCGTGCTGGTCCTTCTGCTCGCCGCCGGTGGCACGGCCTACTGGCTCTACAGCAGCCTCGACGGCAACATCAAGGGCGTCGACCTCGACAAGGCCATCGGCGACGACCGGCCCGAGAAGCTGCCGACGAGCGGTCAGAACCTCCTCGTGCTGGGGTCGGACTCGCGCGCCGGGAGCAATGGGGGGCTCGCCGGGGGCGACGTCAGTGGCGCACGCTCGGACACCGCGCTCATGATCCACATACCCGAGGGTCGTGCCAGTGCCATCGCGGTGAGCATCCCGCGCGACACGCTGGTCACCCGGCCCGAGTGCGTGAAGTCCGACGGCTCCAGCCTGCCGTCCGAAGAGCGCGTGATGTTCAACTCCGTCTACTCCCTGGCCGGTCCTGCGTGCGTGGTGAAGACCGTGGAGAAGATGTCCGGTGTCCGCATGGACCACTATCTGGAGATCGACTTCGCCGGGTTCAAGGAGCTGGTCGACGCCATCGGCGGCGTGACCGTCGACGTGGAGGAGCCCATCCACGACAAGGAGTCGGGCCTCGACCTCGAAGCGGGCCCGAACAGGCTGAACGGCACCGAGTCGCTCGCGTTCGTCCGTACCCGGCACGGCATCGGTGACGGCAGTGACCTGGGACGCATCGGCCTGCAGCAGCAGTTCATGATGGCGCTGCTCAGCGAGGTCAAGTCGCAGGATCTGCTGGGCAGTCCCGCCAAGTCGTTCAAGATCGCGGATTCCCTCACCGAGTCGCTGACGACCGACTCCGGACTCGACTCTCTCACCAAGCTCGCCGAGTTCGCGCGCAGCATGGACGGTGTCGACCCGGCCTCGATGGAGACGATCATGCTCCCGGTCGCCTACGACAAGATCGACCCGAACCGTGTCGTCGCCGCCGAGCCGCAGGCGACCGAGCTGTGGAAGGCGATCCGCGAGGACACGGAGATTCCCGCCTCCGCGAAGAAGTCGCCCGCCACGGGCGGCTGACCGAACGCGTCTCGGCCAAGCCCCGGGCATCCGGTTCCGACCGGTTGCCCGGGGCTTCCCGTTTGCCGCCCCGCCACCTGCCACTCCGACTCCATGGACTCCTCCCCCGTACTGCTGCTCGTCGACGGCGCCAACGTCGTCGGATCCGTGCCCACGCCGAAGGCTGTGGGGGAGGCTGGTGGCGTGACCGGCGCGGGTCCGCCGAGCGGTTGCGGGACCGGTTGACGGCGGTGGCGCGGGAGGGGATCGAGGGGTGGCCCGGGCCACTGGAGGTGGTGCTCGTCGTGGAGGGCGCGGCCCGGGGGTGGAGTCCGTGCCGGAGGTGGCGGTGGAGTCCGCGGCCGGGAGCGGTCACGACCTGATGTGGAGACCGTGGAGGCGGCGGCCGGGCGCTTGTGTGTCGTCGTCACCGCCGACCGGGAGCTCCGGCGCCGGGTCGAGGCGTGCGGCGCGCGGTGCGTGGGTCCGCGTGCCGTGCGCGGAGCGGCCGACTAGTACGTGGCGTCGGGGCCCAGGCGGCCGAGGCGGCTGTGGGAGCGCCCGTAGAGGGCGTACACGACGAAACCGATCGCCATCCACACGGCGAAGCGGAACCAGGTCTCGCCGGGGAGGTTGAGCATCAGCCACACCGAGGCGGCGACCGACAGGAGCGGCACCAGCGGCACCAGCGGAGTGCGGAACGCGCGGTGCAGGTCGGGGCGGGTGCGGCGCAGGATGATGACGCCGAGCGCGACGACGACGAACGCGAAGAGCGTGCCGATGTTCACCAGGGTCGCCAGCTCGTTGATGCTGGTGAAGCCGGCGACGACGGCGATGACGACGCCGAGCAGGATGGTGGGGCGGTACGGGGTGCGGAACCGCGGGTGGGTCTTGGAGAAGAACCGCGGCAGCAGGCCGTCGCGGCTCATGGCGAAGAACACCCGGGTCTGGCCGAGGAGCAGGATCATGCACACCGTGGTCAGGCCGACGGCGGCGCCGAAGCTGATGACGCCCGCGAAGAAGGGGCGGCCGACGGACTTGAACGCATCGGCGAGCGGGGCACTGGTCGACAGCTCGGTGTAGTGCTGCATGCCGGTCACCACGAGGGAGACGGCGACGTAGAGGACGGTGCAGATGAACAGCGACCCGAGGATGCCGCGCGGCATGTCGCGCTGCGGCACCCTGGTCTCCTCTGCGGCGGTGGCGACCACGTCGAAGCCGATGAAGGCGAAGAAGACGACGGACGCGGCCGTGAAGATGCCCATGACGCCGAAGTTGGTGGGCTCGTAGCCGAACAGCAGCTGGACCAGGGGCGCGTCCCAGCCGGAGCCCTCGATCTGGCCCCGTGCCTCGGGGATGAACGGGTCGTAGTTGGCGGCCTTGACGAAGAACAGGCCCGCCACGATCACGATGAGGACGACGCCGACCTTGATGGCCACGACGACCGCGGTGATCCGTGCGGAGAGCTTCATGCCCACGACGAGGATGGCGGTCAGCACCAGGATGAGCAGGAACGCCAGGAGGTCGAAGCTGCCGCCGGCGACATCGGGCCCTTGCAGCGCCGCGGGCAGATGCCAGTCCACGTTGTCCATCAGGGACCGCACGTAGCCGGACCAGCCGACCGCGACGACCGCGGTGCCGAGTGCGAATTCCAGCACCAGGTCCCAGCCGATGATCCAGGCCGGCAGTTCACCGAGCGAGGCGTACGAGAAGGTGTACGCGGAACCGGCGACCGGGACGGTCGAGGCGAACTCGGCGTAGCAGAGGGCCGCGAGGGCGCAGACCACTCCGGCGGCGACGAACGCGAGCGCGGTGGCGGGGCCGGCGGTCTCCTTGGCGACCTTGCCCGTGAGGACGAAGATGCCGGTGCCGATGATGACGCCGACGCCGAAGACGGTGAGATCCAGCGCGGAGAGTGACTTCTTGAGCGCGTGCTCCGGTTCCTCCGTGTCCCTGATCGACTGTTCGATCGACTTGGTACGGAGGACGCCGCCTCTGCTGTCCGCGGGGTCTGTCTCTGTACTCACCGCTGTACCTCCACGCTCGTCGTCCCGACCATGATCGGGACGACGTGTGGTCAGTGCGGCGCCGTGGGGGCGGAGTTCAACCGAATGGGCCGGAGGGACCACCCTTACAGGGTCTCCCTCCGGCCCGATGCCGGTGGTCGCTCACACGCCCGGCTCTTTCACGCAGGGCGCGGGGACGGTCAGTCGCGGGCGGGTTCGACCGCCTCGCTGTCGATGCGGCCGTCGAGCTTGGAGACCAGCCCGGTGACCTGGCGGGCGATGTCCGGCGCGGTGAGGCCGATCTCCGCCATGACCTCCTTGCGGGAGGCGTGGTCGAGGAAGCGCGGCGGGATGCCGAAGTCCCGCAGCGGCACGTCCACTCCCGCGTCGCGCAGCGCCTGGGCGATCGTCGAGCCCACGCCGCCGACCCTGCTGTTGTCCTCGACGGTGACGACCACCCGGTGCTGCTCGGCGAGCGGAGGCAGCGCCTCGTCGACCGGCTTGACCCAGCGCGGGTCCACGACGGTGGTGGAGATGCCCTGGGCGTCGAGCAGGCCGGCGATCTCCAGGCACATCGGGGCGAGGGCGCCCACCGAGACGAGCAGCACATCGGGCCGCTCGGCCTCGGCGCGGCGCAGTACGTCCATGCCGCCCGCCTTGCCGACGGCCTTGACGGCGGGTCCGACGGCGCCCTTGGAGAAGCGCACGACGGTCGGCGCGTCGTCGACGTCGACGGCCTCGCGCAGCTGGGAGCGGACCTGGTCGGCGTCGCGCGGGGCGGCGATCCGCAGGCCGGGAACGACCTGAAGGATCGACATGTCCCACATGCCGTTGTGGGAGGCGCCGTCGGTGCCGGTGACACCGGCCCGGTCCAGTACGAAGGTCACACCGCACTTGTGGAGGGCGACGTCCATGAGGACCTGGTCGAAGGCACGGTTGAGGAAGGTGGCGTAGACGGCGAAGACGGGGTGCACCCCACCGGTCGCCAGGCCGGCCGCGGAGACCGCCCCGTGCTGCTCGGCGATGCCGACGTCGTAGACCCGGTCGGGGAAGGTCTTGGCGAACTTGTCGAGGCCGACGGGCTGGAGCATCGCGGCCGTGATGGCGACGATGTCCTCGCGCTCCCTGCCGAGCTTGACCATTTCCTCGCCGAAGACGGAGGTCCAGTCGAGGCCGGAGCTGGAGATGGGCAGGCCGGTGTCGGGGTGGATCTTGCCCACGGCGTGGAAGCGGTCCGCCTCGTCCGCCAGGGCGGGCTGGTAGCCGCGGCCCTTCTCGGTGAGGCAGTGCACTATGACGGGGCCGCCGAAGCGCTTGGCGCGCGCGAGCGCCGACTCGAGCGCCTCGATGTCGTGGCCGTCGATGGGCCCGACGTACTTCAGGCCGAGGTCCTCGAACATGCCCTGGGGGGCGATGAAGTCCTTGAGGCCCTTCTTGGCGCCGTGCAGGGTGCCGTAGAGCGGCTTGCCGACGACGGGGGTGCGCTCGAGGAGGTCCTTGCCGCGGGCGAGGAAGCGCTCGTAGCCGTCGGTGGTGCGCAGGGTGGCCAGGTGGTTGGCGAGGCCGCCGATGGTCGGGGCGTACGAGCGCTCGTTGTCGTTGACGACGATGACCAGCGGGCGGTCCTTGGCGGCGGCGATGTTGTTGAGCGCCTCCCAGGCCATGCCGCCGGTGAGGGCTCCGTCACCGATGACGGCGACGACGTGGTCGTGCTTCCCCAGCACCTCGTTGGCCTTGGCGAGGCCGTCTGCCCAGCCGAGCACGGTGGAGGCGTGCGAGTTCTCGATGACGTCGTGGTGGGACTCGGCCTGTGACGGGTAGCCGGAGAGGCCGCCCTTCATCTTGAGCCTGGAGAAGTCCTGGCGGCCGGTCAGCAGCTTGTGGACGTAACTCTGGTGTCCCGTGTCCCACAGGACCTTGTCCTTCGGGGACTCGAAGACCCGGTGGAGGGCGATGGTCAGCTCGACCACGCCGAGGTTCGGTCCCAGGTGTCCGCCGGTCTTGGAGACGGCGTCCACCAGGAAGGTCCGGATCTCTGCGGCCAACTGCTCCAACTGCTCCGGGCCGAGCCGGTCCAGGTCACGCGGTCCCCTGATGCCGGATAGCAGGTTCCCCCCGTCGCCCACCACCCTTGCAGGACGAGCTGCGCGCGGCTGTGTCACCGTGCCTCCTTGCATTCGAGCTGATCGTGCCGTGCCGATTGACCGAGTCTAATGTTCCGCGCACGCGCTCTGTCACAGGGCGGTGCGTTCTGTGTCACGCCTATGACGTACGCGCGGCAGTGCCCGGCACCGCGGTGCGGTGCCGGGCACTGGTGGGTGGTACTAGGCGCGACCTGCGGTCCGCTGCGTCTTACGGGTAACCGAGTCGATCACCACGGTCGCCAGCAGAACACCACCGGTGATCATGTAGACGACCGGGGTCCTGATGCCTTCCAGCGCCAGGCCGTACTGGATCGAGACGATCACCATCGCACCGAGCAGCGCGTTCCAGGTGCGGCCCCGGCCACCGAAGAGGCTGGTGCCGCCGATGACGGCCGCCGCGATGACGTTCATCAGCAGCTCACCTGCGCCGGCGCTCTGGTTGGCCGCCGCGATCTTGGAGGCCCAGAACAGACCGCCGACGGCCGCGAAGAAGCCCGCGATGGAGAAGACGGAGATCCGTACGGCGGTGACGTTGATACCGGCACGCCTCGAGGCCTCGACGCTGCCGCCGAGGGCGAAGATCTTGCGCCCGTAGGAGGTACGGCGGAGCACGAAGTCGGTGATGACCAGGGCTGCCAGGAAGAGCACCAGAGCCAGCGGCAGACCGCGGTACTGGTTGAAGACGGCCGCGGCCGCGAAGGCCACGACGGCGAGCAGCACGGTCCGCAGCAGCGTGTCGGACAGCGGCCGCGACGGCACGCCCGCGGCGTCACGACGACGGTTGTCGAAGAACGACGAGAGGAAGAACACAGCCACGGCGGCGGCGGCGAGTCCGTAGGCGGCCGCGATGTCGGAGAAGAAGTACGTGGTCATCCGGCCGACCACGCCCTCCGAGTCCAGGTTGATCGTGCCGGTGTCTCCGAGCATCTGGAGCATGAACCCCTGCCAGAACAGCAGGCCCGCCAGGGTGACGGCGAAGGCGGGGGCGCCGATCCTGGCGAAGAAGAAGCCGTGCAGGGCGCCGATGATCGCACCGCCGACGAGGGCGACGAGTACGGCGAACCACTCGTTCATGCCGTTGCTGACGCTCAGTACGGCCGCGAGGGCGCCGGAGACGCCGCTGACGGCGCCGACGGACAGGTCGATCTCGCCGAGGAGCAGCACGAAGATGATGCCGACGGCCATCATTCCGGTGCCGACCATCGTCACCGAGATGTCGGTGAGGTTCTTCGCCGAGAGGAACTGCGAGTTCATGCTCTGGAAGATGATGGAGATGATGACCAGGCCGAGGACGACCGGGATGGATCCCAGGTCTCCGGCGTGCATCTTCCGCTTGAACTCCGACCAGTAGCCCTTGACGCCCTGCTCGCGCACGAGCAGCCGCGGGTCGACGGCCGTGAGCGCGTCGTGCGCCGCGTCCGGGTTGACGACCGGCGCGTCGGCGGTGGAGGTCTTTTCGGTGGTCACTTCTGAACCTCCGCGTTGCGCGCCGCACGGCGGGTCACGGCGTTGTCCGTGGCACCGGTGATGGCGGAGATGATCTCTTCCTGCGAGGTCGACTTGACCTCGAAGATCCCGTTGTTGCGACCGAGCCGCAGGACGGCGACCTTGTCGGCGACGGCCTTGACGTCGGCCATGTTGTGGCTGATGAGGATCACGGCGTGGCCGCGCTCCCGCAGCCGCTCCACCAGGTCGAGCACCTGTGCGGTCTGCTCGACGCCGAGGGCGGCGGTGGGCTCGTCGAGGATGACGAGCTTGGGCTCACCGAGCATCGAACGCGCGATGGCCACGGTCTGGCGCTGACCGCCGGAGAGCGAGGCGATCGGGATACGGACACTGGGGATCCGGATCGAGAGCGTCTTGAGGAGCTCCAGGGCGCGGCGTTCCATCTCGACCTCGTCGAGCACACCGCGCTTGTGCAGCTCCCGGCCGAGGTAGAGGTTGCCGACGACGTCGATGTTGTCGCAGAGCGCGAGGTCCTGGTAGACGGTCGCGATGCCGAGGCTCTGGGCGTCGTGCGGCCGGTTGATCGACACGCCCCTGCCCTCCCATTCGATGGCGCCTTCATCGATGGGATGCACGCCGGCGATCGTCTTGACCAGCGTGGACTTTCCGGCGCCGTTGTCGCCGACGAGTGCGACCACCTCACCGGCGTGGACCTCAAGCTCTACGTCGGTGAGCGCCTGGACGGCACCGAACCGCTTGGAGACCCCGCGCAACGCCAACACGGGCGTAGCGGACACGTGAACCATCTCCTTCGCCGCCTGACCGGCGGGGATGCCGCACCGCCGGGGTGAGGCGGCGCGGAGGCTGAGCAGTATGGGTTGAAACTATGAAGAAACGGGCGAGTGTTCCGTCCGGTGCCCCGCCCCCCGGCGGGGGCTGGATGGAGGGGCGGGGCACCGGAGGGTTCATGCGGGACGTCACCGCCCCGGCGGGACATCGGCCCCGCGGCGGGAGCTCGCGTGTCCCGGCAAGCGGCCGGAGCGCCCCGGGCGGACCCGGGGGCTCCGGCGAGCTCGAGCCGGACCTACTTCAGGCCGAGCTTGTCACACGCGGCCTTGAGCTTCGCGGTGCAGATCTCCTGGACCGTGTAGACGCCGTCCTTGACGACGGTCTCCTTGATGTTGTCCTGGGTCAGCGAGACCACCGGGACGAGCACGGCCGGGACGTCCTGGGTGGTCGGGCTGTCGACCGTGGACTTGGCGATCGAGTCGAGCTTCTCGCCCTTGGCGAGCGCCACGGCCATCTCGGCGGCCGCGGCGGCCTCCGGGGCGTACGGCTTGTAGACGCTCATGAACTGCTCACCCGCGACGATGCGCTGCACGCCGGAGATCTCGGCGTCCTGGCCGGTGACCGGCGGGAGCGGGGAGATGCCGGCGGCCTTGAGGGCGGTGATGATGCCGCCCGCCATGCCGTCGTTCGCGGAGTAGACGCCGATGATCTTGTCCTTGCCGAGGGCCGAGATCGCGGCCTCCATGTTGGCGTTGGCGTTCTCCGGCTTCCACTCCTTGGTGTCGTACTCCTTGCCGATGTTGACCTTGCCGTCGAGCTCGGCGTGGGCGCCCTTCTTGAACAGCGCGGCGTTCGGGTCGGTGACGGAGCCGTTCATCATGACGATCTGGCCGTCCTTGGCCTTGTCGCCCAGGGCCTCCAGCAGGGCCTTGCCCTGCACCCGGCCGACCTCTTCGTTGTCGAAGGAGGTGTAGGCGTCGATCGGGCCCTCGGCGAGGCGGTCGTAGGCGACGACCGGGATGCCGGCGTCCTTGGCCTTCTTCACGCTGTTGGCGATGGCCTTGGAGTCCACGGCGTCCAGGATCAGAGCGTCGACCTTGTTGGTGATCATCGTCTCGACCTGCTGGGACTGCTGCGTGGCGTCCTGCTTGGCGTTGGCGTAGACGACCTTCGCCTTGTCGTTGGTGAGCTCGCTGATCTTCTTCTCGATGAGCGGCTTGTCGAACTTCTCGTAACGAGCGGTCTGGTTCTCCGGAAGGAGCAGGCCGATCGTGATGTCGTCGCCCTTCTTGGGGCTCGACTCGCTCGTGCTTTCGCCCGAGTCGCCGGCCTGACCACAGGCGGCCAGCGATACGGCCATCGCAGAGGCAGCGACAGCAACAGCGGCACGACGCAGATGTGCGTTCACGATGAGAAACCTCCCTGACGAGGCCGCGTCGCTGCGGCCGAGGTGGCTGGAAGTCAACTCGCCCCCGTCGTCAGCGTCAAGGAGTAAATCCTTAACGAGATGACAACGGTGCCATTCGTTATCTAAGTGAAGGCGGGCGCTCCGACCGGCAGCGCGCCGTCAGATCCCTGCAAAAGCGTTGAATCACCCATTTCGCTGAGCACCAGGGCCAGCGCGCCGAGCACTTCGGCACGGCCGCCGAGAGCCCCCGGAGCCACCGAGAGCTGCCTCGCCGCACTGGGAATGGCGTAACGGGAGACGGACTCGCGGATCGGCCCCAGTACCAACTCTCCAGCCTCCGCCAGATCCCCGCCGAGCACCACCCGGCTGGGATTGAGGAGGTTGCACAGATTCGCCACGCCGCTGCCGATGTGACGGCCCACGTCGGCCACGACACGGCGGCAGCCCGGGTCGCCCTCACGGGCGAGCTGTACCACCCGCTCCATGGTCAGCTCGGCGCCGTGGCTCGGCTGCAGCAGCGGCAGCACGTACCGCGCCGCGGCGAACGTCTCCAGACAGCCGCGGTTGCCGCACCGGCAGACCGGGCCCGACTCGTCCAGCGTGATGTGCCCGATCTCCCCGGCCGTACCGCCGGGGCCCCGGTAGATCTGACCGTCTATGACGAGGCCGGCGCCGACACCGCTGGCCACCTTGATGTACGCCAGGTCCTTGACCCCGCGGCCGCTGCCCCACACCAGCTCGCCCAGCGCGCCGAGGTTCGCGTCGTTGTCCACGTGGACCGGCACGCCCAGGCGGGCCGACAGCTCCTCGCTGGGGTTGATGCCCTTCCAGCCCGGAAGGATGGCCGTGGAACCCAGCGTGCCCGACTCCACGTCGATGGGGCCCGGCACACCGAGCCCCACGCCCACCACCTTGCCCGGGGCGATCCCCGTCGCCTCGATCAGCCGGTTGACCAGCGCCTCCGCCCGGCCGAAGCCCTCCTCGGACGACGCGTCTACGTCAAGCGGCTCCGCCTCCTCCGCGAGCACCTGCTGAGCGAGGTTGCCGACGGCCACGCGCAGGTGGGTATGGCCGAAATCGACGCCGATCACGATGCCGGCGTCGCCGCTGAGCGAGACGCTGCGGGCCCTGCGGCCGCCCGCCGAGGTGGGGGTCACCTCGACGGTGCCGCCGTCCTTCAGCTCGCGGACGATGTTGGAGACGGTGGCCGCGGAGAGGCCGGTGCTCCTCGCGATCTCCGCCTGCGTCAGCGAGCCCGCCATGCGGACGGCACGCACGACGCGCTCGAGATTGGCCCGGTGCAGAGATGTCTGCGATCCCGGAGTCTCCATTGACTCATCCACTCCTGCCCCCGGTGGGCGGCGCGACGACCGCCCCCGGCCGGGGCGGCGCGATGTCTGCCCCGGCGTCTCTCCAACTTGTGAACTCTGAGTTCAACCTTTTGGGGCTTATCCCGTCAAGACCTTGAGCAGGCCCGGCCCTCGGGCGAGCGGCCTTTCCGGGTACGGGGCGCGGCGCGCCTGCGGGCGCGGCGGGGCCGGGGCGCTACCCCTTGCCGGGCGCGGCCCGGGTCCGGGGCGGGGCCGGGGCGCTACGCCTTGCCGGGCGCGGCCCGGGTCCGGGGCGGGTCCGGTCGGGGCGTTACGCCCTCGGCGGGCGTGGCCGGGTCCGGGGCCGGGCCGGGGACGGGGCCTCCGGAGCGCGGCACCCGGACTGCTTTCCCGTACCTGCCTCGCCCTGTCTCACGACGCCTTACGTCCGGGCACCCCACTCCTCCGACCCCGCCCCCTCCCGCCGGTGGTCGCCTCACCGGCCGGTGCCCCTTCCGCCGGGTCGCAGGCCTCCGTGCGCGGGGCCGCTCCCCGTCCCGGGGGCCTGCGGCGGAGCGCGTCAGGACAGGTCCCCCGGGCCGCCCCGCATACGGAGGCTGGAGCCGGAGCCCGACAGGGCACGGTCCCCGTGCGGGGAACAGCTCCGCATCTCGGGTCGCGGAGGCCCCTCGAGAGAGTCCCCATGCACGCCGAGGTCCCCGTCCCGGGGGCTGGGGCGGAGCCCCGGTTTCGCGAAGGGGCCCTTTCCACCGGCGGGAGCGACGGCGTCGGCCCGGGGGCAGGGGGACGCGCAGGGGGCGTGTTCGGGACGTAAAGCGTCGTGAGTCAGGGCGGGGCAGGTACGGGAAAGCAGTCCCGGACATGCCCCCGGAGCGGCACCCGGGCGCCACACGAGACGGACCGGGCCACGCCCGAGAAGCACGCGGGCCCGGCCACGCCCGGGAGCGTGGACCGGGCCGGGGGTGTTACTTGAGGGCGCCCGCCGTGAGGCCCGACTGGACCTGGCGTTGGAAGATCGCGTAGACCACGAGCACCGGGAGCATCGCGATCATCATGCCTGCCATCAGCGCTCCCCAGTCGTTCTCGTAGCCCTGCTGCAGCGCGAGCGTCGCCAGGCCCTGGGTCAGGACGTACTTGTCCTCCTGCTGGTTGAGCACCATCGGCAGCAGGTACTGGTTCCACTGGCCCAGGAAGTTGAAGATGCCGATGCTGATCAGGCCCGGCTTGGCCATGGGCAGCATCACCTGGAAGAACGTCCGGCTGTGTGACGCGCCGTCGATCAGCGCCGCCTCGGCGATCGACACGGGGAGCGTGCGGAAGAAGGAGGTCATGAAGAAGACCGTGAACGGCAGCGAGTAGGCGATGTACACCAGGATCAGTCCGTGGTACGTCGCGAGCAGCGAGCTGCCGGGGAAGTCCCGCATGACGAAGAAGAGCGGGATGACCAGCATGAAGACCGGGAAGGACATGCCGGCCACGAACAGGTAGTAGATGAACCGGTTGCCCGGGAACTCGAAGCGGGCCAGCACGTACGCGGCCATCGAGCCGAGGACCATCGTGCCGATGACGGAACCGCCCACGATGATGGCGGTGTTGATGAAGTACTGGCCCATGTTCGCGTCCTCCCACGCGTTGGACCAGTTCTCCCAGTGCAGGACCGTCGGCAGGCCCCAGGGGTCGGTGAGGATGCCGCTGCTGTCCTTGAAGGCGCTCCACGCCACCCACAGCAGCGGGACGCCGACCATAAAGCCCCAGAGGATCAGGATGCCGTGGGAGAAGACGTTGAGCACCCCGCCTTCGGAGGAGCCGTTCCTGGCGGGCGGCGGGGCCGCCTGGGGATCGGCGGGCGGGTCCTGCTTGGCCACCGTCTCGATCTCTTCGGTCGTCATCCGCGCTACCCCTAGTACTCGATCCGCTCACGCCGCGCGAAGCGCATGGTGAGCACTGCGAAGGTCATCGTGACAATGAGCATCGCGACGCCCATGGCGGAGGCGTAGCCGAACTGGCTGTCGCGGAAGGCCGTCAGATACAGCCGCAGCGGCATGACGTCCGTGGCGCCGTCGGGGCCTCCCATGTTCACCGACATGATCTGGACCAGGGCGAAGGCGTCCAGCGCGATGATGCCCATGTACACCCAGCCGGTCTGGACGGTGTCCCACAGCAGCGGGAGGGTGATCCGGAAGAAGGTGTGGAAGCGGTTGGCGCCGTCCAGCAGCGCCGCTTCGTAGATGTCCCGCGGGACGGAGGCCATGGCCGCGGAGAAGAGGACGACGAAGAAGCCGACGTGTCCCCACACCATGACGGCGCTGATGCACCAGAGCGCGAGGCTCTTCTCGCCCAGCCAGGCGTTCTGCAGGCCGTCCAGTCCGATCGCGCCGAGGAGGGAGTTGAGCATTCCGTCCTGCGGGTCGGGGTTGTAGATGTTGAACCAGATGACGGCGATGATCGCGATGGAGATGACCTGCGGGAAGAAGAAGACGAACTTGTACGTCTTCGAGCCGGCCACACCGGTGATGACTTCGTTCTTCCGGCGTTTTCCGCCGACGTTGAGCATGAAGGCGAAGAACAGTCCGAGGCCGAGGGTGACGACGGGGACGAGCGCCAGCATGTAGACGTTGTGACGCAGGGCGTTCCAGAAGTCGTCGTTGTCCCAGAGCCGCTGGAAGTTCTCCAGGCCGACGAACTCGGCGGTTCCCACGAGTCCGGACCAGTCGGTCATCGAGATCTGGAACGCCTGGACGAACGGTGAGATGACGAAGATCGCGTAGATGATCAGGGGCAGGGCCAGGAAGCCCACGATGAATCGGTACTTGCCGTGTTGCACTGTTGCTTCCCGGCCCTTCCCTCGAAAGCCGAACTGGTCAGGTCAGGCGGTGCGCTTGAACTTGGTCACCGAGTCGTCCTTGGCGACCCTGTCGGCCTCCGCCTGGGTCTTCTTGATCCAGTCGGCGGCCTTCAGCTCACCGGTGAGCAGCTGGCCGGTGAGGCCGCCGATCTTCTCATCGGTCAGCGCCGGGTACCACTCCTGCAGCTGGAGGCTGATCAGGTTGTCGCCCGCCTCCCCGAAGACCTTGCTGGCCGAGGCCAGACCGGGCGAGAGGGTCATGCCCTCGGTGGCGTCCATGACGCAGGTCAGGGACTTGACCTTGGTGGCGAAGTTCTGCGCGTGCTTCTTGGAGAGCATGATGCGCAGGAGCTCCATGCCGCCGACCGGGTTCTTGCCCTTGGAGGCGACGATGTACGGCTCGCTGGGCTCGCCGCGCAGGGTGCCGTGGGGCATCTTGTCGCCGGTGCCGTCGAAGAGCGCGCCGACCGACATGCCGAAGTCCTTGGGCGTGGTGGGGGCGGACTCGTTCTCGACCCAGGAGCCGTTCGGGAGGAAGACGGCCTTGCCCTTGTTCCACGCGGTCTGGGACTGGATGTGGGTCAGGCCCTGGCTGCCCTCGAGGAAGTACTTCTTGGCGGCGAGCTCCTCGTAGTGCTCGATGACCTCCTTGACCGCGTCGTTGGAGGTCCAGGCGTTCGGCTCCAGGTTGTCGATGGCGATCCACTTCTCCATGCCGCCGATCTTGGCGATCTGGGCGAAGAGGTTGAAGTGCACGTAGTACGGATACTTGCCGGGGTACGTCCAGGGGGCGATGCCGGCCTTCTTGATCTCGCCGCAGAGCCCCACCATCTCGTCGAGGGACTTCGGGTAGGCCCAGCCCTTGTCGTCGAGCAGCTTCTGGGAGTACCAGGTGCCGTAGATGGTGAAGGCGTAGTAGAGCACGTCGAACTTGTCGCCGTGCTTGCCCTTCTCGATGGTGCTCGGGTGGATCGTGTCCCGCACCTTCTTGGCCGGGTCGTCCATCGAGGGGGCGTCCAGCAGCACGGTCAGGTCCTGGAGCTGGCCCTGGGTGGAGAGCTGGTTCATGTTGAGGTGGTCGGCGCCGGAGTTGTCGATGACGTCCGGCGGGTTGCCGCCCGCGAAGCGCGGGGTCAGCTTGGGGCCGACCTGCTGGGTGCCGGTGTGCTTGACCTCGGCGCCGTAGGTGGCCTTGTAGTCGGCCTCGGCGTCCTTGGCGTACTGGTCGCCGAGGCCGCCCTTGAAGATGAAGGCCTCGAGCGGGGTGCCCTGCTTCACGCCGAGCGGGTTCTTCTCGGACTTCTCGCCGACGGGGGCCTTGGTCTCCTTGTCGCTGCCGCCGCCTCCGGTGGCACAGGCGGAAAGGAAGCTCATCGTAGGAATCGTGAGCAGGCCGAGCGCGGCAGAACGCTTGATCAGATCGCGACGGCCGACGCCCTCGTTGTCGTGGGCGGAGGTGGATCCCATGCTCAAGTCCTCGCCTTCTCCAGGACTCAGGCGGTGTACCGGTCACCCGTCCGTCTCGCCTCAGGCGAAGGGCCCCGCCACCGCAGTCAGTTGCTGTGTTTTCCCGTGGGGGAAACTCAAGTCGAAGCTCGGGTCGTGCACGTCTGACAGCGGGAACGGCTGTGTGGCCGGCGATCGCGTGTGGCGCACGTGGCCGTCGTCCTCGTCCCCCCTGGTCCGCCGCCTCAGTAGACAGCTATGCGGACGCCGACAGGTATAGTCCACTTCCCGTCAAGTGAGCAAGATCAAATGCAAGGTTGGGCGACCATCTTTCCCGAGTTGAGACCTCGCGGACCAAGAAGCCCCGAAATCACCCCGGCTGCCACGGCATTCTTCGCGGAACGCCTGATTCCGGCAGGCTCGCCGCGCCAACACCCTTGACACCGTATGGCACTTACCTCCCTACTGGAGCCTGCGCCTCGCGCCTGACAACGTTGTCCAACGCGACTTCCCCCTGGAGGAAGATCCGGGATGCAGCCCAGAACCAGACCCCGGCACCGACAGATCAACGCAGTCACCCTGGTGGTGACCGCTTCCATGCTGGTGTTGACGGCTCCCTCCGCCGCCACCGCCCTCCCCTTCCGGCCCGGGCAACCGTCGGCGGCCGACCGGGAATTCCGGTCGTCGTTCGAATCGGACGAAGCCCAGCCGGACTGGCGCAATACCGTTGAAGTCGACGCGGGCGGAAAGAAGCGGTCGTCCGGCGTCGACGGAGGCTTCGCCGGCGGTATTCCGGGCAATGTCACCGACAAGGTGATCGAGCTGCGGGCCAGCGACGAGAACACCGGCGCGGGTGAGACCAAGGAGAATCTGGTCGACCTGCTGCCCAGCAGCAAATGGCTGGCGTTCGAACCGACCGCCTGGATCGAGTTCGACATGGCCGAGCCGGTCAAGGTCGCCACCTACGCCCTGACATCGGCCAACGACTTCGCGGGCCGCGACCCGAGGGACTGGACCCTCAAGGGATCCGCGGACGGCGAGAACTGGACGGTCCTCGACACGCGCTCCGGCGAGACCTTCGCCAAACGCTTCGAGACCAGGACGTTCGACATCGGTGACCCCTCGGAGGTCACGGCCTACGCCCACTACCGCCTGGAGATCACCAGGAACAACGGCGCGTCCGGCATCACCCAGCTGGCGGACGTGCAGTTCTCGAACGGGGACACCGACGCGCCCGTCCCCGACGACATGCGCACCCAGGTCGACCGCGGCCCGAGCGGCTCCCCCACCGCCAAGGCCGGCGCCGGCTTCACCGGAAAGCGCGCCCTGAAGTACGCGGGCACGCACCAGCCGGACGGCCGTGCCTATTCGTACAACAAGGTCTTCGACGTCGATATCGATGTCGAGCGCGACACCGAACTGTCCTACAAGATCTTCCCCGCGATGGCGGAGACGGATCTGAACTACCCGGCGACCAATGTCTCGGTCGACCTCGCCTTCACCGACGGCACGTACCTGAGCGAGCTGAAGGCCACCGACTCGCACGGCGGTCGGCTGACCCCCCAGGGCCAGGGCGCCGCCAAGCGGCTGTACGTCAACCAGTGGAACGCCGTCGCCTCCGGCATCGGCACGGTCGCCGCGGGCAGGACCGTCGACCGGGTCCTGGTGGCGTACGACTCCCCCAAGGGCCCGGCCAAGTTCCAGGGCTGGATCGACGACATCACGATCGCGCCCGCGGCGCCCGAGAAGCGGCTCGCGCACCTCTCCGACTACGCGTCCACGACCCGCGGCACCAACTCCAGCGGTTCGTTCTCCCGGGGCAACACCTTCCCCGCCACCGCCGTCCCGCACGGCTTCAACTTCTGGACGCCGGTCACCAACGCCGGGTCCCGCAGCTGGCTGTACGAGTACGCCCGCGGCAACAACGCGGACAACCTCCCCACCGTGCAGGCGTTCAGCACCAGCCACGAGCCGAGCCCCTGGATGGGCGACCGCCAGACCTTCCAGGTGATGCCCTCCGCGGCGGCCGGCACCCCGGACACCTCGCGCACGGCCAGGGCCCTGCCGTTCAAGCACGAGAACGAGACCGCCCGCCCGCACTACTACGGGGTCACGTTCGAGAACGGCCTCAAGGCCGAGATGACGCCGACCGACCACGCGGCGATGATGCGCTTCACCTACCCGGGTGACGACGCGAGCGTCGTCCTCGACAACGTCACCCAGGAGGCCGGCCTCACCCTCGACCCGCGGACCAGCTCCTTCACCGGCTACTCGGACGTCAAGAGCGGCCTCTCCACTGGCGCCACGCGGCTGTTCGTGTACGGCGTCTTCGACGCGCCCGTGACGGACTCGGCCTCCGAGGGCGTCACCGGCCGGCTCCGCTTCGACGCGGGCGAGGACAGGACCGTCAACCTCCGGATAGCCACGTCGCTGATCGGCGTGGACCAGGCGAAGAAGAACCTCGCCGACGAGATCCCGGCCGGCACCCGCTTCGAGAAGGTCCGGGGCAAGGCGCAGGGCGCCTGGGACGACATCCTCGGCAGGATCGAGGTCGAGGGTGCGACCCACGACCAGCTGGTGACGCTCTACTCCAGCCTCTACCGGCTCTACCTCTACCCGAACTCGGGCTTCGAGAACACCGGCACCAAGCGGAAGCCCACGTACCGGTACGCGAGCCCGTTCTCCCCGATGACCGGCCCCGACACCCCGACCCGTACCGGCGCGAAGATCGTCGACGGCAAGGTGTACGTCAACAACGGCTTCTGGGACACGTACCGCACGACCTGGCCCGCGTACTCCTTCCTCACCCCGAAGAAGGCGGGCGAGCTGGTCGACGGCTTCGTCCAGCAGTACAAGGACGGCGGCTGGGTCTCCCGCTGGTCCTCCCCCGGTTACGCCGACCTGATGACCGGTACCAGCTCCGACGTCGCGTTCGCCGACGCGTACGTCAAGGGCGTCGACTTCGACGCGGAGGCCGCCTACGAGGCCGCACTGAAGAACGCGACCGTCGTGCCGCCGTCGTCCGGTGTGGGCCGCAAGGGCATGGAGACCTCGCCGTTCCTCGGCTACGCCTCCACCTCGACCCACGAGGGCCTGTCCTGGTCGCTGGAGGGCTACCTCAACGACTACGGCATCGCCGAGATGGGCGAGGCCCTCTACAAGAAGACGAAGAAGGCCCGCTACAAGGAGGAGTCGGAGTACTTCCGCAACCGCGCCCGGGGCTACGTCAACCTCTTCGACTCCGAGGCCGGCTTCTTCCAGGGCCGGAACCTGAAGGGCGACTGGCGGGTGAAGAGCTCCGAGTACGACCCGCGGGTGTGGGGTTACGACTACACCGAGACCAACGGGTGGGGATACGCCTTCACCGCCCCACAGGACTCCCGCGGACTGGCGAACCTGTACGGCGGCCGCTCGGGCCTCGGCGAGAAGCTCGACACGTACTTCGCCACGCCGGAGACGGCGTCCCCCGAGTTCGTCGGCTCGTACGGCTCCGTCATCCACGAGATGACCGAGGCGCGTGACGTGCGGATGGGCATGTACGGCCACTCCAACCAGGTCGCCCACCACGTCACGTACATGTACAACGCGGCCTCGCAGCCGTGGAAGACGCAGGAGAAGGTCCGCGAGGTCCTCTCCCGCCTCTACACCGGCAGTGAGATCGGGCAGGGCTACCACGGCGACGAGGACAACGGCGAGCAGTCGGCCTGGTACCTCTTCTCCGCACTCGGCTTCTACCCGCTGGTCATGGGCAGCGGCGAGTACACCATCGGCTCCCCGCTGTTCACCAAGGCGACCGTGCACCTGGAGAACGGCCGCGAACTGGTCGTGAAGGCCACGAAGAACAGCGCGGAGAACATCTACGTGCAGGGTCTGAAGGTCAACGGCAAGAAGTGGGACTCCACCTCCCTGCCGCACGACGTGATCGCCGAGGGCGGCACGCTGCAGTTCGACATGGGCCCGGAGCCGTCCACCTGGGGAACGGGCGAGAACGCCGCCCCGGTCTCCATCACCCAGGACGACAAGGCGCCCTCGCCGCGCCGCGACGTGCTTCCCGCGGGCGGCCCGCTGTTCGACAACACCTCGGGCACGTCTGCCGCGTTCACCTCGCTCGACCTGCCGGTCGGCCAGGCGGCGAAGGCCGTGCAGTACACGCTCACCTCGGCCGCGAAGGACAAGGCTCCCTCGGGCTGGGTGCTGCAGGGCTCCGCCGACGGGACGTCGTGGACGGACCTGGACGAGCGGTCGGACGAGTCCTTTGACTGGGACCGGCAGACGCGCGTCTTCGGCATCGACGAACCGGGTTCCTACGAGCACTACCGGCTGGTCGCCACCGGTGAGGCGACGCTCGCGGAGGTCGAGCTGATCGGCTGACGGCGGCGTCCGCGGCGATTCCGGCCCTTCCGACCGGGCGCAGCCCGACCGGGGACCGCACTCCTTCCGAGGAGTGCGGTCCCAGCGTTCGTCGGCAGAGCCGGTGTCACCCACTCGGGTCGGCTTTCACCGAGACGCGTACGCCGCGCTACCGGCTGGCTACGCTCGCTCCCATGTCCCGGCCGAAGGAACTGGATCCCTACCACAACCCGCGGGCCTTCTACGGCGCGGAGCTGCGCCGGCTGCGCGAGCGCGCCGAGCTGTCCCAGGAGCAGCTCGGGGAGCGGGCCTTCTGCTCGGGCTCGTACGTCGGGCAGTTCGAGGCGGCGTCGCGCAGACCGCAGCTGGAACTCTCCCAGATGTTCGACCAGTTGCTGGGCAGCGGGGAGCACCTCCAACGGCTGTGCCGCCTCGCCAGGAAAACGAACGTGGCGGACTACTTCGCGGACGCGGCGGAGTTGGAGCGCCTCGCCGGAACCATCTGCGAGTACGCCCCCGTCCTGGTGCCGGGCCTGCTGCAGACGGAGGAGTACGCCCGGGCCATCACCCGCACCGCGAACCCGTTCGCTCCCCAGGAGCATGTGGAGGATCTGGTCCGTGCGCGGATGGACCGGCAGCGCATCCTGGACGGCTCCGACCCGCCCGTGCTCTGGGCCATCCTGCACGAAGCGGTGCTGCGGGCGCCGATGGGCGGCCCCGAGGTGATACGCCGCCAGCTCCTGCGTCTGGCCGAACTGGCCCGGCGGGAGCGGATGGTGATCCAGGTGCTGCCCTTCTCCGCCATGGCGGAGGCGTTCATCGCAAGCATGCTCTCCGTCATGACCTTCGCCGACTCCCCCGCCGTCGTCTACACCGAGGGTGCGGGCAGCGGACAGCTGATCGAGAATCCGGCCCTGGTCGAGCACAGCGCACGGGCATACGATCTCGCCAGGGCCGCCGCCCTGTCACCGGCGGCGACCCTGGAGTTGCTCGCATCGATGGCGAAGGACTACGAGAACCCATGAGCCCCACACAGGATCTGAGTCAGGCGGTCTGGCGGAAGTCGTCCTACAGCGACGGAACCGGCGGCAGCTGCGTCGAGGTCGCGGACGGGTTCCCCGGTGTGCTGCCGGTGCGGGACAGCAAGGTGCCCGACGGGCCCGCCCTGTTCTTCCGCCGGGCGGGCTGGGACGCCTTCGTCACCGCCGTCCGGCACGACCGGTTCTGACGCGCCGCACCCGGCCGCCGGCCACGCCGAAGGGGCCGCACTCCCTTGCCGGGAGTACGGCCCCTTCGCGTTGCGCCCGGCCGTCGGCCGCGGCTGTGCTTATCCGCGGATGAGGCTCCGCAGCACGTACTGCATGATGCCGCCGTTGCGGTAGTAGTCGGCCTCGCCGGGGGTGTCGATGCGGACGACCGCGTCGAACTCCACACCGGTGTCGGTGGTGACCTTGACCGTGCGCGGCGTGGTGCCGTCGTTCAGCTCGGTGACACCGGAGATGGAGAAGGTCTCCTCACCGGTCAGGCCGAGGGACTCGGCCGAGCCGCCCTCCGGGAACTGCAGCGGCAGGACGCCCATGCCGATGAGGTTCGAGCGGTGGATGCGCTCGTACGACTCGGCGATGACGGCCTTGACGCCGAGGAGCGCGGTGCCCTTGGCGGCCCAGTCGCGGGACGAGCCGGAGCCGTACTCCTTGCCCGCCAGGATCACCAGCGGGGTGCCGGCGGCCTGGTAGTTCTGCGAGGCGTCGTAGATGAACGACACCGGGCCGTCCGCCTGGGTGAAGTCGCGGGTGAAGCCGCCCTCGGTGCCCGGCGCGATCTGGTTGCGCAGGCGGATGTTGGCGAACGTACCGCGGATCATGACCTCGTGGTTGCCGCGGCGCGAGCCGTAGCTGTTGAAGTCGCGGCGCTCGACGCCGTGCTCCGTGAGGTACTTGCCGGCCGGGGTGTCGGCCTTGATCGCACCGGCCGGGGAGATGTGGTCGGTGGTGACCGAGTCGCCCAGCTTGGCGAGCACGCGCGCGCCCTCGATGTCGGAGACCGGGGTGGTCTCCATCGTCATGCCCTCGAAGTAAGGGGGCTTGCGCACGTAGGTCGACTGCGGGTCCCACTCGAAGGTGTTGCCGGTCGGGATCGACAGGGCCTGCCACTGGGCGTCGCCCGCGAAGACGTCGGAGTAGGACTTGTTGAACATGTCCTCGCCGATGGCATTGGCGACGACGTCGTTGACCTCGGCCTCGGTCGGCCAGATGTCCTGGAGGTAGACCGGCTTGCCCTCGGTGTCGGTGCCGAGCGCGTCCTTGGTGATGTCCACCTTCATCGAACCGGCGAGGGCGTACGCGACGACCAGCGGCGGCGACGCCAGGTAGTTCATCTTGACGTCCGGGTTGATCCGGCCCTCGAAGTTCCGGTTTCCGGAGAGCACCGAGGTGACGGCCAGGTCGTGCTCGTTGACGGCCTTGGAGACCTCGTCCGGCAGCGGGCCGGAGTTGCCGATGCAGGTGGTGCAGCCGTAACCGACGAGGTTGAAGCCGACCTTGTCGAGGTACGGGGTCAGGCCCGCCTTGTCGAAGTAGTCGGTGACGACCTTCGAGCCCGGGGCGAGGGTGGTCTTGACCCACGGCTTGCGGGTCAGGCCCTTCTCGACCGCCTTCTTGGCCACCAGTGCGGCGGCGACCATGACGTACGGGTTCGAGGTGTTGGTGCAGGAGGTGATCGCGGCGACGGTGACGGCGCCGTGGTCGATCTCGTAGGTCGAGCCGTCGGGGGCCGTCACGGTGACCGGCTTCGACGGTCCACCGTTCGGCGTGTTCGCGGGAGCGTCGGAGGCCGGGAAGGACTCCTTGCTCGCCTCCATGTCGTCCGTCACGTAGTTGCGGACGTCCACGGCGAACTGCTCCGCGGCGTTCGCGAGGACGATGCGGTCCTGCGGGCGCTTCGGGCCGGCGATGGACGGGACGACCGTGGAGAGGTCGAGCTCCAGCTTCTCGGAGAAGTCCGGCTCGGCGGCCGGGTCGAGCCAGAGGCCCTGCTCCTTGGCGTACGCCTCGACCAGCGCGACCTGCTGCTCGCTGCGACCGGTGAGCTTCAGGTAGTTCAGCGTCTCGCCGTCTACGGGGAAGATGGCGGCGGTGGAGCCGAACTCCGGCGACATGTTGCCGATGGTGGCGCGGTTGGCAAGGCTCGTCGCCGCCACACCCTCGCCGTAGAACTCGACGAACTTGCCGACGACGCCGTGCTTGCGCAGCATCTCGGTGATCGTGAGGACCAGGTCGGTCGCGGTGGTGCCGGGCTTGAGCTCACCGGTCAGCTTGAAGCCGACGACGCGCGGGATGAGCATGGAGACCGGCTGGCCGAGCATCGCGGCCTCGGCCTCGATGCCACCGACGCCCCAGCCGAGCACACCGAGGCCGTTGACCATGGTGGTGTGCGAGTCGGTGCCGACGAGGGTGTCGGGGTACGCCTGGCCGTTCCGGACCATGACGGTACGGGCCAGGTGCTCGATGTTCACCTGGTGGACGATGCCGGTGCCGGGCGGGACGACCTTGAACTCGTCGAAAGCGGTCTGACCCCAGCGCAGGAACTGGTAGCGCTCCTTGTTGCGGCCGTACTCCAGCTCCACGTTCTGGCCGAAGGCTTCCGCGGTGCCGAACTTGTCGGCGATGACGGAGTGGTCGATGACCAGCTCGGCCGGGGCCAGCGGGTTGATCTTCGCCGGGTCGCCGCCGAGCTCCTTGACGGCCTCGCGCATGGTGGCGAGGTCGACGACACAGGGAACACCGGTGAAGTCCTGCATGATCACGCGGGCCGGCGTGAACTGGATCTCCTGGCTGGGCTGCGCCTGGGAGTCCCAGCCGCCGAGCGCCCGGATGTGGTCGGCGGTGATGTTCGCGCCGTCCTCGGTACGGAGCAGGTTCTCCAGCAGGATCTTGAGGCTGTAGGGGAGGCGCGCGGCGCCCTCGACCTTGTCCAGCCTGAAGATCTCGTACGACTCGTCGCCCACGCGCAGCGTGCTGCGGGCGTCGAAGCTGTTCGCCGACACGACAGTCTCCTTCATCAATGTGCGCGTACTACCTCAATGCTGCCGCCACGGCTGCTCGCCGATCCGCTAAGGTAAGGCTTAGTTAGGTAACCCTTACCGATTGGCGGCTTGCGGTACGCCTTCGGCAGATATCTCGATGTCGAGATAACTCTAGTACATGACCGCTGAGAGGTCATGCCCGGACACCCCCGGCCCGGTGTCGGCCGGGCCGGGGGCGGACGAAGCTCACAGGCTCGCGTCGCGATGGGTGGGACGTCCGTCGAGCACGGTGAGCGGTACGGGCAGGTCCGCCAGGTCGGTTGCGGGGGTGGTCAGCGGGTCTCCGGCGAGGACCGTCAGATCGGCGCGGTGCCCGACGGCGATCCGGCCCGCCTCGCGCTCCTCGCCCGCGGCGCGCGCGGCGTTCACGGTCATGGCCTGCAGCGCCTGCAGCGCGGTGAGCGCCTGTTCCGGGCCGTGCGGCGGCCGGCTGAGGTCACGGCTGGGGCGGCGGTGACGGGCGCCGGCCATGACACCCAGCGGCGGGTGGGGAGCGATGGGCCAGTCGGAGCCGAGGACCACGGTGGCACCGGACTCCCACAGGTCGCGGCAGCGCCAGGCACGCGCGGCGCGCTCCTCGCCGAGGCGGCGCGACCAGTTGTCGGTGTGGTCGGCGCGGGTGAAGTCGCAGCAGTGGGTGGGCTGCATCGAGGCGACGACACCGAGTTCGGCGAAGCGGCGCAGGGTGTCGTCGGGCACGGTCTCGATGTGCTCGACACGGTGCCGCACCCCGGGTCCCCCGGCGGTCCGGGCCTTCTCGACGGAGTCGAGGACGTGCCGTACGGCCGCGTCGCCGATGGCGTGGGGCGCGGTCGGCACGCCGGCCCGGTGGAGTTCCCCGATGACGCGCGTGTACGCCTCGGGGTCGGGCCAGAAGGCGTGCGCCGACTCGCCGTGGCAGTCGGGCCGTTCCAGCCAGGCCGTGCCGTTGTCGATGGTGCCGTCCATGAAGAGCTTGACGCCCTCGGTCCGCCACAGCGCCCCGCCCGCCCCCTGCTGTTCGACCAGCGCGTGCAGCGCGTCGGCGTCGGGGCCGGGCTGGCACCAGGGGGCGACGCGCAGCCTCAGCGGCAGTTCGCCGGCCGCGTCGAGCTCAAGACTGTCGCCGTGCGCGTCCATGGCGTGCCCGCCGGTGGCTCGAGGGCGAGAATCCGGCGGTGGGACGGAACGCGGAGCCGGTGCGGCTCGCGCGGGAGCTCGCGGAGTTCGCCGCGGCGCTGCACCGTGTCGACCCGACCGGCGGGCCCCTCTCGTACCGCAGTGAACCGCTCGCCTCGCGGGACGCCGCAACGCGCGAGGCGATTGCGGAGCTCGCCGGAGAGGTCGACGCCGACCGGGCGCTGACGGTGTGGCGGGCGGCTCTCGCGGCGCCCTCCTGGCAGGGCCCGGCCGTGTGGATCCACGCCGACCTCCAGCCCGGCAACCTGCTGCTGGACGGGGGCGGGCTCGGCAGCGGTCATCGACTTCGGCTGCCTGGGCCTCGGTGAGCCCGCCGTCGACCTGCTGCCCGCGTGGTACGTGCTCCCCGACACGGCACGTGACGTCTTCCGCGACGTGCTGGGCGTCGACGACGCCACCTGGGCGCGGGGGCGGGGCTGGGCCCTGTCGATCGCGCTGATGGAGCTGCGCCACTACCGGGAGACGAACCCGGTGATGGCGACGATCGCGCGGCACGTCCTCGGCGAGCTCACGGTCTGACGAGCCGGGCGGTCCCCGGCGGGGGCCGTGTGCCGGCCCGTGCGCGGCCGGTGCGCGGGTCAGGCCCGCAGATAGGTCAGCACGGCGAGGACCCGGCGGTGGGTCTCGTCCGCCGGTGGCAGGTCCAGCTTGGCGAGAATGGAGCCGATGTGCTTGCCCACCGCCGCCTCCGAGACGACCAGTTGGCGGGCGATCGCGTTGTTGGACTTCCCCTCCGCCACCAGGCCCAGCACCTCCCGCTCACGCGGCGTCAGACGCTCCAGCGGATCGCGGCGGCGGCGGATCAGCTGCCGCACCACCTCCGGGTCGACGACGGTGCCGCCCGCGGCGACGTCCTGGAGCGCGGCATGGAACTCCTCGACCTGGCCCACCCGGTCCTTCAGCAGATAGCCCACGCCCGCGCCGTCCCCCGAGTCGAGGAGTTCGGAGGCGTACGTGCGCTGGACGTACTGGCTGAGGACGAGTACCGGGAGCGACGGCCGCTCCGCGCGGAGCCGGACCGCCGCCCGCATGCCCTCGTCCTGGAATCCGGGCGGCATCCGCACATCGGTGACGACGATGTCCGGCGAGTGCTCCGCGACCGCGGCGGTCAGGGCGTCGGCGTCGCCGACCGCTGCGACGGCCTCGTGGCCGAAGCGGCCGAGCAGCGCGATCAGCCCTTCGCGCAGCAGCACACTGTCCTCGGCCAGAACTACGCGAAGCGCTCGGTCCACTCGCAAGGGATCTCCACACGCAGCAGGGTCGGTCCGCCTGGCGGGCTGGACACGGAGATTCTGCCATCGAGCACCGACACCCGGTCGGCGAGCCCGGTCAGCCCGCTGCCCATGGCCGCGTCGGCGCCGCCCCGGCCGTCGTCCCGCACCTCGATGGCCAGGAGCCCGTCCTCGTACCGGCCGGCCACTGCGGCGCGGGTGGCCCCGCTGTGCTTGCCGATGTTCGCCAGCGCCTCGCGGACGACGAAGTACCCGGCGGACTCGACGGCTTCGGTGAGCCGGCCGGGCAGATCGAGCGGGACGTCCACGGGGACGGCCGACCGGTCCGCCGCGTCGGCGACGGCGGCGGCGAGGCCGTGGTCGGCGAGCACCTTCGGGTGGATGCCCCGGATCAGCTCACGCAGTTCCTCGAGGGCCTTCCCCGCCTCGTCGTGGGCGGTGGCGAGCCGGTCGGCGAGCGGCCCCGGCGGGGCGTCGAGACGGGCGAGGCCGAGGGTCATGGTGAGTGCGACCAGGCGCTGCTGGGCACCGTCGTGCAGATCGCGTTCGATACGGCGCCGTTCCGCCTCGAAGGCGTCCACCAACCGGGCCCGGGAGCGTACGAGTTCCTCGACCCGCTGCCGCGGTTCCTCGGGCGGGGCGACCAGCATCCGGGTGAGCTCGGCGCGCCCCCAGGCCACCAGTCCGAGGACGTAGCCGCCGACGGCGAGCAGCGGCACTCCCGCCGCGGCGGCGGCGAACGCCTCCGGCCAGGACGTCGCGAGCCAGGTCTTGAGCACCCGTACCTCCTCGCCACCGCCCACCGTCGCCATCAGCACCGGTGTGCCGATCAGCGCCAGAGGCACGCCGAGCGCGAAGACGGCGGCCAGCAGGTCCAGCGGCCAGAGCAGCGTCGCGAACGCCAGTGTGTGGCCGAGCTCCCGCCAGGTCGCGGGCTCCCGCAGACGGGTGCGGGCCCAGGCGGGGAGCCCTGGTTCCGCGGGGTCGGCGTGCGGCGTGGGGGCCGGCCTGCGGTCGACCAGCCGAAGCCTGCGGCGTTCCAGCGCGGCGACCGGCAGCCCGGAGAACACCAGCAGCGCGAGCAGCGGCAGCCCGACGAGGAACACCGCGAGGGCGCCGCCCACCGCCACGCCGACGAGCAGCAGCCCGAGCACCACGCTGCCGGCCGGTGCGCTGCTGAGCAGGTATCCGGCCGCCCGCCAGGGCCAAGTCGAGACGAGGAAGCCGGGCCGGGGCAGGGCCTGCCGCAGGGTGAGGGGACGCATGCGGGTCACGGTAGAAGCCGGGTGCTCCTGGGAGCCATCGGCCAGGGCATAGGGACAGGGTAGGGCCCGCCCTACCGCCCAATACGCCACCTGTTTACCCAATCAAGGCATTCAACCCTTTCCCGTACGGCCGCCCTCCGGTTGCCGGATGCGCACGGTTCGCGGACCATCGGAAACGGAGTGCGCCCGGGCACGGGCGTACCTCCGGGCGCATGACGGGGCGTCACTCCAATGGACCACCTGAATGCGATCACATCTCATATGTGAGATAGCCTCCTGGGCATGGCA
Organism: Streptomyces peucetius; assembly: GCF_025854275.1. NCBI lineage: Bacteria > Bacillati > Actinomycetota > Actinomycetes > Kitasatosporales > Streptomycetaceae > Streptomyces > Streptomyces peucetius. Next base: position 6,392,324 of record NZ_CP107567.1, on the reverse strand, counting down.
GACGACTACCTCGTACGCATCGGCAAGCTCATCCGTGACGCCCGTCAGCATCGTGGCTGGACACAGACGCAGCTCGCCGAAGCGCTCGGCACCAGCCAGAGCGCGGTCAACCGCATCGAGCGCGGCAATCAGAACATCAGCCTTGAGATGATCGCGCGGATCGGTGAGGCCCTCGACAGCGAAATCGTCTCCCTCGGCTACGCCGGGCCCATGCACCTGCGAGTCGTCGGCGGCCGCAGGCTCTCCGGCTCCATCGACGTCAAGACGAGCAAGAACGCGTGCGTGGCGCTGCTGTGCGGCTCGCTCCTCAACAAGGGTCGCACGGTGCTGCGCCGCGTCGCCCGTATCGAAGAGGTCTACCGGCTGCTGGAGGTCCTCGGCTCCATCGGCGTGCGCACCCGCTGGATCAACGACGGCCGCGACCTGGAGATCGTGCCGCCGGCGGGCTTCGACATGGACTCGATGGACGTGGAGGCCGCCCGCCGGACCCGCTCGATCATCATGTTCCTCGGTCCGCTGCTGCACCGGATGGACAACTTCCGCCTGCCGTACGCCGGCGGCTGCGACCTCGGGACCCGCACCATCGAACCGCACATGATCGCGCTGCGCCGCTTCGGCCTGGACATCACCGCGACGGAGGGCATCTACCACGCGGTGGTGGACCGTTCGGTCTCCCCCAGCCGCCCGATCGTGCTGACCGAGCGCGGCGACACGGTCACCGAGAACGCCCTGCTGGCCGCCGCCCGGTACGACGGCGTCACCGTCATCCGCAACGCCTCCTCCAACTACATGGTCCAGGACCTGTGCTTCTTCCTGGAGGTGCTCGGCGTCAAGGTCGAGGGCGTCGGCACGACGACGCTGACCGTGCACGGCGTCCCGAACATCGACGTCGACGTCGACTACTCCCCCTCCGAGGACCCCGTCGAGGCGATGAGCCTGCTGGCCGCCGCCGTCGTCACCGAGTCGGAGCTGACGATCCGCCGGGTGCCGATCGAGTTCCTCGAGATCGAGCTGTCGGTGCTCGAGGAGATGGGCCTCGACCACGACCGCACCGCCGAGTACGCGGCGGACAACGGACGCACCCGGCTGGTGGACTTGACGGTCCACCCCTCCAAGCTGGAGGCGCCCATCGACAAGATCCACCCGATGCCGTTCCCCGGTCTGAACATCGACAACGTGCCGTTCTTCGCGGCGATCGCCGCCGTCGCCCAGGGCCAGACCCTGATCCATGACTGGGTCTACGACAACCGCGCCATCTACCTGACGGACCTGAACCGCCTCGGCGGCCGTCTCCAGCTCCTCGACCCGCACCGCGTCCTCGTCGAGGGCCCGACCCGCTGGCGCGCCGCCGAGATGATGTGCCCGCCGGCCCTGCGCCCGGCGGTCGTCGTCCTGCTGGCGATGATGGCGGCCGAGGGCACGTCGGTGCTGCGCAACGTGTACGTCATCAACCGGGGTTACGAGGACCTCGCGGAGCGGCTGAACTCCGTGGGGGCGCAGATCGAGATCTTCCGCGACATCTGACCGGCCTGCGCCCGAATGCCGCCGCACCCTTCCGACCTGCCGTGAAGCGGGTCAGAAGGGTGCGGCGGCATCCGTGGGACGTCTCCGGGTCACTGTCCGGGTCGGGGCCGAGTCACGCGCTTCCCCGCTTCACGTACGCCACGAGCGTGAGAAGCCAGGCGAGCGCGAAGAAGACCGCCGCGCTCTCCAGCTCGTGCCCGGTCCACGTCACCTTTCCATCCATCGCGCCCCAGAGATAAAAACCCACCTGCACCGCACCGATGACACCGGAGGCCACGGCCGCACGAAAAAGTGCACCTACCACTTTTCTGTCCTTACGTCGTCACTCGTCGGCCGGCCTGCCCCGCCGGTGCGGGGCAGGCCGGCCACATCACGTCCGACCGTCTGCCGTCAGCAGGGCGGTGTCAGCACCTGGCCTGGTAGGGGCGGTTGCCGTAGGTCGTGTACCACTTGTAGCCGGTGGCCCATGTCTTCACCGCAAGGCACCGGCCGTTGGCTCTCGCCTTCTGGGCGGTCTTGTGCACCCAGGTGCCGTACAGCCAGATGGCCACGGCGATGAGCCAGCCGACCTTGGGGATGGCGGCTGCGGCAATCGCCAGCGGGTTGTAGACCCAGTCGAGATTGTTGGCGACGCGCCGCGTCCATGTCTTGTTGAAGTGCACGGTGATACGCCCGCTGTAAGCGGTCCGCGTGTACTTCGACCCCCACCACGTCTTGTACGTGTACTTCTTGCTCCAGTCCTCGAGGACCACCCTCCCCCACGAGTAATACCTGGTGCGCTTACGGTACTTGCGGCCGTCGAGGTCGGTGTTGGTCACCGGGTTGGCGGCAGCGTACTCGTACGAGTTCCGGCTTCCGCCGAGAACGGGGTCGACGGACAGGAAGCGGCCCGTCGCCGGGTTGTACAGGCGCACGCCCATCAGGACGGTTCCCCCGGGCGTCTGGGCCGACCGCTGCATCGAGCCCAGCCAGCCGTACCGCACAGGGGCTTCCGGCATGCGCTGGTTGCCGTACTCGTCGCTGCTCAGGGCCGTCGGTGCGAGCGCTGTGTCCAGCGGAAGGACGAGGTTGATGTCGCCGTGCAGATTGGACAGCTGCAGCGAGACCTCCCCCGACTTGCCGGTCGTGGCCGACATGGCACTGGCCAGGTCGCCGACCATACGGACCACACCGGAACCGTTGCTGTCGGTGATCCAGCGCGGGTTGTCGGAACTGTCGCCGTAGTGGTTCGTCTTCGTGCCGGTCGGGTTCCAGCTGCCGGCGGTATTGGACTCCGTCGTCCAGCCGCGTATACGGCCCGATGCGTCCAGCGACCACGTCTGGCGGGAGTTCCCAACCGTCTGCTGCTGGACGAGGTCGTTGTTGTGGTAGGCGATCGTCGTGCCGTCCGGCAGCCGTGTCGTCCGTCCGAACGCGTCGTACGTGTAACCGGGGTCGACCTGACGGTCGGCGCTGTCGTACGCGGACGTCACCGTCTCGCCCCCGCTCGTCGGGCACTCGGCGCCGGGGGCGCCGACGGCCGTCGTGAGCGAGGTCCGATTGGTGCGCTTGTCGAAGCCGTACGTACGGGACGTGCATGCTCCGTTGTAGGTGTCGGCCACCTTGGTGAGACGGCCGATCCGGTCATAGGTGAAGTCCTGTGCCTCGCCCATGCCGGCGCCGCCCGCATGGTGCGACCATTCGCCGTGGATCGTCTCGGCGACGGAATCGGACAGGAGAACCGTGCCGTCGGAATCCCTGGTGTAGAGACGCTGGTAGGGCATTCCGATCTTGCCCGCCGACTGGGTCATGGTGTAGCCGCCGGGAAGGGACTGCGAGACGACGCCCCCGTCCGTGTCGTACGTCGCCCGGAACGTGCCGGCGACGGAGTCGTTCATCGCCGTGGGCAGGCCGCGGGGCTCAGCGGTGTGATCGTAGGTGTACGTAGTGGTGGACGGGACCGAGTCGGAGACCTTCACCGGACGGTCGAAGGCGTCGTACTCAGTGGTGGTGACGCCGTTGTCGGCGTCTGTGTAGGAGATGACACGCCCCAGGTCGTCGTACTCCTGAAGGATGCTGCCGCCGTCCGCCGACGCCGTCTTGATCACCGAGCCGTTGAGGGGGTCGTAGGTGAGGGAGGTGCCCGCGACGACCTTGCCGACGCCTCCGTCCACCTGCACGCTCTTCACGCGGCCGGCGCCGTCGAAGACGGTCGTGGTCGTCCGGGTCACGCCATTGGCGGTTTCGGTCTTCTCCGTCGGCTGCCCGAAGAATTCGTACTCGGTGGTCGTGTCGACCACCTCGGTGGGCTGGCTCCCGCCACCGGTGATCGCCCCGGCAGGACCCGCCCAGCACTCCAGTCCGACCCACTCCGGGCGTCCTTCGCACCAGCCCGTACCGGTGGCCGACCAGTACTGGACGATCCTGGACGTCGCGTCCTGGCCCGTGCCGCCCGGCGGGACCACGGCAGTGATGCGGCCCTGGGCGTCGTACGCGGTGCTGGTGGTCAGGTTGAGCCCGCCCGGGTCCTCGATGGTCAGGACCGGAAGGCCCTTGGCCCAGTCGTACTGGGTCTCGGTGAGTCGCTTCTCACCCATCACCGAGTAGTGGCCGCGGACCCTGGCGCCCACGATGGACAGCGTCGGCTGGTCCTTGGCGACGGCGCTGCCGTCGGTGGGCCTGCCCTCGTCGTACTCGGTCACGGTCCAGGGCTGGGCCGCCACCGAGGTGCCGGCGGGGATCAGGACGGTGGTGCCGTCCTTGAAGTCCTCCGTGAGGTCGACACGGCGAAGCGGTCCGAACTGCTCCAGCAGCCGCGTTCCCGTGCTGTTGTACAGGGAGGTGCCGGAGAGCAGGGCCGCCCGCTCCGCCGTGCTGTGCAGCGCGATGCCGAGGTCGGACAGTCGCGCCTTCTCCTCGTCGGTCTTCCCGAGTGCCAGAGCGCGGTTGCCTGCGCTCAGCTCACGAATGACGTTTCCGTGCAGGTCGTACTCCGTGGTGGTGATCCCTCCCGCTTCGTCGACGGTGTTCACCTCTCGGCCGGAGGCGTCGAGATAGTGGAGCTCCGCCCGGCGGTACCCGTCGGCGCCCAGTGCGCCGCCCTTGTAGGTGGGCGGCACCGAATCGGGCGGGAAGATCGCCGTCGCGTCGCTGGGAGCGTCGAGCTGCCCCCATGCCTTGACGTCGGAAGCCCCCATGGCGTGCGGTGCGTCGGCGCCGGTGATCGGGACGTTGTAGACGACCGACGTGACGGCCTGGCCGTCCGTCGTCGACTTGGTGCCCTGCTTGAGCGTCGCCCTGGTGACGGAGGTGAGCATCCCGTCCCCGCCCGCGGTTCCGCCGGCGTTTCCGTACGTCATCGTCCACGGCAGCTGGCCGGGAGCGGTGACCTGCGTGACGCGGCCGGCGCTGTCATAGGCGTACTTGGTCTTCAGCGCCGGGGTGATCAGCGGGTTCCAGGCCTCGCGCAGCCGGCCGGCGGCGTCGTAGGCGTAGCTCTGGACGGTTTTCGCCGTAGCCGCGGACGCACCCGCCTCCGTGGACCAGAGCTTGAGTGCCTTCAGCTGGCCCGAGAAGTCCCCGGGCGTGGCGTCCGTGCCCGTCGTCGAGGTCGCGTACACGAACTCCAGAACACGACACCCCCTGGTCGACGGTGTCTTGGCGCAGGTGCTGTTCGCCACCGCCCCGTGGGAGGAGATCAGCATGCGCGGCCGGGCGAGCGTCTTCGTGCCGACCACGACGGGCTCGGAGATCATGTTCGTCGTGGAGTTCTCGATGCCCTGGAGACGCGACGAAGTGATCTGCCAGGTCTCCGCCGCCGAATCGACCTTCGCGAACACGGATTCGGCGCCCTCGGTGTCGATGAGGGTGAATCCGCCGGCGAAGGTGCCGGTCAGGGTGAGCATCTCGGAACCGGGTTCGGGGACCCAGCCGCCGGGCGTGTTGGCCCGGGCCGTGAAGTGGATCTTTGTGCCGTCCTCCATCACGACGTCGAGTGATGTGGCGGACGTCCTGCGGATGTGTGTGTAACCGGCCTGAGAGACCTCGGCGAGCGTGCCGGAGAGCCACTCCTTGCCGAAGATCGGCGCCTGTCCTTCCTGTGCCGTGGCAGCGGTCGGCCGACGGGACGAGGCCGTACGGGACGCGGACAGGTCGAAGTAGCTCTGCTCCGTGCCGGTGAGCCTGAAGTCACCCGTCAGAAGGTTGAGATGCCCGGGGCCGATGCCGGTGGACTCCGCGCCTTCGGCGTTGCGGTCGACGACGACGCTCAGCGGAGGGGTACTGCTGGCCGCCGCGTCGGGGCCGGTGAAGTCGGCCTTGAGCTGGATGCTGCCGTCCGGGTCCACCGTTTCGGTGGCCGCCCACACGAGGCCCGCGTTCTTGCCGTCGACCAGGGGCACCGGCCAGGAGGCGAGCGGCTGGCCGGCGGCGGTCACATGTGCCGTCGGAACGGGCGCCCAGGCGTCGGCATCGGAGCGCCGCCAGGAGAACGACACCTTGTCGTACTTACCGGCCTCGGCCTCGGCGACCAGAGGCAGCCGGCGTGCGGTCCGCTCACCCTCGGACGGCTGGAGGATGCCTCCGGGCCCCACATGGAAGGTGTAGTCGAGCGGTTCGGAACTGTTGTCGGCCTTGTCGACCGACCGCACCTGCAGTGTCTGCGTTCCGTTCTTGGACGGCGTGACGCTGATGGCCTTGTCGGCGGTGGCACCGCCGGTGGCGACCTTCGTCCACGTGACTCCGTCCAGCGACCACTCCAGCCAGTTGTGATCGGCTGCCGCAGGCGTGACGGTGAACGTGCCGGTCTGGCCGGCCCCCTTCACCCAGGCGTCCGCGGGATAGTCGGCGGATGTGATCCTGGCCGGGGCCGACGGAGCCTTGGAATCGACGGTGAATGTCTTCCAGGCGGACCAGCCCGTGTTGTAGTGCGTGCCGTCGTAGGGGCTCGTGCGGAACTTGTAGGTCTTGCCCTCCGCGAGCACCCCGGCCGGCACCGTCACGGACGCCTGCTGCCCGGAGGGGACGTACGGTGAGACCAGAACATTGCCCACCTGGGTGTTGGTGGCGCTGTCGAAGATCTGGAAGGTGCCGTTGACCTTGTCACCGTCCGGATCGACGAAGGTGTCCCGGAGCGTCGGGGTGACGGTGTTGACCATGTAGGCGCCGCCGTACGTGAAGAACGGCGGACCGGCTTCCTGGTTGGTTCCGCTCCGGGGCCGGTAGTTGTAGTTCACCACCAGCCGGGGCGGGTTCGACGCGGCGTTGGCGGAGTTGACCCGCTTCCACTGGGCGACCACCGACTCGCTGGAGGCGCGCAGACCCATGTGGCCACGGGTCGCCTTCGCGGAGGCCCATTCCTGCACCAGGGTCGTCACGTCGGCGTTGATCCAACCGTCCGGTGCCGTGGTGCAGGCGCTGTTGCCCCGCGTCTCGGTGGAGGTCGCCTTCTTCGCCGTCATGGTGGGACGGTTCGTCCAGCGGCTGGACGTCGACGCCGCGCCCGATGACCAGACTTCCCACGGGTAGGGCTTGCAGTCGACGTTGCCTGAGTGGAAGTTCCACAGACTCAGCTTCGCGCTGGAGATCAGTGCATCCTGCACCGGTGTGGTGTTCCACGAGATGAACGACTGCGCGATCCGCGGCGTGCCGTCCGGGTTGGTGGTGCCGGGGTTTCCGAGATCCAGCTCCGTGTCCGTGGACCAGTCCCGGGTCTCACCCTGCTGGACATAGGTGTCGAAGACGTTGGACAGGGAAGATGTCGACGGGTCGACGGTGACCGGGTATTTGGTCTTCGGGTCGGAGAGGAACTCGGCGTCCGGTGTCACCACCAGATCGACGGACGTTCCCCTCTGCTTGACCTTCATGGACACCGGCACCCGGCGGGTGTGCTCGCCGGAGACCGGATCCACTGTGGAGTCCCACATCACCGGGGCCGGCATGACCAGCCGGTTCTTCGTCTTCTTGTCCGTGAAGAGCACGCTGCCGTCGGCCTGTTGCTTCGCCTTCAGCCCCTTGGTCTTCAAGGGCAGCGTGTACGTGTAGCCGTCCGACGCCGGGCGCTTCTTGATCTCGACGAACTGCTCGAAACCGGTACGGGTGGCCTCGACCACCACGTCGGCTCCCGGTACGGCCTCTGGATACACCGCCCGCGACCCGGTGAGCTCGGGCTTCGGCAGGCCGCCCTTCCACTGGAGGGTGATCTGCTCCTCTCCACTGCCCAGCGTCACCAGGTCGACTGCTGCCGCGTCCTGCGCGGCCCGCAGTGACGCGGCCCTGGTGCCGGTCCTGCCCGCCAGTTTCAGCCCATGGGGGTGCGCCTTCGCCTCGACCGAACCCGAGGAGCCCGCTTGGAGCCGGACGTCCACATCGACCCATTGCCCGTCACGCTGGAATCGGATCGGGCCTGCGGACAGCTCCGTCGTGAGTGAACCGTCTTTGTTCACCCATGTCGTCGACGCCTCGGTCCGTTCCGACAGCGCCTCGACGCGCTTCCCGTAGAGCCGGGCAGCCACCTTGGCCGACGGAATGTCGGCGGCTTGCGAGGGGCCTGTTCCCGCGGGCTTCGATGCGTTCACCGGTTGGGCAGGTACGGCGGCAAGCGCCACAGCCTGCCCCGTACCTGACAGTACGAGGCCCGTCTCCGCCGCCAGCACCATGGCCGTGCTCATGGCTATCCGATGCAGGACCCGTCTGCGGCGTTGCAGGGCCTGCGGTGTTCCTCGCCGCGCACTGCGGCGAGAGAATCCATCACTCATTGATCAGCAACTCTCTTAGGAGGAACGGAAATCAAGTGGATCCGATCACCTGCGTACCTGCGCAGGAAGTGAGATCTTCACGGTCTGGGCGCACAACCCTCACACCTCGCCGGGCGCCCACGGCCTGGCGTGTTCCCGCCGGAAGTCCGGCGTTCGGAGCCCGGGACCGGGGGCTACGCCCCGTCTCGGCCCAGTGGCAGAACGGCCGCGACGGAGAACTCCCGGCCCGTCGGGCCGACGTGCAGTGTTCCACCGAGCGCGATGACCCGGCCCTTGAGCCCGACCAGCCCCGTTCCTCGGTGCCCGACCGTCCGCACAGCGGCCGGCACCGAACCGGTGGCGGCGACCCCGTCGTTGCGGACGGTCAGCCGGATGTCGTCGTCGCCGGCCCGCAGCTCGATCTCGCAGAAGCCGGCTCTGCTGTGCTCGAGCACGTTGCCGACCGCCTCGTGCAGGACCGACCGGAGACAGTTCACCACCGCCCGGTCCGGCTCGACGTGCGGGGGCAGCGAGGTGCGCACCGCTATCCCGGCGCTGGTCAGCAGCCGTTGGGCGTGAGCAAACTCTTCAGCCAGTGAGAGGGTCGTCTCCGGGCCACTGATGAGCCGAACGTCCTCATGGGTCCGCCGAGCAAGCGCAACGACCTCGGCGAGTACCGAGCGGGCGGACGCGGCGGAAACATCTGCCCGCAAGGCGGCCTCTCCCCGGATGACGATCGCAACCAACGACGAGCCGACCAGATCATGCAGGTCCTGCCGCATGCGTGCCCGGGTGCGCTGCTCCGCCAGCCTGACCGTCTGCTCCCTGGCTCCGTGCAACCGCGCCGACACGAGGGCGAGATGGGCGACCGCGAATACGGCGCTCGCCGTGATCGCCGTGCTGAGGACGACGCTCAGAGAACCACGGTCGGTGTCGATGACGCCCGTGTGGATCAGCAGTGGCCCGCTGGCGCCGACGGCCAGAGCAACGGGGACCGAAGTGGCAGGGGGCAGGGTCAGGAGCACGGCGCCGGCGAGGAAGCCGAGCAGAGTAAGCCAGGGGTAGTGGAAAACCACCAGCGGCAGGTACGTGAGTGCAGCCTGAGCCAGCAGCAGGCCCCACCTCCAGCGACGCGACAACCGGTAGGGCGGTGGCACGTACTGGCCGAGCAGCACGGCGGGCATCAGGACCAGCACGGTCAGACCGGTCACCATCGCGCGCCTGCCGAGCGGCGAAGCGGCGACGTCCAGCGCCACCAGTCCGAGCGTTCCGACCACGAGCACCACCAGCGTGCCGAAAGCGACCCGTGCTCCCGGTGGAGCCGTCACGTCGTCCACTGGCCCGATTCGCACCCTCTCCCCCGCCCCTACCTTGATCGTTCCCGGTCGATTATGGCTCGCCGACACAAAGGGCGTGGCTGGCCGGAAGCGCCCCGTCCGCCGCGTCCGCGGTACGGGGATAATCGATCGGTGATCACAGTGCTGGTAGTCGAAGACCACGCCGTCGTGCGGTCCGGGCTCACGGCGCTGCTCTCGGGAGAGTTGGGCATGGCGGTCGTCGGCCAGGCCGCCGACGGGCCCGCCGCACTCGCCGAGGCCGAAAGGCTCAGGCCCGATGTGGTCCTCCTCGACATCGACCTGCCCGTCACGGACGGGATCACCGTCGCCGCCACCCTCGCCGAGCGGCTGCCCGGCTGTCGCACCTTGATACTCACTGCGCTGGACCGGCCCGGACATCTGCGCCGTGCGATGGACGCGGGCGCCTCCGGTTATCTGCTCAAGAGCGCGACCCCCGCCGAGACCGCGGACGCGATTCGCAGGGTCGCCGGGGGCGGGCGAGTGATCGACTCGCGGATGCCGGACAGCTGGGTCGGCGAGGTCAGCCCCATGACCGACCGCGAGGCCGAGGTACTGCGACTGGCGTCCAACGGCGCGCATGCCCGCGAGATCGCCGCCGACCTCTTCCTGAGCGTCGGCACGGTCCGCAACCGGCTCTCCTCCGCTGTCGCCAAGCTCCATGCCCGTACCCTCCTCGACGCCGTCCGGATCGCCGAACGCCACGGCTGGCTGTAGGACGACGCGCGAGCGGACCGGCTCGGACCTGCCCGCCTCGACCCGGTTCCGGCCTGTTCACCGGGAGTATCGGCGTGGACGGGACCGGGCACGCCGAAGCAGAAGCTGATCAGCGTCCTGGGGCCGTTTCCCCCTGACCGAGCCGGTCGCCGTTCCCCCTGACTGCGGCATTCTCGGAGGCATCAGGATTGCCATTACATACGTACGACCGTATTGTTTTTTCCATGACTGCGACGCAACTCACCGAAGAGTCCGACCCGTTCTGCCTGCCTCCGCTCGACGCGGCGGCGCTTCTCTTCGACACTCCCTGGTCCCGGTTCGCCGTGATCGGTGACAGCCTTTCGGCGGGGACCGGGGACGCCAGTCCCGGCTATACGGACGCGGGCTGGTCCGACAGGATCGCGGACATCCTGCGCCGCGTACGGCCGGACCTCGAGTACCTGAACACCGCCGAGATCGGGGCCACCACTTCGCGGACACTCGAGAAGCAGATCGACCGCCTGCTGGAATTCGCCCCGGACCTGCTCCACCTGCCGTGCGGGGCGAACGACTTGGCTCGCCGCCGGCCCGACTTCGACGAGATCGGGCGGACGCTGCGGCGGATGTACGAGATGGCGTCCCGGACCGGGGCACAACTGACCACGTTCACGCTCGGCCGGGCGTATGTCGTGCCCGTCTTCTCCGACTGGAGCGAGCGGGTCACCAGGGTCAACGACATCACCCGCGCCCTGGCCGACGAGTACGGGGCCGTGGTCGTCGACATGTGGGACCATCCGGTGAACGACCGTCACGGCCTCCTGAGTGCGGACCGGATTCACTTCTCGACCTCGGGGCAGGCGGTGATGGCGACCGAGATGGTGAAGGGGCTGGCCGGCGTGCTCAGCCGTACACCCCGCGCCTGACGCATCCCACGACCCCCGCCACGGCGGGAGCCCGGCTCGGCACTGCCGAAGAGGGTACGATCGACCGTATGGACAGTTTCGAGGAGCCGGTCGCCTCAGGGGCCGGTGGTGCCGGACCGCAGGTGCCGCTGACCTCGGAGAGGGCACGGACGGAGATCACGGACAAGCGCCTGCTGCGCGGCGCCCGGACCCGGCAGACCGTGCTCCGGCAGGCCGTCGACATCGCCTCCCTCGAAGGACTGAGCGGCGTCAGCTTCGGCCGCCTCGCATCGGGCACAGGACTGAGCAAGGCCGGTATCCAGACCCTCTTCAAGACGAAGGAGACCCTGCAACTCGCCGTGGTCGACTTCGCCCGCGAGATGTTCATCGACGCCGTCGTCCGCCCCGCCTCGTCGGCACGCCGCGGCACGGCCCGCCTCCGCGCTCTGCTCGACCACTGGATCGTCTACGCCGAGACGCCTCTGTTCGCCGGCGGATGCTTCCGGGCCGCGAACCTCGCCGAGTTCGACAGCCGGCCGGGGCCGGTTCGCGACTCTCTCTTCCGTGACCAGGAGGAGTGGCGCGGAGTCATCGCCACCGAACTCGGACACGCCGTGGACTCCGGCGAGATCACCGATCTCGACGTCGAGCTCACCGCATTCCAGATCGACGCGCTGCTCTGCGCCGCCAACACGGCACTGCGGACCGGTGACAGCGACGCGGTGAACAAGGTCCGCCGTATCGTCGACGGCCTTCTGGCGCCCCCCGCCTGACACCCGGCCCTCGCGCGGAGCGCAGGCCGGCGCGGCGGACACACCGGCCGACACACCGGCCTTCGCGTGCCCACCCGAACACCGACCGGCCGTTACTCGCCCCCTCCCGCCTGCTTCTTCAGCGGGTGGACGTCGACCGCGGTTCGAGCCGAGGTTTTCGGACGCTGCGCGTCCACTGGCGATGATTGATTGATCACGGTCGGCTTTGGGATCGAATTTGCGCCAAACTGCCCTGCACGGATCGCCAATTCCCTACAAACTGTTCGGATCGCAAGCCCAGGACAGCCGCGCGAGGTTGCGCGTCGACCGGGTGGGCAGGTTTGGGGCGCCACAGGAAGGGAACCGACCCGTGCCCTGACGGCCGGTCGTCACAGCATGGGGGGTGCCGGGGCAGATGCGACGCGCCGGTCCGACGTGCTGTCCACGACCTGCTCATGCTCCCGAGGCGCGGTGCGAACGACAAAAGCGCGCTGCCTTCACCGGTCGGCCGCTCGCGGTGGTGATCCGCACACCGATGCAGGCGAAAAGGAGAAGATTTCCCATGACAGTGCAGGCCGTCAAGCTCCCCGGACTGTGGATGCCCCATCCGGCGAGGGTCAATCCGTACCTGCCGGCCCTGCGCGAGGAGACCGAGACGTGGGCGCGGGAGATGGGCATGCTCGGCGGCGACGAGAGACCGACGGCTCGCCGTGCGATCTGGTCCCGGTCCCAGTTCCACGCCATGACCGTCGACCAACTGACCGCCTCCACTCTTCCTGACGCCTCACTCGCCGCTCTCCGGCTCAACCACCGGTTCAACATCTGGGCGCTGGCCTGGGACGACTACTTCGCCTCCGCCTTCAAACGGACGGGCGACCTCGCGGGCGCACTGGTCTTCACCTCACGGCTCCATGCCTTCCTGCGGCCGGAGCCGGGCGCCCGGTTACCGGAGCCGACGAATGCGGTCGAGAGGGGAATCGCCGATCTGCAGCCGCATCTGTTCCCCCCTCGACTCGCACACTGGCGGCACGGGTTCAACCAGGCCCTGGCGCGATACATCGACGCGGGAGTCCAGGAACTGGCCAACAGCCGCGCCGGCCGGGTTCCGGACCTGATCGAGTACGCCCAGTTCCGCCGTGAAAGCTTCGCCGCCTATACCGCCCCCTACTCCGTCGAGCTTGCCACCGGCGCGCGGATCCCTGAGCAGATCCGGCACAGCCGGACCGTCCGCGCTCTGCTCGACGCCTTCATGGACTACATGGGGCTGGCCAACGACATAGCCTCCTATCGGCGCGAAGTACACGAGGAACGCGACGTCAACAACCTCGTGCTGGTACTCGCGACGTCCATGGGCATCACCATCCAGGAGGCGGTGCGGGCCGCCGTCGATCTGGTGAACGCCCGACTGCGCCACTTCGAGCACCTCAGGCACAGCGAACTGCCCCTGCTCGTCGAACGAGCCGGGCTGCACGCCGGTGAGCAAGCCGAGCTGGAGACGTGGCTCCGAGGAGCTTGCGGCTTCCTGTCGGGCCTCCATTCCTGGTACACCGGAGCGCCCCGCTACGTTCCCGCAGACATCCCGTTCCCGGAGCAACGCACCTCCACCTCGGCTGTGATGCGAACCTGTGACGCCAACCCGTGAGGTCTACCGTCTCCGCAGGAGGCGTCGCAGCCGCACCCACCACGAACCGCGGGGTTCTGGTGCGCGCTCCGGCAGGGGGCCGGCCACCGGCCGCGGGGGTACCGCGGGCAACCCGCCGGTCGGCGACGGCGGGGCCGGCAGCGATGCCGGGACGTCATGGGCCCTGGGAGCACGGGGCGCGAAGCTCACCGGCAGCGCTGTCAGATGCCGGGCCCAGGTGGAGGAGCGCCAGGTGAGCTCGGACTCCGGGACGGCCAGGGCGATGTCGGGGAGCCGGGTGAGCAGAATGTCGATGCCGGTGTCGGCGATGACACGACCGATGTCCTGGCCGGGGCACTCGTGTGTGCCGGCGCTGAAGGACAGGTGCGCGCGGTTGTGGTGCACGGGGGTGGAGAGATCGGGGCGGACCGCCTGGTCGACGTTGCCTGCGGCCAGGCCCAGCAGCAGCATGTCCCCCGCCTTGATCTGCTGTCCGCCGAGGGACGTGTCGCCCTTGGCCCAGCGTCCTGGGCACACCATCAGCGGCGGCTCGTCCCAGAGCACCTGTTCCACCGCTTCGGGCAGGGTCATCTGACCGCCGGCCAGGGACCCGCGGAACCGCGGGTCGGTGACCACCATCCGCAGGACGTTGGACATGAGGTTGGCGGTTGTCTCATAGCCGGCGAGCAGGATGAGACGCAGGTGGTGCTGCACCTCCTCGTCCGTCAGGCCGGCGGGATGGGACATCAGTACGGATGCGATGTCCTGCCCGGGGCGGGTGCGCTTGGTGACGACGAGTTGCTCGAGCGTCTCCAGCACATAGGCGTTGCTGGCGAGCGACGTCTCGGTGCCCTTGAAGAGGTCGCGGGCGGCATGCACGAGCTTGGGACCGGACTCGTCCGGCATTCCGAGCAGGTGGGTGAGTACGAGCATGGGCAGGTGTTCGGTGAACTGACCGACCAGTTCCACCTCGCCGCTTTCACAGAATCCGTCGATCAGCTGGTGCGCGAAGCGGGTGATGTGGCGGCGGATTCCGCGTTGGTCGAACTGATCGAGGCCGGCCGTGACCGCGCCGCGCAGGCGCTGGTGTTCTTCGCCGTCGGCACAGACGCAGTCGGGACGCCAGCCGATCATCGGCATCAGCGGTGAGGTGGTGGGGTCGATCTCTCCGCTCGTCCAGCCGTGCCAGGTGCGGGGGTCGCGTGAGAACTGGGTGGAGCGGCTGGCCACGTCGCGGTTCTCGAGATACCCCAGGACGAGCCAGGCCCGTACGTCGCCGTCGAGCAGGACGGGCGCCACCGGACCGTGGGCGGCGCGCAGCTTCTCGTACAGGCCCATGGGGTCGGTTTCGGCGGCGGCGCCGTGGAGCCGGGTCACTCCGCCGGCTCCTGCGGTGGTGTGGGCCGGGCAGCCCGGGGGCGGGGTGGGCCCGCCCTGCGGGGTGGTGTGTTCAGCCGGTGGGACGGTCATGCGGACTCCTGAGCGGCGGCGAGGGTGCGCAGATAGACCATCAGCGAGAGCAGGGCGTCGCGGCAGGACGACCGATCACGTGCGTCACAGGTGACGATGGGCACGGACTCGTTGAGGGCCAGAGCGGTGCGCAGGGCTGATATGGGGTGCTGCGGGGCCTCCGGGAAGGTGTTGACGGCCACGATGAAGGGGACCCGGCGGTCCTCGAGCCGGGTGATGACCTCGAAGCAGACATCGATCCTGCGTGTGTCGACAAGGACGACGGCGCCGAACGCGCCCTCGAAGATGCCGTTCCACAGGAACCAGAAGCGCTCCTGCCCCGGGGTCCCGAAGAGATAGAGGATCAGTTCCCGGTTGATGCTGATCCGGCCGAAGTCCATGGCGACGGTCGTGGTGCTCTTGCCTTCGGCTCCGGGATTGTGGTCGATCCCGACGCCCGCCTGGGTCATGGTCTCTTCGGTGGTCAGGGGCGGGATCTCGCTCACCGATCCGACCATGGTCGTCTTGCCGACCCCGAAGCCGCCGACGATCACGACCTTGACTCCCCTGGCGCCGTGGGGCAGCAGCACGTCGGTGCCGCGCGGGCCGGCAGTGGGTGCGTCAGAGCTTACGTAGTCCATGGATCACCGCCTCCAGAAGGCCGAGTTCGGGGTATGACGCGACGGGCACGGGAGCGGTGGCCTCGACCCGGCCGTCGTCGACGAGTTTGGAGAGCAGCACCGTGACGACGCTGAACGGAAGACTGAGATACGCCGAGATCTCGGCCACCGACAGCGGGTATCGGCACATGGAGACGATCGCCGCCTGTTCGGGCTGCATACCGGGTTCCGGTGTGGACCTCGCTGCGATGAGGGTGACGAGGTTGAAGGCCTCGGCCGAGGAACCCGGGCCACCGGTGATGACGAAGAGCGGCACGGGACTGCCTTCGTCCCATGTGTCCTGGTTCTCTGACGTCACATCGCCCGCCCGACGTCATCGCGGGGCGGGCTGGTCATGTGCTGGCCGATCCGGACGACGAGCGTCCGCATCCGGTCGCCGAGCAGCCCGGCGTCCACTTCCTCGTCGGCCAGCACCGCGAGATAGGCGCCGGGTCCGGCCGCCATCAGGGAGAAGTACCCGCCGTCGACCTCGATCCCGACCATCCGCGTCGAGCCGTCCCCGTGCGGGAACTTCTGGGCGATGGCCTTCGCCAGGCTCTGGATGCCCGAGCAGGCGGCGGCGATCCCATCAGCGGTGTCGGGCTCCGTGTCCGCCTGACCGATGCACAGACCGTCGGACGACAGGACGACCACGTGCCGCACGTACGGGACGCTGGCCGTGAGCTCCTTGAGCATCCAGTCAATGTTGGGCAGTGGCTGCATGTTACTCACCCTCATCTGATGACTCGCTGTTTTCAGTGGAAGGTTCGGCGCTCGATCTCTTGTCGCCGTTGAACGCCTCCCACATCAGGCCCGGTTGCCGGGGCATTCCGTTGTTTCCCGGGGAGGCGGCCGGAGCAGCGGGGGGATGGGGGGTGGTGCGGACGACCGGTTTCGGGACGGGTGACTCGCGTCGCCGTTGCGGGAGCCCGTTGACGGTCGCCCTGACCTCGACGGCATCCGATGCGTCAGGGCCCGGTGGCGTCTGTCTCGGCACGATCGGTCCGTCCGTGTGCTTCCGCGCGGGCGGTAGGGCGGCGTTCGCGGCAGGCTGCTGCACCGTGGTGATCAGGCTCCTCGGAACGAGCACGACGGCCCGAACGCCTCCGTAGGCGGAGGTGCGCAGGTCGACGTCGAGGCCGTGCTCGCGGGCCAGCCTGCTGACGACGGCCAGGCCGAGTTGTGTCACCTCGCCCAGGCCGGCCAGTTGGATGCCGGACGACGACTGGGCCATGACGCGGTCGACGCGCTGCCGGACTTCCTCGGTGAGTCCGACCCCTCGGTCCTCGATCTCGATCGCGATGCCGGAGGGCACCTCGCTCGCGGTCACGTCGACGGGGGTGTCCGGCGGCGAGAAGGTCGTGGCGTTGTCGAGCAGTTCGGCGAGCAGGTGGATCAGCGGTTCGGCCCCCGGGCCGATCACGGCCACCTCTGTCACCGACTGCAGTTTCACGCGGGGGTAGTCCACGATCCGTGACATGGCCCCACGCAGGACGTCGTAGAGCGGGATCGCCTTCGACCACTGGCGCCCCGGCCGCGCGTCACCCAGTACCGCGATGCTGGCGGCGAGGCGGCCGATCAGGGCATTGCGGTGGTCGATGTCCTGCAGGCCGTGGGAGACCACGACATCCGTACCGTGGAGGATCTGCATGGACCGGAGGTCCTTGGCGAGTTGATGCACGATCGCCTGGACCCGGCGCGCGATGGCCACCAGTGCTCGCTGGGAGGAGTCCCGTGTGTGCTCCTCGGCCTCCACGGCTTCCAGGAGTGTCCGCAGAGCTGCCCGGAGCGCTTCCCTGAACTCGCTGTCGAGGTGTTCCCCGAACCTGACGGACTGCATGATCTCCGAGGCCGGGTCGCCCTTCTGCAGCCGGGCGACTGCCGCGGGGAGAAGCTCCTCGGCCAGCCACACGGTGGTGGCCCGCTGATCGGACAGGCGCCCGATCAGTGCGGCCTCGCGTTGCGCGAAGTACGCCTGCGCCTCGGTACTCGCCTGCTCGTAGCGGGCCGCGTCCACCGCGCGCGTCCGGCGCGCCGTCCCGGCCGAGGTGAGGACCGTCAGGACGACCGCGGCAAGACCGCACCAGGCGACGGTTGTCCGTGTCTGCGCAGGGACGAAGATCAGCGCCATGGCAAAAGCCCCAGCCAGAGCACCAGGGGGTATGAGCCATACCAGAGCCACTGCGCGTGGCCGGGCCCTGGAAGTTGAACCTGCACGAACCATCGAGGGGTTCCCTAAACAGTCGGAATGAGTGGGCTGAGGTGATGCGGTGCGCCGGCAGGACCGGGCGGGCTTCACACGGCTGAACACACGTTTCCGGTGGAATGCCCCCGACGGTTCGCTTCGAGATCGCATCGACAGTCACGCCTCGTCGCGGTCGGGCTCCGTCCGCAGGCACACAGCGTTGATCACGCACTGTGAGCGCAGCGCGACACATCGGAGGGGAGCATAGTCAGATCGGGTTGGCCATGTGACCTTGCTGAAAGCAGCGGCGCTCTTTGACGACATGGCCCCGCAATCTGATCGACTGCGGCAATGGCAGGCGCCGAAAGTGCCCGGAATCGACCACACCGAGGTGCCTACTGATCAGGGGTGCCTCCGCCCCTCGCGGGCCGGCGTCGCCTCCTGTCCACCTCGGGGCCCACCGGCCGGTGCCCCGGCCCGGCCGCACCGGCAGCGGCACCGGGGCGGGGCGGGGCGGGGCTTTGGGCGACGCGCACAGGGGATCACCGCTCCGGCGCCGGGGAGGTCGGCGGCATCGTCGGCGGTATCGCGGGCGGCATCGCCGGCGCCTTCGCCGGTGAGGGCATCGGGGAGAAACTCACCTCATGGTGGTGAGGCCGAAGCTGAGCCACGGGCATGAGCGAGTAGGAACGCCCGCATAACGACGTGAGTCGGGAAAGGACGGGTCGTGCCGGATCCGCAAGACGGTGACTTCCCCGGAGTCTGGTTCGAGATCGAGGACGACGAGGAGCAGTTCGGGCCCGCCGAGGCCGCCGTCGTTCCGCCGCGCTCGTGGCGACGGACGCGCCGGCGACGGCGGTCACCGGTGGACGGTCAGCCCTCGACGCCGGTTTCGGCGTGGCCCGAACCGACGGGTTTGAATTCCGGTGAGCCGCGCTGGCGCAGGTAGATGGAGAGGATCGCCATGGAGCCGATGGCGAGCAGCTCGGACTGCCAGTTCTGCAGGGTCCGGCTCCAGAAGTCCGCGGAGAACACGTACTCGGACCAGCTGGTGGGCGCCTGGAGCCGCCTGAGCCGGCGTTCGTTGTGGGCGGCGGTGCCGGTGATGGACTGGGCGAGCCAGGACAGCAGGAAGATCAGGCCCATGACCATGCCGAGGGAGCGGGCGTAGGCGCCCTGCCGCCAGCCGCGGGACGCCGCCCAGCCGGGTGAGTCGTCCCGGGCGCGCTCGCCGACCATCTGGTCCTCGTCGGACTCCCTTCCGGCCTTGTGGAGTTCCTTCGATTCCGGGGAGCCGCGCTGCACGAGCCACACGGTGGCGAAGATGTAGAGGAAGAACTGGAGGTATTCGGACTGCCAGTTCTCCATCACGTCGACGCCGAAGTCCGACGAGGTGATGTAGTCCCCGAGGCCGGCCCGGGCCATTCCGTCGGTGAGGAGTCGGTTGTTGTACGCGGCGTGTCCGGCGAAGGCCTGGGCGACGAGCACGACCAGGAAGGCGGTGATGAAGGCCAGTCCCAGCCCGTTGTCGCGCAGGAAGCGCCCGAGCCTGCCGGTCCTTCCTGATGCCGTGGCGGTACGGGAGCTCATCGCTGCATCAGCCCCAGTGCCGAGAAGTACGCGATGCCGAAGAGGATGACGAGCAGTGTCATGATGAACAGACCTTTCACGACCCGTCACCCACCTTTGATCTCGCACTGGTAGGGCCGGTCCTGCTGCGGTGTGCAGCCCGCCGCCATGACCTTCCAGCCGTCCGGGAAACGCGAGAGGAACAGGGTGTCGCCCGTCAGGACGGCGCGCGCCTGCCGCTCGTGGACGTCGACATGGACGACACTGCCTCCGTCAGGGGCGTTCGCCTGGCTCATGCCCTTCTCGCACGGGCCGCACGTGGACTGTTCGACCTCCTGGCGGGTGACGTCCGCGAGGCGGTCAGCCGCTGCGTACCGCCGTGACCGCGAACCGTTCGACCTCGGCCACGTGGCCGCCGGTGGACGCGACGATCGTCAGCACGGGGTCGACGGCGCCGGTGAACGAGACGGACGACTGCCAGGGCTGTTCCTTGCCGCCCGCCGAAGTGCAGCATGAGGTGCCCAACGGCCTCTCCGCCGACGGCTGCCGCACCTCCACGCGGACGCTCTCGTCGACACCGGTCATCCGCCCGCCGACCGTGACCGGGGAGCGTACGACCGATCCGTAGGCGGGCGCGGTCAGGGTGAACGTCGTGTCGTCGGTGCCCACCACCTCCCAGGGGGCGTCCGGTCCGGTGCCGTAGCGCACGAGGTGGACGACCGCCGCGGTGCCGGTGGACTCGGTCCCGCTCAGTCCGACGCCGATACGCGCCTCACGTCCGTCGACGGCCCGTGAGGTGACCCGGTCGAGGCCCTCGAAGCCCAGGTAGTTCCGGGTGAACGACAGAGCGGTCTGTTCCGCGTCGAGATGCCAGGGCTGATGGCCGCCGGCGCGGAACTGGCTCTCCCACTTCTCGGCCTGGCCGAGCGTGGAGAACGGCCACAGCGGCTGGAGGCCGGGGAAGCCCGGCATCGGCTCGCCGCGGCCTGACGCGGACGCGGTCGGCGTCGCGCCGGTGGACGGGGTGGTGGGTGCGTCGGACTTGGGGCCGCCCGACGGCTGCGCGGACGCCCTCGGTCCGCCGGACGGTGACGCGGACGCGTTCGTGGAGCCGCCGGAGCCGGTGCAGCCGGTGAGTACGAGAGCGGTCGTGGCGGCCACGGCGACGAGCCGGGACGTGAGCCAGATGTTCATCGGTCCCCCAGGGAGCAGGTGACGGCCGTCACATCCGGCCGTACAGGCCATCGTGCCACCCCGCCACCCGACCCCGCCGCAAGGCCGCGTCCGGTCCGCCGCCGACACACGGCCGCGGAAAGGGAAATTACCCATTTGACCAGACCACCCAAAAGGGCGTTCCATGGCATAAAGGACACATAAGGCTGCAAGCAGGAGGCGGCCCATCATGACCACTCACGCAGACATCGAGCAACACCCGGACCTGGCCGAGATGCGTTCCCGCTTCGAGCGGGCCACCAGCACGCCGCGCGCCCAGGCCGTTGAGACACTGGCTCTCATCACGGGCCTCTACCTGGCGGCCTCGCCATGGATCGCCGGCTTCAGCGGGCTGACCAACCTGGCCGTGGCCAATCTGATCACCGGAATCGCCTTCGCCCTGTGCATGGGCGGCTTCAGCTCGGCATACGAGCGCACCCATGCCATGGCATGGACGGCATGCGCGATCGGCGCGTGGACGATCATCTCCCCCTGGGTCGTCGCCGGTGCGATGGACACGACACGCAGCGTCGTCAACAACGTCATCGTCGGTGCGGTCGCGTTGCTCTGCGGCCTGGCCATGGCCGCCACGGCAGGCACACGGGGCGCCCGAGGCCGTCGTCGTGGCCCCGGACCGAGCCCCGCCGACTGACCGTCACCGCTCGTCACGAAGGCCCCGGCGAGGGAGCGCCGGGGCCTTCTCCCTGCCCGCGCCACGTTCCCAGGTCCGAGCCGGCGTCGCGGTGGTCAGGCACCGGGACCGACACCGCCCTTGAGTCGCTCCAGGTCGGCCGGACGGACCTGGATGGCCAGCACCGCGATCAGGGCGGCCAGCACGGCGAAGACCGCGGCCATGACGAAGGCGGCCGAGACACCGGACGTGAGCACCTGGTCGCCCCAGGGCGGCGGCAGTTCACCGGTGCGCCGGAACGCGAGCCGCTCCGCCGGAGTGGCCTCCGCCATGAAGCGGGGGATCTGGTCCTTCGCCTCGTTGCCGCTGACGGTGCCGAAGACCGTGACCAGTATCGACAATCCCAGGGAACCGCCGACCTGCTGGGTGGCGTTCAGCAGTCCGGAGGCCGCGCCCGACTCGTGCGTCGGCACCCCGGACAGCGCCATCAGCGTCAGGGACACGAACTGCATGCCCATTCCGAGACTGAAGACCAGCATCGGGCCGAGGATGCTGCCGGCGTAGGTGGAGTGGATGTCGGTGAGGGTGAGCCACGCCAGCCCGGCGGCGGCCAGGGCGGCACCCGTCACCATGAACGGCTTCGGGCCGTACTTCGGCAGCAGCTGGGACGCCAGGCCGGCGCCGACGGCGATGACCGCGCTCACCGGGAGGAAGGCCAGCCCCGCCCGCAGAGGGCCGAAGCCCAGCACGTTCTGGACGAAGAGGGTAAGGAAGAAGAACATGCCGAACATGGCGGCGGCGAGCCCCAGCATCATGCCGTAGGTGCCCGCACGGTTGCGGTCGGCGAACATGTGCAGCGGCGTGATCGGCTGCTTCGAGCGCCGCTCCACCATGAGGAAGGCCGTGAGCAGCACCAGCGCCGCACTGAACGAGGCCAGGGTGTACGCGTCGCGCCAGCCGTGCTGGGCGGCGCGGATGAACCCGTAGACGAGCGAGACCATGCCGAGGGTGGAGAGCAGCGCGCCGGAGAGGTCGAAGTGGCCGGGGTGGCGCCCCGACTCCCTGATCCAGCGGGGTGCGGCGAAGGCGATGAGCAGGCCGATCGGCACGTTGACGAACAGCACCCAGCGCCAGTCGAGCCATTCGACGAGCATGCCGCCGGCCAGCAGCCCGATCGCGCCACCTCCCGCGGAGACAGCAGCGAAGACACCGAAGGCACGGTTGCGTGCGGGGCCCTCGGTGAACGTGGTGGTGATCAGCGCCAGGGAGGTCGGCGAGGCGATCGCGCCGCCGACCCCCTGCAGGGCCCGCGCGGCCAGCAGCTGGCCGGAGCTCTGGGCGAGCCCGCCGAGCAGGGACGCCAGCACGAAGAGCAGCACGCCGAACATGAAGACACGCCGCCTGCCGAGGATGTCGCCGGCCCTCCCGCCGAGCAGCAGCAGGCCGCCGAACGTGAGCGTGTAGGCGTTGACCACCCAGGACAGGCTGGTGGTGGAGAACTCCAGCGAGCGCTGGATGTGCGGCAGCGCGATGTTCACGATGGTGATGTCGAGGACCACCATCAGCTGGCACGAGGCGATGACGAAGAGGGCCATTCCGTTCCCGCCGCCCCTGCCGGGGGCGGAGGTGTGCACTGCGGGAGACGGCTGCGGAGACGTCATGGCGCATCGTGCCTCGGGAAGGGACGCCCCGTGCGGGACCCTCGACGAGGCGGTGGACGAGGCCGTCCACCGTTCGACGTTAAGCCTTCCGGGTGAAGCGTCACCAGTCGATCAAGCCGGGGGGCGGGCCGCCTCAGGGCATGACCGCCACCCCGTCCACCTCGACGAGGCACTGCTCGTCCCAGAGCCGTACGACCCCGATGACCGCCATCGCCGGGTAGTCGCGGCCGGCCGACCGGCGCCAGATCCGGCCCAGTTCGGCGGCGTGGGCGCGGTAGTCGGCGACGTCGGTCGCGTAGACGGTGACGCGCGCCAGGTCGTGAGGGGTGCCGCCGGCCGAGGCGAGGGCGGTGAGGAGGTTGGTCAGGGCGGTCTCGAACTGCTCGGGGAGCGTCCCGCCGACGACCTTGCCGTCGGTGTCGAGGGCGGTCTGGCCCGCGAGGAAGACCAGCCGCGAGCCGGTGGCGGTGACGGCGTGGGAGAAGCCGGCGGGCGGGGACAGTTCGGCCGGGTTGTGACGGGACAGCGTCATCGGGACCTTTCCTCTGCGGGGTGTTCCTCGGCGTAGAGCTCCTTCGCGATGATCGTGCGCTGGACCTCGGTGGCGCCCTCGTAGATCCGGGGCGCCCGGACCTCGCGGTAGAGGTGTTCGAGGAGGTGGCCGCGCTGGAGGGCCCTGGCCCCGTGCAGTTGTACGGCCGAGTCGACGACGTACTGGGCGGTCTCCGTGGCGAGCATCTTGGCCATCGCGGAGCGCTTCGGCACGTCGGCGGCGCCGGCGTCGTACGCGGCTGCGGCTGCGTACACGAGCAGCCGGGCGGCTTCCGTGCGGGTGGCCATCTCCGCGACGCGATGGGCGACCGACTGCAGGTCGCCGAGCGCGCCGCCGAAGGCCCGCCGGCCCGATGTGTGGCTGATGGTCGCGTCCAGGGCCGCCTGCGCCATGCCGACGGCGAAGGCGCCGACACTGGGCCGGAAGCGGTTGAGGGTGTTCATGGCGACGCGGAAGCCGCGGTCGGGCTCACCGAGCACGTCGTCGGCGCCGACCGGGACGTCGTCGAAGGTGAGCGCGCCGATCGGGTGCGGCGAGAGCATCTCCAGCGCGGCGCCGGTCAGGCCCGGGCGGTCGCCGGGGACGAGGAAGGCGGTGATCCCGCGGGCTCCGGCGCCTTCGGTCGTCCGGGCGAAGACGGTGTAGAAGTCGGCCTCGGGGGCGTTGGAGATCCACCGTTTCTCGCCGCTGAGCCGCCAGCCCCGGCCGTCCGGCACGGCTTTCAGGGTGAGGGCGGCGGCGTCGGAGCCCGCGCCGGGCTCGCTGAGGGCGAAGGCGGCGACGGCACGCCCCGCGACGACGTCGGGGAGCCAGCGTCCGCGCTGCGCCTCGGTACCCGCCTGGACCAGCGGCGAGGTGCCGAGTCCCTGGAGGGCCAGCGCGGTCTCGGCCTCGGTGCAGCCGTGGGCCAGTGACTCACGGAGCAGGCACAGTTCGAGCGCCCCGGCGGTGAACAGGCGGTTCAGCAGACCCAGTTCGCCGAGGGCTGCGACCAAGGGGCGGTTGACACGGCCGTCCTCGCCCTTCTCCGCGAGGGGGCGCAGCCGCTGCTCTGCCAGGGTGCGCAGTTCGGCACACCAGGCGGTCTGTACCGGATCGAGCGAGAATACGGGCATTCGTGCCCCCACTGAAGTCGGTCTGACGGCGGCCGGGTGACTGGGCCGGTTCCTCTTCCGGGTGACTCGTGAAGCACGGTATCGCGAACTGTTGACTGTCGTCACCATCACGATACGCTCGTCTGGCGACGCCGACCCGACAGGGGGCGAACCATGGAGCTGACACCCTCGGCCCACATCGACACCTTCGCGCGCGACCGCCTGCCGCCCGCGGAACAGTGGCCGGAACTTCTCTTCGACCTGCCTTCGCTGCGGTACCCGCAGCGCCTCAACTGCGGCACGGAGCTGCTGGACCGCACGATCGAGCGCTTCGGCGCCGACCGCCCCGTCTTCCGCACCGCCGATGGCGAGGTCTGGTCGTACGGAGAGCTGCGCGAACGGGTCGACCGGATCGCGCAGGTGCTCACCGCGGAGCTCGGCGTCGTCCCGGGCAACCGGGTGCTGCTGCGTGGGCCGACGACGCCGTATCTCGCGGCGTGCTGGCTGGCCGTGATGAAGGCGGGCGCCGTGGCCGTCACGGTGCTGGCGCAGCACCGGGCCAAGGAGCTGGCGACGGTGTGCGAGATCGCCGCCGTCTCGCACGCGCTCTGCGACGTGCGGACGGTCGACGACCTGGTCAAGGCGGAGGTGCCGGGGCTGCGCATCACCACGTACGGCGGGGACGCGCCCGGCGACCTGGTGCGGCTCGCGGACGCGCGGACGGCGGAGCCGTACGAGGCGGTGGCGACCGCGGCCGACGACGTCGCGCTGATCGCCTTCACCTCGGGAACCACCGGCCGACCCAAAGGGTGCATGCACTTCCACCGGGACGTGCTGGCGATCGCCGACACGTTCTCCGAGCATGTGCTGCGGCCCGGGCCGGACGACGTGTTCGCCGGCAGCCCGCCGCTCGGATTCACCTTCGGGCTCGGCGGTCTGGTCGTCTTCCCCCTGCGCGCCGGTGCCTGCGCCCTGCTGCTCGAGCAGGCGGGCCCGGGGCAGCTGCTGCCGGCGATCGCGGAGCACCGGGTGTCGGTGCTGTTCACCGCGCCGACCGCGTACCGGGTGATGCTGGACCAGCTCGACGGGCACGACACCGCCTCGCTGCGGCGGTGTGTCTCGGCAGGGGAGAACCTGCCCGCCGCGACGTGGCGGGCGTGGCAGGAACGGACCGGGCAGCGGATCATCAACGGCATCGGCGCCACCGAACTGCTGCACATCTTCATCTCCGCGGCGGACGAGGCGATCAGACCCGGCACCACCGGCGTCCCGGTACCGGGATGGCAGGCGCGTGTGGTGGACGGCGAGGGACTGCCGGTGCCGGACGGGGAACCCGGGCTGCTCGCCGTCCGCGGTCCCGTGGGCTGCCGCTATCTGGCCGACGACCGGCAGACCCAGTACGTGCAAGGCGGCTGGAACCTCACCGGTGACACGTATGTCCGCGAGCCCGACGGGCGCTTCCGTTACGTCGCCCGCGCCGACGACATGATCATCTCCGCCGGGTACAACATCGCCGGACCGGAGGTCGAGGACGCGCTGCTGCACCATCCGGACGTCGCGGAGGCCGCGGTCGTGGGCCGGCCCGACGAGCTGAGGGGCCAGGTCGCGGTGGCGTACGTCGTCCTGCGCGACGGCGCCACGGGCGACGACGCGGCCGCCGAGGCGCTGCGGGACTTCGTCAAGCAGCGGCTGACGCCGTTCAAGTGCCCGCGGCAGATCGTCTTCCTGGACGCCCTGCCGCGCACGCCGACCGGCAAGCTGCAGCGGTTCCGGCTGCGAGCCCTAGAGTGATCACGTGGCCGAGCAGCACACTCCCAGATCCCTGATCGTCACCCTGTACGGCGCGTACGGACGCGAACGGCCGGGTCCCCTCGCCGTGGCCGAGCTGATCCGGCTGCTGGGCGCCCTCGGCGTCGACGCGCCGTCCGTGCGCTCCTCCGTCTCCCGGCTCAAACGTCGCGGTCTGCTCGTGCCGGAACGCACGGCCGACGGCGCGGCCGGCTACGCCCTGTCCGAGGACGCCCGCCAGCTGCTCGACGACGGCGACCGGCGCATCTACGCCCCCTCGTCCGCCGACCTCTCCGACGGCTGGGTCATCGCCGTCTTCTCCGTCCCGGAGGCCGAGCGGCACAAGCGCCATCTGCTGCGCTCGCGGCTGGTCAGACTCGGCTTCGGGGCGGCCGCCCCGGGCGTGTGGATCGCGCCCGCCAGGCTCTGCGAGGAGACCGAGCACACGCTGCGGCGGCTGCAGCTGGACACGTACGTGGACCTGTTCCGCGGGGAGCACCTGGGCTTCGCGCCCACGGCGGAGTCGGTCTCGCGCTGGTGGGACCTGGCGGCCATCGCCAAACAGCACGAGGAGTTCCTCGACCTGCACGAACCGGTGCTGCGCTCGTGGGAGGCGCGGGAGGGCACCCCCGCGGAGGACGCCTACCGGGACTACCTGCCCGCGCTGGACTCGTGGCGGCGCCTGCCGTACGCCGACCCGGGGCTGCCCGGTGAGCTGCTGCCCCAGGGCTGGCCGGGCGGGCGCTCCGCCGAGGTCTTCGGACGGCTGCACGCGCGGCTGCGGGACGCGGGGGCGCGGTACGTGACCGGGGAGGCGGGTGCGTGACGGAGCCCGAACCCCGGTGGATCGTGGCTGCCAATGTCGTGCTGTGGCGGCGGTACGGGCCCCTGGGGCAGGAGCTGCGACCGGGGACGAAGGCGTACAAGGGCGGTTCGAAGGTGTTCGTCGCGTCCGCCCACGTCGGCATGGGGCACGAGCAGCTGACCACCATAGGGCGCGGGCGGCACACCGGCCGCTGGATCACCATCGACACCGCCACCCGCCATCTGTACGGCTTCCGCGCGAAGCTCGTGTACACACCGGCTGTGCTGCGGCGGTACGACCAGGTCACCTGGTGGCCGGTGCGGACCGAGGAGGAGGCCGTCGAGTACGCGGAGCGGCTGGAGTGCATCGCAGCCGAGCAGCGCGCCTCGTACCACGTCGGGCCGCACCCGGACCCCTGCCGCTGCCACGAGTGCCTCAGTCGAGGGTGAGCCTCGGCTTCGGGGCGTCGGTGCGGCCGGTGGGGGGTCTGCGGCTGCCGGCCCGGTACGGGAGGGGCCAGGGCGCGGCGTCGCCGGTGTAGTTCTGTTCGGCCGCCGCATGGAGCGTCCAGTGCGGGTCGTAGAGGTGGGGCCGGGCCAGGGCGCAGAGGTCGGCGCGGCCGGCCAGCAGGATCGAGTTGACGTCGTCCCAGGAGGAGATGGCGCCGACCGCGATGACCGGCACATGGGCCTCGTTGCGGATCCGGTCGGCGTACGGGGTCTGGTACGAGCGGCCGTACTCGGGGCGCTCGTCGGCGACGACCTGGCCGGTGGAGACGTCGATGGCGTCGGCGCCGTGCGCGGCGAAGGCGCGGGCGACGGCCACGGCGTCCTCCACCGTGGTGCCGCCGTCGGCCCAGTCGGTGGCCGAGATGCGGACCGTCATCGGCTTGTCGTCCGGCCAGACGTCGCGCACCGCGTCGAAGACCTCGAGGGGGAAGCGGAGCCGCCGCTCGAGAGAGCCTCCGTAGGCGTCGGTGCGCAGGTTGGTCAGCGGTGAGAGGAAGCCCGACAGGAGGTAGCCGTGGGCGCAGTGCAGTTCGAGGAGGTCGAAGCCGCTGTCGGCGGCACGCCGGGCGGCGGAGGCGAACTGCTGCCGGATCTCGGTGAGTCCGGTGCGGTCGAGCGCCTGCGGGACCTGGTTGACGCCGGGGCGGTAGGGCAGCGGGGAGGCGGCGGACACGGGCCAGTTGCCGCCCTCGAGCGGCTGGTCGATGCCTTCCCACATGAGCCGGGTGGAGCCTTTGCGGCCGGAGTGGCCGAGCTGGACGCCGATCGCGGTGCCGGGCGAACTCCGGTGGACGAAGTCGGTGACGCGCCGCCAGGCGGCCGCCTGCTCGGCACGGTAGAGGCCGGTGCAGCCGGGGGTGATGCGGCCCTCCGGGCTGACGCACACCATCTCGGTCATGACGAGCCCCGCCCCGCCGAGGGCGCGGGCGCCGAGGTGGACGAGGTGGAAGTCGCCGGGCATGCCGTCGTGGGCCACGTACATGTCCATGGGTGAGACGACGACCCGGTTGCGCAGGGTCAGCCCGCGCAGCCGGAAGGGGGTGAACATCGGCGGGGTGCCCGGCGGGCAGCCGAACTCCCGCTCCACGGCCTCGGTGAAGGCGGGGTCGCGCAGCCGCAGGTTGTCGTGGGTGACACGGCGGCTGCGGGTGAGGAGGTTGAAGGCGAACCGGTGGGGCGGCTGGTCCGTGTGGACGGCCAGCTCCTCGAACCAGCGCAGGCTGGCGGCGGCGGCGCGCTGGGTCGACTCGACGACCGGGCGGCGCTCGCTCTCGTAGGCGGCGAGGGCGCTGGGCAGATCGGGCTGCTCCTCGACGCAGGCCGCGAGTGCGAGGGCGTCCTCCACGGCGAGTTTGGTGCCGGAGCCGATGGAAAAGTGCGCGGTGTGCGCCGCGTCGCCGAGGAGCACGATGTTGCCGTGCGACCAGCGGTCGTTGACGACGGTGCGGAAGGCGGTCCAGGCGGAGGAGTTGCCCCGCAGTGGACGGCCGCCGAGGGCCTCGGCGAAGACCTTGGCGCAGCGCTCGGTCGACTGCTGCTCGTCACAGGCGTCGAGCCCGGCGGCACGCCAGACCTCCTCGCGCATCTCGACGATGACGGTGGAGGCACCGGACGGGTTCTGCGGCCCGAAGGGCCCCGTTGAGAGGTGGTGGTCGGGTGACGGGCGGGAGAACGGGTAGCCGTGGAGCTGCATCACGCCGTGCTCGGTCTCGGCGATCTCGAAGCGGAAGGACTCGAAGGCGAAGTCGGCGGCGAGCCAGATGTAGCGGCAGCGGTGCGTGGTGGCGTGCGGTCCGAAGACGTCGGCGTGCGCCTGGCGGGTGGCGCTGTGGACACCGTCGGCGGCGATGACGAGGTCGTGGGCGGCTGCGAGTTCGGCGGCGGGCGGCGCCGGTGTGCGGAAGCGGAGACGTACGCCGAGGGACCGGCAGCGTTCGTGCAGGATCTCCAGGAGCCGGCGCCGGCCGAGGGCGGCGAAGCCGTGTCCGCCGGAGGTGAGGGTCCGTCCTCGGTGGGTGATGTCGATGTCGTCCCACCGTACGAATTCGTCCTGGAGCGCCCGGTACACGACCGGGTCGGCGTGTTCGATGCCGCCGAGGGTCTCGTCGGACAGGACGACGCCGAAGCCGAATGTGTCGTCGGGTGCGTTTCTCTCCCAGACGGTGATCTCGCGTTCCGGGTCGAGCCGCTTGAGCAGCGCGGCCGCGTACAGCCCACCGGGACCGCCGCCGATGACGGCGACGCGCAGGGGGCGGGCGGGAGCGACGGTGCCGGACGGGGTCGCTGCCGGGGGCATGTCAGCGGCCCTGCCACTTCGGGGTGCGCTTCTCGGTGAAGGCCGCGTGGAACTCCGCGTAGTCCTCACCGTTCATCAGCAGCGCCTGCGTCGCCGCGTCCAGCTCGACCGACGCGGCGAGCGGCATGTCGAGCTCGGCCGTCAGCAGCGCCTTGGTCTGGGCGTGGGCCAGCGCCGGGCCGTCCGCGAGGCGGCGGGCCAGCTCGGCGGCCCGGGCGTCCGCCCGGCCCTCGTCGGTCAGCTCGCTGATCAGGCCGATCCGCTCCGCCTCCGGCGCGCGGACGGCGTCGCCCAGCATGAGCAGGCGTGTCGCGTGGCCGAGACCGACGACGCGGGGCAGCAGATAGGCCGCGCCCATGTCGCCGCCGGAGAGCCCAACCTTGGTGAAGAGGAAGGCGAAGCGGGCGGACGGGTCCGCGATCCGGAAGTCCGCCGCCAGCGCCAGCACCGCTCCGGCACCCGCTGCGACGCCGTGCACCGCCGCGATGACCGGGAAGGGACACTCCCGGATCGCGCGCACGACCTGGCCGGTCATCCGGTTGAAGTCGAGGAGCTGGGCGGTGTCCATGGACAGGGTCGCGCCGATGATCTCGTCGACGTCTCCCCCGGAGCAGAATCCGCGGCCTTCACCGGCGAGCACCAGAGCCCGAACCGAGCGTTCCCTGGTCAGCTCGGCGAGCAGGTCGCGCAGGTCGGCGTAGGCGCCGAAGGTGAGGGCGTTGAGCTTGTCCGGGCGGGCGAGGGTGACGGTCGCGACGCCGTCGTCCCTCGTCAGCCGCAGATGGCGCCAGTCCTCGGTGCGTGGGGCGGAACCGGTAAAGGGGCTCATGGAGTGGGGCCTCCTTCGGCGCGGGCGGTCTGCTGCTGCCTCTGCACCCGAAGCTATCACTCATTTATGACTGCCGTCACGAGCGCTCTATACGACTGTCCCGACTCCGCAAAGGTCCGGTCCCGGTTCTGGCACAGGTCCCGGACCGCACGGGCGCTCGCCCCCGGTGCGGCGTCCAGCGCTTCGTAGGGTTGAGAACCGGAACTGCCACCGAACGGGAAGTCCGCCTTGCCCCCAGCCACCGGTCCCGCCGCCTCGCGCTTCACGCTGCCGCACAGCACGGCGGCCGTGCCCATGGCCCGCGCCCTGGTCCGCGCGGCGCTGGAGGACGGCGACCGCCCGTGGCCGGCGGACCGCGACACCGCGGAGCTGCTCACCGCCGAGCTGGTGGCCAACGCGGTGGAGCACACCGCGGAGGGCTGCCCCATAGAGCTCGTGGTGGAGCTGCTGCCGTCGGGCTGCCAGGTCGAGGTCCATGACGGGGACCCGGCCCCGCCCGCCGGACTCACGGAAGGCGCGCCGATGCCGCAGCCGGACCCGTGGCAGGAAGGCGGCCGCGGGCTGCTGCTGATCCGGTCATTGAGCGAGACCTGCGGCCATCGGCCCACGGAACGCGGCAAGGCGGTCTGGTTCACCCTCCCGGCCGCAGAGGCCCGCCCCTGACCGCTCGCCGCCGCCCGCACGGTCTCCGCGAACGCAGACCGTCGCAGGGATGGGGGCGCACGGACAGCGGTCGTACGGCCGCTGTCGTACGAGCAGCGGTCGCAGGGACACACGAGTGGGGTCCGGGCACGTGAGCCCGGACCCCGGTGATGCGGACCCACCGGCCCGCGACCGATGCGGACCCACCGACCTGCGTGATCACCCCATGGGGTGCACGCCTACACGGTCGCCTTGCCGCCGCCGTCGGTGACCTCGGCGAGCGTCGCCACCAAGACCGCCTTGATGGTGTGCATACGGTTCTCGGCCTCGTCGAAGACCACCGAGTGCTCCGACTCGAAGACCTCGTCGCTGACCTCCAGCTCCGCCAGCCCGTACCTCTCGTGGATCTCCCGGGCGACCTTGGTGCCCAGGTCGTGGAAGGCGGGCAGGCAGTGCAGGAACCTGACGTCCGCGTTACCCGTGGCACGCAGTACGTCCATGGTCACCGCGTAGGGCGCCAGCGCCTTGATGCGCTCGTCCCAGACCTCCTTCGGCTCCCCCATCGACACCCACACATCGGTGGCGACGAAGTCGGCGCCCCGCACACCCTCGGCGATGTCCTCGGTGAGCGTGATCCGGGCGCCGCTCGCGGCGGCGACCCGGTGCGCCTCGGCGACGACCCCGTCGGCCGGCCAGTACGCCATGGGCGCGACGATACGGACGTCCATGCCGAGCAGGGCGCCGGTGACCAGGTAGGAGTTGCCCATGTTGAAGCGGGCGTCACCGAGGTAGGCGAAGGAGACCCGCTCCAGGGGCTTGTCGCAGTGCTCCGTCATGGTGAGCACGTCGGCGAGCATCTGGGTGGGGTGCCAGTCGTTGGTCAGCCCGTTGTAGACCGGCACACCCGCGTACGCGGCGAGCTCCTCGACGGTGTCCTGGCCGTCGCCGCGGAACTCGATGGCGTCGAACATCCGGCCGAGCACCCGGGCGGTGTCCCTGGCGGACTCCTTGCTGCCGATGTGGGAGCCGGACGGGTCGATATAGGTCGTCGAGGCACCCTGGTCGGCGGCAGCCACCTCGAAGGAGCAGCGGGTACGGGTCGACGACTTCTCGAAGATCAGCGCGATGTTGCGGCCGCGCAGTCGCTGGACCTCGGTGCCCGCGCGCTTCGCCGCCTTGAGCTCGGCGGCCAGGCCGACCAGACCGCGGAACTCCTCGGCGGTGAAGTCGAGCTCCTTGAGGAAGTGGCGGCCTTCGAGATGTATCGCCATGGTGGCTGCTCCTGCGTGGCGGATGCGATGACAGTGGAACTCTATACGATCCAATGCATTGCTATACGGCGACTGTGCGACACCTACGCGGCATCCCTCTCCACGGGACAGCTCATGCAACGCGGACCGCCGCGGCCTCTGCCCAGTTCACTGCCCGGAATCTCGATCACCTCGATGCCCTGTTTGCGCAGATGGGTGTTGGTGGTCACATTGCGTTCGTAGGCGACGACGACACCCGGTTCGACCGCCAGGACGTTGCAGCCGTCGTCCCACTGCTCGCGTTCCGCCGAATGCACGTCCTGCGTGGCCGTCAGCACCCGGACGTCCTTCAGACCGAGGCCCGCGGCGATCGCGTCGTGCATCCGCTCCGGCGGATGGTCGCTGACCCTCAGTCCGCCCGCCCCCTCGGCCGGCTCGATGGTGTAGGAGCGCAGCATGCCGAGCCCCGCGTACTGGGTGAAGGTGTCGCCGTCGACCATCGTCATGACGGTGTCCAGATGCATGAAGGCCCGCCGCTTCGGCATGTCGAGGGCCACGATCGTGCGGGCGGATCCGGCCGCGAAGAGCCCGCGGGCCAGCATCTCCACGGCCTGCGGTGTGGTGCGCTCACTCATCCCGATCAGTACCGCGCCGTTGCCGATCACCAGGACGTCGCCGCCCTCGATGGTGGAGGGGTAGTCGTCCTGCCCCTCCGACCAGTGGTGGAACGGACCCGCCTCCGGGCCCACGAAGAGCGGGTGGTGCTTGTAGATCGCCTCGAAGTGCACGATCTCGCGCTGCCGGGCCGGCCAGCGCATCGGGTTGATCGAGACCCCGTCGTAGATCCAGGCCGAAGTGTCGCGGGTGAACAGATGGTTGGGCAGCGGGTGCAGCAGGAAGTCGTCAAGGTCCATCACATGGAAACGCACCGATGTCGGCTCGGAATGGCCGGCGAGGAACTCTCTCTTGGTCATCCCGCCGACCAGCGCCTCGACGAGGTCGGGGGTCGGCAGTTCGTCGAACGCGGCCCGGAGATGATCGGTGGCGAGCGGCCCGTACTCCTTCTCGTCGAAGACCCGGTCCAGCACGAGCTTTCTGGCCTCGGGGATCTCCAGCGACTCGCGCAGAAGATCACCGAAGAGATGCACCTCCACCCCGCGGTCGCGCAGCACGTCGGCGAATCCGTCGTGCTCCTGCCGGGCGCGGCGCACCCAGAGCACGTCGTCGAAGAGCAGTGCGTCCTTGTTGCTCGGGGTGAGCCGCTTCAGCTCCAGATCGGGCCGGTGCAGTATGACCCGGCGCAGTCGCCCGGTCTCGGAGTCGACATGGAATCCCATACCCCCATCCTGGCCGTGCCGCAGGCCGCTCACCCCTCGAACGGCTGATCGCGTCCGGACTTCGTGCGCCGGGGTCCGTCATGCGATGTGCTTCCGGAGCTCCTCCTGCCGTATCCCGCAGACCAGCGCCTGCTGCAGGACGCCCGCGGCCGGCCGCGCCGCGGCATCGCCGGCGAGCTCCGGCAGCATGCTCGTGACGAGCCCGGACAGGGCCTGGGCCGTGGAGGTCGCCGTGTACACGTGCTGTCCGGCGCGGCCGCGGGCGATCCGGTCCCGGCACTCCTCGATCACCTCCCGGCCGACGGCGTCGAGGAGTTCACGGGCCCGTCCGGCCGAGACGGTGCCGTCCCCGCCGGCGCCGCCGCGTACCTCGGTGAGCGCCGCGGCGAGCAGTACCGCCGCGTCGGCGGACACCGCCTCCTTCGCCGGCGCGGCGAACGGCCCCGGAGCCCGTCGGCGTGGAAGGGCTCGAGATTCAACAGCCGGTCCACCAGCGCCGTGAGCCGGTCGCGTCCGCCGGCGGGCCCGCGCAGTCGCTGGGCGAGCCCTTCGGCGCCTTCCTCCACCAGGGCCGTAAGCGGACGGGACCGGCGCATCGCGGCCAGGCCGCGTGGCGCGACCGTCAGCGGGTGTGCGCCCGCCACATGCCTGTCCCGGCCGTGCCCCCGCACGACCAGCTCGCGGGTGACGAAAGGCCGCAGCGCGGGATCGGCGGCGATCGCCTCGACCGCGGCGGGCCCCCTGGCCGCGAGCCACCGCACCACGTCGAGGCTCCCGTGCCGGTCCGGCACCGCCCACGGCATGCCGGCCCGGGACATCGGCGCCAGCAGATCGAGGTCCACGGCGGGCCCGGACCGCCCGTGGTCCGTCAGCCCCGGGGCGGCGTCCAGGTCTCGCCCGCTTCGCGGAGTCTGCGGGCCACGGCCCCCAGGACCGCGTCGAGACCGGCGACGGGCTGCTCCATGCCCTGGTAGCGCTCGAGAACAGCCCGAGCCATCCCTTCACCGCGTCGGGCAGGGCATCTGCACGGCCGGCGCCCCGGGGCGCCCGCCCGTCACAACCGGGGGTCGACCGGCTCCGACTCCAGTGCCAGCACCGCGAACACGGCTTCGTGAACCCGCCACAGCGGCTCGCCGTCGGCCAGCCGGTCCAGCGCCTCGAGCCCGAGGACGTACTCGCGCAGCGCCAGGGACCGCTTGTGGTTCAGGAACCTGTTCCGCAGCCGGTCCAGGTTCTGCGGACGGGTGTACTCGGGGCCGTAGATGATGCGCAGGTACTCGCGGCCGCGGACCTTGATGCCCGGCTGCACGAGCCGGCCCTTCTCGTCCCGTGCGAGTGCCTGCAACGGCTTGACCACCATGCCTTCGCCGCCGCGCCCGGTCATCTCCAGCCACCAGTCGGTACCGGCCCGCACCGACGCCTCGTCCGCCGTGTCGACGACCAGCCGCCTGGTGACCTGGAGCAGCCCCGTGGGGTCGTGCTCCACCAACTTGTCCAGCCAGGCCAGTTGCTCGTCGTGCGGCACCGCGGCGAGCGAACGTCCCTGGACGGCGAGGATCTGGAACGGCGCGAGGCGCACCCCGTCCAGCCCGTCGGTGCTCCAGCAATACCGCCGGTAGGCGTCGGTGAACGCGGCCGCGTCGGCGGTCCGCTCGTGCTGGCGGGCGAGCAGTTCGGCCACCCCGGCACCCCGCGCCGCCGCGGCCTCCAGGGCGGCGGCCGCCTTCGGCAGCACGGCCCCGGACGCGGCGCCGACCGCCGCGTACTGCGAGCGCAGCAGCCCGGAGGCCTTGAGCGACCAGGGCATCAGCTCGGCGTCGATCAGCAGCCAGTCCGTGTCGAGTTCGTCCCACAGACCGGCGGCGGACACGGCCGCGCGCAGGCGTCCCAGGATCTCCTCGGTGATCTCCGGGTCGTCGAAGAAGGGCCGTCCGGTGCGGGTGTGCAGTGTGCCCGTCGGGCCTCCCCCGCCCTCGGCGTGGGCAGTGCCCCCGGAAACACCGAACCGCTCGTGCGCGGCGCCGGCATCGCGGCAGACCAGTGCGACCGCCCGTGAGCCCATGTGCTTCTCCTCGCACACGACCCTGGCGACGCCGTCGGCGCGGTACTGGGCGAAGGCCTCCGCCGGGTGCTCCAGAAAGCCCTCCTCTCTGGAGGTGGCCGTGGGCGCCATCGTCGGCGGCAGGTACATCAGCAGCCGGGGGTCGACCGCGAAGCGGCTCATGACCTCGAGCGCGGCTGCCGCGTTCTCCTCCCGGACGGCGATCCGCCCCATGTGCCGGGTCTCGACGACCCGCCGGCCCTGTACGTCGGAGAGGTCGAGGGGCCGGCCCTCCCGCCCGCCCGGCGCTTCGGTGACCAGCGGCCTGGCCGGTTCGTACCAGACCTTCTCGGCGGGTACGTCGACCAGTTCACGCTCGGGCCAGCGCAGCGCGGTCATCTTCCCGCCGAACACCGCACCGGTGTCGAGGCAGATCGTGTTGTTGATCCATGAGGTGTTGGGCACCGGTGTGTGGCCGTAGACGACGGCGGCACGGCCCCGGTAGTCCTCCGCCCACGGGTAGCGCACGGGCAGCCCGAACTCGTCGGTCTCCCCCGTGGTGTCCCCGTACAGGGCGTGCGAGCGGACCCGGCCGGAGGTGCGGCCGTGGTACTTCTCGGGCAGTCCGGCGTGACAGACGACCAGCCTGCCCTCGTCGAGGACGTAGTGGCTGACGAGTCCGTCGATGAACTTCCGTACCTGCTCGCGGAAGGCGGGGTCCTTGGCGTCCTCCTTCTCCAGCTGCTCGATCGTCTCGGCGAGCCCGTGGGTGTGCTGGACCTTCCGTCCCGCCAGCCAGCGGCCCAGTTTGTTCTCGTGGTTGCCGGGCACGCACAGGGCGTTGCCTGCCGCGACCATGCCCATCACGCGACGCAGCACGCCGGGGCTGTCCGGGCCGCGGTCGACGAGGTCGCCGACGAAGACGGCGGTACGGCCCTCGGGGTGGGCTCCGTCCGTGTAGCCGAGCTTGCCGAGCAGGGTCTCGAGTTCGGAGCTGCAGCCGTGGATGTCGCCGATGACGTCGAACGGTCCGGTGAGGTGCCGCAGGTCGTTGTAGCGGCGCTCGAGGACGATCTCCGCGCTGTCGGCCTCCTCGACGCCGCGCAGGACGTGCACCTTGCGGAAGCCCTCGCGCTCCAGGCCGCGCAGCGAGCGGCGCAGTTCACGCCGGTGGCGCCCGATGACGTGGCGGGGCATGCCGGCACGGTCCGGACGGGCCGCGTTGCGTGCGGCGCAGACCTCTTCCGGCATGTCGAGCACGATCGCGATCGGCAGTACGTCGTGCTCCCGGGCGAGGCGCACCAGCTGACGGCGGCTCTCCACCTGGACATTGGTCGCGTCGACGACGGTGAGCCGTCCGGCCGCGAGCCGCTTGCCCACGATGTAGTGCAGGACGTCGAAGGCGTCGCCGCTGGCGCTCTGGTCGTTCTCGTCGTCCGCGACGAGTCCGCGGCAGAAGTCGGAGGAGATCACCTCGGTCGGCCTGAAGTGCCTGCGGGCGAAAGTGGACTTGCCGGAGCCGGTGGCGCCGACGAGGACCACCAGCGACAGGTCGGTCACCGGGAGCCGGCGGCCGGGGGTGGTGACCACGGCT
Source organism: Streptomyces peucetius (assembly GCF_025854275.1). Lineage (NCBI taxonomy): Bacteria > Bacillati > Actinomycetota > Actinomycetes > Kitasatosporales > Streptomycetaceae > Streptomyces > Streptomyces peucetius. The sequence continues at coordinate 6,354,657 of NZ_CP107567.1, read as the reverse complement.
TCTTCGGTAACGGTCATGCGGCCTTCGCCTCCTTCGAGGTCGTCTCGAACACTGCCATCTGGGTGGGCGGCCCGACTTCGGGGTCCTCGGGGCCGACCGGCACGAACCGCACCGTGTAGCCGTGGCGCCCGGCGACGTCTTCGGCCCACTGGCGGAACTCCGCGCGGGTCCACTCGAACCGGTGGTCGCCGTGGCGCGCATGGCCGGCGGGGAGGGTCTCCCAGCGGACGTTGTACTCGACGTTCGGCGTCGTCACGAGCACCGTACGCGGCCGGGCCGAGCCGAACACCGCGTACTCCAGGGACGGCAGCCGGGGCAGGTCCAGGTGCTCGACGACCTCGCTGAGCACAGCGGCGTCGTAGCCGGTGAGCCGCTTGTCGGTGTACGTGAGCGACCCCTGCATCAGCTTGACCCGTGCGGCCTGGCGCTCACCGAGCCGGTCCAGCTTCAAGCGCCGCCCGGCGATCGTCAGTGCCCGTACGGACACGTCGACGCCGACGATCTCGGTGAACCGGACGTCCTTCAGCAGTGCCTGCACCAACTGGCCCTGTCCGCAGCCCAGGTCGAGCACGCGGCTCGCGCCCGCGTCGCGCAGTGCCGTGAGGATGGCGTCCCTGCGCTGTTCGGCGAGCGGTACGGGGCGTTCCTCGGTGTCGGTGGTCTCGTCCACGGCGTTGTCCACGTCCTCGACCTGGAGGTCGTCGGCCTCGGCGAGGCGCACCAGTTCGAGACGCTCCATGGCCTGGCGGGTCAGCCCCCAGCGGCGCGAGAGGTAGCGGCTGGTGATCAGCTTCTGTTCCGGGTGCTCGGCCAGCCAGCCCTCACCGGCGCGCAGCAGCTTGTCGACCTCGTCCGGGGCGACCCAGTAGTGCTTGGCGTCGTCGAGGACGGGCAGCAGGACATAGAGCTGGCGCAGGGCGTCGGCCAGCCGCAGCTCCCCTTCGAGCACCAGCTGTACGTAGCGCGAGTCGCCCCATTCGGGGAACCTCGGGTCCAGCGGGACCGGTTCGGCCGCGACGGAGCTCCAGCCGAGCGGCCCGAAGAGCTTGCGGACCAGTTCGGCGCCGCCCCGCGCGGGCAGGGCAGGCACCTCGACACGCAGCGGCAGCGGGGTCCCGGCCCGCCCGGGCAGGGCGGCGCACACACCGCGCAGCGCGCTCTTGAACACCGTGCTCAGCGCGACGGCCAGCAGGGACGACGCCGCGTACGGGCGGTCGTTGACGTACTGGGCGAGCGCCGAGTCGGGGGCACCGCCACGGCCCTTGCCCTTGCCGCGCCGCACCAGCGCCACGGGATCCACCTCCAGCAGCAGCGCGGCCGTGCACCGCTCGGCGGACGCCTCGGGGTAGAAGACGTGTGCCGTGCCGTGCGAGGTGGAGAACGCCTGCGCCTTGTCGGGATGCTTGTGCAGCAGGAAGCCCAGATCGGTCGCGGGACGTTCAAGGGTGCCGGTGGTACTGATCGTCAGGAACACGCGTTTGAGTATCGTCTCCCTCGGCCGCCCCTACCAGGGGTTTTCGCTCGGCCCGCAGGGCCCCGTTCCCGTCCTCCTGCTGCCTCTGTGAGGTCGCTGTTACCGGTCCTGGTCCTGTTCCCGGGCCATCAGCCGCGCGAGTGCACCGATCTCCCCCGGACCGACCCGGCAGCAGCCGCCGACCAGGCGCGCGCCTGCCGCGCACCATTCGCGGACCCGGGCCGGGTCGTACGCGGAGCCGCCCCGCCAGGCCCGGGAGGCGGCGTCCCACTGTTCGCCGCTGTTCGGGTAGACGACGGCCGGCTTGCCGGTGACCTGTGACGCGAGCGCCGCAGCGGCGGCGGCCTCATGAGGATCGCAGCAGTTGACGCCGACGGCGATCACCTCGTCCCGTCCGGCGGCGAGCCCGAACGCCTCGGCAGCGTCCTGACCGGCGCGGGTCCGGCCGCCGGCCAGGGTGTACGACAGCCACACCGGCACCCCGCACCCCTCGGCCGCCCTGAGCAGCGCCTCCGCCTCGTCGGTGTCCGGCACGGTCTCCAGCGCGAGCACGTCCGGCCCGGCGGCCGCGAGCGCCTCGATCCGCGGCCGGTGGAAGCGCTCCAGCTGCCGCACGCCGAGCCCGTAGCGCCCGCGGTACTCGCTGCCGTCCGCGAGCATCGCGCCGTACGGTCCGACGGAGGCGGCGACCCACACCTGGTGGCCGGCCGCCTGCGCCACGGACCTGGCCAGCTCCACGCTGCGCCCGAGCAGCCGGGCGGTCTGCGCCGCATCCAGGCCCCGCCGGGCGAAACCCTCGAACGTGGCCTGGTAGCTCGAGGTGATGAGCACCTGCGCACCCGCCCGTACGTATGCCGTGTGCGCTGCCTCGATCTGCCGCGGTTCGTCGGCGAGGAGCCGCGCGGACCAGAGGCTGCCGGTCAGGTCGCAGCCCTGGGCCTGGAGCTGGTTGGACAGACCCCCGTCGAGGACGACGGGCCCGGCGGCGAGGGCGGCGGCGAGCGTACGGGCGGATTTCACGGCGGCTCCCCGGGGATCAGCTCAGCTGGGTGCCGACCTGGGACGAGATCAGCTCCAGGTGGTCGAGATCGTCGAGGTCGAGCACCTGGAGGTAGATCCGCGAGGAGCCGGTCGCCGCGTAGCGTCCGATCTTGTCGACCACCTCGGCGGGCGAGCCCGCCAGGCCGTTGGCCTTGAGTTCCTCCACTTCACGGCCGATCGCGGCGGCGCGGCGCGCCACTTCGGCGTCGTCCTTCCCGACACACACCACCAGTGCGTTGGAGTAGATCAGGTCGTCGGGGGCGCGGCCGGCCTTCGCCACGGCGGCGCGCACCCGGCCGAACTGCCGCTCCGTGTCCTCGATCGAGGCGAAGGGAAGGTTGAACTCGTCCGCGTACTGCGCGGCCAGCCGCGGTGTGCGGGTGGCGCCGTGGCCGCCGATCAGCACCGGGACCTTGGTCTGGGTGGGCTTGGGCAGCGCGGGCGAGTCGGTGAGCCGATAGTGGGCGCCCTCGTAGGAGAACGTCTTGCCCACCTCGGTCGCCCACAGCCCGGTGACGATCGCCAGCTGCTCCTCTAGCCGCGCGAACTTCTCCTTGGGGAAAGGGATGCCGTAGGCCTTGTGCTCCTCCTCGAACCAGCCGGCTCCAAGGCCCAGTTCGACCCGGCCGCCCGACATCTGGTCGACCTGGGCGACCTGGATGGCCAGCACGCCAGGCAGCCGGAAGGTGCCCGCGGTCATCAGCGTGCCGAGGCGGATGCTCCTGGTCTCACGCGCCAGTCCGGCGAGGGTGATCCAGGCGTCGGTCGGCCCGGGCAGTCCGTCGGCGGAACCCATGCTCAGGTAGTGGTCGGAGCGGAAGAAGGCGTCGAAACCGAGGTCCTCGGCGGCCTTGGCGACGGCCAGCAGCGAGTCGTAGCTCGCCCCTTGCTGGGGCTCGGTGAAGATTCGAAGATCCATGGTTCCATCCTGCACCTTCGGCAGCCGGCCCGCCGCAGCCAAACACGACCCCGGCCGCGCCCGCCATCAGCGGCTCACACGCGGTCGCAGTCAGGTACACCGCCGTCAGGAACCCCGCACCCGCCGTCAGGGGCCCGCGCGGCCGCGGACGGCTTCGGGCGGACGGTCCGGCTCCCGCTCCGCGAGCCGCCGCAGCATGCCCCGGACCCGGTCGCTCGACTCGTCGGCCGTGTCTATCGTCTCGATGCACTGCCAGTACAGACCTTCGTCGTCCGTGGCGCAGGCGACACCCACGAGCGCGATACCGACGTCCCCGAGCAGCACGTTCAGAGCGAGCAACGCCGCCTCCGCGTCGGCCACTTCGGTCAGCTGCGCCGCCCGCACCCCGCCGCTGCGCACCATCGGGTGGTCGAGCACTCCGCACCCGCGGCCGCCGATCTCGCTCAGCCCCGCGGCCTCCCCTCTGATCTCCGGCGGACCTCCGATCGCCAGCCGGGCACCGATCGCCTGCGCCAGTGCCTGCGCCTGCCAGGCCTCCGCGACGATGTCCGGCACTGCGCGACTCTGGGCCAGCGCATGCCGGCACATCCTCACGAGCCGTTCCGCGTCCATCTGCACGCCCCCGTTCGTACGACTTCCTGCCCACTCAGTTCATTACCCAGAGTGAAGCTCATTGAGCCGAAAAGCCAGGGGAATTCGGAAATCTGTGGACAGCAAGGCAGTTGTGGATAACTCGGCAACTCCATAGAGTGACGAAACCTTGGTGTGCACCTGCTGTTGGGGGTCCATCGGGCTCCCGTTCTCACTTCGGAGGGAAGCGGATCTCGTTCCGGTCGATCTTCTCCGACAGCGCCTGGAGGGCGTCGATCCCGAGCACCTCGCAGAACTGCAGCAGATACGCCAGCACGTCCGCGACCTCGTCCCGCACCCGGTGCGCCTCCCCGGCGTCGTCCATCACCCGCGCCGACTCCTCCGGCGTCAACCACTGGAAGATCTCGACCAGTTCGGCCGCCTCCACGCTCAGCGCCACGGCCAGGTTCTTCGGCGTGTGGTACGGCTCCCAGCCGCGCGCCGCCGCGAAAGAGGCCAGCCGCCGCTGCAACCCCTCGACATCCAGCCCGTTTTCTCTCGTCACGGCACCAGGTCTACCACCCGCACGCCGTCGATCCCCCGCGCGCACGACGCATCGGTGACCGTCCCCACCAGCCTGATGTGCCCGCGTGCGCACATCTCCGCCCCCAGCGCCACCAGTCGGCGTGCCTGCCCGGGATCGAGGCAGCGGTCGAAGCCGTCGGCGAGCACCGTGAGCGACTGGTACGCCATCGGCACCTCCGCCACCTGGTCCATGGCCAGCACCCCCGGCCCGGTGAGCAGCACCAGGGCGAGCCCCAGGTATCTGAGCTCGCCCTCGCCGAGCCTCCCCACCGGCGTCGCCCCGCGGGTGCCGCCCCGTGCGAGCAGGGCACGTACCCGTCCGTTCGCCAACTCCTCCACCGCCAGGTCGTCCACGGCCCCCGCGCATCCCACCCGGGCCGCCGCGGCGAGCCTCGCGTGCCGCTTGGCGCATTCGCTGCGGGTGCGGTGCAGCACCTCCGCCAGGTTGTCGCAGCCGCGGCGCAACCGCCCGGTACCGGCCGGCACGGGCTCACGCATCCGCTCCGGCCGGGGGTCGCAGGCGAAGACCGACCGTAGCCCCACCACGACCTGCTCGGCCGCGGCGAGCACCTGTAACTGCGCGTCCGTGCTGCCCGCGACGCGGAGCGGCAGCAGCGCCGTGCCGAGTCTGTCGTCGGGCAGCGGGCCGCGTGTGACCATCGCCGAACCCGCCGTGTGCCAGGCCGCCTCGACCACGGACCGGGACGGGTCGCGCAACGCCGTGGTCAGCAGGGTCCGGCCGCCGCCGGTCAGCCGTTCGCCCACCACCCGCAGACGTGGCTCGGCCTGTACGGCGACGTCGAGACACACGGGCCCGGCCGGCCCGTCGACCGTGCAGCCGATCCGGAAGCCACGCCGCCCCTGCCGGTCGGCCACCGCCCACTCAGGGACGCATTCGGCCGGTTCGGGGAAGGCGGTGGCCAGGTCGCGTCCGGCGCCGAGCAGCGCGAGGGCCTCGTACGCCTGCAGCGCGTTCGACTTGCCGCTGCCGCTGGCCCCGGCGAGCAGTGTCATGGGGCCGAGCGGGAACACGGCGGAGCGGTGGGATCTGAAGGCGGAGAGACGGAGTTCGGTGACGGCGGGACGGGAGATGCCGCCGCCGGGCGACGCGTCCGCAGGCACGGTGTCGCTTCCCCGTCCGGGCGACGCGTCCGCAGGCTTGTCGCTTCCCCGTCCCGGCGACCTGCCCCGGTCCATGACCGGCGTGTTGGGGTCCATGAGCGGGACGGTACGCAGCGAGGAACACGCCGAACCGTTCCGCCTTCCACAGCTTCCTACGAATGAGGGACGGCTGCGGCCGCGATCCCTTCGACCTCCGTGCCGACGGGCGCGAGAAGGAAGACGTTCCGGTCGACCCGGTGCATTCCGCAGCCGAGCCCGAACACGACGCCGCTGCTGAAGTCGAGGATGCGCTTGGCGACCTCGGTGTCGGCACTGGTGAGGTCGAGGAGCACCGGCATCCCGGCGATGAGGTACTCGGCGACCTCGCGCGCGTCGGCGAACACCTGGACCCGCAGGACGATGAAACGACGGTGCGCGGCGGCCTCGTACTCCCGTGGGACCGTGACGTGGTCGACCCGGGACGGCCACTCGTTGCGGCCGCGCAGCGGAACCACCTGGGCCAGGCCCTCCCACTGCTCGTCGGTGACGTCGTACCTCTCGTACCTACTACTCATGGTTCCATCCTCGCTCCCCTCACCCGTTCGGCCCAACAGCGACACGGGTGAGGGGACGGGGAACCTCAGGTGACGAGCGCGGAGCTCAGCCGCGTTCGAACACGGCGACCGTACGGGCCGGGACCGTGAAGCCGCCGGAACTCCGTTCGTATTCGGCGGACTTGACGACGTCGTCGGCACCCCCGCGCTGGACGGCGTGGAGTGCGTAGTCCTTGCCGGCGAGTGCCTCGACCCGCTGTGTCTGGCGCTCGGGGGTGGCGTTGAACACCACGACCAGGTCGTCGAGACGCATGGTGATCACCCCGGGGGTCTCGTCCCTGCCGGACAGCGGGAAGGACAGCGCCGACCGGACCTGCTCCGCGGTGGACAGGCCGAAGGCCGGCTCTCCGGTGCGGATCCTCAGCAGGTCACGGTACGCGGCGGACGTGCCGTTGATCTCCGCGCAGCCCACGGTCAGCGAGGGCGCGGTGAGCAGCGGCTTCGCGAAGCCCCACTTGGCCTTGTTGTCGGCCTCCGGCGGGAGTCCGCGCCCGAACCCGTTGCCGTCGCGGCAGTCCCAGTGGATCGCGTTGAACCAGTCGCCGCTGTCGTACGAGTTGCGGTCCAGGGACTTGGAGCGCAGCAGGTCCGACCCGGCCTGGGAGAGCGCCGGTCCCTGCGACAGCGCGGAGACGGCCATGGACAGCACCTGCATACGGGCCCGGTCGGCCGGTGAGGTGGCGGCCGGGAGCTTGAACGCGAGGGCGTCGTAGAGCGACTCGTTGTCGTGGGCGTCCGAGTAGGCGAGGGCTTCTCCGGGTGCGGCCGCGTAGCCGGCCGGGGAGCCGTTGTAGTCGACCTCGGAGCCCTTGACGGTGCGGCCTTCGGTGTCGGTGAAGGAGTAGGAGGCGAGGTTGCCGGACAGACCCACCTTGATCAGGTCCTGGTAGTGCAGCAGCCGGGCCTTCTGCTCGGCCGGCGTCCCGTTGGCCGGCGAGGAGTTGGGGTCGGTGTACAGACCGGAGCCGAAGCCCTGCACGCCCGGGTCCTCGTCGAAGGGCCCGCCACCGCGGACGGCGTCGCGCGCCCGGTCGGAGAAGGTGGCGATGCCGGTGCCCGCCATGTTCTTCTGGGTGGCCTGGACGAAGCGGGCGTCGTCGGCGATCTCGCCGAAGTTCCAACCCTCCCCGTACAGAATGATCTTCTTGCCGTCCACGCCGTCGCGCTCAAGCGTCAGCTCGTCGAGGGCGGCGCGTACCGCGAGGATGTTCTCCTTCGGGTGGTGGCCCATCAGGTCGAAGCGGAAGCCGTCCACCTTGTAGTCACGTGCCCAGGTCACGACCGAGTCGACGACGAGCTTGCCCATCATCGCGTTCTCCGGCGCGGTGTTGGCGCAGCAGGTGGAGGTGGCGACGCTGCCGTCGGCCAGCAGCCGCTGGTAGTAGCCGGGCACGACCTTGTCGAGTACGGACTTGTCCGACTGACCGGCGGCCACGGTGTGGTTGTAGACCACGTCCATGACGGTGCGCAGCCCGTCCTCGTTCAGCGACTTGACCATCTGCCGGAACTCGACCGTGCGGCGGGTCCCGTCCGGGTCGGTGGAGTACGAGCCCTCGGGAACGGTGTAGTGCAGCGGGTCGTAGCCCCAGTTGAACGCGTCCTTCGCCGCGGCCTTCGCGATGCATGCCTGCTGCTCGGCCGAGTCGGGCGCGAGGATCAACAGGTCGCACTCGGGCTGCTGCTGGTCCGACTTCTTCTCGGGGATGGTGCCGATGTCGAAGGCGGGCAGCAGGTGCACGTACGAGGTGCCGGCGTCCGCCAGGTCCCGCAGGTGCTTCGAGCCCTTGCTGTCCTTGTCGGCGAAGGCCAGGTAGGTGCCCCTGTCCGAGGCCGTCGGGTCGGCGATCGAGAAGTCGCGGATGTGCAGCTCCTGGATCTGTGCGTCCTTCAGAGGCACGGCGGCGGGCTTCTTCAGCGTCGACCAGCCGGCCGGCATGAGGGACCTGTCGGAGAGGTCGGCGACGATGCTCCGCTGCGAATCGGTGGTCAGTGCCAGCGAGTAGGGGTCGGTGACCTTGTTGGTGACGACCTTCTGGACGGCGGGCGCCCAGACCTTCACGTGGTACCGGTACTCGTCACCCTTCCAGTTCTTCCTGCCTCTGACCGACCAGACGCCGCTGGCGTCGTCGCGGCGCATGGCGACCGTCCTCCCGTCGAGTTCGAGGGAGACGTGCTGGGCGGTCGGTGCCCACAGCCGCAGCGTCGGGACGCCCTTGCGGTCGAAGGTGGCGCCGAGGTCGGCCCGGGTGGCCTTCGCCGCGTACAGGTCGTCGAGGACTCCGGCGATCTGCACGCCGGTGGCGGTCAGCGCGGCACCGTTGGCCGCGTACTGCGCCGCCACGACCTGCCCGCGCAGGGCCTCGCGCACCCGGTCACGGTCACGCGGGTCGACGGACCAGGCCTGGTACGCCTTGAGGTGCGGGAACGCCGCCTTCTGCGTGTCGGTGAGCTCCGTACCGTTCAGCCGCAGCACTCGCCTGTCACCGCTCAGCGCACCGTCCTTGACGGTGATGGAGCCGTCGCGCGAGTACAGCAGCGCGCTGGAGGCGGCGGCGTCGCTGCCGTTCCAGGCGACGGTGTCCTCGTCGATCCAGACGGCCTGTGCCTTGGTCAGGTCGAGGGCCGCGCCGCCGCCCTTGGGCTGCGGCAGCAGGTACTTCTCCTGGCCGGCGAGCAGCCACACCTCGTGGCCGACGCCCTTGAGGTCGAGCGACTGGTCGGACGGCAGGTCCTTCTCGTCGCCCTTGTGCAGGATGTAGCTGAGCGAGGTGGCTCCCGCCGCGAGCGGCACCTCGTAGACCGCGCCGTACGCGTCGGTCCGCACCGGCTCCAGCGGCTTGCTCCAGTCGGTCGGGTTCGCGGCGCCGGTCCAGGTGTGCAGACCCCAGCCCGCGTAGTCGCCGTCGGCACGCTGGTAGTGGAGCACGGCCTTCGTGGTGTCCTGGGGCGGGTACGCGCCTTCGGGAGCGGTGTTGCCGACCTCCGGCTTGCCCTGCTCGATCCAGACCTCACCGGTCTTCGACAGGTCGATCGTGCGGTCGGCGTCGGTGTCCTTCACGCCGTCCTTGTTCACGGCGATGAAGCCCACCGAGGAGGCGCCGGGCTTGAGCTTGACGTATGCGAAGGCGCCGTAGGCGTCGCGCCCGCTGAACGGCTTGCCGGCGGGCCAGGTGGTGCCCTCGCCCTCGGCGATGTCGCCCCAGGTGTACAGGCCCCAGTCGGTGTAGTCGCCGTCCGCGCGCTTGTAGTGGACGATCGCGTAGTCGCGCTGGGTGGCGCTCGGCGGCTGCGGAACGGCGGGCGCGCCGCTGGTGGTCCCGGCAGTCGCGCTCGCGGTGCGGCCCGCGCTGTCGACGACGACGGCCTTGTACCGCAGGGCCGTTCCCGCCGGGGCGGTGATGCGCTGGGTGACCTTGTACGGGGCGTGGTCGGCGGAGCCGAGCACCTGCCAGTCGCCGTTGCCGGTCTGGGCGGCGAACACGACGCGGTTCAGCTGCCCGCCGCCGGTGTCCGCGGAGATCTCGACGGTGCCGGTGGCACCGGCCTCGGGGGCCTTCAGCGTGACCGACGGCTTCGCGGTGGGCGTGCCGAGCGGCTTCGCCGCCTTCAGCACCAGGGACCCCAGCGCCGGGACGGTCACCTCGATCTTCCTGTCCGTGCCGCTGCGAACGGTGCCGGAGCCGCCGTGGACCGCCGTGAAGTCCATGCCGGCCGAGCCGGTCGGAACGGTCACGGTCTTCGCCTCGGTCGCGTTGTTCACGGCGACGAAGTACTCGGTCCGCGTCTTCGCGTCCGTGCGGGAGAAGGCGTACACCGAGCCTTCGGCGTACCGCTGCTCCTGGACGCCGTCGCGCAGCGCCGGGTGTTCCTCGGTGAGCTTCGACAGCGCGGCGATCTGCCGGTACAGCGGGTGCGAGGTGTCGTACGCGTCGTCGGCGTGGGTGCGGTCGGTGCCGATCCGGTCGTCGTCGAGGTAGTCGGCGGTCTTCGAGGCGAACAGGGTCTGGCGGGAGTCCTTGTCGCCACCGGCGCCGGTGAAGCCCTGCTCGTCGCCGTAGTAGACGACGGGGTTGCCGCGGCTGAGGAACATCAGCTCGTTGGCGAGCTTGTAGCGCGCCAGCAGCTCGGCGTCGCCGGCCTTCGGGTTGTCCTGTGCGAGGAACGTGCCGAAGCGGCCCATGTCGTGGTTGCCGAGGAAGGGAACCGACTCGTAGGCGTTGGCCTTGTCGGTGGTGTAGCGGTAGTCCTGCGCGAAGAGGTTCGCCAGTTTGTCCGCGGAGCCGCCCTGGGAGGCGTAGTTGCGGGCGGCGTCCTGGAAGGGGAAGTCCAGGGTGGCGTCGAGGCGGCCCTCGGTCACGTACTTCGAGGTGATGGCCGGGTCGGCCGAGTAGACCTCGCCGAACATGAAGAAGTCGTCCCGGCCGCGCTTGGCGGCGTACGCGTCCAGCGCGGTGGCCCACTGTGTCCAGAACTCGGTGTTGACGTGCTTGACCGTGTCGATGCGGAAGCCGTCGATGCCGAAGTCGCGGACCCAGCGCTGGTAGATCTTCTCCATGCCCTCGACGACCTCGGGACGCTCGGTCCACAGGTCGTCAAGGCCGACGAAGTCGCCGTTCTCGGACGACTCGCCGGCGAAGGTCGAGTCACCGCGATTGTGGTACATCGTCGGGTCGTTGAGCCAGGACGGGACCTTGAGGTCCTTCTTGCCCTCGGGCACGACAGGCGTCCGGGGGAAGGAGTCCGTGTCGACGCGCGGGAAGCGCTTCGAGCCGTCCGCGTAATCGGTGTCGTCGAAGGGCACGCCGTCCTCGGTCAGGTACGGGAAGGCGCCCTCGGAGAGATAGTCGTACGACTTCTCCTTGTAGTCGACGACATCGGCGGTGTGGTTGGTGATGACGTCGAAGAAGACCTTCATGCCCTTGGCGTGGGCCGCCTCGACCAGCCGCTCCAGGTCGGCGTTGGTGCCGAAGTGCGGGTCGACCTGGGTGAAGTCGGTGATCCAATAGCCGTGGTAGCCGGCGCTGGCGTCCTTGCCCTCGCCCTGCACGGGCTGGTTCTTGAAGATCGGCGCCATCCAGATGGCGGTGGTGCCGAGCCCCTTGATGTAGTCCAGTTTCTCGGTGATCCCCTTGAGATCGCCACCCTGGTAGAAGCCCTTGTCGGTGGGGTCGTAGCCGGTCGCGAGGCGTGAACCGGTCAGTCCTCCGCGGTCGTTCTTGGGGTCGCCGTTGGCGAAACGGTCCGGCAGGACGAAGTAGAACTGGTCACGCGTCAGGTCGTGGCGGGCGGGCTCGGCGGCCAGCGATCTGTCCGACGGCGGCTTCGGCGGCTTGGGCGCCGCTGCCGCCGGAAGGGCGGACACCAGCGCCGCGACCGTCGCCGTTGCCACGGCGGCGGCCACTGCGCTGCGCAGCGGGATACGAGGGCGTATCAAGGCGGGTCTCTCCTGGATGAGGGTGGTGTGCGGTGCGAGTGCGCCGCCCCGCGCCCGGGGAGGGACGCGGGGCAGCGCGGGAGGGCCGGCGTCAGTTGCGCCAGGTGTCGTTCAGCGTGACCTTGCCGGAGGACGGGACAGTGGCGGTGCGGTTGGCGCCGCTCTCCCAGGTGACGTTTCCGGCCGCGTCCTTGCGGATGTACTTGTATTCGAAGGACGTGCCGGCGGGCAGGTTCACGTCGAGCTTCCACACGGGATAGCTCGCCGGGTCCAGCTTGAGGGCGCTGCCCGGGCTCCAGTTGCCGAGCTCGGTGCGGTTGCCGGTGACGTAGATGTTCTGGCCCATGACGGTGGTGGCGTTCACGTTGAACGACGCGCCCGCCTCCACCGGTGCGGGATCGGTGGTGCCACCGTCGCAGTCGCGGGCTCCGGCGTGCAGTGCGACGGCGGTGCCGGCGCCCAGCGTGGCGGTGAACCGGCCCGAGCCGTCGACCGTGACCGCGTTGCCGCTCTGCACGTCGCAGTAGCTGCCCGACGGCAGCGAGGTCTGGAACGTGCGGGTCAGCGTCGAACCTTCGTGGTTGATGGCGACGTACGCCTTGTCGCCGCGGCCGAAGGCGATCTGGTCGCCGCCGTTGTCCCACCAGTTCGTGACGCCGGTGCCCCGTGCGGTGTTGCGGAAGGCGACCATCGAGGAGATCTCGCGCCAGGCGTGCTGGCACTTCCAGCCGTCGCTGTAGCAGGCGGTGACCTGGCCACCGTTCGGCGGGCCGGCGTCATGGTTCGTGAAGTCGTAGCCGGAGTGGACGTCCGGGCTGCCGTACGGCCAGGCCAGCATGAAGACGTGCGCCAGGGTGTAGGCGGCGCCGTTCTTGTAGGTGAGGGTGTCGCCGACGCGCTCGGTGTCGTGGTTGGTGACGAAGACGGCGGACTTCCCGGACTCCATGAAGCCCCAGCCCTCGCCGAAGTTCTTGAGGTGGGCGAGGTTCTCGTTGTTGAAGACCTGCTTGAGACCGCGCCCGTAGCGGAACTCCTGGACGTCGCCGCTGCCGAGGTACTCGCTCGGTGACACCGCCTCGCCCGCGCCGTGGATGGCCTCGTGCTTCCAGTACACGCCGGGGTTGCTCAGCTTGCCCTTGATCGCGGCGAGGTCGTCGGCCGGCATGTGCTTGGAGGCGTCGATGCGGAAGCCGTCGACGCCGAGGGACAGCAGGTCGCTCAGGTATCCGGCGATCCGGCCCCGGACGTACTCCTCGCCGGTGTCCAGGTCCGCGAGCCCGACGAGCTCGCAGTTCTGCACGTTCCCGCGGTCCTGGTAGTTGTTGATCTGTGAGGTGCAGTTGTCCATGTCCGGCGCCGAGTACAGGCCGGGGTAGTTGTACTTGGTGTACGAGGACCCGCCGGTGCCGGTGCCGGACCCGGCCGACATGTGGTTGACGACCGCGTCGGCGAGGACCTTGACGCCGGCGGAGTGGCAGGTGTTCACCATGTTCCGGAAGGCGGCGCGGTCACCGAGACGTCCGGCGATCTGATAACTGACCGGCTGGTACGAGGTCCACCACTGGCCGCCCTGGATGTGCTCCTGGGGCGGTGAGACCTGTACGAAGCCGTATCCGGCGGGGCCGAGGGTGTCGGTGCACGACCTGGCGACGGAGTCGAACTTCCACTCGAACATCACCGCGGTGACGTCCTTGTCTCCGGGCGGGGCGGCCTGGGCGGCGGTGGGGGCCGTGACGGCAACGGCGGCTCCTGCCACAACGGCGAGTGCCGCGGCCACGGTTCTGCTGGCCATGATTCCTCCTGGGCTCACAGGAAGGTGCGGATGCGAGGGGTCAGCCTCGTGCGGCAACGCGCCGTGCCCGCAAGGCCTTTGGGGTTTATTGCTGCAAGAAGTCTGAAACTCGTTGCGGACGAGACCGTAAGCCCCACCCGCCCGGCGGTCAACCCTCCGGGCAGACTCCGATGACCACCTTGAAAACAAGCCGTTTCGTGACCGCAAACTCTTTCGCAAGCAGTTGCAGCGGTGTTACGTTCAACCATGACTCCGGTCCGGCCGGCCGGGGGTCCCGGTCAATGCCGGGCCCCACGCGCCCGGCCGGCCGGGCCGGTTCACCGACCGGCCTCGGCCCCGGAGCGGAGCGCGCCCGGGGCCGCCGTCAGAACCCCGCCCGCCCCGACCCGGGGCAGGCCCCGGCCGCCGCGCTTCAGCGCCGCGGCGCGCCCGTCGAACCGCGCACCACCAGCTCAGGCTGGAAAACAAACTCCGTCCTCTGCACCGGGTTTCCGTCGATCTCCTCGACCAGCGCGTCCACCGCCGCCGTGGCCATCGCCTGCACCGGCTGCCGCACCGTCGTGAGCGGCGGGTCCGTGAACGCGATGAGAGGCGAGTCGTCGAAGCCGACCACCGACACGTCGCCGGGCACGTCCAGCCCGCGTGCCCGCACCGCCCTGACCACGCCGAGCGCCATCAGGTCGCTGCCGCAGACGATCCCGGTGCACCCCTGGTCGAGCAGCAGGCCGGCGGCGGCCTGGCCGCCCTCGACGGAGAACAGCGTGCGCTGGATGAAGCTCCCGGCGTCGTCCGCCGACAGCCCCAGCATCGACTCGAGCGCCTCGGTGAAGCCCTCCGCCTTGCGCAGCGAGGGCACATAGCGGGTCGGCCCGATGGCCAGGCCGATGCGCTCGTGCCCGAGCTCGACGAGGTGCCGCACGGCCATGCGCGCCGCGGAGCGGTCGTCGGGGGACACGAACGGCGCCTGGACGGCCTCGTTGTAGCCGTTGATGAGGACGAACGGGACGCCCCGGCCCGCGAGTTTGAGGTAGCGGGACGGGTCGGCCGTCGTGTCGGCGTGCAGCCCGGAGAGGAACACGATGCCCGTGACACCGCGTTCCTCCAGTTGCTCGACCAGTTCGTCCTCCGTGGAACCGCCCGGCATCTGTGTGCACAGCACGGGCGTGTAGCCGTGCCCCGCCAGCACCTGCTCGATCACCTGGGCGAACGCCGGGAAGATCGGGTTGGTCAGCTCGGGGATGATCAGGCCGACGAGCCCGGCGCTGCGCTGCCGCAGCCGCACCGGCCGCTCGTAGCCGAGCACGTCGAGGGCGGCCAGCACCTTGTGCCGGGTGGCGGCCGCGACACCGGCCTTGCCGTTGAGCACCCGGCTGACCGTGGCTTCGCTGACCTGGGCCTGGAGAGCGAGGTCGGCGAGCCTCGGGGCGGCGGACCCGTCGCCCCGAGGCAGGGGAACCGTCACACCGCCCACCAGACGGTGGTGTCGGCGGGCACCTCTGCCATGTCGTCGACGACCATCACCGTGTCGTTGGCGAGCAGCGTCCGGCCGGGCAGCGGGATGCGGACCGTCTCGCCCGTGGTGTTGGCGGTGCACAGGAAACCGTCGCGGCGGAACGCCAGCACACCCTCCGGGGCGTCCACCCACTCGACCGCGTCACCCGCGCCGAGCCCGGCGTGACCGCGGCGGACGGCGAGCGCCGTGCGGTAGAGCTCGAGCGTGGAACCCGGGTCGCCGGTCTGCGCCTCGACGCTCAGCGCGCCCCAGCTGTCGGGCTGCGGCAGCCAGCTGCCGCCGTCGCCGAAGCCGTACGAGGAGCCCTCGGCGGTCCACGGGATCGGCACCCGGCAGCCGTCGCGAAAGCCGTCCTGCCCACTGGCCCGCCAGAACGACGGGTCCTGGCGGACCTCGTCGGGCAGGTCCGTGACGTCGGGCAGGCCGAGCTCCTCGCCCTGGTAGACGTACGCGGAACCGGGCAGGGCCAGCATCAGCAGCGTGGCGGCGCGGGCGCGGCGCAGGCCGAGGGCGCGGTCGCCGGCGGTGCGGATCTGGGTGCCCATGCCCGCGGGGTTGGCGAAGCGGGTGGCGTGGCGGGTGACGTCGTGGTTGGAGAGCACCCAGGTGGTGGGCGCCCCCACGGGCCGCATGGCGGCGAGCGAGTCGTCGATGACCTCGCGCAGCTCCGCGGCGTCCCAGTGGGTGCCGAGGTACTGGAAGTTGAAGGCCTGGTGCATCTCGTCGGGGCGCACGTAGTTGGCGGTGCGTTCGACGGTGGGCGTCCAGGCCTCCGCGACGAGGACGCGGTCGTCGCCGTACTCCTCGAGGACCTTGCGCCAGGAGCGGTAGACGTCGTGGACACCGTCCTGGTCGAAGAACGGCATGACATCGTTTCCGAGCAGCTTCAGCTGGTCGTGCTTGCCGAGGTCGGGCAGGCCCGGGGCCTTGATGAGGCCGTGGGCGACGTCGACGCGGAAGCCGTCGACCCCCATGTCGAGCCAGAACCGCAGGATGGAGCGGAACTCGTCCCGTACGGCGGGGTGCTCCCAGTTGAAGTCGGGCTGCTCGGGAGCGAAGAGGTGGAGGTACCACTCTCCGTCGGCGGCCCGGGTCCAGGCGGGGCCGCCGAAGATGGACTCCCAGTCGTTGGGGGGCAGTTCACCGTTCGCTCCCTTGCCCGGACGGAAGTGGTAGCGCTCCCTCAGCGGCGAGCCGGGACCTTCGCGCAGGGCGCGCTGGAACCACTCGTGCTGGTCCGAGGAGTGGTTGGGCACGAGGTCCACGATGATGCGCAGGCCCAGCCCGTGGGCGTCGCGGATCAGCGCGTCGGCGTCGAGGAGCGAGCCGAACATCGGGTCGATGGCGCGGTAGTCGGCCACGTCGTAGCCGGCGTCGGCCTGCGGCGAGGCGTAGAACGGGCTCAGCCAGACGGCGTCGACGCCGAGGTCCCGCAGATAGGGCAGCCGGTCGCGGATGCCTTCCAGATCTCCCATGCCGTCGCCGTTGCCGTCGGCGAAGCTGCGCGGGTACACCTGGTAGATCACCGCGTCACGCCACCAGCCCGTGTGCGTGCCGGAGGTGGGGGCGGCGGGGGCAGCAAGGTGCTGGGTCATGTCATCCCTGGAAGTGATGGGGTGGGGAGCGGCGCCGGTCCGGGGTCGGGCACGGACCGGCGCCGCGGCTTCATACGGCTGGTCAGCCCTTGACGGCACCGGCGGACATACCGGTCACGAGATGCCGCTGGGCGAAGAGGAACACGAGTCCCGCGGGTATGGCGATGAGCACGGACGCCGCCGTCATCGGGCCCCACTGGGCGCCGTACTGGTTGACGAACTTCTGCAGTCCGCCGGCGAGGGTGAGGTTCTCGTCGCCGACCATGAAGGCGGACGCGTAGGCGACCTCGCCCCAGGCGGTGATGAACGAGTAGAACGCGGTGACCGCGATGCCGGGCTTGGCGAGCGGCAGGATCAGCCGCCAGAAGGTTCCGAACGGGGTGAGCCCGTCCACCTGGCCCGATTCGTCGATCTCCATCGGGATGGTGTCGAAGAAGCCCTTCATCATCCACGCACAGAACGGAACGGCGATGGTGAGGTACGTGACGACCAGGCCGAACGCGTTGTTCAGCAGTCCGATGGCGGACATGATGTTGTAGATCGGCACGATCAGGACGGCGACCGGGAACATCTGGGTGATCAGCAGCGTCCACATCAGGCCGCGCTTGCCGGGAAAGCGGAAGCGGCTGACCGCGTATCCGGTGGTGGCGGCGACGATGACGCCGAGCAGGGTCGTGAGACCGGCGATCAGCAGCGAGTTGCCGAACCAGGTGAGGAACTCGGTGTTCTCCAGCAGGTTCGTGTAGTTCTCGAACGTCGTCTCCTTGACGAAGTCCGTCGTGTTCGCGTACTTGGCCGGCTTCAGCGAGGTCAGGAAGACCCACAGCACCGGGAAGACCGCGACCACGGAGGCGACGATCAACGTGGCGTGCAGTCCGAGCGACGCGAGCGGCGAACGCTCGCCACGGCGGCGGACCTTGGTCCGCCGGCTGGACGTGGGGGTCACGGCGGTGGTCACCAGACTTCTCCCTGCTTGCGGAGGACTCGCCGGTAGACCGCGGCGAAGAGCATCAGGAGGACCAGGATCAGTACGCCCCAGGTGGACGACTGGGCGAAGTCACGCGGACTGATCTCGAAGGAGAACTTGTACGCCTGCGTCACCAGGATCTGGGTCGCCTCGCCGGGTCCGCCCCGGGTGAGCAGGAAGATCACCGGGAACATGTTGAAGGTCCAGATACTGCTCAGCAGGACCACGGTGGTGCTGACCGAACGCAGTCCGGGAAGCGTGATGTTGCGGAACCGCTGCCAGGCGGTGGCACCGTCCATCTCCGCGGCCTCGTAGAGCTCGCCCGGGATGGACTGCAGGCCGCCGAGCAGGGCGACCATCATGAACGGCACACCGAGCCACACGTTGACGGCGATCACCGCGACCTTGGCCAGCGTCGGGTCGTTCAGCCACGGCACGGCGTCGATGCCGCCGCCCGCGAGGATGCTGTTCAGCAGCCCGCGGCGCTCGTCGTAGAGGAAGCGCCAGGCGAAGACGGACACGAAACCGGGGACCGCCCACGGCAGGATGAGCAGCATCCGGTAGAAGGAGCGGCCGGCGATCTTGCGGTTGAGGATGTTGGCCAGCGCCATGCCGAGGGCGAAGGTGATGGAGACGCAGGCCACCGTCCACACCAGGGTCCAGCCCAGCGTGTCGAAGAACTGCGCGCTGGACAACGCCTCCTTGTAGTTGTCCAGCCCCACGAACTCGTAGGTCGCGGGGATCTCGTTGACGCCGATGCTCCGCGCGACATTGCGCTCCGTGGCATCCGTGAGAGACAGGTAGATACCGCGGACCAGCGGGTATCCGATGATCACCGCGATCACGACGGTCGCCGGGGCGACCATCACCCACGCGTACCAGTGCGTGGAGAGGGAGCGCCGGAGCCTGCCCTCGGGCTTACCAGTACCGCGGCTGGGGCCGCGGGCGACATCGCCCGCGGCCTTCGCCACCGACTGGCTGGTGTCCACAGCCATCAGCCGGCCAACCTTCCTGTTACTTCCAGTCCTTGAGGAGCTTGCGGTACTCGTCCGCGGTGGCCTTGACACCCTTCTCCGGGGTGGTCTGGCCGGTGAGGACCTTGGTGTACTCGGTCACCAGCGGAGCGAAGAGGCTGCCGGTCTCCGGGATCCAGGGGCGCTCGACGGCCTTGTCCACGACCGGGCGGAAGAAGCCGACGATCTCGTTGCTCGCGACACCCGGCTGGGAGTAGACGGAGTTGCGGGTCGGGAGCAGGTTGAGCTCCTGGGCGACCTTGGCCTGGGTCTCGGCGGAGGTCATGTACTCGGTGAAGGCGTACGAGGCGTCCAGGTTCTCGGAGCCCGCGTAGACCGCGAGGTTGTGGCCGCCCTGCGGGGCGCCCTGGCCGGCGGAGCCGGCCGGGACCGGGGCGACGCCGAGGTTGGACTTGTCGGCGAACTCGGCACCGGTGTAGGTGTCGGCGACGGCCCACGGGCCGTTGATCATCATGGCGACCTTGCCGTCCTTGAAGGCGGCCTGCATGTTGTCCCAGCCGTTGGTCGCATCGGTGATCGCGGTCTTGGAGTCGACCAGGTCCTTGACGACCTTCATGGCCTTGACGCCGGCCTCGTCGTCGATCGTGACGGTCTTGCTCTTGGCGTCGACGAGGTCACCGCCCTCGCCGTAGAGGAAGGAGAGGAACCAGTAGGCGTCGTCACCACGCAGGTACAGACCGGTCTTGCCGGTCTTGTCCTTGATCGTGGCCGAGACGGTCTTCAGCTCGTCGATGGTCTTGGGGACCTCGACGCCGGCCTCCTTGAAGATCTTCTTGTTGTAGAAGATGCCCATGGAGTCGATGACCTGCGGAACGGCGTAAATCTTGCCGTTGTACCGGGTGGAGGCCGCGGCCTGCTCGAGGAAGTCGTCCTCGTCCTTCAGCGCGGCGGTGCCGTCGAGCGGCGCGAGATAGCCGAGGTCGGCGAACTCCGGGGTCCAGGCGACCTCGGAGCGGATGACGTCGGGGGCGCCGGAGCCGGACTGCGCGGCGTTCTTGAACTTGTTCTGCGCCTCACCGAACGGCACGTTGACGTACTTGACGGTGACCTTCGGGTGCAGCTTGGTGAAGTCCTCGGCGATCTTCTTGAAGACCTTGTCCTCACTGCCGACCGTGGAGGTGTCCCACCACGTGACCGTCCCGCTGAGCTCGCCCGAGCTCTTCTTGCCGGTGTCGCCGCCGTCCGACCCGCACGCCGTCGCCGAGAGCGCCATTGCCGCTACCAGCGCAGTGGCCGCTATGCCACGCCGCATGTGAACTCCTTCAACTGAGCCCGGAAGGGCGGAGGCGAAGACCTGCCTCCCGCCGTCCGCTCCCTCGCGGTGCCGGGTTGCCAGGAACGTAACAGGGCCGAAAACCATCGGAAAGACCTTGCGGCAATTTTCTGCAAGGACGGCCGATCGTTACATCCGCGTGTCCTGAGAGTTGCCGAAGGATCGCTTGACACTCCTCACAGGAACGGACCGTGCCCAGGGTGCGTCCGCAACCGACGCCTTCGCAAGCACTCCGCAAGGCTTTGCAGACATGTGACGTGGTTCATGCTCCGCGGCGGTCCGCCGGGAGGGCCGGCCGCGACATGACGCGATGAACCTGCCGATTCCCGCCGCTGGTGGGCAATCCGACGTACGGCCGGTACAGTCCACTCCCATGACCGCGCGGCTCGCCGACATCGCAGCCCAGGCGGGGGTCAGTGAAGCCACAGTCAGCCGCGTGCTCAACGGCAAGCCCGGCGTGGCCGCGGCCACCCGCGAATCCGTCCTGGCCGCGCTCGACGTGCTCGGCTACGAGCGGCCGGTCCGGCTGCGCCGGCGCAGCGCCGGCCTGGTGGGACTGATAACCCCCGAGCTGGACAACCCGATCTTCCCCGCCCTCGCCCAGGTCATCGGCCAGGCGCTGACCCGGCAGGGATACACGCCGGTGCTCGCCACGCAGACCCCCGGCGGGTCCACGGAGGACGAACTCACCGAGATGCTGGTGGACCGCGGCGTCTCCGGCATCATCTTCGTCTCCGGGCTGCACGCCGACACCACCGCCGACACGGACCGCTACGACCAACTGCGTGCCAAGGGCGTGCCGTACGTCCTGGTCAACGGCTTCTCGCCGAAGGTCCAGGCCCCCTTCGTCTCCCCCGACGACCGGGCCGCGATGCAGCTGGCGGTCACCCACCTCGCCTCCCTCGGCCACACCCGGATCGGCCTCGCGCTCGGCCCGAGGCGGTTCGTGCCGGTCCTGCGCAAGATCGAGGGTTTCCAGCTCGCCATGGAGGAACGGCTCGGGCTGTCCCCCGAGGAGTCGCAGGAACTGATCCAGCACTCCCTCTACACCCTGGAGGGCGGCCAGGCGGCGGCGGCCGCGCTGATCGCCAAGGGGTGCACCGCGATCGCCTGCGCCAGCGACATGATGGCGCTCGGCGCCATCCGCGCGGCGCGGCAGCAGCGGCTCCACGTGCCCAGGGACATCTCGGTGGTCGGCTTCGACGACTCCCCGCTCATAGCGTTCACCGATCCGCCGCTCACCACCATCCGCCAGCCCGTGCAGGCGATGGGGCAGGCGTCGGTGCGTGCGCTGCTGGAGGAGATAGGGGGCACGCCCGCCCCGCACAGCGAGTTCGTCTTCATGCCGGAGCTGGTGGTACGGGGTTCGACCGCGTCCGCCACGAAGCGGGCCCCGGCCCGGGACTGAGGCCCACATGCACGAGCAGCCCTACGACGTACTGGTCGTCGGCGGCACCGGAGTGGACACGATCGTCCGCGTCGACGCGCTCGAAGTGCCGCCGGGCGACTCGCTGTACGTACCCCCGGTGCGCGACTACGTGGGGCACACCGGCAACGGCGTGGCGCTGGGCTGGCACGCCCTGGGCCTGGCCACCAAGTTCATCGACTTCCTCGGCGACGACGTCCAGGGCCGGACGGTGCTCGCCGCGTACGCGGAGCACGGCCTCGACTTCAGCCATGTGCTCTCCCCGCACGGCACACCACGCGGCATCAACCTGGTCGACCCGCAGGGCCGCCGGTTCTCGTTCTACGACGGGCGTCATCCGGCGGACCTGCGGCTGCCCCGCCCGTTCTATCTGCCCTTCCTGGAACGCGCCCGGCACGTCCATCTCTCGATCGTCGGCCACAACCGCGACATGTACGAGGACGTCCACCGGCTCGAGATCACCAGCTCCACCGATCTCCACGACTGGGACGGCCGCGATCCGCACCACCGCGACTACGCCCTCGCGTCCGACTACGTCTTCCTGAGTGCCGCGGCCCTCGGCAGCCGGCTCGAGGAGGTCATGCGCGGCATCGTCGGCGAGGGACGGGCACGCCTCGTCGTGGCGACGGCCGGCGCCGCGGGCTGTCATCTGCTGGTGCGCGGCGAGGAGAAGGTGCGGCACTTCCCCGCCGTACGTCCCGAGCGCCCCGTCGTCGACACCAACGGCGCCGGGGACGCCTTCGTCACCGCGTTCCTGCACGCCCTGTTCGAGGGCCGTGGGGTGGAGGAGTGCGTGCTCGCCGGCTCGGTGGCGGGCGCCTTCGTCTGCGGGTCGGCCGGCACCCACACCGCGTTCATCGGCCCGGAGGAACTGCGCGCCGCGTGCGCGCGGGCGGTCCACGACGCGTGAAATGCGCCGGGCCCGCAGGGCGCCCCACGCGCCCCGCAGGCCCCGGCTCCCCTGCGTGTCAGCTCTTGACGGCGCCCGAGGTGATGCCGCCGACGATGTGCTTGCCGAGGACGGCGAAGACCACGAGCAGCGGGACGGTCGCCAGGAACGCGCCGGTCAGCACGATCGCGTGGTTCACGGTGTGGTTCCCGGACCCCAGACCGGCCAGCGCCACCTGCAGGGTGGGCGAACCGTCCGGTGTGAGCGCGATGAACGGCCAGAAGAAGTCGTTCCACGCCTGGACGAAGATCAGCATGCCGAGGACGGCCATCGCCGGCCGCGCGACCGGGAAGACCACGTGCCAGATGATGCGCAGGCTGTGCGCCCCGTCCATCCGGGCCGCCTCGATGAGTTCGACCGGCAGCGCCTCCAGGAGGTACTGCCGCATGAAGAACACGCCGAAGGCGGCGACCAGGCTGGGCAGGATCACCGACTGCAGCTGGTTGACCCAGCCGAGCTCGGTGATCAGCTGATAGAGCGGGATGACGCTGAGCTGCGGCGGGACCGTCATCGTCGCCACCACGATCGCCAGGAGCACATTGCGCCCCTTGAACCGCAGCTTGGCGAAGGCGAACCCGGCGAGCGTCGCGAACAGCACGGTGCTCGTCGCCACCGCGCCCGCGACGATGGTCGTGTTGATCAGGGCCTCCCCCAGGTCCACCTGGTTCCAGGCGATGGAGAGGTTGTTGAACAGCTCCTTGCCCGGCAGCAGCGGGCTGGGGGCCTGAACGACGCGCTCGCCCGTGTGGGAGGCCGCGACCAGGTTCCAGTACAGCGGGAAGAGGGAGATCGCCGCGGCGAAGATCAGCAGCGCGTAGGTGAGCGGGCCGCCGTGGTGCTGCCGGCCGGCCTTCTGGCCCAGCCGCCGCCGGCGCGTCTTGACCGGCGACCCGGCGGGGGCCGCGGGCTTGTTCAGCACATGGCTCATGAGCGTGCCGCTCCGTTCTTCTTCTGCGTGCTCGACCGGCTGAGCAGGCGCTGCACCAGTCCGATGGCCAGCAGCAGGAGCAGCATCACCCAGGCGATCGCGGACGCCTGGCCGAGCGCACCGGTGACCCAGCCCTTCTCGTACATCAGCAGACTCAGCGTCTGGTACTGGTTGCCGCTGCCGCCGCCGATGCCGAGGCTGCCGCCGAAGATCAGTGGTTCACCGAAGAGCTGGGTGGCGCCGATGGTGGAGACGACGATGGTGAACAGGATCGTCGGCTTGATCGACGGGATGGTGATGCTGATGAACTGCCGGAAGCGGGACGCCCCGTCGAGGGCCGCCGCCTCGTAGAGGTCGTTCGGCACCGCCTGCATCGCCGCCAGGTAGATCAGCGCGTTGTAGCCGGTCCACCGCCAGGTGATGATCGTGGAGATGGCGATCTGGGCGGGCCACTTCTCGGTCTCCCAGTGGACCGGGTCGAGTCCGACGTAGCCGAGCAGCTGGTTGATCAGCCCGTAGTCGGTGTTGAACAGCTGGGCGAAGACCAGCGCGGCCGCGGCGATCGAGGTCGCGTACGGGGCGAGGATCGCGACCCGGTAGAAACCGCGGCCGCGGATACGGTAGTTGAGCAGATGGGCCAGGCCGAGCGCCATCAGCAGCTGCGGCACGGTGGAGATCACGCCGATGGTGAAGGTGTTCGCCAGGGCGTTCCAGAAGAAGTCGCTGTCCCAGAGCCGGGTGTAGTTCCCGAAGCCCCGCCACTCGGCCGTGCCGCCGAGCTCGACCTTCTGGAGCGACAGCCAGCCGGTGTAGAGGAGCGGGAAGAGACCGAAGGCGGCGAACACGAGGAAGAACGGCGCCACATAGACGTACGGGGTCGCCTTGAGGTCGAGGCGGTAGAGGCGGCTGCGCCAGCCGGACGGGTCCCGGTGCCGCGGGGCCTTCGGTGAGCCGGCGGGGGCGGCGATCACTTCGGCGCCCTGGTCGGGCCTAAGGGAGGTGGCCATCAGGCGCCCTTTCCCTGGTGAGTCGTGACGGAAGAACGAGGGGTGCCCGCGCGGCACCCGCGAAGGAGCCGCCGGCTGCCGCGGGAGGCAGCCGGCGGCGGGGCGTCGGCTACTGGTCGATCTTGTCGTCGACCAGCTTCTTCACGTTGCTCCAGGCCTTCTCCGGCGAGGTGCCGCGGGTCTCGATGTCGAGGATCCCGTTGTCCGTCAGGAAGGTCTTCACCTGGCCGTCCCAGCGGCCGATCGGGGCCGGCTCGATCTTCTGCGCGGCCTCGGAGTAGATCTTGCCGACCGGGACGCCGGGGAAGTAGTCGGGCCGGGCGTTCTGGACGGTCTCGGACTTCAGGCCCTCGGTGGTCGAGGGGATGTTGCCGTTGACGGCGAACACCTTGGCCTGCTGCTCGGGGGCGGTCAGCCAGGCGGCGAGCTTGGCGGCCTCGGCGGTGTGCTTGCCCGCCTTGGGCACGGCGAGGAACGAGCCGCCCCAGTTCGCCGGTACGGGCGCCTGGGCGATGTCCCACTTGCCCTTGTTGGCCGGTCCGGCCTGGTCCTTGATGATGCCGGTCATCCAGGACGGGCAGGCGACGGTGGCGAACTTCGAGTTCTTGAACGCCGCGTTCCAGCTGCCCTTCTCGTCGAACTGCCGCAGCTTGGCGGTCAGTCCGTTCTGGGCCGCCTTGACCGCGGTGTCCCACGCCTTCATCACACCGAGGCTGCTCTCCCAGCGCAGTTCGCCGTCCTCACCGGAGTACTGGTCGGGCTGGCTGGAGACGACCGCGTTGAACAGACCGCTCGCCGAGTCGTGGAACGCCGTCCCGGCCGGCGCCTTGGCCTTGTACTTCTCGCCCTGTGCGAGGAACTTGTCCCAGTCGCCGGCCCACAGCTTGCCGACCTCTTCACGGTCGGTGGGCAGTCCGGCCTTCTGGAACAGGTCCTTGCGGTAGCAGATGGCCATCGGGCCGATGTCCGTGCCCAGCGCGATGGTGGAGCCGTTCTTGGCGGTGGCCTGCTTGACCTTCCAGTCGAGGAACTTCGAGGTGTCCACGCCTTCGGTCTTGCCCAGGTCGACGAACTTGCCGGCCATCGCCTCTCCGGTGGCCTCCGCGATGTAGCCGACCTCGATGGCCTGGATGTCGGCGAGTCCGCTGCCCTGCGAGAGCCTCAGCTTCAGCGCGTCCCAGTACTTCTGGCCGTCGGCGACATTCGTCTCTTCGATCTTGATGCCGGGGTTCAGCTTCTCGTACTCGGCGTAGAGCTTGGCGCCCGTCTTGTCGTCGAACCCGAATGATCCGAAGGTGCCGACGCGGAGCGTGATCTCTCCGCCCGAGCTGTCGCTGCCCTCTTCGTCCCCCGAGCCGCCGCATCCGGTCACGAGCAGACCGAGGGACAGCAGACTCGCGGTGGTGAGGGTGACTGCGCGGCGTCTGCGCGGGACGTCACCAAAAGATATGCGCATTCGAGGCTCCTACGACTGTTTCGGCTGGTGGCGGGCCCAGAGCGACAGAGTGGGGCTGACGGCGAGCAGGACCGGTCACAAGAGGGGAAGTGAGGAAGCGGTGCACAGCGATCCCGTAAACGGGTAGTGGGAGCGCTCCCACTACTGCTTGGTTCGAAAGCTTCCCGGCGGCGACACGCTCTGTCAAGGTCGGGCAGCAGAGCTTTATTGCTCCGAGATGTCTCCGGCGTGAGAATCTCCCGCTTTCAGAGCGGTCAAACGGTGCATCCAGCCGCACAAGGCCCACTTATCGCCCCTGCGCCACCCGAGGCCCGTCCCCCTCGGGCGCTCCTCGACAAGCCCGTTCGGATCGATCAATATTGGGAGCGCTCCCGACCTCTCTGTCACCAGGGTCTCCAGGGAGAATCGACGCGAACGGCAACACCCTCACCGGAGGTCACGCATGGCAGCACGGGGCCGCTACGGCCAGCCCACACTCGAGCAGGTCGCCGCCCTGGCCGGCGTCGGGCGGGGCACCGTGTCACGGGTGATCAACAAGTCCCCGGGCGTACGTGACTCCACCCGGCACGCCGTCGAGCAGGCCATCGCCGAGCTCGGGTACATCCCGAACCATGCCGCCCGCGCCCTCGCCGGCAGCCGCACCGACGCGGTGGCCCTGGTCGTCCCGGAGACCGAGAAGCGGTTCTTCACCGAGCCGTACTTCTCCGAGATCATCCACGGCGTGGGCATCGGCCTCGCCGACACGGAGCTCCAGCTGCTGCTGACCCTGGTGCGCACGGAGCGTGAGCGCGACCGGTTCCTCCAGTACGCCAAGGCCCGCCGGATCGACGGCGTGCTGCTCGTCTCCCTGCACCGCGACGACCCCCTGCCGGACCTGCTCTCCGAGATGGACATGCCCACCGTCCTGGGCGGCCGCCGCAGCAGCGACGAGACCGTCTCCTACGTCGACTCCGACAATGCCGGCGGCGCCCGCATCGCCGTGCGCCACCTGGCCTCGACCGGCCGCCGCAAGATCGTCACCATCACCGGCCGTTCCGACATGTACGTCGCCCAGTGCCGGCTGCGCGGCTACGAGGAGGCCGTCCGCGGGGCGTGCGACGACTTCGACCCCTCCTGGGTGGCGGCCGGCGACTTCACCGAGGAGAGCGGCCGCCACGCCATGGCCGAGCTGCTGCGCCTTCACCCGGACCTCGACGCGGTGTTCGCCGCGTCCGACGTGATGGCCGCCGGCGCGCTGCACACGCTGCGCGCCGCGGGGCGCACGGTGCCCGACGACGTGGCCGTCATCGGCTTCGACGACTCGCCGCTCGCGCAGCACACCGATCCGCAGCTGACCACGGTCCGCCAGCCCGTCGAGGAGATGGGCCGCACCATGGCCGGAGTGCTCCTCGACCAGATGGCCGATCCCGGCGCGGCCTGGCGGAACGTGGTGCTGCGCACGGAGCTGGTGCGCAGGGACACCGCCTGAGCGGTCGCCCGACGCTCAGACCCCTTCCAGGACCGAGGAGTGGCCGCCGTGCACCAGGGCCGTTCCCAGAGCTGTGCGGCTGTGCCGTACGCAGACCCCCCGTCGCTCCGTGGCGACCAGACCCGCCGCGCGCAGTGCGGCGGTGTGGCGGCTGGCCGCCGTGGTGGAGATGCGGAGGCGCGCCGCGAGCGTGGTGGTGCTGTGGCTGACGCCGAGACAGTGGAGCACTGCGGCACGGGTGGCTCCGAGTAACTCGTCGAGGCCCGGCCCGTCAGCGGCTCCGGCGGCCGGCTCCGGGATCCACAGCGGCTTCCGGGCCACGGGGTAGACCAGTACCGGCGGAAGCTCGGGAAGGGCGAGCGTGATGGGGTGGTCGTGGCAGAAGAAGCTGGGAATGATGGTCAGGCCACGCCCCTCCAGGTGGAGTTGCTGCTCGACGGGGTAGTCGATCTCCAGGACGGGCGACTTCCAGCGGCACGTGGGACCGAGATTGGCCAGCATGCTCTCGCTGCCGTGCTGGAGGACATCACGCACCCGGCGCTGCCGGTCACGATGGGTACAGGCTGCCGATGCGGCGGCGTGCGGAGCCACCGCGACGCCGTAGTAGCGGTGCAGCACAGTGCCGAGCCGGCGCAGGGCACGGACCCGGCCCGAGGCGATCTCGTCGAGCCACGCGGACGGGCGGGAGCGGCCCTCGACCAGGCGGGCGATGTCGGCGCGAAGCCGGTCCCTGCCGGTTGAGAGCACCATGTCGAGGCCCGCGTGCAACACGGGTTCGGCACCTGCGCCGCCGGCGGGAGTGAGGAAGTCCGGGAAGTAGGAGGCGCGCGGAGCCAGAGCGGTGAGCATCCGGACCTCGTGGCCCGAACCGACGGCGGCCAGTGCGGCGCGGGTGCGACGGCACCATGCGGCGAAGAAGGGATCCGGACGGACCAGCTGGTGCAGGCTCAGCACCGTTTCCCACATGGCGTCCGGCTGCTGGGCGAACCGGACACGACCGAGGTCCTGGCCGGTGAAGCAGATGCGAAGCACGTCTTCCCCCGATGTAGTGCCGCTGCTGTTCGCAGGGTGCCCAGAGGGGGATGCGGATTTCGAAGCGGCGCGCCGGACCAGGGATCTGCCGCCACCCGTCGCCATAGCACACGGAGCCCTTCGGCGTATCGGGATTGCGGTACTCCGGGAGAGCTGTCGCTCACCGGTGCCGGGCGGGCAACGTGGTCCACGTCATCGCCCGGCCCCGACCGAGGGGGCGTCCGGCCGGACAGGACTCGGGGCGGAGAGGCGATGACCTCGGGGTCCACAACGCTCCACCCCGGAGTTCCACGACGGAAGGGACACGATTCCTGTGCGTACGAGAACAAAGCTGGCGGGCGCTCTTTCTGCGGGCGCCCTGGCCGTCCTCGGCATGGCCGGTCCGACCTCCGCCTCGACCACGCTCGAGAGCACGATCGCGGCCCAGGCGGAGCGGGCCGGCCTCGACCGGAGCGAGGTGGCCGGTCTGCAGAAGCAGATCGACCAGCAGATGGCCTTCACCCCGGGCGGCAAACAGATCGGCGTCAACCAGGTCGCCTGGCGTGACGGCAAGACGATCATGACGTTCCCGCTGCCGGGCGAGAAGCAGGCCCGCGCCGTCGACGAGGCCGTCGGGACGCTCGGTACGGCCAACTGCAGCTACACCTGGACCTGTCTCTACGAGCACGCGAACTACGACGGCCGTCGACTGACCTGGCAGGACTGTGCCTTCAACGACCTCTCCGACTGGGGCTTCCACGACAAGACGTCGTCCTGGCACAACAACCAGACCAGCGGGACCGTGACCAAGGTCTACAACTGGACCGGCAGCTACTGGTCCCAGATCTGGTCCTCCAGCGCTCCGGCGAGGGACTCCTATGTCGGCAGCTCCGACAACGACAAGGCGGACGGCATCCGGGTCTGCTGACTCCGACGCCGGCCTTCCGGGGCGACCGGGGCCGCCGCCGCATCCCGCGGCGGCGGCCCCGGGCCGGGCCGGGCGGGTCGTCAGCGCCCGTAGACCTGCAGCTCGTGGAGCGAGATGCCGTACGGGGTGGCACGGGTCTGGCCGAGCAGCCGGACGTAGCGGCCCTGGCCGGAGACGTCGAGCGACTGGGTGCCGCCCGTGCCGACGGCCGTGGCGTACAGGTCGGTCCAGGTCCGGAAGCCGGGGTCGTCGGAGATCTGCACCCGGAACGACCTGGCGTACGCCGCCTCCCACTTGAGCACCACACGGGAGACGGAACGGGACGCCCCCAGGTCGACGTTGATCCACTGGTTGTCCTGGAAGGCGCTGCTCCAGCGGGTGTCGTCACGACCGTCGACGGCGTTGTGCGGGGTGAGCCGGCCGTTCTCCGCCGAGGACGCCCAGGCGGGCCTGCCCTGGGAGAGCAGCGTGGCACCGGGCTCAGGATCGCCGGTGGTCAGCCGGTCCGCGGTGCGGTCCAGATACGTCGCCGTCCACACGAGCGGCGCGTTCCAGTTGATGGTGTTCTCCTTTGATCCCCAGGCGTCCGGCGCGGTGTCGGGTCCCGCGTAGGACTTCGCGGCCGGCCTGTCGGTGGGCGTGGCCGGGTCGTTGATGTTCTCGTTGTTGGGGCCCCCGGACAGCCAGCCCTTCGGATACGGGGTGGCGGGGTACGCGCCCCAGGCGAGCCGGTCGTGCAGATCGGACTCCGCGTGCTCGCCGTAGCCGGTCACATAGGACAGCCGCATGGCGTTGGTGCCCATCAGGTAGTCCATGCCGCGGTGCATGGCCTTCAGGTACCGGACGTCGTCGGTCAGGTCGTGGGCGGTGCCCAGGAGCAGCATCCGGTTGACGATGAACGAGTTGGAACCCCACGGGTACTTCGCGGAACCGGGGATGAGGGCCGGGTAGCCCTCGCCGTTCAGGGTGGTGACGACCGTGTCGGCGAACGCCGTCAGGTTGCCGCGCATCCTGGCGGTGTCGGCGGCGGGCAGGTCCGCGTCGACGGTGAGCAGGGAGAGCGTGCCCGCGGTGGCGACCTCGGCCCAGTCGAACTGCCCGACCTGGCCGTAGTGCGGCGAGCCGGTGACGGCCGCGCGGTAGCCGGCGGCCGCGCCGTCGGACCGCTGGTGGGCGGTGAGGTAGAGCTCGGCCGCGGCGGCGTAGCGGTCGTCGCTGTTCCTGGTGTCCGGGTAGTCGCCGCCGCCCTCCGCGTCCGAGTCGGTCGCGTAGTCGACGTCGGGCTGCGCCTCCGCGCGCTGCCAGGCGGTCCTGGCGCTCGCCCAGAGCGCGTCGGCCCGTGCGGGGGCGTACTGCCGCAGCACGCGGGCGAGTTGGGCGTTGGTGCGGGCCACGGCGTAGGTGGCGTTGGTGGACGGCGGCATCGCCGAGCGGGCGAGGGCGTTCTCCGCGTCGATGTCGGTGACGGGGAACGCGCTCCAGGTGTGGTTGTGCACCTTGTGGGAGGCGAGACCGGTGGAGGGCAGCATCCCGGACATGAACCGTGAGCCGTACTCGACCTCGTCGAGAATGTCCGGCCGGCCGTTGCCGCGCTCCGGGAGGGACAGGCTGCTGTCGCCGTACGCGGCGGGGTCCCGTTCGTAGAGGTTGAGCAGGGTCCACGCGGAGATGGCGTGGTTGACCGGGTAGATGCCGAAGTCACCGGCGTCGGCCCAGGAGCCGGCCACATTCAGCCGCTCACCGCCGCACCAGTTGTCGTAGCAGGGCACGGACGCGTCGCCGGGGTGGAGCGCGGCGTGGGCGTGGGCGCCGCTCTGGAGGTACCGGCCCTCGACGGGCGTGCCCATCCGGTGGAAGTAGAAGTACTGCATGCCCTCGCGTCCCAGCTCCGGGTAGAGGGCCGTGTTCTGGATGGCGAAGGGCACGCTCGTACCGGCCCCGTCGACGGTGAGGCGGTAGTCGCCGGGACGGGTGACGGACGAGAAGTCGGCCTGGTGCACATGGTCGCCGGAAGCGCGGTCGTCGCCGTACACGCGGGTGGTGCCGGAGGCGACCAGGGCGCCCGCCCCGGCGTCACGCAGCTGCCAGGCGAGCGGCGTGGTGGAACCGGCCACGACGGTGGCGACCTTGTCGGCCGCGGTGAGATAGCCGATCTGGTTGACCCGGACCGGGCTGGGGTCGCTGTCGGCCGCCGCGGGCGAGGCGCCCAGGGCGGGGGTGAAAAGGCCGGCGGTGAGCACGGTGGCCATGGCGACCGCCGCACGGGGGCGGGCACGGCGGCGTGTGCGGGAACGGACGGCGCGGAGCATCGTACGGGCCTCCTGGGTGGGGGACGGAAGCGAACGCGTGCGGGCGGGCTGGGCGCGATGCGTACGGAGCAAGCGGTGCAGCGGCCGACGGGAGCGCTCCCATTCTGAGCCGTCGCCGACCGGGTCAGGACGGTCGACCGGCACAGAGGCGGGAGCGCTCCCACAACAGCGGCACGGCCCGGTCGGGCTTTCCCGACCGCCGTGCCCTGAGGGCAGGACGGAGCGAGCCCCACTGGTGCGGCACCGCGGACCAATGAAGCGGTTCCCGCGGCCCGTGTCAATGACCGCGACAGAACCGCGGGCCCTTGACAACCCGCGCCGGCTGAC
The DNA here is from genome assembly GCF_025854275.1 of Streptomyces peucetius. NCBI lineage: Bacteria > Bacillati > Actinomycetota > Actinomycetes > Kitasatosporales > Streptomycetaceae > Streptomyces > Streptomyces peucetius. The sequence continues at coordinate 6,322,936 of NZ_CP107567.1, read as the reverse complement.
CGAATCTCATGGGAGCGCTCCCATTCCCGTGACGCGGTTCTGGTCTTCCGCCTGCCCCGCCGCAGAGCTGCCGGTCGTCGGAGCGGGAGCGCTCTCAGCAGCTACACCACGCTCGTGCCCGGCCGCTGCGGGCCCTCGGCCCGCCGCCGGCGATCGACCGATCAGAGGATGACGATGACCGCAGAGAACGATCCGGTTCCCGCAGCGCTCGCGCGCCGGCCGGCCGCAGCCGCCTTCCCGCCGGGATTCCTGTGGGGGGTGGCGACCTCCGCGTACCAGATCGAGGGCGCGGTGGGCCGCGACGGCCGTGGAGCGTCGATCTGGGACACGTTCTCGCACACTCCGGGCAAGGTGGCGAACGGCCACAACGGCGATGTGGCCGCCGACCACTACGACCGGTACGAGCAGGACGTGGCCCTGATGTCCGAACTGGGCGTGGGCGGTTACCGCTTCTCCGTCGCCTGGCCGCGCATCCAGCCGGACGGGCGCGGCCCGGCCGACGCACGCGGCCTCGACTTCTACCGCAGGCTGGTCGACTCCCTGCTGGAGAAGGGCATCCAGCCCGCGCTCACGCTCTACCACTGGGATCTCCCCCAGGCCCTGGAGGACGAGGGCGGCTGGCGCAGCCGGGACACCGCGTTCCGTTTCGCCGAGTACGCGCAGCTGGTCAGCGAGGCACTCGGCGACCGCGTGAAGCTCTGGGGCACCCTCAACGAGCCGTGGTGCGCGGCCTTCCTCGGCTACGGCAACGGCATCCACGCACCCGGCGCGGTCGACCCGGCCGGCTCGCTGCGCGCCGCCCACCACCTGCTGCTCGGGCACGGCCTCGCGGTCCCCGCGATCCGCGCGGCGGCACCGGACGCCGAGGTCGGGATCACGCTCAACTTCTACCCGGTGGCCGCCGACTCGGAGACCACCGCGGACCTGGACGCCGCCCACCGCATCGACCTGCTGCAGAACCGCCTCTTCCTGGACCCGGTGATGGAGGGCTCCTATCCGGCGGATGTCCGTGAGCACTTCGAGCGGCTGTGCGGCACCGACCACATCGAGACGGCCGACGAGAAGATCATCGGGGCGCCGGTCGACTTCCTCGGCGTCAACTACTACACCTCCTACCGGGTCGCCGGAGGCGGCGAGCCGGACGGGCCCTCCCCCTGGCCGGGCGCGGAGGACGTGCGCTTCATCGACCGGGGTCTCCCCCGCACCGGCATCGGCTGGGAGATCGACGCCGACGGTCTGCGCCGCCAGCTGGTGCGCATCCACCAGGACCACCCGGGGCTGAAGATGTACATCACCGAGAACGGCGCCGCCTTCGACGACACCGTCGAGGCCGACGGCCGGATCGAGGACACGGACCGCACCGCGTACGTCGAGGGTCATCTGCGCGCCGTGCACCGGGCCATCGAGGAGGGCGCCGACGTCCGGGGCTACTTCCTGTGGTCGCTGCTCGACAACTTCGAATGGGCGGAGGGCTACGGGATGCGCTTCGGCGTCGTCCGGGTGGACTTCGAGACCCAGCAGCGCACCCCGAAACACAGCGCCCTCTGGTACGGGGGCGTGGCCCTCGCCAACGCCCTCCCCGGCTGACGGCGGAAAGCCCCCTGACGAGGCCGCTCCCGCACGAGGGGGCGGGAGCGGTCCTCATCCCCCCGGCCCGCCCGTCCTCATGGCGCGGGCCGGCGCAGGCGCAGCTCACGGCCCGGCTCCGCCCGAGGCTCCGGCTTCGGCTGGGTCTCTGGGACGCAGCTCACGGCCCCGGCCCGGCACGCAGGCCCTCGTGGGCGGTGTCCGGGCGGCTCCCGTCTCAGGGCCGGCGCCAGGAGTCGTCCGTGAGGTGGGAGCCCGCCATGGGCCCCATGCGCAGCATCCCGCCGTCGACGGACCACGACGCCCCGGTGACGTACCCGGCGTCCGGGCCGGCGAGGAAGGCGATCACGGCGGCGACCTCCCGTGCGTCCCCGGGGCGGCGCATCGGGATGCCGGGGCGCTCCGCGGCTCTGGGGTCCTCGTCCTCCTGGCCAGTCATGGGCGTCGCGATCTCCCCCGGCGCGACGGAGTTGACGGTGATGCCGTGCTCGGCGAGCTCGAGCGCCATCACCTGGGTGAGCAGACCGAGGCCGCCCTTGGCCGCGCAGTAGGGTGCGGCGCCGACCCGGGGCTGGTGCTCGTGGACCGAGGTGACGTTGACGATCCGGCCTCCTTCCCCCTGCTCGATCATCCGGCGGGCGGCGCGCTGGCCGCACAGGAACGGCCCGACGAGGTCCACGTCCACGACCTGCCTGACCATGCCGAGGTCCAGGTCGAGGAACGGTGTGGCCGTGCCGGTCCCCGCGTTGTTGACGAGCACGTCGAGCCGGCCCAGCTCGCCCGCGAGCCGGTCGATCACCTCTGCGGCGTCCGGGAGGACGGTGAGGTCCATGTGGGCGACGGCCGCACGTCGCCCCCGGGCGCGTACCTCCTCCGCCGTGGCCTCCGCCCCCTCCCGGTCGGTGTGGAAGGTGATGCCGATGTCCATGCCGGCCGCGGCGAGGCGGACCGCGGTGGCCCGTCCGATGCCGGAGTCCGAGCCGGTGACGACGGCCACGCGGGCCTGCCCGTCCCGTCCCGGGCCGGTGGGCGTCACGGCCATGAGGGTTCCTTCCTCGGTACGACGACCAGCTCGGAGACGGCGCTGGTGTCCGGGACGGACAGGGCGTAGAGGACGGTGTCGGCCACGATGTCGGGGCTCTGGAGCATCTCGAGGTCGGCGTCCGGGAAGCGCTCGAGGATGAACGGCGTGGCCATGCCGCCCGCGATGATGCCGGTGACACCGATCCCCGGGCAGTCGCGCTGCGCCTCCTGGAACAGCGTGTGGGTGAAGGCGCGCAGACCGGACTTGCCCGCGGCGTACGGTCCGGCCTCCGTCCAGGTGCGGTTCGCGGCGGTGGAGAGGATGTTCACGATGTGACCCCCGCCACGGGCGACCATGCGCCGGTAGGTCTCCAGACAGAGGTACATCGGACCGAGCAGGTTGGTGGTGACCACCCGGGTCACTTCCTCGGCCGTCAGGTGCTCGATGGGCTTGGAGACGTCGACGGCCGCGTTGTTGACGAGGATGTCGATGTGACCCCCGTCCTCCTCCAGCTCCCGGAAGACGTCCGACACCGCGGCCGCGTCCCGTACATCCATGGCCACGAAGTCCGCTTTGCCCCCGTCTGCCGCGAGTTGCTCGCACAGCTTCTCCGCCAGGTCCCGGCGCACGTCCGCGACGAGCACGGACGCGCCGGCCGCCGCGAGTCTGCGGGTGATGGAGGCTCCCAGTCCGCGCGCGCCGCCGGTCACCAGGGCTTGCCTGCCGTCGAGGTCCACCTGCACTCCGCCGTTCAATGCTCTGCCTTCCTTCGGTGCCTTCGTGCCTTCTCACTGTGACCTGCGCAACTGGGGACGGCACTTGGGGGCGTGGGCCGTCCGGCCGGGTCCGGTGCCTGTGAGCAAGCCCACCAGAAGTGCGCGATCCCAGTCGCCCCAAGGGTTCGGGTGTCCTGCGAGGCCCGGGGCAGACAGCGGCGGAAGTACTTGTCGAGAACCGTCTGCCACGATGGTCAGCGCCATTCAGGTGGAGCGGCCGTGCAGTGCAGCCGGCGTCGCAAGCTTCCACCGCGTTCCGCCACATGGGTCCCTCGGGGGCTCGTCACCCGAGTGATCTCACCGTGCCTGTTTCCTCTTCCGCTGCCCCTGCCGCCTCCGCTTCCGGCCGCCTCGCGCGTCGCCTGCTGGGCGACAACTCGCCCTGGCGCTGCTTCAAGTACCCGAGCATGCGCTGGTGGTCCGTCGCGAACTTCGTGTCCAACGCCGGTACTTGGATGCAGCTCACCGTGCAGAACCTGCTGGTGCTCCAGATCACCGGCTCGGCCGCCGCGACCGGACTGTCGATGTCGGTGCAGGCGGCACCGGGCCTGCTGATGAGCCTCGCGGGCGGCGCCGCCGTCGACCGCTGGCCCCGCAAGCTGACCGCCGCGGTCAGCCAGGCGCTGCTCGGCGCCGTCGCCTTCCTGACGGCGTTCCTCGTGGCGATGGACCAGCTGAACCTCGGCGTCCTGATGGCACTGGCCGCTGTGACGGGCGTCATCGCCACCGTCGACGGCCCCGCCTGCTCCCTGCTCGGCAACGACCTCGTCCGCACCGAGGACGTGCCCTCCGCGATCGGCGTCGGCTCGCTGGTGCACAACGCCGGGCGGCTGGTGGGCGCGGGGCTCGCCGGTGTGACCGTCGGTTTCTTCGGCACCGCCGCCGCCTACGCGGCCAACGGTGTCTCCTTCCTCTTCGTCACCGCCGTCATCCCCTTCCTCCGGCCGGTGGCCCAGGCGGTGCGCGCCCGCTCCGAGCGCCCGGCGGAGTCCGCCGACGCGTCCGCTGCCAACGGCACGGACATGAGCATGCGCGAGGGCCTGACGTACTTCGCGCGCAGGCCGCGGCTGGTCGCGCTCGCCGGCATCACGGGGCTCAGCGCCGTTTTCGGACGCAACTACCAGCTCACCCTCGCCGTGCTCGTCGTCGGACCGCTCGCGGGCGGCGCCGGGGCGTTCGGCACCGTCTCGACCGTGCTGGCCGTCGGCGGCATCCTCGGCGCGGTGTTCGGGGCCCGGCTGCGCAGGCCATCGGTGCGGCTCGTGGGCATGCTGGCGGCGGCCGGCGGTGTGCTGCAGATCGTCGCGGGCCTGTCGCCGTCGCTCGCCGTGCTGCTGGTCGTCGTGCTGCCGATGGCCCTCGTGGAGTCGGTCTCCGACACCGCCGGGACGACCGTGCTGCAGACCGATCCGCCGCCGCACCTGCGGGGCCGTGTCCTGGGTGTCTGGGGCAGCGTCAGGACGGTGTGGGGCCTCGCCGGGCCGCCTGCGCTGGGCCTGCTCATGGAGCTTGCCGGGGCGCGCGGCGCCCTGGTCACCGGCGGGCTGCTGATCGCGGGCGCGATCGGGACCGGATACGTCCTGCGGGAACGCCGGGCCACGAAGCCGGTGGTCGTCCGGACCGAGGAACCCGCACTGGCCGGTCAGCCGGCGCTGGGCACCGCGGCCTGAGCAGGGCGCGCCCCGGCCGCTGTCCCGGTCGGGGGCAGTGCGCGTACGGCGTCCAGCACCTCCTCGACGGTGATGCGCAGCAGCCGCTCGTCGGGCCGGTCGCCGTGGGCGTCGCCGGGGCGGGGCGCGTCGTCGGCGTCGGGGTGCCACAGCACCCGGTGGTACGGCCGGGGCGGCGGCCCCCACAGTCGGGGCGCCACGGGACCGAACAGCGTGACGGACGGGGTGCCGAGGGCCGTCGCCAGATGGGCGATGCCGGTGTCCCCCGCCACCACGCAGCGGGCCCCGGCCACGAGCGCCATCAGCACGTCGAACGGCACGTCCCCGCCCGTCCCGCCGATGACCGCGTCCTGCGCCAGTTCCGCCCGGCCCGCCACCGACGAGGCGAGCCGTCCCTCCGCCGCACCGGCCGTGACGACCACCCGGTGACCGGCGCGGCTCAGCGCCCGCGCCACGGCGGCGAACCGCTCGGCGGGCCAGCAGCGGGCCGCGGCGTCCGCGCCCGGATGCAGCACGACGGCGCCCGGCGCGGGCGAGGCCACGGCCGGCGCGGGGACGGCCAGGTCGGCGGGGTCGGCGGGCAGCCCGTACCGCTCGAGCAGCCGGCACCAGCGGTCCCGTTCGTGTTCGTCGTCCCGCCACTCGGGCGCGTCCGGCTGCGCGTAGGCGTACAGGCGGCGCGGGCAGAGCCGGGCGAGCGGCCGGCGGCTCTCGGGGCCGCTGCCGTGCAGATCGACGGCGAGGTCGGGTGCGGGGCCCGCCCAGGCGAGCGCGGCGGGCACGGCCCGGCCGGGGGCGGCGGCCGGCAGCAGCCGGTCGACCAGCCCGGTCGCCGCGGCCGCTGCCGCGAGCCGCGCGGGCGCGGCGAGCACGAGCTCGTGCGCGGGCCGCCCGCGCCGCAGGGCACGGAGCGCGGGGACGGCGGTCAGCAGGTCCCCCAGCCCCAGGGCCCGCAGCACCAGGATCCGCGGGCGGCCGGTGCCGCCCGGATACTCCGCGCTCGGGGTCATCACGGTCTCCTTCCGGCGGATCAGTGCGCAGCGGTCCGTGCGGCGGCCTGGGCCTGGGCGGCGCGGCGGGCCAGCAGGGTGGTGGAACGGCCGTCGAGGTAGGGCAGTACGACGGCCTGCCCGCCCCAGGCGCGTACGACGTCGGCCTCGGGGAGTTCCTCGACGGCGTAGTCGCCGCCCTTCACCCACACATCCGGCCGCAGGCGGTTCAGCAGCGCGATCGGGGTGTCCTCCTCGAAGACGGCGACGGCGTCGACACTGCCGAGACCGGCGAGCACCCGGATCCGGTCGTGCACCGGGGTGAGCGGGCGGCCCGGGCCCTTGCGGCGGGTGATCGACTCGTCGGAGTTCACGCACACGATGAGGCAGTCCCCGATGCGCCTGGCGCTCTCCAGCAGCCCGACGTGGCCGGCGTGCAGCAGGTCGAAGCAGCCGCCGGTGGCGACCACCGTGCCGCCGCGCGCCCGGACGCGTTCCGCCAGGGCGAACGGGTCGTTCTCGGCGGCCCGTACCGGGCGGGCCGGGCCGGCCGTGCGCCACAGTCCCGGGTTGCCCGCCCCGCCGGCCGCCACGAACGCCGCGGCACGGGCGACGGCCCGCTGCACCGCCTCCTCCGGCAGGGCGCCGTCCGCCAGCTCGGTGGCCGTCGCCGCAGCGAAACAGTCACCGGCGCCGCAGGTGTCGCCGTCCGCGCGGTACGGGGCGGGCACCAGCATCGGTGTCCCGTCGCCGGGCCGGGTCAGCAGGACGCCGCGGTCGCCGAGCGTGACGGCGACGGCCGCCGCCCGCCAGCGCTCCGCGAGTTCCCGGCCGTGCTCGGCGAAGTCCCGCAGCGACCGGCCCGCCCCGGCTGCCGGCTGCGCCGTCAGGGACGAGACCTCCGCCGCGTTGGGGGTGACGATCCGGGCGCCCGGCACGGGCGTGTCACCTCTGGGGTGCGGGTCCCACACCAGGGGCACCCGGCGGGCGGCGGCGACCAACTGCTCCCGTACGGCGCCGACCGTGTGGCGGCCGTAGTCGGCGACGAGGACGGTGTGCGCCCCGGCCAGCGCGTCGCGCACCGCGTCACCCGGTTCGCCGGGCGTGCCGCCGCCGCGGTCGATCCGTACGAGCGGGCGGCCGCCCGCCATGACCCGGGTCTTGACCGGCAGGGTGCCGTTCATCGGCACCTCCACGAGCCGGACCCTGCCGTGCAGCGCACGCCGTACGGCCTCGCTGGCGGCGTCGTCGCCGAGCGCGGTGACCAGGACCACGTCCCGGCCGGACCGGGCCGCCAGGACCGCGGCGAGTCCGGCGCCGCCGGGGCGGCGCAGCTGGCTCCGTACGTCCACGACCGGCGCGGGGGCGTCCGGGGCGAGCCGGTCGGCGACGCCGTCGATGTCCTCGTCCAGCAGGACGTCCCCGACGACGACCAGCGGTCCTCGGGCAGTCATGACATCCTCCGGCGGACGACGGCGGCCTGGGTCGCGGCCGCTCCCGGGGCACGCCGCACGACCGGCGCGGGCGCCTCGGTCGCCTTGGTCGCCAGGTCGAAGACCTCGCAGAGCAGATGGACGGCGACGAGGTGTGCCTCCTGCACGGTCGCGGTGGAGCCGGCGTCGACGCACAGCGTCTCGTCGGCTGCCTCGGCCAGCGGGTTGGGGCCGGGTCCGGTCATCGCCCACACCCGCAGCCCCGCGGCCCGTCCCGTCCTGGCCGCGCTGATCAGATTGGGGCTGCCGCCGGACGTGGACAGCAGGACGAGGACGTCACCGGGGCGGCCGTGCGCCTCGACCTGCCGGGCGAACACCTGGTCGAAACCGTAGTCGTTGCCGATGGCGGTCACGCTGGACGTTTCCGAGTGCAGCGCGATGGCCGAGTGGGCGGGCCGTTCGTCCCGGTAGCGGCCGACGAGTTCCGCGGTCAGGTGCTGTGCCTGGGCCGCGCTGCCGCCGTTCCCCGCGGCCAGCAGCCTGCCGCCGACGGAGAGTACCGCGGCGAGGTGGCCGCCCCATGCGGTGATCTGTCCCAGGTTCTGCCGGCGGAACCGGACGAGGGCGTCCTGGAGCGACTGGCAGTGCCGGTGCGCGGCCTCGCTTGCAAGGGCTTCGTTCATGCTGGTCGGGGCGTGCCGTGCGTCCCGGGGGACGGTGGCCGTTCCCGCACCTCCTTCGAAACGTCGGTGCTGCGCGGTCTCGTTGGCAGGGGGGCGGTCGTGTCTCCGGGGGCCGGTGCGTCACACCACCCCCGTCGCCCAGGCCGCTCCGGGGGCCCCGCGCCGGGCGGGCCGGCCGGCCAGGACGCCGAGGTACACGGCTTCGGTGGCGGCGGCGATCCTCGTCCAGCCGTACCGGGCGAGGACCCGTTGCCGACCCGCCGTTCCGCACGCCTCCCGCGCCGCCGGGTCGGCCAGCAGACCGGCCACGGCACGGGCGAGCGCGTCCGGGTCGCGGGGCGGCACCAGTCGCCCGGTCCCGGGGTCGGCGACGGTGTCGAGCTGGCCGCCGACGGCGGTGGCGACGACGGGCGTCCCGCAGGCCATCGCCTCCAGCGGGACGATCCCGAAGGGTTCGTAGTCCCCGGGACACAGCACCACGTCGGCGCTGCGCAGCAGCGGTGCGACGTCCTCGCCGGCGACGGCCCCGGTGAAGCGGACCCGGTCGGCGACGCCGAGGCCGTGCGCGAGGTCGCGCAGCCGGCGCACTTCCGGGTCGTCGTCGAGCCGCCCGGCCGGCGGGCCGCCGACCACGAGGAGTTCGGCACCGGGCAGCCGGGGCAGCGCGGTGACGGAGACGGCCGCGCCCTTGCGCGGGACCACCCGGCCGATCTGGAGCAGCCGGTGGCGGTGCGCGCCCCGTTCGGCGGCCGGTCCGTGCGGGGTGAACTGGTCGGTGTCGACACCGCACGGCACGACGTCCACCCGGTCGGCGGTGATGCCCATGGCGGTCAGCTCCGCGACCTCGTCGCGGCAGGTGGCGATGATCCGGTCGCAGCCGATCCCGACCTCCTTCTCGCAGGCGATCCGGGCGGGCGGGCTGGTGTCCGCGTGCCGCTGGTGACGCCGCTTCACGGTGCCGAGCGCGTGGTACGTGTGCACCAGCGGCAGCTCCAGTTCGCGTACCGCGTGCAGCGAGGCGAGACCCGACATCCAGAAGTGGGAGTGCACGACGTCCGGCGGGCGGGTCTGCCACTCGCGCGCCAGGTGACGCCCGAAGCCGAGCATGTGGGGCAGCAGCTCGTCCTTCGGTATCGCCTCCGGCGGGCCGGCGGGCACATGGCGGACGTCGACGCCGGCCCGCAGCGGCACCAAGTCGGGCAGGCCCCGCGCGTCGCGCCGGGTGTAGACGGTGACCTGGTGGCCGCGGTCGGCGAGTGCGCTCGCCAGGCGCGCGACATGGACGTTCTGGCCGCCCGCGTCCACCCCGCCGAGCGCGGCGAGCGGGCTTGCGTGCTCCGAGACGAGCGCGATGGACAGCGCTTCACTGCCGATGAGATCACGGGCGGTCATGCGCACACCTCCTTCATCAGGCGCTCCCAGTCGTCGAGGAAGCGTTTGAGTCCGTAGCGCCGCAGCGCCGCCTGGCGGGCTCGGGCGCCGTCCTCCGCCGCGGCCTCCGGCTCGTTCAGATACCGGCGGGCGGCGGCGGCGAGGACCTCGGGGCGGGTGGAGAGGGTGCCGGTGCCCTCGGGGACCGCCTCGACGGCCTCCGTGGTGGCGAGGGCGACGACCGGCATGCCCAGGTGCATGGCCTCCAACAGCGACAGGCCCAGGGATGTCCAGCGCACCGGGTGCAGATACAGTCGGCGTTCGGCCATGGCGCCATGCAGCTGCTGCTGGGGCAGATCGGCGGTGCGGCAGCGTTCCTCGGGCATACCGAGGTGTTCGGCGAGCCCTTCGGTGCGCATGCCGAAGACGTCCAGCGGGGTGGCCTGCGCGAGTGCGGGCAGCAGGTCGGTGCCGGTGTACCGGCCGCGCCGCACGGGCTCGTTGACGACGACCGCCGCGCGGGCCAGCCGGCCGCTGTAGAGGTGGCCGGGGTCGACGATGCCGTGCTCGACGACCTCGGTGCGGGCCCGGCCGTTGTCCCAGAACAGCCGGTTGAAGTGCGTGACGTGGACGAGGGTGAGGTCGTCGCGGTCCGCGCAGGGGTGCCGGGTGCGGGGCACCTCGCCGTCCGGCGCGTTGTGCTCCAGGTAGACCGCGGGCACGTCGCGGCCGGGGCGCCTGCCTCCGAGCCATCGCTCGGCGAGCTCCGCCTCGTGCGGCCGCTGGAGGACGACCAGGTCGACCGCGGCGTCGCGCAGCTGCTCCGGAGCCACCTCGCGCACCGACTCGGGCCAGGAGTACGTGCGGGCCCGGCCGAGCCCGTCGGGGCCGCGGTCGGGGGTGACCGGGACGAGATACGTGTGCGGGCCCTGCACGAACGCCGTCGTCCAGGAGCCGTGCACATGCCACAACAGGATGTTCATCGTCGCGCTCCTCGCTCCTTCGTCTCGGTCGCGGTCCCACCGAGCGCCGCCACGGCGGCGAGCACCTCGGCATTGCCGATGCCGTCCAGGCAGGGGTGCCCCGGGACGGGACAGCTGCGGGCCCTGCTGTCGGCGCACTGTGCGTGCTGGTCGCCCAGCAGCACGTGCGGCACGTTGTACGGGCGCCAGCGCTCGGCCGGCACCACGGGTGCGAAAAGGCAGACGACCGGCGTGCCGACGGCGGCGGCCAGGTGGCCGGGGCCGGTGTTGCCGACCACGGCGACCCGTGCCCCGGCCAGGACACCGGCCAGCTGGTGAAGGTCCGTCATCCCGCCGAGGTCGAGCGCGTGGTCCGCGGCGACCGCCGCGGTCAGGTCCTTCTCCGCCCGGCCGCCGGTCACCACGACCCGGTGCCCGGCCGCCGACAGGGCGGCCGCGGCGCGCGCGGCCCGGTCGGCGCTCCACGCACGGGCGGGCACGGCGGCCCCCGGGTGCAGTACGACGTACGGCTCGGGTCCGGTCAGGTGCGTGGTCGCGGGCGGGGCGGAGATCCGCAGCGAACCGTCGTCGCCGGGCGGCAGGGCGAAGCCCGAGTCCAGGGCGAGGTCGAGCGCGGCCAGGGCCTCGTGGCGGTGCGGTTGCCGACGGTGCCTCAGGTCCAGCAGCGCGCCGGGGTAGTCCTCGCTGTCGGCGGCGGTCCAGCCGACGCCGGCGAGCTTCAGCAGCAGCGCGATCGGCAGCGGGCTCTGGTGGTACGACACGAGAACGAGGGCCCGGTCGTACCGTCCGGCCCGCAGCGTCTCGAGCAGCCGCTCGGTCTGCTCCTGCGACACCGGCGCGGGCTCGAGGCCCACCCACGGCGCGTCATGGACCAGGACCTGGTCCACGCCGGGCAGCAACTGCGCCGCGGGCACGCCGAGCGGGCCGCAGAGCAGGGCCGTGTGCGAGGAACCGGCGGCGACGGCCCGCACGGCCGGGCCGGCGAGCAGCACGTCACCGGCGCTGTCGAGCCGCACCACCAGAGTCCTGGGCCGCCTGCTCATCGCCCCTCCTCCACCACGACGCCGTCGCCCTGCCACGCAGCCGGCCCTCCCACGCGGGGCGGACCGCCGCCCGCCGCTCCGGCGGCCGCCGCACCGGCTGCACCACCCACCGGCGCAACCGCGGGGAGAGCGACCGCACCGGCCGGCAACCCTGCCGCGGCCACAACCACGGGACCGGGCCCGTCGGCACGGACGGCGACCGCGCGACCCGCCGCCACCGCCGCGTCCGGCGTCGGCGCACCGCCGGGCGCCGGGCCCCGTGCCGGGGCGAGCCGGGCAGGCGGCGCGGGGCTACGGTGGCGCGGCGGGGCCGTGGGGCGGTGGCAGCGGGCGCTGGGGTCCAGTACGAGGCGGACCGCCCGGAGGAGGTCCGGGGCCGTGTCGGGGGCGGCGGCGATCTCCTCGGGGAGGGTGGCCGGGGTCGGGACCAGGACGCCGCGCGCCCCGGCGGCCAGCGCGGCGGCCACGTCGGAGCCGATGTCGCCGATGACGGCGGTGCGCGCCGGACACACGCCGAGCGCCTCGCAGGCGGCGAGCACCAGCCCCGGCGCGGGCTTGCGGCAGCGGCAGCCGTCGTCCGGCCCGTGGGGGCAGACCGCCCAGATGTCGAACGGTCCGAGGAACGCGTCGACACGGCGCTGCACGGCCGCCACCTGACGGGGAGTCAGCATCCCGCGGGCGACACCCGACTGGTTGCTGACGACGCCCACCCGTATCCCCAGCGCCCGCACGGCGGCGAGCGCCTCCACGGCGGACGGCATCGGCACCACACGCGTCGGGTCGCCGTTGTACGGGACGTCGACGACGAGCGTGCCGTCGCGGTCGAAGAGAACCGCGTCCGGCAGGCCCACGGCGTCCGGCGGCAGCGCCGTGCCCCGCGGGGCGGCCGGGCCGTGGAACAGCCAGGGGTCCTGCGCGGCACCGGCCGTGGAGGAGCCGCTCATGGCAGCACCGCCTCCCTGGCCGGCCGGTCCGGGGTGCCGGTGGCCGGAGCCGTCTCCGGTGGCCGGAGCGGCGGCGCCCCGCGGTGCCGCAGTTGCGCCCTCAGCCAGTGCCAGGTCGCCACCGGCGGGATGGCCGCGCTGGTCAGCACCATCGAGACGATCTCGTCGCGGGTCCTCGGCCCGGGTGCGATCCGCGCCCAGGCGAATTCGGCGGTGCCGGCCAGCCACAGCGCGGCGCAGGCCGCGGCGGCGGGTCTGGCCGACGCGGCGCAGGAGAGTGCGGCCACCCCGGCGGCGGTCACCGCGAGGTGGCGGGGCAGGCGCCCCCGTGGCGCGTCCGCGCGCCGCCACCAGTCGCGGCCGTGCAGCCGGTTCATGAGGACGTCGTCGGCGTTGCCCGCCTGGACGCGTACGGAGACCCAGCGGCCCGCCGGGCGCACCGGGTGGGTGGTGGTGCGGGTGCCCGCGGCCAGCGACCAGCCGGCGGCCCGGACCCGCAGCGCGAGGTCGGCGTCCTCACGGAAGGCACGGGGGAAGCGCTCGTCGAAGCCGCCGACGGCGTCCAGCACCTCGCGCCGGTAGGCCATGTCGGCCGTGATCCAGCGGGCGGTGGCCAGTCCCGCCGTGTTGCGTTCCCAGTCGGTGGGGGCGCGGTCGGCCGGCAGCGGCACGTCGATACGGGCGGTCACACCGCCGGTGCGGCGTCCCGCGGCGGCGAGGTCGCGGGCCAGGTCGTCGCACCAGGTCGGTCCGGGCACCACGTCGTCGTCGAGGAAGACGACCCAGGGCACGGGTCCGGCGACCCGCAGCCCGGTGTTGCGAGCCGCGGCCGGCCCCCGGGCGCGCCCGGGCACGATCGACGTGATGGGCCGCAGGGTCGCCGGGATCTCGACGGGGAGCGGGGCGCGCGGCGCGCCGCGGCGGTCGTCGACGACGACCACCCGGACCGGCCCGGGGCCGGTGGCGGCGGCCAGCGCCCGCAGGCAGCCGGTCAGGCAGGGACGGCCGACGGTCGGTATCACCACGGTGTAGCGCGGCGGCGGGTGCCCGCTCCCGTTCACCGCACCGTCCCTGTTCACCGCGCCACCACCGTTCGTCGCACCGCCACCGCTCATGGCACCGTCGGCGTTCATCGCGCCGCCCCCGTCCCCGCGTCGTCCGCGTCGTCGCAGCGGCGGAAGAAGTCGCCGCGCCGGATGGCGTACGGGCCGATGGCCAGCAGGTCGACGGGGGAGGATCCGAAGCATTCGAGGGCGTCCCGCGGGTCGTCGACCATGGGCCTGCCGGCCGTGTTGAGGCTGGTGTTGACGACGACCGGCAGTTTGGTGCGCTGCTCGAACTCGCGCAGCATCCGGGCCACCAGCGGCTCGCGGGCCGGGTCGACGGTCTGGATGCGGGCGGTGCCGTCGACGTGCACGACCGCCGGGATCCGTTCCCGCCAGGCGGGGGCCACGTCGTGGACGAAGAGCATGTACGGGCTCGGCATGGGGCCGTCGAATATCTCGGGGGCCCGTTCGGCGAGCACCATCGGCGCGACCGGCCGGAACTGTTCGCGGCCCTTCACGTCGTTGAGGCGTTCCAGGTTGCCCGCGTGGCCGGGGTGGGCGAGCAGCGACCGGTGGCCGAGCGCCCGCGGCCCGTACTCCGAACGCCCCTGGAACCAGGCGACGATCGCGTTGTCGGCGAGTGCCTCCGCCACGGTCGCGGCGATGTCGGCCGGCCGGTCGAACGGGACGGCGGCGGTCTTCAGCCAGGCGCCGAGTTCCGCGTCGGACCAGTCGCGCCCGAGGTCGGCGCCGTTCATGGGCTCCGGATCGTCGCCTTCGCCGGCGGACAGCAGCAGGGCGCCGCCCAGGGCGGTGCCGGCGTCACCGGCGGCGGGCTGGACCCAGACGCGGGAGAACGGACCCTCGCGCGCGATCCGGGAGTTGGCCACGCAGTTGAGGGCGACGCCGCCGGCGAGCGTGAGCAGGCTGTCGTGGGTCTGCCCGTGCAGCCACCGTACGAGGTCGAGCATGGTCTCCTCGAGGACGGCCTGGGCACTGGCGGCCACGTCGGCGTGTTCCTGGGTCCACGCCTCGTCGGGGCCGCGCGGGGCGCAGAACTGGTGCCAGGGCACGCCGGTGGCCCGGAAACCGCCGTCGCCGGTGGGGTGGACGTACTTGCGCAGTTCGGCCAGCATCCGGGGCCTGCCGTGGGAGGCGAGGGCCATCACCTTGAACTCGTCACTGGAGCGCAGGAATCCGAGGTGCTCGGTCAGCTCCTCGTAGACGAGGCCGAGCGAGTGCGGCAGGTCCTGAGCGTGCAGGGCCTCCAGCCGCCCGTGGACGCGGCGGGCGGCGAGATGCGAGGCGCGTTCGCCGCGGCCGTCGAGGACGAGGACGGAGGAGGTGCCGGCGTCGGTCGCGGCGAACGCGGCGGACGCGGCGTGCGCCATGTGGTGGGGTACGAAGCGGACGATGTCGGCGTCGAGTCCGGGCATCGCGGTCTGCAGGAAGCCGGGGGCCTCCCGCGCGTAGGCCAGCCGCAGATGGTCCCAGGGGTCGTCGAGGCCCATGGCGTCGGTCGGCCTGGCGAGCGAGGGGTCGAAGGAGTAGGCCACGGCATCCAGGTCCTGGGGCCGCATTCCGGCCCGCTTGAGGCACCAGGCGGCGGCCTGCTCGGGCAGCTCCCAGGCGGCGAAGGGCACCGGGCGCTTGCCGTGCTTGCGCCGGGAGAAGCGTTCCTCCTCTGCCGCGGCGACGGTCATTCCGTCGATGACGAGGGCGGCGGCGGGGTCATGGAAGAGAGCGTTGATTCCGAGAATGCGCATGTCAGTCACAGACCTTTCGACGGGTCGCGTCAGGGCCGGCGGCACAAAGGGTGTGGTACCGGGGTCCGGTGTCCGGCTGCTCGCTGTCCGGGGGCCGGGGCCGGGGGTCCGGGTGTCCGGGTGTCCGTCAGGACCGTCGGTCCGCGTGGGTGCGGAACCAGTCGACGGTGCGCCGCAGGCCCTCCTCGGCACTGACGCGCGGCTCCCACTCGAGCTTGTCGCGGGCGAGTGTGATGTCCGGGCAGCGCACGGCCGGGTCGTCCGTCGGCCGCTCGATGAAGCGGATCTCGGAGGTGGATCCGGTGAGTTCGATGACGAGCCGGGCGAGGTCGAGCATGGTGATCTCGACCGGGTTGCCGATGTTCACCGGGCCGCGGAGACCGTGGGCGGCGGCGGCCAGAATGCCGCGCACCGTGTCGTCGACGTAGCACAGCGCCCGGGTCTGGCGGCCGTCGCCGGTGACGGTCAGCGGCTCGCCGGCCAGCGCCTGGCGGATGAACGTGGGCACCGCGCGGCCGTCGTAGCCGCGCATCCGGGGGCCATACGTGTTGAACAGGCGCACGATGCCGGTGTCCGTGCCGTGGGCGTCGGCCTGTGCGGTGGTCAGCGCCTCACCGAAGCGCTTCGCCTCGTCGTACACGCTGCGAGGTCCGACGGGGTTGACGTTGCCCCAGTAGCGCTCGTTCTGCGGGTGCTGCTGCGGGTCGCCGTAGACCTCGGAGGTGGAGGCGAGCAGGAATCGGGCGCCGCACTCGTGGGCGAGAGCCAGGGCGTTGCGGGTGCCGAGGCTGCCGGCCTCCATCGTGTGCAGCGGCAGCCGCAGATAGTCGGCGGGCGACGCCGGGGAGGCGAAGTGCAGCACCAGATCAGGAGGCCGGTCGACGGTGAACGGCTCGGAGACGCTGGCCCGCACGAGTTCGAAGTCGGGGCGGTCACGCAGCCGGGATATGTTCTCCGGCCGGCCGGTGCTGAAGTCGTCGACGCAGGTGACCGCGGTGCCGGAGTCCAGCAGCGCCGTGCACAGGTGCGAACCCACGAATCCCGCGCCGCCGGTGACGACTGCGTGTTTCCAGCTGCGTGAGAAGGCGGCGTTCATTCGATCTCCTCCGTACGTGCCGTGCGGTCGGGCGGATCGCGCTCCGGGGGCCGGGGCGGGCGTCCCACCTGTTCGCCGCCCCCGCCGGCCGGGATCGCCGGCCCTCGACAAGCGTCGGCCGGTCACCGCGGCGGCACCTCGTTCACGTACTGCATCCGAGTGACTCACGCGGGTGAGGCAGCTCGGGCGCGGACTCGTCCGGTGAAAGGCCGGGGCATGGGTACTCGAGGCGGCATGACCGACACCAGGCCGTTCGCCGTCGTCACCGGGGCGTCCAGCGGCATCGGCCTCGAACTGGCGAAACAGCTCGCCGAGCGCGGTTTCGACCTGCTCGTGACCGCCGAGGACGACACCCGGCTCCAGGAGGCGGCGCAGCGCGTCCGGGCCGGCGGCGCGGCGGTCCGGGCCGTCCGGGCGGACCTGCGTGACTTCCGCGAGACCGAGCGGCTGTACGCGGCGATCGCGGCGACGGGGCGGCCGGTCGCGGTCGCCGCGCTCAATGCGGGCATCGGCAAGGGCGGCCCCTTCGTCGAGAACGACCTCGCCGACGAGCTCTCGATCGTGGACCTCAACATCCGCTCGACCGTGCATCTGGCCAAACTGCTGCTGCGGGACATGACCGACATGGACGAGGGCCGGATCCTGATCACGTCGTCCGTCGCCTCGACCGTGCCGGGCTCGTTCCAGGCGGTCTACAACGCCTCGAAGTCGTTCCTGCAGTCGTTCGCCCAGGCACTGCGGAACGAGCTCAAGGACACCGGCGTCACCGTCACCGCGCTGATGCCGGGCCCCACGGAGACGGGCTTCTTCCGCCGTGCCGGCATGGGTGACACCAAGATCGGTCGGCAGGAGAAGGACGATCCGGCACTGGTGGCGAAGCAGGGACTCGACGCGCTGATGGCCGGCACGGACAAGATCGTCGCGGGCTCGGCGAAGACCAGGGCCACGGGGCTCGCCGCCAAGGTGGTCCCGGACCGACTCAAGGCCGCCGCCCACCGCGGCATGGCCGCACCCGGCTCCGGAGATCGGCGGCGGGACGCGGACGAGGAGGCATGATGAAAGCACTGACCTGGCACGGAAAGCGCGATGTGCGCGTGGAGACCGTCCCCGACCCCGAGATCCGCGATTCCACGGACGTGATCGTCAAGGTGACGACGAGCGGTCTCTGCGGTTCCGATCTGCATCTGTACGAACTCTTCGGGCCGTTCCTCGAACAGGGCGACATCCTCGGGCACGAACCGATGGGCGTCGTCGAGGAGGTCGGCTCCGAGGTCACCCGGGTGAAGCCGGGCGACCGGGTCGTCGTCCCCTTCAACATCTCGTGCGGCACCTGCTTCATGTGCGGGCAGGGACTGCACTCCCAGTGCGAGACCACACAGGTGCACGACCACGGCAAGGGCGCGGCGCTGTTCGGCTACACCAAGCTGTACGGGCAGGTGCCGGGCGGTCAGGCCGAATACCTGCGGGTCCCGTTCGGCAACACGCTGCCCATCAGCGTCCCCGACGGCCCGCCGGACGACCGGTTCGTCTACCTGTCCGACGTACTGCCCACCTCCTGGCAGGCGGTCGAGTACGCCGCCGTGCCACCTGGGGGCTCCGTGGTGGTGCTGGGCCTCGGCCCGATCGGCGACATGTGCACCCGGGTCGCCGCGCACCGCGGCGCGGGCCTGGTCATCGGCATCGACCTGGTGCCCGAGCGCCTCGCCCGGGCGAGGGAGCACGGCGTGCACACCCTGGACATGGAGGAGTACGGCGACAAGATCATCGACGCGGTCCGCGACCTGACCGACGGCCGGGGCCCCGACTCCGTCATCGACGCCGTCGGCATGGAGGCCCACGGCGCGCCCGTCGCCAAGGGCGCACAGCAGATGACGACCCTGCTGCCCGGCACGCTCGCCGCCCGGATGATGGAACGCGTCGGCATCGACTGCCTGTCCGCGCTCCATCTGGCGATCGAGCTGGTACGCCGCGGCGGCACGATCTCGCTGTCCGGCGTCTACGGCGGGATGGCCGACCCGATGCCGTTGCTGACCATGTTCGACAAGCAGGTGCAGCTGCGGATGGGGCAGGCCAACGTGTGGCGGTGGGTGGAGGAGCTGCTGCCGCTCGTCACGGACGGAGATCCGCTGGGCGTCGAGCGGTTCGCCACCCACCGGGTGCCGCTCGCCGAGGCTCCGGCGGCCTACGAGATGTTCCAGAAGAAGCGGGACGGGGCCGTCAAGGTGCTCTTCACACCCTGAGCGGCCCCGGCCACGGCCGTTCCCGGCCCGTCAGACGAGCCCCTGGGCGAGCATCGCGTCCGCGACCCGCTCGAAGCCGGCGATGTTGGCGCCCGTCACATAGTCGCCGGGGGCGCCGTAGCGCTCGGCGGTCTCGTGGCAGACCTGGTGGATGTCCCGCATGATCGTGGCGAGTTCGGCCTCGACACGGTCCGCGGCCCAGCTGTCGCGGGCGGCGTTCTGGCGCATCTCCAGGGCGCTGACGGCCACGCCGCCCGCGTTGGCCGCCTTGCCCGGTCCGAACGCGACGCCCGCCTCCTGGAACACGCGGACCGCCTCGGGGGTGGTGGGCATGTTCGCGCCCTCGGAGACGGCCTTGACGCCGTTCCGCACGAGGGTGACCGCGTCCTGTTCGCCGAGCTCGTTCTGGGTGGCGGACGGGAACGCCAGGTCGGCGGGCACGTCCCAGACCCGCCCGCCGGCAACGTGGCGCGCGGAGGCTCCGCGGCGCGCCGCGTACTCGCTCAGGCGGGCCCGCTCGACCTCCTTGACCTGCTTGAGCAGTTCGAGGTCGATGCCCTTCTCGTCGACCACGTAGCCGGCGGAGTCGGAACAGGTGAGGGGGTGGGCGCCGCTGCGCAGGAGCTTCTCGATGGTGTAGATCGCGACGTTGCCGGAGCCGGAGACGACGGCGGCCTGGCCCTCCAGGTCCTCACCGCGCGGCTTCAGCATCTCGGCCGCGAACAGCACGCTGCCGTAGCCGGTGGCCTGGGTGCGGATCGCGGATCCGCCCCAGTTCTGCCCCTTGCCGGTGAGGACGCCCGCTTCCCACCGGTTGGTGACGCGGCGGTACTGGCCGAAGAGGTAGCCGATCTCGCGTGCCCCGACGCCGATGTCGCCCGCGGGCACATCGGTGTGCTCACCGATGTGCCGGTGCAGTTCCGTCATGAACGACTGGCAGAACCGCATGACCTCGTCGTCGGACCTGCCGTGCGGGTCGAAGTCGCTGCCGCCCTTGCCGCCGCCGATGCCCAGTCCGGTGAGGGCGTTCTTGAAGATCTGCTCGAAGCCGAGGAACTTCACGACGCCGAGGTTCACCGACGGGTGGAAGCGCAGTCCGCCCTTGTACGGGCCGAGTGCGCTGTTGAACTCGACGCGGAACCCGCGGTTGACGTGGACCGCGCCGTGGTCGTCCTGCCAGGGCACCCGGAAGATGATCTGCCGCTCCGGCTCGCAGAGGCGCTCGACGATCGCCGCCTGCGCGTACTCCGGGCGCGCCGCGAACACGGACGCCAGGCTGTCGAGCACCTCCCGTGCCGCCTGGTGGAACTCGGGCTGCGCCGGATTGCGGTGCTCGAGTTCGGCACGGAGCGAAGCAAGTCGGTCCTTCGGGGATGACAGTGTCACAAGATGTCCCTTCCTGCCCTGACGCGGGGTGACGGCCGGTGCACGACGACGACGTTCCGGGTGTCGCCACTGCGACGAGTACGGCCGGACACCTGTCCGCCGTTCACCTCGGTCCGGATCCGCTCGTCGGTCCGGGTTCGACGACGTTGTCGAACTGTGCGGTCCTCAGTGTGTCGTACAGTCGCCTGCCGCCGTGGACCGGGCTCACGTCGGGGTACGGCGCGTTGTGAGGGAGCGGGCTGCTCAGCGGCACCGGCGTCCGGGGCGCCGACCGGTCCAGGTCCGGGTACGGCCGTGGTCCGTGGACTTGGCGATGGTGGCGGCCGGCGCGGCGTCGAAGTCGAACGCCCGGTCCCGCACGGCGAAGTGGAGCGTGCCGCCGACACAGGCCGTGCCGGTGGGCCTGCGGTTGTGGCCGGCGTCACGCTCGGCCGACGCCGACGCCGTACGCGGCGCGCACACCGGGTTGAGGTGCGGCATGCTCCTCCCCTCCCCTGCCACCGGCCTCGCCGGCGCGTCGGACCTGCGCGATCTGCGCTGTCTGCGCGACCTCGGCGACCTCGGCGACCTGCCGCTGTTGTCCCGCCAGGAGGACGGCGACAGCCTGCCGATGCTGCTGTGGGCCCCGGGCGAGGACCGGCGCACGATCTCCAGCGCCCTGCTCGGCGGCGGCATCGGCGAACGCGCCTGGGTTCTCAACGCCCAGGTCGCGCCCGGCTACCGCCGTATGGACCCTGCCGCACACCTGGCCGGACTGGCGGCTGCCTGGGGGGTGTCCGGCCCCGGCGTCGGCCTGATGACGGCGGCGTGGGTGAGCGACCGGTACCACGCGTCCGACGGCGGCGTGGACGCCCTGGTGACGGCGGGCATCGGCGTCCGGGGCTGGGCGGCCGCACCCGCCCCCGGCCGGCCCGGGCCGCCCGAGGCGGGCACCGTCAACATCGTGGTCTCGCTTCCCGTCGCGCTGTCCGACGCCGCCCTCGTCAACGCGGTCGCCACCGCGACGGAGGCCAAGGTCCAGGCCCTGCACGACCTCGGCATCGCCGCGTCCGGGACACCGACGGACGCGGTGTGCGTGGCGGCGCTGCGGCCGGAGGCCCCCGGTACCCTCGAACCCTTCGCGGGCCCGCGGTCGGTGTGGGGCGCCCGGATCGCACGGGCGGTGCACCGGGCGGCATACACGGCATGCGCGCGAGCGGAGCGCCCCTGACGAGGCCGCTGCGCGGACCGTCCCCCCGCCCCGCCCCTGCACCGGTCTCCGCCCGGACCCAGTTGTCCCCGGCCCGCAGCCCGCAGCCCGCAGGCGGAGAACGAGGCCACCGCGCAAAGCGCGGCAGGAGCCCGCCACGAGCCGAGGCGCCGAGCGCGGGCCGGTGGAGCCGGCGCGGGCCAACAGCCCCGGCACGGCCTGGTGGGGCCCGCACGGACCGGTGAGGCCTGCACGAGCGGGCGGAGCCAGTGCGGGCCCCAGGCCCGGCACGGGCCACAGCGTCGACACGAGCCGGTGGACCGGCACGGGCCGTGGACCGGACATGGGCCGCCAGGCACGGCACGGACTGGTGGGGCCGGCGCTGGCCAACGCCCCGGGCACGGCCCGGAGGGGCCGGCGCCGCCCGCGGAACCGGCCCGGAGGAGCTGGCACGGCCCAAAGGAGCCGGCGCCGCCCTCGGAGCCGGCCTGGAGGGGCTGGCGCCGCCCGCGGTGCCGGGCACGGGGCCGGTGGAGGCCACGGGCCGCCAGGCCCGGCACAGGGGCGCCGACCGCCGCCCGCAGAGCGGTGGTCGGCGTGCAGTGGGCCCGCACAGCGGACCCGCGGTCCCGGGGCGAAGCCCCCGGTACCGGGGTCCGGGGCCTGCCCCGGTTTCGGGAAGGGGCGGCATGGGGGAACCGCAGCGGTACACCCGCCCCCGTCACCCCCTCCGCAGCAGCGACATCAGCGCCGTGAACAGCGCCGCCTCCTGGTCGATCTCGGTGCCCGCCGCCCGCCAGGCGACAAAGCCGTCGGGGCGGACGAGCAGGGCGCCGTCGGGGTGCGTGCCGTGGACCCCGGCCCAGTCGGCGCCTGCCTCCGGGACCAGGTCGGCCTCGGGGCCCTCCCCGATCCGGTAGGCGTCCAGGACCACGGACAGCCTCCCGGCGACGAGTTCCGCCGCCACGGACCAGTCCTTGCTGCCGGCACCGGTGAGCAGGACGAAGGACCGCTCGTAGAGGTCCAGCGTGGACAGCCGCCCTCCCCCGCCCGGCCGGCGCAGCCACATGTGCGGGGCGCGCGTGCCGGGTGCGCCGGAGAGGTCCATCTTCTTGGGCAGGACCGGCAGTTCGGGGTCCGTGCCGAGGACCGCGCCGCGCAGGTAGCGGTAGCCCAGCACGACGGGCAGCAGCCCGCCCCGCGGTCCGCCGAGCCCGGCCGCCGCGCCGGGGGCGGGCTCGTATCCGGGGTGGCTGTGCTCCACCGACCGTGCGGACGCACGGGCGCTGGTGGCGCGGGCCACCGGCAGGCGCTCGGTCTCGTACGTGTCGAGCAACCCCGGCCCTGCCGAGCCGTCGAGGACGGCGGCGAGCTTCCAGGCGAGGTTGTGGGCGTCCTGGATGCCGGTGTTGGAGCCGAAAGCGCCGGTGGGCGACATCTCGTGCGCGGAGTCGCCCGCGAGGAAGACCCGGCCCCGGGCGTAGCGTTCGGCGACGCGTTCGGCCGCGTGCCACGGCGCCTTGCCGGTGATCTCCACGTCCAGGCCGGGGACCCCGGTCGCCGCGCGGATGGTGTCGGCGCAGCGCTCGTCCGTGAAGTCCTCGAGCGTCTCGCCCTGGTCGTACTTCCAGGGCGCGTGGAAGACCCAGACCTTCTCGTTGTCGACCGGGAGCAGCGCACCCTCCGCGTCGGGGCCGGTCAGGTAGCAGACCACGAAGCGGCGGTCGCCGACGACGGCGGCGAGGCCGTCGGAGCGGAAGGTGATGCTCACGTTGTGGAACAGGTCGCCGGGGCCGGTCTGCCCGATGCCGAGCCGCTCGCGCACCGGGCTGCGGGGGCCGTCCGCGGCAATCAGGTAGTCGGCGCGCACGGTGCTGTCCCGGCCGCTCGCGCGGTCGCGGACGACGGCGGTGACGCCCTCGTCGTCCTGCTCGAAGGAGAGCAGTTCGGTGCCGAAGCGCAGATCGCCGCCCTGTTCGAGGGCTGCTTCGAGGAGTACGGGCTCGAGGTCGTTCTGGCTGCACACGCACCATGCGGAGGGACTGAGCCGGTGGGTCGGCGGCCCCTTCTCGTCGATCTGCCTCACCAGCCATTCGCCGGCGTCGGCGTCGGCGAGGTCCGGCGTCTGCAGGATGCCGTGGTTGTCGGCCAGCACGGAGGCCGCGGCGCGGATGCGTTGTTCCGCCCCGGCCGAACGGAACACCTCCATCGTGCGCAGGTTGTTGCCGCGCCCGCGCGGGTGGACCGAGGTGCTCGCGTGCTTCTCGACCAGCGTGTGCCGTACGCCGAGGCGGCCCAGGAACAGGGATGCGGACAGGCCCACCAGGGAGCCGCCCACGATCAGGACCGGTACTCGATGTTGTTCGGCGTTGTCTTCCATGAGTGCTCCAGCTCCAGCCGGCGGTGGGAATTTGGCCTTGTCCATGCCCGCGTTTCCTGCCCGCGCACGACGGCTTCGGCTCGCCCCTTCACCCGCGTGGTGCACAGATCTCGCGCCACCCGTGTTACCGACACAGGATCAAAGCCGGACCACCACATCGCGTCAAGGGTGGATTGCCGTCCGCATACGCCGGATCTTTTCGCTCGGATCCACCGAGGGCCGGCGCTCGTGCCGCAGGCGGCCTCACTGACAAGGAGATGCGTGGAACATGACAATGCTGTCCGAACGTGTGTCTCAGTCCGCATTCGACGGCTCCCGGCTCCGGGTCGTACTGCTGCTTGATCTCCAGGAGGGCGCCCAGCAGCGCTTTCTCACGGCGTACGAGCACATGCGCAACCAGGTGGCCGCCGTTCCGGGACACCTCAGCGACCAGCTGTGCCAGTCGATCGAGAACCCGTCGCAGTGGCTCATCACCAGCGAATGGGAGAGCGCACCGCCCTTCCTGGACTGGGTGAACAGCGAGGAGCACGTCGAGACCGTACGGCCGCTGCACGACTGCGTGCGCGACACACGCTCGCTGCGCTTCAGCGTCCTGCGCGAGACCTCGGGTGTGAACGCGTCGCAGTCCCCCGCGCGCAAGCCCGGCGGCCTGCAGCCCTCGCCCCGGGTCGGTGACGGTGTGGTCCGCCACGCCCTCACCTTCACCGTGAAGCCCGGCAGCGAGCAGACCGTGGCCGAAATCCTCGCCGGCTACACCTCGCCCGAGGCCCAGGTCGACGACACCACCCGGCTGCGCCGCACCACGCTGTTCATGCACGGCAACCGCGTCGTGCGCTGCGTGGAGGTGCAGGGCGACCTGCTCGCGGCGCTGCGGCACGTGGCCCGGCAGCCCGAGGTCAGGGCGGTCGAGGAAGCCATCAACCCCTACCTGGAGCAGGACCGGAACCTGGACGACCCGCAGTCGGCACGGCTGTTCTTCACCCGCGCCGCCCTGCCCGCGGTGCACCACCTGGCACCGCCCGGCGAGCAGCACGCGCAGCGGGAACGGCATGCGCTCCTCTACCCGGCCAAGCCCGGCTGCGGCATGGCCCTCGCCAAGCTCCTGGCCGGCCAGGACGAGGCCGCGGCGGAGAACCCCGGATGCCACGTCGAGAGCAGCACCGTCTTCCAGCGCGACGACATCGTCGTACGGCTCGTCGACGTACGCGGTCCTCTCGACACCGACCCGGCGGCCGCCATGGGGACGACCGGCCTGCGCAAGGCCGGAGTACTGGCGCGGCTGCTGAACACCGAGGCACTCGGCATCGACGACTCGTTCTCCGACGAGAAGGCGATGACCCGACTGCTCGAGAACGCCCAGATGCGCCTCATCACCGATCGTCGTGCCCGCTGAACCGCGCGGCCGGCCGCCGGCAGCCGTGCGACACCCCGAAGTCCGCGCGCCGCAAGGCCTTGTGGAGGAACCAGTCATGACCACAACCCATCGCATCGTCGACCTGAGCGAGACCCAGCCCAACCGCAGGCGCGGAGGTGACCTGCGCGCCATGCTCACCCCCACCGCGGTGGGCGCCACCAGCGGCTTCATGGGCCTGGCGCTCGTCGAGCCCGGAGACCGCATCGGCGAGCACTACCACCCGTACTCCGAGGAGTTCGTGTACGTCGTCGCCGGTGAGCTCGAGGTGGACCTCGACGGCGAGCCGTTCG
The DNA here is from genome assembly GCF_025854275.1 of Streptomyces peucetius. NCBI lineage: Bacteria > Bacillati > Actinomycetota > Actinomycetes > Kitasatosporales > Streptomycetaceae > Streptomyces > Streptomyces peucetius. The sequence goes on along the minus strand of NZ_CP107567.1, from coordinate 6,297,626 downwards.
CCATCCGTCCCGACCAGGGCCTGCTCATCCCCCCGTACGTGCGGCACCGGTTCCGCAACGTGGGCAGCACGCAGGCCCGCATGGTCTTCCATCTGGGCCCGCTGGCGCCCCGGCCGGAGCTCGGCCACGTCGACACGGAAGAGACCCCCGCGGCAGAGGACGCCGGTGCGCACCTGCCGCCGGAGCGAACAGGGTCGGTGTCGTGACCCGGCGTGTGGCGGTGACCGGCGTCGGCATCGTCGCACCCGGAGGCGTGGGCGCCCCGGCGTTCTGGGACCTGCTGTCGAACGGCCGGACCGCGACCCGGGGGATCACCCTGTTCGATCCGACCGGATTCCGCTCACGTATCGCCGCCGAGGTCGACTTCGATCCGCAGGCCCATGGTCTCGGTGCCACTGACACCCGACGCGCCGACCGTTACGTGCAGTTCGCACTGGTCGCCGCCCGGGAGGCCATGGCCGACGCCGGCCTCGACGCGACGACACTCGATCCGTGGCGGACCGCCGTGTCGATGGGCACCGCCGTGGGCGGCACCACCCGGCTGGAACACGACTACGTGAAGGTCAGCAGCAGCGGCCGGCGCTGGGACGTGGACCACAGCGAGGCGGCGCCACATCTCCACCGCGCCTTCTCCCCCAGCGCCCTCGCCTCCGAGGTGGCCGAACAGGCCGGCGTGCAGGGGCCCGTGCAGACCGTCTCCACCGGATGCACCTCCGGTCTCGACGCGATCGGCTACGCGTTCCACTCCATCGAGGAGGGCCGGGCGGACGTCTGCCTGGCCGGCGCGTCGGACTCGCCGATCTCCCCGATCACGGTCGCCTGCTTCGACGCCATCAAGGCGACCTCACCCAACAACGACGACCCGGCACACGCCTCCCGCCCCTTCGACGCGAACCGCGACGGGTTCGTGATGGGCGAGGGCGGCGCCGTGCTCGTCCTCGAGGAGCTGGAGCACGCCCGGGCTCGCGGTGCGCGTGTGTACTGCGAGATAGGCGGCTACGCCACCTTCGGCAACGCACACCACATGACGGGCCTGACCCGTGAGGGGCTGGAGATGGCCCGGGCGATCGACGACGCGATGAATCACGCCCGGCTCGACCGGACGGACATCGACTACGTCAACGCCCACGGCTCCGGCACCCAGCAGAACGACCGGCACGAGACGGCCGCGGTCAAGAGGTCCCTCAAGGAGCACGCGTACAAGGTGCCGATGAGCTCGATCAAATCCATGGTGGGCCACTCGCTGGGCGCCATCGGAGCGATTGAACTTGTCGCCTGCGTGCTGGCCCTGGCCAAGCAGGTGGTGCCGCCCACGGCCAACTACGAGACCCCCGACCCCGAGTGCGACCTGGACTATGTGCCGCGCACCGCACGCCCCCTCAGGCTGCGCAGCGTGCTGTCGGTCGGAAGCGGCTTCGGCGGCTTCCAGTCCGCGGTCGTCCTCACCCGACCAGGCGGGAGTTCACCATGAGTCACGGCAACCGCCGCGCACGGCCCCCCGTCGTCACCGGCATCGGCGTCGTCGCCCCCAACGGCGTGGGCGCGGAGACGTTCTGGAAGTCGACCGTCGAAGGCATCAGCGCCCTCGACCACGTCTCCCGTGAGGGCTGCGGTCACCTGCCGCTGCGCGTCGCCGGCGAGGTACGGGGCTTCGACCCCGAGTCGACGGTCGAGCAGCGTTTCCTCGTCCAGACCGACCGGTTCTCCCACTTCGCGATGGCCGCCGCCGACCTGGCGCTGGCCGACGCGGGGATCGCCGACGGCGCGCACGACGAGATGCCCTACGCCGTCGGTGTGGTCACCGCCGCCGGGTCCGGCGGCGGCGAATTCGGCCAGCGCGAGCTGCAGCACCTGTGGGGCCAGGGACCGACCTATGTCGGTCCGTACCAGTCCATCGCCTGGTTCTACGCGGCGAGCACAGGGCAGATCTCCATCCGCGGTGGCTTCAAGGGCCCCTGCGGCGTGGTCGCCAGTGACGAGGCCGGCGGGCTCGACGCCCTCGCGCACGCCGCCGGGGCAGTACGGCGGGGCACGGACACGGTCATCGTCGGCGCGGCGGAGGCGCCCCTGGCCCCGTACTCGATCGTCTGCCAGCTCGGTTACCGGGAGCTCAGCACTTGCGAGGACCCGGAGCGGGCCTACCGGCCCTTCACCCCGCAGGCCTGCGGCTTCGTACCCGGCGAGGGCGGCGCCATGCTCGTCGTCGAGGACCGGGAGGCGGCCCTCGCCAGGGGCGCCAGAATCCTTGCCGGCGTCGCCGGCCACGCCGCAACATTCACCGGAGCCTCCCGCTGGGAGGAGTCACGCGAAGGGCTGGCGCGGGCGATCGGCGGTGCCCTGGACGCCGCGGGCTGCGCGCCCGAGGAGATCGATGTGGTCTTCGCGGACGCGCTGGGCCTGCCGGAGGCCGACCGGGCGGAGGCGCTGGCGATCGCCGACGCGCTCGGCGCGCACGGCACGCGGGTGCCGGTGACCGCGCCCAAGACCGGTACCGGCCGGGCGTACTGCGGGGCACCGGTGCTCGACACGGCCGCCGCGGTGCTGGCCCTGGAGCACGGCCTGGTGCCGCCCACCCCAAATGTCCTCGACGTGTGCCACGACCTGGCCCTGGTGACCGGGACCGCCCGGCCCGCCGAGCTGCGCACGGCCCTGGTGCTGAGCCGGGGACTGATGGGTTCGAACGCGGCGCTCGTGCTGAGGCGCGACGCCGACACCCCCTCGTGAGAAGGAGAACGCGCCATGACAAATCGGCTGAACGTCACCGAACTGGCGGCCCTGATGAAGAAGAGCGCCGGCATCACCGTCGACCCCGACGAGATGGAGCAGCGGCCCGAGACGCCGTTCGAGGTCTACGGCCTCGACTCGCTCGGCCTGCTCGGCATCGTCGGCGAGCTGGAGAACCGTTACGGCCGGCCCCTGCCGCCCGACGCCGACCGCTGCAAGACCCCGCGCGAGTTCCTCGACGTCGTCAACAACTCACTCATGGCTGGAGCCTGACATGCCCGGACACACCGAGAACGAAGTGACCATCGACGCCCCGCTCGACCTGGTGTGGGACGTCACCAACGACCTCGACCACTGGCCGCAGCTGTTCAGTGAGTACGCGTCGGTGGAGGTCATGGAGCGCGAGGGCAACCGGACCTTGTTCCGGCTGACCATGTACCCGGACGAGAACGGCCAGGTCTGGAGCTGGGTCTCCGAGCGCGTCACGGACCGCGAGGCCCTCACGGTCACCGCCCGCCGCGTCGAGACCGGCCCCTTCCAGTACATGAACATCCGCTGGGAGTACGAGCAGACGCCGCGCGGTGTCCGGATGCGCTGGACCCAGGACTTCGCGATGAAGCCCGACGCGCCGGTCGACGACGAGTGGATGACGGCCAACATCAACCGCAACTCCCCCATCCAGATGGACCTCATCCGCAACAAGATCGAGCAGCGCGCCCGGCTCGGCCGGGCGGCGAAGGACACCACCACGTCCGTCAACGCGGTGTGACCGCCCGGTCCTGTGACGGCATCCGAAGGGACACCCCCGATGCACCACGCCCTGATCGTCGCCCGGATGGCCCCGGGCTCCGCCCCCGACATCGCCGACGTGTTCGCGGCCTCCGACCGCGGTGAACTGCCGCACCTCGTCGGAGTGAAGCGGCGCAGCCTGTTCCAGTTCGGCGACGTCTATCTGCACCTGATCGAGTCGGACCGGCCGCCCGGCCCCGCGATCGCGAAGCTGACGGAGCACCCGGAGTTCCGGGGCATCAGCGAGCGCCTCTCCGCCTTCGTCAGTCCGTACGATCCGCAGACCTGGCGGAGCCCGAAGGACGCCATGGCCCAGCAGTTCTACTCGTGGCAGAGCGACTGACCGGTTCTCCGGTCCGCCGTACAGCCGTCGGCCCCGCGGATTGCCGCGGGGCCGACGGCTTGCCCGGCGACCGGCCTCAGCCGGCGACCACGCTCTCGAAGAGATGCAGATAGGCGTTGACGGGACGGACGTCACCGACGACCAGACCGGCGTCCGTCATCCTGCTGATCATGCTGTCCTTCGTGTGCTTGGCGCCTCCCACGTTGAGAAGCAGGAGCAGGTCCATCGACGTGGTGAACTTCATCGACGGGGTGTCGTCGACGAGGTTCTCGATGACGACCACCCGCGCGCCCGGGGGAGCCGCCGTGATGACGTTGGCCAGCGTCCTGCGCGTGCTCTCGTCGTCCCACTCGAGGATGTTCTTGATGACGTACAGGTCGGCGGAGACCGGCATGGCCTGCCGGCAGTCGCCTGCGACGATCTCGGCCCGGTCGGCGAGCGAGCCGCCTTCGAGCAGCCGCGGATCGGCGGCCGCGACGACACGAGGCAGATCCAGCAGCGTGCCCCGGACGTGCGGGTGCTTCTCTAGCAGCCCGGCCAGGACATGGCCCTGGCCGCCACCGATGTCGGCGACCGTCTTCACGTCGCCGAGGTCGAGGACCTCGGCGACGTCCCGGGCCGACTGCATGCTGGACGTCGTCATGGCCCGGTTGAACACCTGGGCCGACTCCGGCGCGTCGGCGTGGAGGTAGTCGAAGAACTCCTTGCCGTACAGGTCGCCGAAGACGCTGCCGCCCGACCTGACCGCCTGATCGAGGAGCGGCCAGGCATCCCACGTCCACGGCTCCGTGCACCACAGGGCGATGTCGCGAAGGCTGTGCGGGTCGTCCTCGCGCAGCAGCCGGGACATCTCCGTGTGGACGAATCTGCCGTCCTCGTCCTCCTCGAAGATTCCGTAGCAGGTCAGGGCGCGCAGCAGCCTCTTGAGGGCCCTGGGCTGCGCCTTCACCTCCGCCGCGAGTTCGGCCGAGGTCGCCGGCGCTTCGCCGAGCGCGTCCGCGACGCGGAGCCGGGCCGCCGCGCGCAGGGCCGCGGAGCCGGCCGCACCGAAGACGAGCTCCCTCAGCCGCATGGCGGGCAGAGTGGTTGCGCTTGCAGTGGTCATGCGGCATCGGTCTTTCGTGAGGGGCCGGGGCTGGGGCCGGCCGCTTTCCGGGCGGTCAGCACAGGCCTGCGGGCTCGGAGGACTGGCACATGTTTCCGGCGAACACGTTGCCGGTGCCCTTGGTGTCGCGGTTGGCCAGGTCGGCGCCCGCGTTGCCGAGGACCACGTTGTTCCTGACCACGTTGTCGGTGCCGGCGGCGCCCACGATGGACTTGAAGAGCACGATCCCGCCGGACATGGGGGCGGTGCCCACGTTGCCGCGGATCACGTTCCACTCCACCAGGGTGTCCTCGGTGCCGGTGAGGACGATGCCGGTGCCCTGGATCTCGGGCAGCCGCGCGGTCTTGTCGCAGTGCTTGTTGTTCTCGTGCACGTGGTTGAAACGAACCGTCAGTTTGCCCGCGCGCGGGGTGGTCTCGTCACCGACGAGGAACGCGCCCGCGCAGTTCCCGGTGATGCCGTTGGCCTGGAGTGTCAGGTTCCGCACACGGCGGATCGTGGCGCCGATGCGGTTGTCGACCATCCGGTTGCCGGAGACGATCGTGCCCATGGTGTCGGTGGCCCCGGCCTCCTCGCTGACGGTGTTCGCCACGAAGATGCCCGCGTCGCCGTTGCCCCGTACGAGGTTGCCCCGCAGGACCGACCGGGTGGACCGCTCCTGGGCGATGCCCCAGGTGCCGTTGTTCTCCGCGGTGACCCGCCGGACCGTCAGCCGGTCGGTCCAGGCGGCCCAGACGCCGTTCTTCGCGAAGCCGCTGAGCGTCAGGGACTCGATCCCGACGCCCTCGACGGGCTGCTTGGAGGTGCCGAGCACGCAGATGCCGTTGCCTGCCGCCGCGCAGGAGCCGGCCTTTGCGGCGGACGGCGACGGCTTCAGCACCGTCCGGCTGCCCTCGCCGCGCAGGGTCAGGCCGTCCTTGGTGATGCGGACGCTCTCGGTGAAGGTGCCGGCGGCGATTTCGATCGTGTCGCCGGGCTGTGCGGCGTCCACGGCGGCCTGGATGGACTCGCCCGGCTGTACCTGGTGGGTGACGGCGGCGCGGGCGGGGGCCGCCGCGCCGAGGGCGGACACGACGAGCAGAGCCGCGCATCCGAGCATGGTCGTTTGTCGCTTTGTCATAAACCGAAGCTATGCGCAGTGACGGCCAAATCATGACAAACCACGCCTGGGACGACGTGTGTCGCGCCCACCCAGACGTGGCCCTGCGTCCATCGGGACGACGCGGCGTCAGTCCTCGTCGAAGTACGCGTCGAGCACCGCGTCCAGCTCCGCCGCCCACTCCTTCAGCCGCGCCCGGGCCGGCGCCTCGACGTCGGCGTTGAACCAGCGGTTGGCCGCCACGTGGACGGTGACGGTGAACCGGCGCCCGAAGCGGGCGGGCTTCACCTCGACGGCGCCGATCTCGTCCCACGCGAATTCCGCCTCCTGGTCGTCCAGGGTGAAGCGCAGGCCGGAGCGGTTCGCGGTGATCGATCCGCGGCGGTCGCCGACCTGGAAGGCGGGGCCGTCGGGCGTGGCGTCGTCGGTGTCTGCGGCGGATTCACCGGCCGGTTCCCCGCCGGCTTCGTCCGCAAGGACGCCGGCGTCACCGGCTGTGACGTCGTCGGCCGCCGTCTCCGGCGCCGCGTCCACGGCCTCGGCCGTCCCGGCCCTGCTCCCCTCCTCCTTCCTGTCCTTCACGGCAGGCGAGGGGCCCGTGAGGCCGGGGATGAACGCCGGATCCGTCCCCACGCCGAGTTCGATCTTCGTCTTCGGATCTATCTGCTGCTCCACGGCGGGCAGTATGGACGATGAACCTGTACGAGACCAATGCGGTCAGCCGATCGGCTGTCGCGTCGCCCCGCTACCGGGCCGGTGCTTCCCGGTGGAGCGGGCATGACCCCTCGGTGAGGCGAGGCCCGGAGAGGGAAGCGGTGGCGGTCACGGGCCGGTCTCCGAGAGACTGCTCGGTGTGCCTGACACCTCGCTGCTCGTCGCAGGTCTCACCAGCGTGACGGCCATCACGGCCAGTTCACTGGCGAGTTGGCTGACCAGCAGGGGCAATGCCCGCGCTGCCCGGCTCCAGGTCGATGCCACGTCGGCCGCGCAGCGCCGCGAAGGTGTCCGCCAGACCCGGCGGGCGGCCTACCTGGAACTCATCGAGCAGGCCCAGGCCGTCGCCGACGGACTCCGGGGAGTCGACGGCCTCTCGACCGCCGAGTGTGAAGCCGAGCTGGCCGCGCACCGCGACCGGCATCAACGACTGCGCCGGGCGGCGACGCTGTTCGACCTGGAGGGTCCGTCCAGCGTCGGGGGCGCCGCATCGAACCTGCTGATCATGTCGGGAACGCTCGGCACCGCTCTGGCAGCCATGGCCGAGAACGCCGACCGGGAGAACCGCCGGGAATTCCAGCAGACGCTGCGCGCATACATACGGCTGATCAGGCCGTTCGTCGACGCGGCCGCCGCAGCGCTGGACGAGACGTAGGCCGCACACCTCGACGCTGTCGTGCGGAACGAGCCTGGGCTCCACCAACATCGCCGGCGCCTGTGCAACGGGGGCCGACTGGATGCCGGACGACGTGGCCTCACACTGAACCGCTGGTGCCGGCGCTTCTCCTCGGAACGGGCTGACACGTCCCCGCAAAGGCCGATCCGGTGTACGACCGCTGGCACGGTCGGCAGGACATCGACGGGCGCAGTGAACCCGACCGAGAACAACTTCATCCCGGCCGACTCCTGTACTGGCCCGCAGGACGGCTCTGAACGGGCAAAGCCACGTGCAACCACGGCAGACCGAATCGGTGCCGGCCGGTACCGAGGGCCCCGGCCGGGGTGGTGCCGTCGGCGGTCCACCTACAGATGCAACCCCACGTGATCCACGATCAGGCGCTTACCGGCGTGGTCGAAGTCGAAGTAGATGCGCCCTACTTCGTCGGGCGACACGGCATCACGAACCTTGATGTGAGCGAGCCTGTCCCTGCGGCCCTCGAATTCGAAGTAGCGCAGCGTCTTGTTCTTGCTGAGCTTGTCATCGCTGTTGGCGAACTTCAAAGAGTGCCGGTCGCGGAACCACTTGTCCATTCGGGGCATTTTTGCCGCCTTGCCGCTGTACAGGTCGACGGCGGCCTGGGCGAGGGTGATCAGCTGATCGGTCATCTCCTGCTGGTGCGGATAGCGGGAGATCTTCCAGGCCCGTGCCGCGTTCGGCGTGAACACAATGCGTCCCTCCGACACGCGCGTGAGCACCTCGAAGGTCGAGCTTGCGTCCGCCGCCAGCACCGGGACGTCGGTCCACGTCTCGCACGCGGCTTGCGGTCTGCCGGACTTCGCAAGCTCCAGATACAGCTTCTTCCACTCGTTGCGCTCAATGCGCAGATTTTTGGAATCGGCCGCATCGGCCTTCGCCTTGTCGCGCTCCTTCGTGGCCTCCTCGGCAGCCGCCTCCCAGAACTCGGCCGCCTCTTCCAGCTGCTTCACACGCGCCTTGAACGCGGCCCGCTCAGCGGTCCTGTCGCCGCGGGCCTGTGCGGCGGCCAGTTGCTCGGCGGCCTTGCGCGCGGCACTCCTGTGCGACGCCTGCCGCGCCGCCTCCCATGCCGTGTCACCTCCTCGGGCGATGACGGAAAGCTGGGCGAGGGAGGGCATGAGGCGCCTCCACACGAAGGAGTCCTCGGAGACCTCTTCACGGGTAAAGGAAAGGTGCTCGAAGGACAGATTGGGCCAGACCAGCCGCGCGCCACCGTCGGGAACGGCCACGTGTGCATGACGTCGCTGCACCGCCCGCGCGGTCGCATAGTTCAGCGTCACCACTTGTGCGAGGCCGACGAGTTGGCCCGCCGCGTGGAAGGCCGTGGTCCACCCCGCGTCGTCCCGTGGATGGACCAGCAGGATCGGAAGGCGCGTCCTGATCGCGAGTGACTCGGTGAGAATCGCCGCGTGCTCGCCGTCCCGAATCCGTTCGTACCGCCCGGTTGCACGCTGGCCGAGCACCCGGACATCAAGCTCGGCGTCGGTCAGCACCGACCGCAGGAGGTTCGGGCGCCTGATCGGCGGGTCCTGTACGGGTGCGATCCAGCCATTGGGGATCTCCCTTCCCATGACGACCCGCAGTCCGCAGTCGCCGTCCTCTGCTTCGGAAACCGTCACCCGGGTGACGAACTGCGCCTCCCCGTCCGGCAGCGGCTGCTGAATGGCCGCCCTCAAAGCCCTGGTACGGCTGCCACCTGCCAAGGCCCAGCCAACTGTGCGGGCACCGTATCCGGGTGTACTTTCTCCGAGGACGACCTCGCCGTCCCGCTCCAGGTCTCTGCTCGTGGGTGCTTGGGCATGCCCGCCGGCACCGAGCCAGTCGGCGAGATCACGGCGCAGACGATCGTAGGCGCCTGCTGATTCCTGCGTGGGCCGGACATCGAAACTGACGGCATACAGCGCCTGCACGCTGGCGGGGGTGGGCGCGCAGGCGGGGCCGGGGATGGCGGTCGGGGTATGAGGAGCGGCCGGCATGGGGCCAGGGTGCCGAGAGTTGATGGGGCGTCGGCAGGTCCGCTGCTGATACAGATCCCGTTGTACTGGTTGACGCGCTGGACCGGGTCGGTCGCTGTACGTGACCAGTGACCAGTCGGGCACGGGGCGCAGCGCGCTACGACGCACGGTACGGCACGGGTACGGGCGGGCCGGCGGGACCGGCTCGGCACAGGGGAAGGCGGCTGCGATGACGACGGACAACGGCGGTGGGGCGGGCGGGGCCGGCGGGGGCTGTGAGCCGGAGCTGTCGGACAGCCTCAAGACCTTCGGCGCGGTACTCGAGGCGCTGCGGGAGGAAGCGCGCTTCACGCAGGAGCAGTTCGCGCCGCTGGTGCGGTACTCGGCGGCGTACATCGCCAAGATCGAGCAGGGCAAGCGGTTCCCGCCGAGGGAGCTGCTGGACCGGTGCGAGGAGGCACTGGGGGCGACTGCGGCGAGGGTACTGGTGGCAGCGGTACGGAGCCTGACGCGCAAGGCGGGCTGGCGTCGTGGTTCCGGCAGTGGGCGGGGATCGAGGAAGAGGCGATCTCGCTCTACGCGTACGAGTGCCGGGCGATTCCGGGGATGCTGCAGCCTGAGCCGTACATCAGGGCCCTGTTCGACCGCCACCTGCCACCGCTGACGCAGGAGCAGTCCGACCACCAAGTCGCAGCACGCGTGGCCCGCCAGCAACTACTGGTCGACCGCCCGAACACTCACTTCAGCTTCATCTTCGAACAGGCGCTACTGGAACGGCGCATGGGCGGTGCCGAAGTCACGAAGTCCCTCTTCGACCACCTGCTGTCGGTGGGAAGCCACCGCAACGTGGAGATCCAGGTCATGCCGCTGGTCCAGGAGGACCACGGTGGGTTCGAAGGCGAGATGTACCTTGCTGAGGCTGCCGATCACCGGTGGGTCGGGTACGTCGAGGGACACGGCAACAGCGCACTCCTCACCGACCCCAGAACCGTAAGTCACATGTTGCAGCGCTATGGCAAAATGCGCTCGCAGGCTCTGAGCCATCAGGCCACGGCAAGCCTGCTGGAACAGATGCGAGGAGCGCTATGAGCACCACGGAAATGGCCTGGTTCAAGAGCAGCTACAGCGGCGGCGGCGGCGACAACTGCATCGAGGTCGCCGTGCGCCCGAAGACCGTTCTGGTCCGGGACTCGAAGGACACACAGCGCCGGCCACTTGCGGTCTCCCCCGACGCCTGGTCGGCGTTCACCACGCTTGCGGCGGACTCGCGCGTCTGAACTGTCGCTGGAGCAGCGGCTGTCCGCTGCCCATCGACGTGTGACTACGCGACGTCCAGCGAGGCCTGCTTCGTCGGCTTACGACCCCGCGTCTTCTTCCCCGGGCATCAGGCATCCACCAGGGGCCTCACCACGTTGTCGGCCCAACTGCCAGGCTCCGCCTCCAGCTTGGCAAAGGCTCGCTGTAGGACCCTGGGGCTCTGGCTGCAGTGCCAACGAGTTGGGCTGGCTGATGCTGGACCCGGACCCCGACAAGTGGCCGGTGTTGGCCTGGCGTCGACAGACCGTTATGGCGACTCCAGATGGGCACTCTTCGACTGCGGCGTGGTCGACTTCCTGGTCAAGATGATGCGAGCCGAGTTCGACGTTTGCCCTCTTGCTGACGCTTCCCTCTGGGTGCGACTGCTCCTTTCGTGCACTGGCGTGAGCAGCAGCGCCGCTGGCTTGCGGGCCCTGATCGCGAGACGGGCGAGCCTGATCCGCACGTGCAGAACTTTCTTCAGTGGCCCGCACCCTGACCAAGGAGCTCGCCAACCTGCTCATCAGCTCGGTTGGCAAAGGCTCACTCACGCTCGGAATGCTGTCAGCGGCCGTCTTCCCACGAGCAACACGGAAACAGGTCCATGTCCGGCTCATCACGTTGCGCGCGACAGACGTCCCGTGCAGTCTCACGCCGCGGGGGAGCAACGCCGGGGTCGGTAGCGGACCGCGGCTCCCGCCACGCGGCAGCGGCCCATGGCGCTCCTGCCGCAGCCGCGCCACTGTGCCCGGGTGACGCGGGGGCGGTGGCCGCCGCTGGTGATCAGCGCGTTCACCGGTGTCATCGGGTCCGTGGCCGTCACCTTGGCCAGCAGGACGCCGACCGCGAGCGGGAGCAGACTCACGGCGAGGGCAGTTCCGGCGGTGGTGGCGTTGCGAACACGAGGGTGGCGGAGGGCTTCGGGGAGCATGACCCGATTCGACCAGCGGCGGGGTGCCGGCGGATCCGGCCGGGTACTCAGGACGGCCGGTCCTCGTACTCATTCCGTCCTCGCACGCGGGTGGCCAACTACCGGTCACGGGCCGAAAGATCGCTGTAGCCTCCGTGCATGACCACGGACACGGAGTGCCTGACGCTCACCCAGAACCTGCGCCGTCGCGGGGCCACCGTGCTCGCCGTCTTCGCACTGGTGTGGGCGTTCGCGGCCGGTTCCGGCATTGCCGTGATGCCGGTTGCCGTCGCCGTCGGTGTGGTCGGTGCCGTGCTGACCGGCGTGGTGGTGGTCCTGGCCCACCGCGGGGCCGCGGGGCCGGCCCGCCGGACCGTGCGGCTGCCGGAGAAGTGGAATCGAGGGGTCGGACTTGTCAACGCGCTCGAGGTCGTCGCCGTCTTCGCGGTGATCGCCGTGGCCAACGCGACGGGTCACGCGGAGCTGATTCCGCCGGGCATTTGCCTCGTGGTGGGTCTGCACTTCTTTCCGCTGGCGCGGCTCTTCGACCAATGGCAGTACACGTGGACGGCCGTCCTTCTGACGGCGGTCGCGGTCGTCGGCACGGCGGTCGCCGTGGCCGGGGCGACCGCTGAGACGGTGCGCGTGGTAGTCGGGGCGGGGGCGGCGGTCGTGCTGTGGCTGTCCGCGTTCCATGTGGCCGTGCGCGGCTGACGCTCACGGCCACATGGCGGCACGGCCACACGGCCACATGGATTCGTGCGCTGCCGAGGCGCACGCGGCACGGCTCGGGCCGGTGTCCGGGGCGCCGCCGGGCGTCCCGGGCACCGGCCCGGTGAGGTGCTGCGGCCTGCCGGCCGTCGCAACGGTCCCTTTTAGTAGGGGCCGTTCACGTTGTCGATCGAGCCGTACCGGTCGGCGGCGTAGTTGCACGCGGCGGTGATGTTGGCGACCGGGTCGTACAGGTCGTAGGACGTGCCGGGGACGTGGTAGGCGTCGAAAGTCGGCTGGATGACCTGGAGCAGGCCCTTCGAGGGCGTGCCGTTGATGGCGTTGATGTCCCAGTTGTTGATGGCCAGCGGGTTGCCGGAGGACTCACGCATGATGTTGCGGTGAATTCCCTCGTAGGTGCCCGGAATTCCGTGCTGGGCCATGATGTCCAGCGATTCCTTGATCCAGCCGTCGAGGTTGTCCGCGTAGGCCGGCTTCGCGGCGGCAGCGGCCTTCTTTGTCGCCGCGGCGGGCTTCGCCGCCAGCGTGGTCTTCTTCTCGGAGCGGTCCGCGCGGTCGGCCTCCACGGCCCGGTCGGCCTTCTTGGGGGCGGCCTTTTCCTTGGCCTCCGGGGTGGCGCCGATGGTCAGCTTCAGGCCCGGGTGAATCAGCGACGGGTCGTCGCCGACAGCCTTCCGGTTGTCCTTGTAGAGCTGCTTCCAGCCACCGTCGACGGAATGGGCGGCGGCGATCTTGGAAAGGGAGTCGCCGGCCACCACGGAATAGGTGATGGACTTCTCGGCGGCGGCCGGAGCGGCCACGGCAGCCGGCTGGGCCGCGGGAGCGGCCTGAGCAGTGGCGGCGCCCATGAGCGGCAGGGCCAGGGCCGCGCCACCCGTGCTCGCGGCGATGATCCCGCGGGTGAACGAACGGATCTTGGTACGACGGTGCTTACCCTTTGCGGGCATGGCGAATTCCTCTCCGTCGCCTGCGAGGTGAGCTGTCGGGTTCGGGCTGGAGATGCCCGGCCGCTGGAATGCGACTTCACCCCTAGCCGTTCCGGATTCCGGTTCGGCGACTTACCTGGTTCCCCCGCTCCTGCCGTACGTGAGTCGATGCGGTCTGGGTTCCGGACGGCGGCAGGATTCGGCGGTCCACCCGGATTGACGGTGACCGTAAGCGAGAGCGACCCGGCGAAACAAGTGGCGAATTGTTGATCATAATCCGAAAAGCGGTTATACCCGGGTGATTTCAATTGTCATTGCCGCGTCAAGAAACCCAAATCCCTTTCCGACGAAGGACAATGGCCGACCCGGTGACCTTTCCGTTGCGGAGTGCCAGGTGACTGACATCACGAGTGGCCTGCGCAACCGCCTGCCTCGTCGCGCCGTCTCGAGGGCACCAACTCCCAACAATCGCCCGGAATTCACCTTTCAGAACAGTTCGGCCAAATCCTTCATAACGGACATTCACTGCCAAAGCGCCGCGAGGCTCCCGGTTCATGCCAGGAGCCCCGCGGCGCCGTCCGCCACCCGTCTCAGCCGACGGTGCAGGCCTCACCTCCCAGGGTGAAGGCGCCGGGGCCGCCGTTCTCGCCCGACCAGGTGCCCGTGAAGCCGAAGCCCACCGAGGCACCGGCGGCCACCTTGCCGTTCCAGGAGACGTTGCCGGCCGTCACCTCTGCTCCGGCCTGCCGGTGTGTGGCATTCCACATCTGCCCGACCTTCTGCCCGTCGGGGAAGGTCCAGCTCAGCTGCCAGCCGTCCAGCGCAGCGGCACCCGTGTTGGTGAGCGTCACATCGGCCTGGAACCCGCCCGACCACTGGTTGGTGACGGCGTACGTCACCGTGCAGTCGGCGTCCGCGGGCGGCTCCTCCGGGTCGGGGTCCGGATCCGGCTCGGGGCCCGGGCCGGGGTCACCGCCGCCGTCACTCTCCGGCGACTCGCCGTAGATGATGCCGCGCCCGTTGGTGGCCACGTACACCCGGCCGAAGACCCGCGGGTCGCCGGTGATCGCCGCGCCGGTCCAGCCCCACTGGTGCGCGTCGTCGTTGATCCGCGTCCAGTTCGCCCCCGCGTCCGTCGAGCGGAAGATGCCGCGCACACCGCCGATCTTCGCGCTGACGAAGAGCGTCCGGTACGAAGCGCCGGCCGCCGCCTTGCCGAAGCCGACCGCGTCCGCCTCCGCCACGCCGGAGATCTTGGTGAAGGTCGCGCCGGAGTCGGTGGAGTGCCACAGGCCGTACGTCCCGTTCGCCGCGCCGCCCGCGAGCCAGATGTCACCCTCCGTACCCGGAACCGCCTTGAAGCGGACATCGCCCTCCGCCGGGAGGCCGGACGCCCTCGCGGTGAAGGTGGCGCCGCCGTCGGCGGACACGTAGAAGGTCCCGTCCTTGAAGCCGTAGAACTTCTTGGGGTTCTTCCGGTCGGACTCGACGACCGCCCCGGCCGGGATGCCGGTGGACGCGGCCCACGAGCCGCCGAAGCCGGTGGTGCGGTGCACCCCCGCGCCCTCCGGGCTCCAGACGAAGCCGCTGCCGTCCGCAGCGGCGGCGACCGTGCCTCCGCCCGTCACGCCGGCCGGCTGCGAGCCCTGGAACCAATTGGCCCCGTTGTCCGTGGAGAACGCGATGTGCGGGGCGGCGTCGGCGTTGCCGACCCGTACGACGGTGTCGGGTGCGGCCTCCGCGAAATCCAGGCTCGTGGTCGCCGACATGTTCGGCCCGGTGAACATCATCTCGGGCACGGCGTCGAGATCCGTGTGACGGAAGCCACCGATGTCGAGGAGACCGCTGAGCAGCGGCGCGCCCGACGGCGGGCTGGCCAGGTCGTTGACGGCCGTCTCCTCCAGGCCCTTCACCATCGGCGTGATCAGGATCTTCCCGCCGGTGTCCCAGGTCCGCAGGTTCTCGGTCCCGTAGATCGTCGCGCCCGTGCCGTACATCATCCGGTCGGAGTCGAACGGGTCGATCTCCAGCGCCTCGGTCATCCAGCCGAGCTTGGGTGAGACCTCGGGGGGCGACGGGTTCGCTCCCCAGGAGAGCCAGGGGACGGAGGAGATGTCCTGGGTGTAGCGGAAGGAACGGTCGGGATAGCTGGTGTGGTCCCAGGCCCTGGTCCAGGTCGCGCCGCTGTCCGTGGAGCGGAAGATCTGGGTGTCGGGCCACCAGGAGCTGTAGGCCGTGGCCATCAGGGTGCCGGGCCGCTGCCGGTCCACGCTCAGCCCGCTGAAGCCGGAGTAGGTGTCGGCCTCGGCGGTCGGGCTGATGTCCGTCCACTCCCCTGTGGCCGTGTCGTAGCGTGCGATGCGTCCCTTGGAGCCGTCGTACGGGCCGCCGGTGTCGCTCAGCGCCAGATGGAGATGGCCGGTGGCGGAGTCGAGGACGCCCTTGTGCGCGAGGTATCCGGTCGGCTGTCCGGCGATCCGGGACCAGGTGGCGCCGCCGTCGGTCGAGCGGTAGACGGTGTTCTCCTTGTCGGCGACGCCGACGTAGATGTCCTGGGTGGCGCTGCCCGCGCTGCCGGACCGCTCGTCGAAGGTCACCCACACGACGCCCTGGTTGTCACTGGCGTAGCCGCTGGTGTCGGAGGGGTCCTGGGCGTAGTTCCCCGGGTTGGGGAAGGCGGTGACCTCGGACCAGGTCACGCCGGAATCGGTGGACCGCCAGAGGCCGTGGCCGCTGGGAGCGCCCAGGTAGAGCACGGAGTTCTTGTTCGGGTCCACCGCGAGGCGCTCCCCCATCCCCCGGCCCGGCATGTTGCCGCCGAGCTTGAAGGGGAGCGTGGTGGCCTGCCAGCTCGCGCCGCGGTCGGACGAGCGCAGGACGGCGCCGTTGGTCGGGTCCCAGCTGTTGGTGTACGTGCCGACGGCGGCATACACCTTGTCCGGGTCCACCGCGTCGGAGGCGAGGCTCGCCACGCCCGTCCAGCCCCATCTGTCCCAGTCGACCCAGTCCAGCAGTGGGGTCCATTCCTTCTCCGCCTGGTTCCAGCGGTAGGCGCCGCCGATGTCGGTGCGCGCGTAGGCGAGGTTCTTCTCCGAGCGGTTGAAGACGATGCCCGGCACGAAGCCGCCGCCGTCGATGCGCACGTTCTTCCAGGTGTAGGTGTCCGCGACCGTGGACACGTCGGATGTATCGACGGCCGGCCGGATATCGGCGGTACGGGCCGCGGCGGAGCCGCCGGTACCGACGAGCCCGGCCGTCAGGGTCAGGGCCGCCAGCAGGGCGGTGAATGGTCTGGCGCTTCTGCGCACGGAAACGTCCTCTCCGAGCGGGACCGCCGGGGTGGCGGTGCGAGGTGGCGTACGGAGTGGTGCACGGAGTGGGAGCGCTCCCAGTGCGGACGATGGTAGCGGGACGGGCCGCCGGGGAGAAGGGTGCTGCAACGCCTGCCGCACAGGACTCATCCGATGAATGACCGCGACCGGACCGGGGGCTCCGGGCGCTCGGTGGTGGCTCAGTCGACCGGCCAGGTGTGCGCCGGCGCGTTCAGATGCATGTAGTCGATGTACTGCCGCGTCATGAGGCGCAGCGCCTCGTGGTGGTCGACGCGGGACGTGGCGTCGATGTGGTGGTACATCTCCGCCTGCCACAGGGCTCCGTTGCGCCCGCTGACGCAGCGCTGCTCGATGATCCCGAGCAGCGGCTCCCGCCACGCCGAGTCCATGCCGGAGAGTTCGAGGCCCCGGTGGGCCATGGGCAGCAGACGCCTCAGGACGAGCTCGGCCACCGGGACCTCACCCATCCCCGGCCAGTACAGAAGGGCGTCGATACCGTGCCGGGCGGCGGCGTGCAGATTGTCCTCCGCCCCCTGGAAGGACATCCGCGACCACACCGGCCGTTCCTCGTCGGCCAGGGCGCGGGTCAGCCCGTAGTAGAAGGCGCCGTTGGCGAGGGTGTCGGCGACGGTGGGCCCGGCGGGGAGCACCCGGTTCTCGACGCGCAGGTGCGGCTTGCCGTGGGTGACGGCGTACACGGGGCGGTTCCAGCGGTAGATGGTGCCGTTGTGCAGGGTGAGTTCGGACAGTTCGGGGGTGTCCCCGCCGTCGAGCGTGGCCTGCGGGTCCTCGTCGTCGCACAGCGGCAGCAGGGCGGGGAAGTAACGCACGTTCTCCTCGAAGAGATCGAAGACGCTGTTGATCCACCGCTCGCCGAACCACACCCGCGGCCGTACGCCCTGCACCTTGATCTCCTCGGGCCGGGTGTCCGTGGCCTGCTCGAACAGCGGGATCCGGGTCTCGCGCCACAATTCCTTCTCGAAGAGGAACGGCGAGTTCGCCGCGAGCGCGACCTGCACCCCGGCGATCGCCTGGGCGGCGTTCCAGTACCGGGCGAACTCGTCCGGCGCGACCTGCAGATGGAACTGCGTGCTGGTGCACGCGGCCTCGGGCGTGATGGTGTCCGCGTAGGTGCGCAGCCTGTCCACGCCGTCCACCGCGATCCGCAGGTCCTCGCCCCGTGCCGCGAAGATCTGTTCGTTGAGCAGCCGGTAGCGCGGGTTCTCCGACAGCCCCGCCTCTCCCACGTCCCGCTGCCGCAGCGTCGGCAGGATGCCGATCATGGCCAGATGTGCGCCGACCTCGGACGCCCGCTGCTCGGCGTGGTTGAGCGCGTCGCGGATCTCCTGCTCCCACGCGTCGGGGCCGCCCGCGGTCAGGGTCCGCGGCGGGATGTTGATCTCCAGGTTGAACCGGCCCAGTTCGCTGTCCCAGGCCGGGTCCGCGATCGCCTCGAGCACGTCGGTGTTCCGCATCGCGGGCTCGCCGGCGTCGTCGACCAGGTTCAGTTCGATCTCGAGCCCCACCTGCGGGCGCTCCGACTCGAATCGCGCCTCGCGCAGCATCTGCGCGAACGTGTCGAGACAGGCCTGCATCTTCTCCCGGTAGCGGCGGCGGTCGTCACGGGTGAAGACGAGCGCCGGGACGTCACGCCCCATGGGCCCTCCCGAGTCTCACGAGTCTCGTCGGGCAGACGGCTTCCTCTTCAGGCTCCCACTCCCCGGCGGCCCCTACCAGCGGTACGGAACGCGACGCCGCCCCGGTACGCGACCGTCCCCCAAAGACCGGGGGCGCCGCCCGCTCCCCCGGGGCCCGGGGACCGGGCGCACATACGGTGACCGAGGCGCCCACGGCCTTGCGAGGGCGCCTCCGGTCACGGAGACCGTCGTCACGGAGAAGGGGAGAGCAACGTGGCTGGTGGGCGCGAACGCGCAGGTCTTCGAGCAGCTGCCGCCGGCCCTGCACCGTGCGCTGGTCCGGGAGTACATCGGCTCGGCCAGCCATCAGGGGCTCCGCCCGGCGACCCAAGGACGCGCTGGTGCGCCCGTGGTCCGACGCGACGGGACAAGCGGCGTTCCACCGCCAGATCGCCCAGGCCGACCAGCGCTGCACGGACGAGATCCAGGGGCTGTACCAGGGGATCACGATGCCCGTCACCATGTGCTGGGGCGAGCAGGACACATGGATCCCCTTGGCCAGGGGCCACGAGCCGGCGTCGGTGATTCCCGGCGCCCGGCTGCGCATCGTCCCGGGCGCCGGTCACCTCGTCCCCCTGGACACGCCCGCCGGGCTGCTGGAATTCCTCGGTACCGGGGACTGAGACCGCTCCGGTGTGATCACTCCGACGGCCGAGTTCCTCAGCCGTCCGCCTCGTCCTCGCGGCCGGCCCGCCCGAAGACAAGAGGGTGACAAGCCGACGCACGACACGACGGAGGGGTACGGGCCTCTGCGCGGGAGGGGAGGAGGGGCACCGGCCGCGGCTCGGCGCTGCGGCGGTCGGCCGTCGGCGTGGTGGCGCTGCTGGCGCTCGCCGGGCCGGTGCCGGGCACCGGCGCCGCCTCGGCCGACGCGCCGGTGCCATCGGCTGCCGCGCGCGACAGCGTCACCTGGAGCGTGGATCTGGGCGACGGCCGGGACGGCGTGGCCCCGGACGACGACGCAGTCGTCCACCACTTTGGCGGCGCCCTGCGGATCCGCGACACGGGCCTCGCCGGCGCCTCCGCCGGCACCGGCCGTGGTCAGGGGTCCACCGTGCTGCCGGTGCGGCGTCTGGCGAACGGGGTCGACCGGGTCGCCGCCGAGGTGGTGGCACACGTGCCGCCCGGGGCGCAGGTGCTGATCGACGTCCGCGGCCGGGACGGGAGCCGCCGCTGGACCGAGTGGTGCGAGGCGTCGCCCGGCGCCCCGGCCGAACTGCCGCGCACGGTCATGGAGGTACAGGCGCGGGTGGTCCTCCGGACCGGTCCGGACGGGACGGGCCCCGCCGTCTCCCGCCTGCGGCTCACCGCCTTCGGCGCGGGCGGGGCCCCGCCCGCGCCGAAGGCTGCCGCACCGTTCACCGCCTGTGTCTTCGCCACCCGCGAGGACCTGGTCGGCCACACCACCGCCAACGGGCACGTCATCCGCCCGGACGACCATTTCGTCGCGCTGCCCTCACGGCGCGGCCTGTACCCGAAGGGGAGCGCCGAGTACTCCGTACGGGTGTGCGGGCCGGGCCGGCCCGGTGCGAGACGGCGCCGGTGTGGGACGTCGGCCCGTGGAACATCCACGACGAACACTGGAACCCGTCCTTCGTGCGGGAGATGTTCAAGGACCTTCCGCAGGGTCTGCCCGCGTCCCAGGCCGCGTACGAGAGCGGCTACAACGACGGGCTCGACGGCTTCGCCCGGCGGGTCCTCAACCCGGCGGGCATCGACCTGGCCGACGGCACCTCCCACTACGTCGGTCTGAACGACAACGGGTGGGTGACGGTCACCTATCTGTGGACCGTGACCTGACCGGCGGAAACGACGGTGCCCGGGACCGCGAGGCCCCGGGCACCCTCTTCCGGACCGGCCGGTCAGTCGAACATGCCGGCGAACGGGTCGGGTTCACCCGTCCACGGGTCCAGTCCTTGCTCCAGCAGGCGGTCGTACTCACGCTCGTTCAGGAAGACCGCGGACTCCTTGCCCCACAGGGAGAGATCCCCCAGGGGACATTCGTCGAAGTCCGCCCGCAGCACGCGCACGAGGAACTCGGTCATCCCGCAGTCGTAGCGCCGCCACAGGGCGTCGTCCCGGTTGAACACCAGGACGGGCCACCGGTCGGGGTCACCGCCGGAGGCGTCCCAGCACAGGAGGTCCGAACTGCCGTCCACCCCCCAGGCGATCAGCTCCGGTGACGCCCCCTCCAGGCCGGGGGCCTTCTGCTCCCTGTCCCAGGCGTTCACGGCGTTCACCGTCTCCTCGAGCATCCCGCCGGACTCCGGTTGGGCGCCCTTGGGTTCGGGCCGCACGATGCTGAGGTAGTTCCCCATGTTCCCGGCCCCGTACAGCTCGATGAACTGCCGGTGGTCGCCGGGGAACTCCTTGCCCCAGGACTCGCCGAGGAGTGCCCAGTCGACCTGGGTGTCACTCTCGGCCGTGGGTGGCATGAGCTGCCGGAGCGTCTGCATTCCGGGCGTCTCGGTCACCTGTTCTCCTTCTCCGGTCGCCGCGTCACGGTGTCCCCCCGGTGGGAACCGGGGCTCCTGTTCCGGGAGCGTTGAGCATTCCGAGGTTCTGCCCTGTCTTCAGGGTGTTGGGCACGAAGACGTCCGTGATCCTCAGGCCCGTGGAACCGTCGGGGTTCGTACCATAGGCGGAGATGTGGAATCCGGTGGGCACCGTCCTGCTGCCGCTGTACTCGGGTGTCACCGTGTACAGCACGTGCTGGCCCGCGTCGACGGCCGCCCTGACCCGTGCCTCGTAGGTGCTCATGTTGTTCGCGCCCTGGGTCGACCCCTCCTGGGCGGCGTTGGCCCCCCGGGCGCAGGTGGCCAGGTTCTTCGGGTCGGTGCCGGACCCGCTCAGCTGCTTGCCGAGGAGGTGGCAGGCGTTGATGTTCTCCTGCACCGGCCTGGCCCCGAAGTGGCCGGCCGCCCGCTGCGCCCACCGGTATCCCGGCGGGGTGACCACCGAGGTGTCGGTCTTGGTGCCCGGGTTGTTCGCCAGGTACTCCGGGGTCAGGCAGGCCGTCACGCCCGTGGCCCGGTTGCCGTTGGCGGAGTCCAGGTCGCCGTGCTCGACCCATCCCTCACCGCAGTCGACCTTCTTGTCCTCCCCGTCGGGCTCCGGCTTGGGGACCGGCCGCGGGGTGGGCTTGGGGTCCGGCGCCGGCGTGTCGTCGGCCTCCTCAGTCGCCTCCTGGATCTCCTCCACGGCCTTCTCGACGACGACGGCCACCGCGAGGACGACCACCGCCACCACCACGACCGCGGCGACCACCGTCAGCGCGGCGGCCACCGCGCCCAGGCCCAGCGCGGCCGCTATGGCGAAGTGGCCGTCGATCTCGACGTTGGAGATCGGGTTGCCGCCGGTGAAGGCGTACCGGTTGCCCGTGTACGGGTCGGTGCCGAGGCCCATGTCGGCGAGGGCGCCGTTGTACATGTCCCGGGTCGTGAAGCGGTTCAGCCCCGGGTCGTAGTCGCGGAAGCCCATGTCGTAGGTGCCGGACTGGGCGTCCCACCGCTTGGCGTTGTAGCGGTAGGAGTTGTACTCCTCCTTCGTGGGATCGGCCGGGTCGGGCTTGTCGATGCCGGTGAACTCGGACTCGTCCGCGGCACCGTAGGCCGTGTAGCCGTACGTGGCCTTGGTGTTGCCCGCGTCGTCGGTCACGGTCTCGACGTCGGTGTGGCTGTTGTAGCCGTACGTGCCGTCCTCGGTCGTGCCGTCCTCGTTGTGCTTGATCTGGGAGAGCCGCTGACCCCAGGGGCTGTACTGGTAGGACTTGGTCAGCTTGCCGGCGACCTCTTCGGTCAGCACCTCGCTCGACAGCCCCAGGTAGCGGTAGTCCGTCGTCTTGCCGTCGACGGTCTTCGACGTGGTGCGGTCCAGCGGGTCGAAGGCGTACGTGGTGGACTCCATCGCGCCGTCGGGGCCCATCTGCTGGGACTCGACGACATGGTCGAAGCCGTCGTACACGCTCCGCGAAACGATCTGCCCGTTCTTGCTGACCGACTCCTGGCGGCCGAACGGGTCGTAGTTGAACGAGGACGTCGCTCCTGCCGTCGTCGAGGTCAGCAGCCGGTTGCGGTCGTAGCCGAACGTGGTGGTGGTGTCCTGGACCGTCTGGCTGATGACGTTGGCGTTGTCGTCGTGGACGTACGTCTCCGTGGTCGCGCCGTTGCCGGTCTTCACCGACTTGGCGATCCGGTCGACCGGGTCGTAGGTGTAGTCGGTGGTCGAGGAGAGGTACGCCGAGTGGTCGTCGGCGTTCATCTTCTTCGCCGCGTCCTGCGCCTTGTTGCCGTTGGCGTCGTACGCGTAGGTGTGCGAGGCGACGAGGGTGCCGTCGGCCTTCTTCTCCGTGGTGCTCTCGATCGTGCCGTCGCGGAAGTACGTGGTGTCGACGGTGTTCCCGTTGTCCTTGACCTCGCGCTTCACCTGCCCCCGCGAGGTGTAGGTGTACGACGACACCTTCGGTGCGGGATCGGTGGGCGAGGTGCCCACCGAGACGGTCTTCACCAGGTCCCGCAGGTCGTAGGTGTACTTGGAGAACTGGTCGGGATGCGTGATCGACTCCGGCTTGCCGTTGGCGTCGTACGCGTAGGAGGTGGTCTTCTTCTCCTGGCCCGCCAGGGCCTCGGTGATCTTCTGGACCTCGTTGAGCTCCGTGTAACCGATGGTGTAGGCGTCGATCTTCGCACCGGACGAGAGGTCGTCGATCGAGGACAGGTTGCCGTTGAGGTCGTAGGCGTACCGGAAGCGGTGCTGCTCCGTGTCCGTGTCACCGGAGGTGTCCCGGACCAGCTTGACGCCGTCGGCCACGACCGCGCCGCTGCCGTTCTGGAAGAGCTCCAGCCCGGCCTCGTTGCCCTGGGTGAACTCGTACGTGCCCAGGGACACCCAGGTGCCCGCGCCGGCCGTCTGGTCGACGGTCTTCTCGGTGGTCCCGGCAGCGTGGGTGACCTTGTACTTCGCGGCCGTCGCGGCTCCGGAGACCTGCGGGAACTTCACATAGGCGGTGTACGTGCCGTCCTTGGGGATGTTCAGCGTCCAGGTGAACGCGTCCGTCCCGCTCCCCGCCGCGTGGACCTGATGGTCGTAGCCCTGCTCGCCCGCGGCGCTCTGTTTGGTCCAGGTGCCGGTGGCGGAGGTGTGCTGGACGTCGGAGTTGTCGACGAGCGGGACCGCGCTGCCCACCGGCACGCCGTCGTCCGTCTTCTCCTTCAACTTGCCGTTCGGGAAGTACTCCCAGCCCATGGTGCGGCTGGTGGAACCCCCCGCGGAGGTCAGCGTCCGCGAGGTCTGCTGGCCGAGGTCGTTGTAGTCGTAGGTGGTGACGATGTCCCACGGGTCGGTCGACGACTTGGCCCACCCGTTGTCGAAGTAGGTGAAGACCGTGTCGTTGCGGACGGTCTGGCCCTCGGACGGGGGCAGCGACGTCCGCTCGACCCTGCCGACCTCGTCGTAGAAGGTCTGGGTGTAGACGTTCGGGCTGTTGTAGCGGCTGTCGGCCGGGTCGTACGGCTGGAACTGTTTGACCGGGCGGTTCAGGGCGTCGTACTCGGTCCGCGACGCGAAGTCGCCGGGCTCCGCGGTGGCCGTGCCCCGCGGTGTGACGACCCGGGTGGCGTTGCCCACCTCGTCGTACTCGAAGCGGGTCGTGCGGTAGGTGATGTCGCCGTCGGCGCCCTTGTGGGGCACCTTGGTCTCGGTCCGCTTGCCCCGCTCGTCGTAGCTGATCTCGGTGGTGTTGCCGTCCGCGTCGGTGGCGGAGACGACGAGCGAGTCCTTGTCGTACGCGCGCCGGGTCGTGTTGCCGAGCGCGTCCGTCATCCGGACGATCCGGTGGTTGAGGTCGTAGGCGTTCTTGGCGGAGTAGTCGGTGGTGTCGGCGGTCGCGTTCTTCTTCGGGTCGACGACCGTGACCAGGTTGCCGACCTCGTCGTACTCGTACGAGATCCGGTCGCCCTCCGCGTTGACCACGGACGTCAGCTGGTAGATCTCGTCGTAGTTGTTGGTGGTGACGAAGTCGTCGGGATCGGCGGTCGTCGCGGTGCCCTTGGGCTCCGTGGTCGAGCGCAGATGACCGGCCTTGTCATAGGTGTACGTCGTGGTGCGCTCCGGCGCGGTCTCCGAGTCCCTCGGGGCGGTCGCCGATGTGAGCTGGTCCGCGGCGTCGTACACGGCGGTCGAGACCGCACCGCTCGGGGCGGTCGCCCGGGTGACGTTGTCGTTGGCGTCGTAGACGGGTGCCGGAGTGGTGATCAGCTCGTCCGCGTTCTGGTCCTTGGGCACCGAGTTGACCAGCGGACGTCCGTAGGTGTCGTACGTCTGCGTGGTCTTCTTGTCCAGCGCGTCGGTGACCTGGGTGACCTGGCCGCGCTCGTCGTACTCGAACGACGTGGTGTTGCCGAGGGCGTCGGTGATCTCAGCCGGGAAACCCGTCGGTCCGAAGCCGGCGTTGACGGTCGGGTTGCCCCGCGCGTCGATCACCTTGGCCAGCAGGCCGTGGGCGTCGTACTCGTACCGCGTGGTGTAGTCGTCCGCGTCGGGCGAGGCGACGCCCTTGGGGTCGGTGACCGAGACGAGGTTGCCGAAGTCGTCGTAGCCGAACTCCCAGGTTCGGCCCTGCGGGGACGTCTTGCGGTGGATGTCGGCCGAGTAGCCGTCCAGACGTGTCCGGTACTCGTACTTCTGTGCGTTGGCCGGATACACGCCCGGGGCGCAGTCGCTCTGCGGCGGGACACCGGCTTTGTTGTGCTCGGCGTCACGCTTCCACAGCGGGTAGCCGGTCCGCTGGTCGTAGCAGTACGCGGTCGTCGCGCCGTTGGCCTCCTCGAGGTAGGTGACGTTGTTGTCCGCGTCCCATGTCAGCCTGGTCGTCTGTGACTTGGCGTTGACCGTCTCCACCGGCCGGCCGAAGTCGTCCGTCACATAGGTCGTGGCGCGGTTCTCGGCGTCGGTGACCTTCGTCCTGGTGAACTCGGGCGTGGCCGTGTCGGCGGCGTAAGCGAAGCCGGTGCTGCCGCCGAGCCGGTCGGTGATGGTCTGCGTCCACCAGTGGTACTTCGGGTCGTCGCCCTCCTTCGGGTAGTAGTACGCCAGGCCGGTGGCGTTGCCGCGCGGGTCGGTGACCTCGACCAGCTTGACGTTCTTGTTGCCCTGGGTGGCGTCGTAGGTGAAGGAGAACACCTTGGGCTGGGCGGAACCCGCGCCGTCGGTGAGCTTGGTCAGCAGGCCCTTGTCGGAGTACTCGAAGGTCAGCTTCCGCCCCGAGATGTCCGTCATCGACCTGACGTGGTCGACGATCTTCGGGGAGGTGGTGTCGCCCTTGCCGTAGTAGTCCACCGTCAGCGACTGCCGGCCGGCCGGGTCGGTGACGTAGGCGAGGAACTTCGTCGGCTTGTTGTTGGACTTGCGCTCCTCGTACGTGAACGTCTGCGTGTTGCCGTTCTTGTCGACCGCCGACGTCATGTAGCCGTCACAGCCGAACAGGAACCGCGTTCCGTCGGGGCGGGTCAGCGTCCAGGCGTCGGGCACCGGGTCCTTGGCAGGGGTGCAGTCCAGGCCCGGCTTCGCGTTGAGCTTGTAGTGGACGCCCGCGGGGGCCTTCCACGATCCGTCGTCCTGCTTGCGGAAGACGTGCGTGGTGCCGTCGCCGTCCGGCAGGCGGATCTCCGTCGGGCGCGGGTTCGGGTGGAAGTCCAGCGGCGCACCCAGCCGGATGGGACCCGAGACCTGTGCCGACCAGCCGTGCCCGAGGACGGTGTCGCTGGTGTCCAGGGAGTTGTAGGCGAACCGGACGAACGTGTTGAGGCCGCGGCCCGGGTTGGAGAACGCGTTGTACTGCCAGACGCTGTTTCCCGCCGCCGTGCTGTTCATCAGGCTGGAGCCGGCACCGGTGTTCTTGCCGGTGTAGGAGTAGAACTTCTCCAGGCCGAGCTGGTCGGAGGTGGGGTCCTCGACGGCCACGTTCTGCTTCAGCCCGGGGATGCCCGTCGTGCCCGATGTCCAGGTGCCGGCCGTCTTGTCGAAGACGTCCCAGGTCAGCGCGTAGTCGGTGCGCTTGTTGCCGGAGTCCGAGTTGATCGGCGTCTGCACCCGTGCCTGGAGAGTGACCGAGTCGCCGGGGGCGACGTCGTGGGGCAGGGCGGTGTGGATCTGGTTGCCGCCGTTCGTGACGTCCGTGCCGTCGGGCAGCGCCCATCGGTAGGTGAGGACCTTGTCGGCGGCCGTCCAGGTGGCCGTGGTGGTGTTGGTGAGGGTGAGATCCACCGTGTAGGTGGTGTTCGGGGTCATCCGGGCGGGGGTCTGAGGCGCGTAGTACGTCGACTCGGTGGTCGAGTCGATGTACGTGATCACGAACTTCGGCCGCAGCCGCTGCTCGGCGCCCTCCGACGACAGGAACAGGGTCCGCTCCTGCGAGGCCGTCTCGTCGGCCGTCTTGAGGGCGAGGCCCTTCTGCGAGGCCGGGTCGGCCACCCAGGACTGGGCGAGGGACGTCACGTTCCAGTCGTGGCGCGACGGGTCGTTCGACATGGACCCGCTGTCGGCGATGGCTGCGCCGACATCACCGCCCCGGGTGGTCCAGCCGGTGGTGGCGTCGGCCTTCTCCCAGGTGGCGGCCTCGTCGAAGTCGCGGGTCAGGGGCCTGAGTTCGTACACGGCTCCGTCGGCGGTCTTCGTGGTCTGGGTGCCCCAGAGCCGCACATTGGCGTCCAGCACCCGCGCCGTGGAGGGGACACCGAGCGCCGGGAACCGCAGCAGGGCGCGGGTGTTGCCGTAGGTCGAGGAGTTGTTGCCGACCGAGAGCCAGGTCTGCGGTCCTCCGTCGTCGATGACGTCGTGCGTGGCCGTGGGCCGGGCCGAGGACACCGTCGTGTCCGCCGAGGCGAACAGCACCTTGGTGATCCGGCCGGCCTTCGGCAGTCGCACCAGCTGCGTCGGGGCGCTGATGACCTCGCCGTCCCTCGTCTTCACGGCGACCATGTAGTAGTACGCGCGGCCGAAGGGATCCGCGTCGTCCGCTCTGGTCGGCACCGCCGTCGTGTCGGTGAACGCCGTCGTGTCCGGTGCGACCGGTGAGACGAGGGTGGACGCGGAGGGGGTGAAGCTCTGGAAGACGGAGCGGTGGACCTGGTACTCGACGATGTCGTCGCCCGTGGCGACCGGGTCCTGGTCCTGGTAGGCGGACCAGTCCAGCTCCGCTCCGGTGGCACGGACCGTCGTCGGCGCCGCGAGGTCGACACCCTGGCGGCCGAACGTCAGCACCAGGCGCGGGTAGTTGACCGTCTCGCCCATGTAGGCGTATTCGCTGCCCTCGTACCGCGGGCCGCCCTTCGGGCCGTCCGCGCTCTCGTCGCCGGCCTTGACGACGAAGCCGTGGTTGGCGTTCGTGCCGTCCACCCATGACTGGACGGTCTTCGTGACCGGGAACGAGTGCCAGGTGTTCAGCTCGCCCGGCTTCTTGGTGACGACCCCGCCCTTGGTGAACCGGACGGCGTCCGCGATCACCGCCGTCGACGTCGACCCCGACCCGTCCCCCAGGACGACCTTGCCGAGCGTGCCGGCCTCGAAGGGGTGCGAGCCGAGCGTCTTCCACACTCCGGCGCTGCCGGCCCGCTGGTCGACGGTGTAGGTCTTGCTGCCTCCGTCGTAGGTGACGGTGTAGGGCGCGGCGGTGGCACGGTCGAACGCGGGCACATAGTGCGCCTCGACCTGGTAGGTGCCGTCCTCGGGGAGGCTCGGCTGCCAGGTGTAGGTGTCCCCCGCGACCGAGTCCTTGTTGTACAGGTAGTCCTGGTTCACCGCGTACTGCGTGAAGGCGGTGTTGCCGGAGGCCGGCCAGGCGCCGGAGGCGGCGGTCCGGCCGGTGTCGCCGTCGTCGACCACGACGGCGGTGCCGGACAGTTCACCGGTGATGCCGTTGGCGCTGTTCCACGTGGCGGTCGACTCGGTCCAGGCCTGCGTGGCGCGATGCGCCTCGAGCCGAACCTCGTTGTCGTTGGTGGTGTGCGTCTGGTCGTAGTACAGACGCAGATCCGCCGAGTCCACCTTGGTGCCGGTGGGGATGCCGTTCAGCGGGAACTTCACGAGCGCCCGGGAAGCACCGCTGCTGGTGTTGCCGACGGACAGGCGCCAGCTCTCGTCGTAGTTGTCCGCCGGACCGTCGGAGGAGATCATCACGTCCTGCGCCGTGGACGGCGTCGGCGCGATGGCGATCGTCGGATCGACCGTGACCGGGTACTGCCGCTCGCTGGCGGCCAGCCACTTCGCGTCCGGGACCAGGGTGAGCTTCCAGTCCTTGCCCGCCTTGGTGAGCCGCTGCTCCACGGCCGTGCTGTACCGGGTGCCGTACGGCGACGACTCGTCCTTCCCGGCGTCCGTCATGAACGCGGCCGGGATCACCAGCACCGGGTCCGCGGCCTCGCCGTAGAAGCGGACCGAACCGTCCTTCGCCGCCTTCGGTGTCAGTCCGTCCGCGTCCAGGGTGAAGGTGAACGACACCGGTCCGTCGGGCCGCTCGGTCAGGACGATGTTCTCCTTGACCCGTCCGGGGCCGACCTCGTACGACAGGTCCGCACCGGCCACCGCGTCCTTGTAGGTCACGGTGTTGCCCTCGGCCACGGGCGTGAGACGGCCCGCGCCCTCGAGACCGAGGGTCACCGCGTGACCGTCGCCCGCCTCGAAGCGCAGCAGCCGGTCCGCGTCGGAGCCGAACCGGCTGGTGGCCGTGTTCGTGGTGTTGGCGAAGTCGAAGCCCGCCGCCTCGGAGGCGCGGACCGTCGGGTCGATGGCCTTCCAGGACTTGCCCGCGCGGTAGGAAGTCGGCACGGCCGAGACCTCGGCCTGCACCCTGCCGTCGGACAGCTTCCAGAAGCGCTGGTTGGCCGTCCGTCTGCCGGTCAGCTCCGCAACACGCTTCGCCTTCGGAGCAGCCTCGCCCTTCGGCAGCTCTTCACGGCTCGGCAGGGTCTCAGTACCGCCCGTCGACGGCTCGTCCGGCCCGGTGTCGCCGTTGCCGTCCTCGTCCGAGAACCAGCCCGCGACGGTGTCCAGCACGCCTTCGCCGTCACTGTCCGAAACTGGTGCCGCATAAGCGACTTGTGGCAACATCGTGCTGGCGACAGCGGAAACAACGAGGCAGGCTATCGCCCGCCCGAGTCTCACTTTCACGCCGTTCCCTCCCTCTGCGCCTCTCTCGCGCCTACGCGGAGAGAGCGCACCGGCGCGCCTGCGGCGGCCGCTCCGCCACCGGTCGCGGTGGAACTCGAGCCACGGCCGGCGCACTTCAGGGCACGCCGAGCAGGCCACCCCCACACACGGGAGAATGACCTCGCCCAGAGCCCGCCGGTCACGGCGCAGGCTTTCTATTCAAGGGATCACGGCAAAGTCAACTGACCTCATAATCAGGGCATTTGAAGTCATCGACGACGATCGGGCACACATCGGCCGGGCACGTGCGCCGGTGTCCGTGGCCGCGCCCGCCGCGGGGGCGGGGCGTGGCCGTGACGGGGCCGTGTCCATGGCCGGGCCGGGCACGTGTCCATGGCCGGGCCGGGCACGTGCCGCGGCCGCGGCACATGGCCGAGGCACGCGGCGGCGGGAGCTGTCGCTCCGGCCGCCGCGGGCCGTCGTGGCGGCGTCGTCGGCTCAGGCGCGGTCGGGTCCGAAAGCCGCCGCCAGTTGGCCGACGAGCGTCGCGAAGGGCATGTCGAGTGCGCCGTAGACCTCGCCGGCGATCGGGTCCGCGTTGTCGGCGAGGATCTCCACCATCAGCGCCGAGTAGTCGCTGACGACCACACCGGCCTGCTGCAGGCGGAGCAGGCCCGTCTCGCGCTTGGTGGCCCAGAACGTGCCGCAGGCGTCGACGGCCACGTACGTCTTGTAACCGGCGGCGGTCGCGGAGAGCGCCGGGAAGGTGGCGCAGACCTCCAGGGAGATTCCGGCGACGACGAGCTTGGGGCGGCCGGTCGCCTCGACCGCCTCACGGACACGGCCGTCGTCCCAGGCGTTGACCGAGCTGCGGTCGACGACCTTGTGCCCGGCGGGCAGCACGGCGCTCAGCTCGGGTACGAGCGGGCCCCACATGCCCGAGGCGGCAGTCGTCGTGGTGACGACGGGCAGGCCCAGCAGAGCGGCGGCCTTCGCCAGGCCGGTCACATTGTGCTTGAGGTCCTGCACGGTGATGTCCCGGACGCCGGTGAACAGGCCGACCTGGTGGTCGACCAGCAGGAGTGTGGTGTTGTCCCGGGTGAGCGGCTCGTGGACGCGGGTGGTCCGGGCGGCGGCCGGGCGGCTGGTCTCGGGCATGGGGTTACCTTCTTCTTCGTGTCGTACGGCCCTGTGCGCGGTTCCTCCGCGCTGCGGCCGTGGCCATGACCAGGAAGTTAGGCGGGCGCCCGCGAGGCCGAATCCGTAGCGCTTCAGTAGGTACGTACGTGGGTCGGGGAACGGGGATGCGTAATGCTGTACGGGCGGGACGCGGAGTCGGCCGCACTCGAAGGGCTCGTGGCGGGCGCGCGGGCGGGCACGAGCGGCGCTGTGGTGGTGCGCGGCGAGGCCGGTATCGGCAAGACGGCGCTACTGGCGCAACTGGCGCGGCCGGCCGAGGGCATGACCGTGCTGCGGGCGACCGGCGTCGAGCCGGAGTCCGACCTGGCCTTCGCCTCGCTGCTCCAGCTCCTCCGCCCCGTCGCGCACCACGCCGAGGCACTTCCGGCACCCCAGGCAGCGGCGCTGCGCGTGGCTCTCGGTACCGGCGGGCACGGCACGCACGACCGGTTCCTCACGGGGCTCGCGGTGCTGTCCCTGCTCGCCGAGGTCGCCGAGGGCGGCCCGGTGCTCTGCCTCCTCGACGACGCGCACTGGATCGACGGGCCGTCCGGCCAGGCCCTGTTGTTCGCCGCACGGCGGCTGACCGCGGAGGGCGTGGCGATGGTGTTCGCCGCGCGCGACGAGGGCTTCCCCGCGCCCGGAATCGTGGAACTGCGGCCCGCCCGGCTCCGCCGGGAGGAGGCCGCTCAGCTGCTCGGCGCGCTCGATGTGACGCCCGCACGGCGGGAGAGGATCATCCGTGAATCGGGCGGAAACCCCCTGGCACTCACCGAGTTCGCGGCAGACGACGGGCCGGAGCCCGGGCCGGCGGCGCCGTTGACCGCCACCGACCGGGTGCTCGCGGCCTTCCGCACCCGCATCGCGGCCCTGCCGGAGGGCGCCCGGCTGATGCTGCTCGTCGCGGCCGCCGGGTCACGGGCCGATGTCGCCCACCTGATGCAGGCGGCCGCGGTACTCGGCGCCGGACCGGAGGATCTCGCCAGGGCGGAGGCCGAGCGGCTGGTCGAAGTCACCGGCGACCGGGTGGCGTTCCGTCATCCGCTGATCCGTGCGGCGGCGTACGGCGGCGCCCCGCTGACCCGCCGGGTCGCGGTCCACCGGGCGCTGGCCGACACGGCGCCGACGCCGGACGGCACGGCGCTGCACCGGGCGGCGGCCGCGATCGGCCCGGACGAGGAGGCGGCGGCCGGGCTCGCGGCGCTCGCCGACCGGGCCCGCGCCCGGGGCGGCCACGCCTCAGCGGCGAACGTGTACCACCAGGCCGCCCGGATGTCCCCGGACCCGTCGGTGCGGACCGCACGCCTCACCGCGGCCGCCTGGTCCGCCGGGCAGGCGGGACTGGCGGCGCGATCCGGTGAGCTCGCGGAGGAGGCCGCGGCCGGCAGCGACGATCCGGCCGCGCTGGCCGAACTCGCGTACATCCGTTCCTTCTCCCTGTTCGAGAGGGACGCGGTGGGCGACGCGGTACGGCTGCTCACCGACCATGCCGCGGACGCGTCCTCGCCCGTGCGCGGCGCGGAGATGGTACGCACCGCCGCGTTCTACGCCTGGCACAGCGGTGACCTCCAGGCCCTGCGCGACTGCGCCGCCCGGCCCGAGTTGCATGCGGGCGAGTGCCCTGGCAACCGCGCGGTGCAGGGCCTGGCCCGGGTGGCGGCGGGCGACTTCGCGGGTGGACTGCCGCTGCTCGCGGGACTCCTCGACGGCGTGGGCGACGGCACGGGCGACCGGGCGGGCTCCGGCGCGGGCTCAGGCTCCGGCGCGCGGACGAACGCAGGCGCGGACGGAGCGGAGGCGCGCAGGGCGGGCGCGGGCGGCGCGGACCATCACACCCGTGCCCAGGCGGTCACCGGCGGACTGCTGCTCGGCGACGACGCCAGGCTCCGGCGGGTGGCGGAGGACGGGATCAGGCTCTGCCGGCAGGAGGGCGTCATCGGGCCGTTGCCCTTCCTGCTGAGCGTGCTCGGCCGACTGCAGGTCTTCGCGGGTGAGCACCGCGACGCGCTGGTCACCGTGGCCGAGGCGACGGCGCTCGCCCGCGACACGGGACTGCACAAGCGCGTCGTGCAGCTCGACCACGTCGTGGCCCGGATCGCCGCGATCGAGGGCGACGAGACACGCGTCCGCTCGCTGATACGGACCGGGCCCACGATCGACGGCAGCCACGGCATCGCCGCGATGATCCTGCTGGACCTGGGGCTCGGCCGGTACGAGGACGTACTGCGCCGGACCGACGAGGCGGAACGCGGCGGCGCGTGGCACTCCACCGCCTGCATCCTCGCCTGCGCGGACGCCGCCGAGGCGGCCGTCCGCCTCGGCGACCTGGACCGGGCGGGCCGCGCGGCCCGGCGGTTCGCGGCATGGGCAGAGGCGAGCGGCCGGCCCTGGGCGCGGGCCACGGCGTTGCGCCTCGAGGCGATGCGCACCCAGGACCTGGCGGTCTACGAGCGCGCGATCGAGGCGTACGGGGAGGTCCCCGGCGCACCACGGGCGCCGCGGCCCTTCGAGCGGGCCCGCACCGAGCTGCTCCACGGCGAGGCGCTGCGCCGCGCGCGCCGCACCACCGAGGCCCGTACGCAACTGCGGGCGGCGGCCGAGACCTTCGAGCGGCTCGGCGCCACGCCCTGGGCCGAGCGGGCCCGCGCGGAACTCCACGCCACGGGCGCGAGCCCCGCCTCACCGCCCACGGCACCGGCCTCGCCCGCGGCCTCCCTCACCCACCAGGAGCTCCAGGTGGCGCGCCTGGCGGCAGCGGGCACATCGAGCCGCGAGATCGCCGCGCAGCTGTTCCTCAGCCCGCGGACGGTGGAGTACCACCTGTACAAGGCGTATCCCAAGCTGGGCGTCACCTCGCGCAGGGAACTCGCAGGCCTGGACCTGTCCTGAGCCGCGGCCGGCCGCCTTGGCCCCGATCGGGCCGCCCGGCCGGTTGTCCAGGGCCGGCCCATCGGCGGAGCGGGCGGGTCTACGGTGACGGCATGAGCGACGACAGGATCAGGCCGGAGGACGAATGGCCGCTGCCGCCCGTCTGGATGTGGGCCTGCGAGGAGTGCGCCGGCCTCTACCGGACCATGAAGCACGTCCAGGAGGAGACCGAGGAGGCCCGGCTCACCTGCGAACCCGGCATCGACTTCGACCCGATGGACAGCGCCATCGGCACGCAGATCGCCCTCGCGCAGCACATGGCCGCCGCGCACCCGGAGCAACTGCCCGACTGGGACCCGGCCTGCGCGGGCTGCACAAGCCACCGCGAAGCCATCGCCCGCGACTCCGGTGCTGCCGACCGGGCCGCCTCCGCCGCCCACTTCGGCAACGAACACCGGGCCCGGCACGTGTTCGCACCGCCCAGCATCGTCGGACTGTACTGATTGACGACGGCGGCACTGACGACGACGGCGGCCCGGCAGTGCGGCCCCTGGGCCCGTCCGGTGAATCCTGCCGGACGGGCCCCAGGGCCTGAGGAGGGCTCAGCGTTTGAGCGTGAAGGTGAAGTCGCCGGAGAGCCTGCCATTCAGTCGGACCGCCGAAACGAGCTTCCCCGCCGTGATCAGTCTCTCGACCTCGGCCCGCGGAAGACGGCAGCCTTCAGCAATCAGTCGCACCAGCCGGACGGGGATCCGCGCCGCGAAGCGGACCGGGACGTCGATCACCTCGCGGTCCAGGTGATCCGATCCGCCGGTGTCGAGGCGCCAGGCGTTGTCCCAGTCGAGAGCGATGCGGTTACGGCGCCGCACGACCGGATCCTGGAGCAACTCAGCTGCCAGGGAAGGGTCGTTGTCATGCAGCCGGTCCAGCAGCTCAGGTCGTACGGAGCGCACATTCATCCGCTCCAGGACCGTGAGCTTTGTGGTTCCCCCGCAAGCGGTACAGAGCGCGAGGAGCCAGGCGTCGATGAGCTTGTGGTTGGCGTTGACGCGAAACTTGCCGCTTGTCCGGAAGCGGTCGGACGGGCACGCGTGGCAACGGCGGAGAACGAACGGCAGGCAGGTGGGCACGACCACCCAGCTGTTGAGCACAGAAATACACCGGTCTCAGTGAACGCTTCTCATCCTGAGCTCCAGGCGATCTCGATGGCGTGAACGGCGGCGACCGTGCGGCCGATGCGGTTGGTGCTGCAGCGGGCTTTGCGGAGGATCCGCCATTGCTTGAGGCGCGCAAAGGCACGTTCGCCCGGCGCCCGCAGCCGGGCGTGGTCCCGGTTGAACTGGGCGTACTTCTCGGGAAGGTCTCGGCCGTAGTAGGGGGTGCGGACGGTGGCTCCGGCTCCGCGGTAGGCCCGGTCGGCAAGGACGAGGAGCTGACGGGACAGACAGGCTTGGATCACACCGTGTGCGCGGGCTGCGGTCAGGTCGTGCGTGCGGCCGGGCAACGCTCGCGAGAACCACAGCGGTGTCCCGTCCGGCGCGGCCACGACCTGCACGTTCATCCCGTGACGGCGGTGCTTCATCGAGTAGTACGGCTCGTCCGCCGCGATGCGGTCGGTGGCGATCAGGGTGCCGTCGAGGATGACGAACCCCTCCGGCGGCAACTCGCGCAGGGCCTCGTGCAGGCTCGGGGCGCGCTCGGCGAGGATGTCGACCGTTTCGCTCACGTAGCGGCCGGCGGTCGCGGTGGAGACGCCGAACCCCGCTGCGACCTGGGCCAGAGTCTCGTTCTTGCGCAGGTGCACCAGGACAAGCAGGGCCTGCCGGAAGCAGCCCAGCCTGCGCCAGCGGGAGTTCAGCTCACACCTTCGGGCGTAGATGAGCCAGGAAACGTGCTCCACGACCTCGTGCGGGACGTCGAGCATGGCACGATGCGGGACCAACAGGGCTCCTGTGTCGAGACGTTGGCGAGTGAGATCACCAGCCGAAACGACCAGGAGCCCTGCCGCGTTACGGCCCCCGACCGCCAGCCGTCATCACCCGCGAACCACAGGATGAGAAGCGTTCAGTGAGAAGTCCGCAGCAAAAAGGGGCGCGGCGCACAGGCGCGACGCGCGACGATTCAGCGCTCGGGAGGTCTCACAGGGTGTACAACGGCACGTCCTTGCCCAGACTACTTGGTTCGGCAGCACGGTAATGGCGCGCGGCGGCGCCGTTCCACCGGTTTTCGAGCGCATCGCCGCCGGACTCTGTCCGGCGGAGCACGGACGATCCTGCTGGCGGACGCGGGGCGGCTTCGCCGCCACGGCGGCGATGCGGCTTTCGCGCAAGGTGCGACCAAGTGACGATCAGGTCGGTCGACACTTCGGCGGGCACCGAAGCTTCGCCCTCCTAGCGTGCTCCGACATGAACAGCACTGCGATTCCGACGGTCTGCGACGCCACCGACAAGGCCACCGGCACCGATCACCTCTCCATATCCCCCAGCATCCTGTACTTCGGGACCCCCGTCGCCCTGTTGACCACCGAGAACCCCGACGGCACACCCAATCTCGCCCCGGTCTCCTCGGCCTGGGCCCTGGGTCACACCGTCGTTCTCGGTCTGGGCGCTGAGGGCCACACCGTCGCCAACCTCGCTGACCGCCCGGAACTGGTCGTCAGCCTCCCCTCGCCCGATCTGTGGGCAGCGGTGGAACGACTCGCCCCGCTGACCGGCGCCGACCCGGTACCCGCGGCCAAGCGCGGCGTGTACCGCCATGAGCGGGACAAGTTCGCCGCATGCGGGCTGCACCCCCACCCCTCGGAGGTGGTCGGGCCGCCGCGTGTCGCCGAGTGCCCTCTGCAGTTCGAGGCCCGGGTGCGGTCCATCGTCCCGGCCGGCCCCGACGGCGCCTTCCGGATCGTCGAATGCGAGGTCGTGCGCGTCCACGCCTCCGCCTCCGTGGTGGTGCCGGGCACCCAGCACATCGACCCCGGGGCCTGGAGCCCCCTGATCTACAACTTCCGGCACTACTTCGGCCTCGACGGCCGGGAACTGGGCCACGGCTTCCGTTCGGAGACGGCGGCTTCACGGCCGTAGGCGGGGACGGGGGCGGGTACGGCGCGAGGTGGCACACGAGCGCCCCGTGCCGGTTGAAGTCCGGCTCCGGGGCGCTCATGCTGCTACGACGGCATCCCGCCCGTCACCGATGCCGGTGCCGGTGCGTAGCCGGCGGGCCGGGTGGTGAAGGTGCCCCGGCCCTGGGTGCGGCTGCGCAGGCGGGAGGCGTAGCCGAAGAGTTCGGCCAGCGGCACCGTGGCCGTCACCACCGCCGTGCCGGACCGGGCGGTCTGGCCGGCGACGCGGCCCCGCCGGGCCGCGAGGTCACCGAGGACCGTGCCGACCGCGTCGTCGGGCACGGTGACCGTGACCTCGGCCACCGGTTCCAGCAGGGCCGTCGCGGACGCGCGCAGCGCCTCGCGCAGACCGAACCGGCCCGCCGTGCGGAACGCCATCTCCGACGAGTCCTTGGAGTGGGTGGCCCCATCGGTCAGCGTCACCCGCAGCCCGGTCACCGGGTGTCCGCCGAGGGGGCCCTCGGCAAGGGCGTCCCGGCAGCCGGCCTCCACCGCGCGGACGAATTCCTGCGGTACCCGCCCGCCGGTGACGGTCGACGAGAACGCGAAGCCCTCGGCGCGGTCGTCGTCCGGGTCCAGCGGCTCGACGTCGAGGACGATGTGTGCGAACTGTCCCGCCCCGCCGTCCTGTTTGACGTGCCGATGGACGAAACCGGACACGCCGCGGGTGACGGTCTCGCGGTACGACACCTGCGGGCGGCCGACGCCCATCTCCAGCCCGTGGGCGCGGCGGATCTTCTCCACCGCGACCTCCAGGTGCAGTTCGCCCATGCCTGACAGCACCGTCTGGCCGGTCTCGGGGTCGGTCCGGACCGCGAGGGACGGGTCCTCCTCGGCCAGCCGGGCCAGCGCCGTCGCCAGCCGGTCGGTGTCGAGGCGGCTGCGCGCCTCGACGGCCACGGTGACGACCGGGGCGGCCGTGGTGGGCGGTTCGAGGAGCAGCGGCGCGGCCGGCGCGCACAGGGTCGCGCCGGTACGGGCCGACTTGATCCCGATCACGGCGACGATGTCCCCTGCCTCCGCCCGGTCCACCTCTGCGTGCCGGTCCGCCTGGACGCGCAGGATCCTTCCGACGCGTTCGGTGCGGCGGCTGCCTGCGTCGAGCACGGCGTCTCCCTTCTGGATCGTTCCCGCGTACACGCGTACGTACGTCAGGCGGCCCGTGGCCGTCGAGTTGACCTTGAACACCAGCCCGGCGAACGGCGCGTCCGGGTCGGCGGGCCGTTCCTGTTCCGTTCCGTCGTGGACGCCGCGGACGGGCGGTACGTCCTGTGGTGAGGGCAGATACGCGACGACGGCCTCGAGCAGCGGTTCGATGCCGCAGTTGCGGTACGCGGAACCGCACAGCACCACGACGCCCTCACCGCTGTGGGTCAGGTCGCGCAGCGCCGCCGCCAGGCTGGGCCCGGTGAGCGCGGACCGCTCGCAGAACTCCTCCAGTGCGGCGGAGTGCAGCTCGGCCACCGTCTCCTCCAGCAGGCGACGGCGCCGTTCCGCCTCCGCGCGCAGCTCGTCCGGCACCGGGCCCTCCTCGTACGAGTCGTGCCCCTTGCGCCAGATCAGGGCGCGCATACGCAGCAGGTCGACGACGCCGGTGAACCCGTCCTCCTGCCCGACGGGCAGTTGGACCACCAGCGGGACCGTCCGCAGCCGTTCCCGGATCGACCGGACGGCCGAGTCGAGGTCCGCACCGGCGCGGTCCAGCTTGTTGACGAACGCGATCCGCGGCACCGCGTGCCGGTCGGCCTGCCGCCACACGGCCTCGCTCTGCGGTTCGACTCCGGCGACGGCGTCGAAGACCGCGACGGCGCCGTCGAGCACCCGCAGCGAGCGTTCCACCTCGTCGGCGAAGTCGACGTGGCCGGGGGTGTCGATCAGGTTGATCCGGTGGTCGTCCCAGAGGCAGCTCACCGCCGCGGCGAAGATCGTGATGCCACGGTCGCGCTCCTGCGGGTCGAAGTCGGTGACGGTGGTGCCGTCGTGGACCTCGCCGCGCTTGTGGGTGGCGCCGGTGAGGTACAGGATCCGTTCGGTGACGGTCGTCTTGCCGGCGTCGACGTGGGCGAGGATGCCCATATTCCGGACGCGGGTCAGCGTGGTGGAGGAGTGGTCGGATCGGTGTCGCGGGTCGGTGCGCACGGCCCAGGGCCTTTCGGAATGTGGGAGCAGGGCAGCGCGATTCCCGTGCCGAACAGCCTCATCGGGACCTTCCGGAGGTCGGTCTGCCCGCCCCGTCGTCCGCCGCGGGCACGGATGCGTGTCGGGACACGCGCCGGCCACAGCGGTCGGGCGCCCGTCGGGGCGGACCCGCGGTCGCGGAGGCGGCAGACGAAGAGAGCCGGATCAGGCGTTCGTCACGGGTGTCCGGTGGCGGCCGCGCAGCCGGCACCGGGAGGACGAGGACACCAGGATCACGTCGTAACGTGACCGGGAAGCAGCGACGGCAGTGCGGCAACGCATGGTCGTGCTCCCCTCATCGGCTCGTGGACCACGGCCGTCGGCCGCAGTGCGCTGCGGTTCCGTTCGCACCGCGCGAGCCGAGTGTAGGGACGGCGACCGCGCTCAGGACACCGGTTTTCGAGAGCGGTGTCACGCCTGCCCTCGGGGCGCACCGGCTCACGTACCCCTCACCACCTGCGACGCTCCGCTCCCCCGTCTGCCACCCTGGTGGGATCGCATCGCATCAGGAACGCGTCAGCGAAGCATCGAGAACCGGGGGCACGGTGGCAAGACGGACGATTCCCGAGCAGTACCTGGCGGGGTACACCGACATCCTGACCGAGGTCGCCGTGACCGGACGGAGGCTCACACGCGACGAGTTGCAATCCCGGCGGGTGCTCGGTGAGCAGGCCGCGGAGGCCGGCCTGGGGCTGCGCGCGCTCGTCGTCCAGCACCTCGCCGCCACCCGGGCCGCCTGGCCGGGTACCGCCGCGGACAGTGTGCTCGCGGCAGTGGAGCAGGCTGTCGACGCGTTCGCCGAGGGCTACGAGCGGGCCCAGCGGCTCGCGGTCCGCCAGGAGGAGGCGGCACGCCGCGAGTTCATCGACGACCTCCTCTACGGCGGCAGCGACCTCGGCCGCCTCGCGGAGCGCGCCGAACGCTTCGGCCTCCGGCTCTCCCACGCACACGCCGTCGCGGTCGCGGGCAACCTCACCACGTACGAGGAGACCGGCTCGGTGCTGCGGAAGGTGGAGCAGGCCGTCTACGCCCGCTTCGGCGACCGCCGCATCCTGCTGACCACCAAGGACGGCCGGCTGGTGTGCATCGCGCCCGGCGACGAGGCCGACATCCTCACGTTCTTCGCCAAGCACGCCCACGCCGCCACCGACGGAGGCCAGGTCGCCGTCGGGCGGCCCCATCCCGGGCCGGGGGGTGTGGTCCACTCCTACGAGGAGGCGCTCAACGCTCTCGACCTGGCGCGGCGGATGCACATCGACGATCCGGTGCTGCGCGCCGCGGACCTGCTCGTCTATCCCGTGCTCACCCGTGACCGGGCGGCGATGGCCGACCTCGTGCACAACGTCCTCGGGCCTCTGCGGCACACCCGCGGCGGTCCGGGGCCGCTCCTCGACACCCTCACGGCGTACTTCGACTCGGGCTGCGTCTCGGCCGAGGCGGCCCGCCGGCTCAACCTGAGTGTCAGGGCGCTGACGTACCGGCTCGCGCGGATCCATCAGGTCACCGGCTCGAACCCCACCGACCCGGTGCACCGCTACACCCTGCAGACGGCGGTGATCGGGGCCCGTCTCCTGGACTGGCCGTCGTCGGACTCCTGACGCGGTGTGCCCTCACCCTCCGGGCACCCCCGGCCGCCCGGCGCGAGGACCGGGGCCGCCGCCGCGCGCAGCACCGGTGGACCCGCCGGATTGCGCCGTGGATCACCTGCGCCGACTCTCCGGTAGCGTCGGCGTATGAGTCATCCACATCCCGAATTGAAAGCCGCCCCTCCGCTGCCCGCCGGAGGACTGAGGGTCGTCGCCCTGGGAGGACTGGGCGAGATCGGCCGCAACATGACGGTGTTCGAGCACGCGGGCAAGCTGCTGATCGTCGACTGCGGGGTGCTGTTCCCCGAGGAGACACAGCCCGGGGTGGACGTGATCCTTCCCGACTTCTCCTCGATCAGGGACCGCCTGGACGACATCGTGGCCGTCGTCCTGACCCACGGGCACGAGGACCACATCGGTGGTGTGCCGTATCTGCTGCGTGAGCGCAGGGACATTCCGGTCGTCGGCTCGAAGCTGACGCTGGCCTTCCTGGAGGCCAAGCTGAAGGAGCACAACATCAAGCCCCGGACGGTGCGGGTCCGCGAGGGCGACCGGCGAGGATTCGGCCCCTTCGACTGCGAGTTCGTCGCCGTCAACCACTCCATCCCGGACGGGCTCGCGGTCGCCA
Organism: Streptomyces peucetius; assembly: GCF_025854275.1. Classification (NCBI taxonomy): domain Bacteria; kingdom Bacillati; phylum Actinomycetota; class Actinomycetes; order Kitasatosporales; family Streptomycetaceae; genus Streptomyces; species Streptomyces peucetius. Next base: position 6,256,611 of record NZ_CP107567.1, on the reverse strand, counting down.
TCCGCACGGGTGCCGGCATGGTGCTGCACACCGGTGACTTCAAGATGGACCAGTTCCCGCTGGACGACCGCATCACCGATCTGCGCGCCTTCGCCCGGCTCGGAGAGGAGGGCGTGGACCTGTTCCTCACGGACTCCACGAACGCCGAGGTCCCCGGCTTCACCACCTCCGAACGCGAGTTGAATCCCGCGATCGAGCAGGTCCTGCGCACCTCCCCGAAGCGGGTCATCGTCTCCAGCTTCGCCAGCCATGTGCACCGTATCCAGCAGGTGCTGGACGCCGCGCACCAGTACGGGCGGAAGGTCGCCTTCGTGGGCCGGTCGATGGTCCGCAACATGGGCATCGCCCGCGAACTCGGTTATCTGAAGGTGCCGTCGGGTCTCGTGGTCGGCATGAAGGAACTGGAGAAGCTGCCGGACCACCAGATCACCCTGGTGTGCACGGGATCTCAGGGCGAGCCGATGGCCGCGCTGTCCCGGATGGCCAACCGCGACCACATGATCCGGATCGGCAAGGGCGACACGGTCCTGCTCGCCAGTTCCCTGATTCCCGGCAACGAGAGCGCCATCTACCGCGTCATCAACGGGCTGACCCGGTGGGGCGCGAACGTCGTCCACAAGGGCAACGCCAAGGTGCACGTCTCCGGGCACGCCAGCGCCGGTGAACTCGTCTACTGCTACAACATCGTCAAGCCCCGCAACGTCATGCCCGTGCACGGCGAGTGGAAGCATCTGCGGGCCAACGCCGACCTGGCCATCCGAACGGGCGTCGACCCCGACCGCGTGGTGATCGCCGAGGACGGTGTCGTCGTCGACCTGGTCGACGGGCGCGCCTCGATCACCGGCAAGGTGCCCGCGGGCAACGTCTACGTCGACGGCATGACGGTCGGCGGTGCCACCGAGGCGTCCCTGAAGGACCGCGTCACCCTCGCGGAGGAGGGCGTGGTGACGGTGGTCGCGATCGTGGACGCCGACACGGGAGCGCTCGCGGAGGCGCCCGACTTCCTGGCCCGTGGCTTCGTCCATGACGACACCACGTTCGAGCCGGCGATCGCGGTGATCGAGAAGACCCTGGCCAAGGCGGCGGAGGAGGGCGTCGGCGACGCCCGCCAGCTCGAACAGCTCATCGCCCGCGCGGTGGCGAACTGGGCGTTCCGCACCTACCGCCGCAAGCCCCTGATCATTCCCGTGATCATCGACGCCTGACCGGGCGTACCGGCCCGGCCGGGACGTCGACGGCTCCCCGGCTCCCAAGCCGCGCCCCGGGTCGGGCGACGCGAACGTCACGTGCAGCACCTACGGAACAAGGAACGGAACAGGGATGAGCGCACGTTTCGCCGAGCTCGACTGGAAACCGACGCCGATGGGCGACATCAGCCTGCGGCGCCGACGGGACCCGGTGACGGGCGACGCCGTGTACGAGGTGAAACTCGGCGACGAGTACCTCATGTCCAGCCTCTTCACGGCGGGCGAGATCGCACTCGCCCGCCTCGGCCTCGCGGCGCTGCCGGACACCGGGCTGGACGTGGCCGTCGGCGGCCTCGGCCTCGGCTGCACCGCACGGGCGGTGCTCGACGACACCCGGGTACGTTCCCTGATCGTGGTCGACACCCTCGGCGAAGTGATCGACTGGCACGAGCGCGGCCTCGTACCGCTGGGGCCGGGCCTGGTCGGTGACCCGCGGTGCCGGCTCGTCCACGGTGACTTCTTCGCCGGCGTCGGCGAGGGCGGGGCCCTCGACCCGGCAGACCCGCACCGCCGTTTCCACGCCGTCCTGCTCGACATCGACCATTCGCCCCGCCAGGTACTGCACCCCCGTCACCAGGCGCTCTACGGTCCTGCCGGGATGCGTGCCCTGGCCGGGCGGCTGCGGCCCGGCGGCGTCTTCGCGCTGTGGTCCAACGACCCGCCCGACGACGGCTTCAGCGCTGTGCTGGCGGACGTGTTCGCGGAGTCCGAAGCCCATGTCGTCCCCTTCGACAACCCGCTGCAGGGCGGCACGGCCACCAACACCGTCTACGTCGCGCGGACGGAACCTGCCACCCCGTGCCCGGCCCCGGACGCCGCCGGCGCCGCGGACCGCCCGGCGGCCGGAGGGCCGTGACGGCATCGGGACTCAGCTGTCCTCCGGCCGTCCGGCCGGGAGCCAGACGCGCATGGCGGACCGGGCGCGCTCGGCCCACTGGTGGTACGGAACGAGGGTGAGCTCCACGCTTCGCTCGCCGTCCGGGGTGCTCGGCGCGGGTACCGGCCCGTACGGCCAGGCCGGGCCGGGACCGGGGCGGAGGCGGGTGAACGCGCGGACGTGGACACGGCCGTGGTCTTCCACCGGCTGCGTGGTGGCGTCCACGGTCAGGTCGTCGAGCCCCGTGCCGTCCGGCAGGTCGAGGGACTCCGCGCAGTACACCAGCGGGCCGCGTTCGACGGCGACGCAGCCCCGGACGGCGTCGACGCGGGGATCCGGCCAGGTGTGGCGCGGGGGTACGGGAATGTGCAGCCGGATCTCCTCACCGGATACGAGCTCCCGGTCCACGACCGCCAGTCCGGGATCGGCGGAGCGCCGGTGGCCGCCCTCGTCGAGTACCGCTCCGCGGGCCCATGCCGGGACGCGCAGGCGCAGTGCCATCGGGCCGTCGGGTGCCCGCACCACGCGTACGGTCACGAGGCCGTCGTCCGGGTAGGCCGTCTCGACCGCGAGCTCGACCGTGCGCCCGTCCCCCAGTTCCGCGGTGATCCGTCCGCCGGCGTACTGCAGAACGGTCAGGTCCCGCTCCCCCGCCGAGGCCAGGTAGGTGTGCCACGTCGCCAGGGTGCGGGCGACGTTGGTGGGGCAGCACGACACGTCGAACCATGCGGCACGGGAACCGCCCTCAGCGCGTGGACTCACCTCGGCGTCGTCCGCGTCCGTGCCGGCGGTCCGCTGGTGCAGCGGGTTGGCGTAGAAGAAGGCCCGGCCGTCCTCACTCGGCGACGTGGCGATCACGTTGAAGAAGGTGCGTTCCATCAGGTCGGCGTAGCGCACCTGTCCGGTGGCGAGGTGGAGCCGCCAGGACACCATGATCGAGGCGACGCCGGCGCAGGTCTCGCAGTAGGCGCGGTCCGGGGGCAGTTCCCAGTCCTCGCCGAAGCCCTCGTCCTGGTGGCGGGAGCCCATGCCGCCGGTCAGGTAGGTGCGCCGGGAGACGGCGTTGGTCCACTGGCGTTCAATCGCGGCGAGCAGGTCGCGGTCGTCGTGTTCCACCGCGACGTCGACCGCCGCAGCGGACAGGTACAGGGCGCGGACCGCGTGGCCGCGCCAGGTGTCGGCCTTGCGGACGGGTACGTCGTCCTGGAAGTAGGCCCGGCCCAGCGGGATGTCCTTGAGGGTGCGGTGGCCGCGGCGCTCGACGAAGAGCCGGGCCTGGTCCACGTAGCGGCTCTCCCCGAGGGCGCGGCCGAACTCGGCCAGGCCGAGTTCGATCTCGGGGTGGCCGCAGATGCCCGGATTCGCGTCGGGGCCGAACGTCGCGCAGACGTGGTCGGCGGCACGGCGGGCGACATCCACCAGTGCGTCGGCACCGACGGTCCGCAGCCGGGCGACCGCCGCCTGGAGCAGATGCCCGGTGCAGTACAGCTCGTGGCCGGATTCCAGGTCGCTGTAGCGGGGCTGCTGACCGGTGTGCCCGTAGCAGGTGTTGAGGTAGCCGTCGGCGTCCTGGGCACGGGCGACACGCGCCGTGAGGCGTCGTACCGCCCGGTCGTGCGAGGGGTCGCCGGAGCGGCCGTACTCCCAGGCCAGAGCCTCGATGAGCTTGTAGACCTCGGAGTCGGAGAAGCACCAGCCGGGACGGCCGGGTCCGGTGGCGGTGTCTGCCACCCGGTCGAAGTTGGCGAGCCAGCCCAGGCGTTCCATCCACTGTTCGCAGTGGTCGAGGGTGGCCGATGCGTTGGTCTGCTGACGCGTCGCCCAGAATCCGCCGGTGAGCGTCACCTCCCGCAGCCCGAGCGGGCGTCGGGCGCCCCGGGTGGGGATGACGGGCCTGCCGCCCTTGGGGTCGATGTCGCTCGGGGTGCCCTGCACGGTCACGCGTGTGCTTCCTCTCCTGCGGCCAGCGGTACGCCGGCACCCTCGCGGGTGAAGACGGGGATTCGGTCGATGGGGGCGGCTGCCTCCACGGTGGTGCCGCCGTCGTGGACCTCGCCGGTCGCTGCGCAGGTCCAGCGGGCGCCGGCCGGGAGGTAGACCTGGCGTGAGCGCTGCCCGGGCAGGGCGACGGGCGCGACGAGGATGTCCGGTCCGAACAGGAACTGGTCGTCGGTCCGCCAGGCGCGCGGATCGTCCGGGTGGTCCAGGAACAGGGGCCGCATCGGCGGCAGACCGGTGCGGGCGGCGGTGCGCATCTGCCGGTGGATATAGGGGCGCAGCCGCTCCCGCAGGTGCAGCAGGCCGGAGATGATGCCGTACGCCTCGTCCCCGTACGACCAGACCTCGTTCGGTCCGCCGGACTGCGCGTACGAGGTGGGGGTGCGGGGTTCGCGGTCGCCGTGCAGCCGGAACAGCGGGCAGAACACGCCGAACTGGAACCAGCGGATCATCAGTTCGCGGTAGGCGGGGTCGCGGGCGTCGCCGCCGTGGAAGCCGCCGATGTCGGTGGTCCACCACGGGATGCCGGAGACGGCGACGCCGAGGCCGGCGCGGATCTGCTGCTGCAGGGACTCCCAGGTGGCGGGGATGTCCCCCGACCACACCGCGGCGCCGTACTTCTGCGCGCCGGCCCACGCCGAGCGGCACAGCAGCACCGTCGGCTCGCCCTCCGCGGCCATGGCCTCGGCGAACAGCCGGGCGTTGTCCCGCGGGTAGATGCCGGCGACCTCCGCGCCGGGGCCGGCGTACAGCGCCAGGTTCGCCGGGTGGGCCGGGTTCAGCTCCGGTTCGCAGGCGTCCAGCCAGAAGACCTTGACGCCCAGGTCGCGGTAGCCGCGGCGGACCAGGTCCCAGACGTGGGCGCGGGTCTCGGGGTTGGTCGGGTCGTAGAAGGCCACCGGCATCGGGGCGGCCATGTGCTTGTCCTGGATGGTCTGGTGGAACTCGACGCCCTGGTCGGTGCCGACGAGCAGGCCGCGGTCGCGGTAGTCGGCGAAGTGCTCGGCCAGCGGGGAGACGGTGGGCCAGATGGAGACCATGAGTTCCACGCCCATGCCGGCCAGTTCGTCGACCATGGCCCTGGGGTCGGGCCATTCGCTGTCGTCGAAGCGGTGGTCGCCCATCGCCGGCCAGTGGAAGTAGTCGGCGGCGATGACGGAGAGAGGCAGACCGCGGCGGTGGTGCTCGCGAGCGACGGCGAGGAGTTCGTCCTGGTCGCGGTAGCGCAGCTTCGACTGCCAGAACCCGCTGGCCCAGTGCGGGAGTTCGGGGGCGTGGCCGGTGGCGTCGGCGTACCGGGCGAGGATCTCGGCGGGCGTGGCGGCGGCGGTGAGCCAGTAGTCGATCCCCCGTGTCTGGCCGGCCTGCCAGCGGGTGGCGTTCTCGGCGAACTCGACGCGTCCGAGGGCGGGGTTGTTCCACAGCATCCCGTAGCCCCGGTCGGACAGCACGAAGGGGATGGACACTTCGCCGTTGCGCTGTACGAGGTCCAGGGCCAGGCCCTTGAGGTCGAGCCGGCCGTGGGTGCGCTGGCCCATGCCGTACAGGCGCTCGCCGGGGTGGGCGGCGAACTGCTGGTGCACCTCGTAGCCGCCGGAGCGGTTGCCGAGGAAGACGCGTGCGCCGGGCATCCAGAAGTGCTCGCGGCTCTCGGCGAGCAGCTCGGCCCCGGTGCCGGTGCGGGTGAAGGTCAGCAGCGGCTCGGGATAGGCGGCGGCGCGGTCGAAGCGCACCGTCACGGTCAGCTCGCCGTGCACCAACGTCGCGTGGTCCTCTGCGACGTCGATCGCCGGCGCCGCGGACGGCGGGGGTGTGCCGAGTGCGCCGTGGCTCTCGGCCGGGATGCGGTACTGGGCGGCGCGGACCCGGACGCTGTCGGCTCCCCACGCCTCGACGGTGAGGACCTCGTGCCGGTGGCGGACTTCGAGACAGGTGGCGGTCGGGTGGAAGGTCACCATGGGAGTCAGTCCTTCACGGCGCCGGCGGTGACACCGCCGGCGACGAATCGCTGGGCGACGACGAGGAGCACGGCCGCGGGGACGGACGCGACGACGGCGGTCGCCATGATCGAGTTCCATTCGGTGGTGTTGTTGCCGATGTAGGCATAGATGCCGAGGGTGATCGGGACCGCGTCCCCGTTGCGGTTGAGGGTGGAGGCGAACACGAAGTCCGACCACGCCCACAGGAACGAGAACAGCGACACCGTCAGCAGGGCGTTGCGGCCGAGCGGCAGCACCACGGAGACGAAGGTCCGCCAGGTGCTCGCGCCGTCGATCCGGGCGGCCTGCATCAGCTCCCCCGGGATGCCGGACATGAAGGCGGCCAGGACCATCACGCCGAACGGGACGGCGATGGTCGAGTCGGCGACGATCAGTCCCCAGACGGAGTTGATCCAGCCGAGCCGCACATAGACGGCGTAGAAGCCGATCGCCATGACCACGCTGGGGATCATCTGGGCGACGAGCAGGAAGAAGCTGACCGTGCCCCTCCCCCTGCGGAGCAGCTTGGCGAGCGCGAACCCGGCGGGCGCCGAGATCAGCAGGGTGAGCAGCACACACCCGAGGCCGATGCCCAGGCTGGTGCCAAGGGCGGGCAACTGGTCGCGCAGCACGGCCTCGTAGCCCTCGAACGTGGGATTCCAGGGGAACCAGTGCGGCGGGTCGGCCCGCATGTCCTCGGTCCGGGTCAGGGAGACGTTGAACATCCAGTACACGGGGAAGAGCATCAGCGCGGTGAGGAGGACGCCCAGGGCGGTCTTCCAGCGGGAGCGGTGGCCCCTGCGTGTGGGCCGTGCCGTGGGGGCCGTCATGACTGTGTCTCCCGGTCCTGTCGGCGCTGGAGTCGGAGGTAGAGGAAACCGAAGGCCAGGGCCATGACGATGAGCAGATTGCCGACCGTGGCCGCGGGCGAGAAGTCGGGCTGCCCGGTGCCGAAGGCTTCGCGATAGGACCAGAGCGCCAGGGTGGTGGAGACGTTGCCGGGACCGCCGGTGGTCATGATCCAGATGACGTCGACGACCTTGAGTGTGTAGACCAGCCCGAGCAGCAGGGTGATCGCCGAGACGGGACGCAGGAGCGGGAAGGTCACGTGCCGGAACCGCTGCCAGGCGTTCGCCCCGTCCAGGGCGGCGGCCTCGTACAGGTCGTCGGGGATGTTCTGCAGCCCGGCGTGCAGGATGACGAGGTTGAACGGGACGCCGAGCCAGATGTTGGCGATGATCACGGAGGTCAGTGCCCAGTCCGGGTCGGTCAGCCAGTTGATCCGGCCGATGCCGAACGCCTCCAGGGCCGCGTTGACGATGCCGTTGTCGCCGGCCAGCATCCACGCCCAGGTGGAGCCGGAGACGATCAGCGGCAGCAGCCACGGCACCAGGAACATCGCCCGCAGCACTCCCGAGAGCCGGAAGCCGCTGCGGAAGAACACCGCGAGGGCGAGGCCGATCGCGTACTGCGCGGCGATCGAGACGAACGTGAACAGGAGCGTGTTGCGCAGGGCGAGACCGAAGGTGTCGGAGGCGAGGACGTCACGGTAGTTGGCGAGGCCGGTGAACTCGGCGTCACCGAGGACGAACGCCCTGACCGTGTAGTCGTGCACGCTGAGTTCGAGATTCCGGTACAGCGGATAGGCGTAGAAGATCAACAGGTAGGCGAGGAGCGGGGCCAGGAACGCCAGGCCCGCCCACTGGGTGGAGCGGATGCGCCGGTGCGGGGGCGGGACCGGCCGCGGGGCGGGAGGCGGCTCGCCGCCTTTGGCGCGCTCCGCGGGCGCGGCCGGCTCGGTGGTCACTCTCATGTCGGTCGGTCCGGCCGGCGCTCAGCCGACCTCGCCCTTCGCGGTCGACTGAGCCTCGGCCAGCGCCTCCTTGGGCTTCTCGGCCCCGCTGAGGGACTTCTGCACGGCCGTCCACAACGGCTCGGAGATCTTCGGGTAGTCGGTGCCGAGGTTGTCGCCGGTGCGGCCCTTGGCGCTGCGCACCGCGTCCACCCACGGCTTCAGATCCGGCTCGTCCTCGAGCAGTCGGTCCTGTCCGGCCTTGGTGGGCGGGATGTAGTACGCGAAGGTCTTGGCCGTCTCGACCATGCCTTCGGGGGTGGTCATGCACCGCACGATCTTATGGGTGACGTCGTAGCGGCCGGTGTCCTTCTGGACGGGTGCGGTGATGAACTCGCCGCCGGTCGGGGTCGGGGCGACGCCGCCGTCCTTCCCGGGGATCTGGACGACACCGGTGGCGAACTTCGCCTCCTTGGCGCTGTCGACCTGCCAGGTGCCGTTCACGGCGAAGCCGAAGTCGCCGGTCAGGAACTCCTCCCAGGTGGTGTTCTGGGAGTTGTTGATCACCGATGCCGGGGCGTACCCCTTGTTCCGCCAGCCGGTCCACAGCTCCAGCGCCTCTCTCGCCTGCGGCGAGTCGAGATCGCGCAGGTCGGCGCCGGCGCCCCAGAACCAGGGCAGGAACTGGAAGGAGCCCTCCTCGGTGCCGATCCCGGCGAAGGTGATGCCCTTCTTGCCGGCGCCGGTCACCTTCTCCAGCGCGGCGGTGAGCGAGTCCCAGTCCTCCACCGAGGCCGGGTCGACACCGGCGGCGTCGAGGACGTCCTTGTTGTAGTAGAGCGCGAGCGTGTTGGCGCCGACGGGGACGCCGTACTCCTTGCCGTCCACGACACCGGCCGACAGCAGGTTCGCGTCGATGCCGGAGGTGTCGAGGCCGAACTCCTTCATCGTGGTCAGCATGCCGGTGTCGGCGAGGGTGGAGACAGCGGGGTTGTCGAGCAGCATGATGTCGGGCGCCGTGCCCTCCTGGGCCGCGAGCAGCGCCTGGTTGGTGAGGGCGGTGGTGTCGTAGGCGGTGCGCTCGATGGTGACGCCCGCCTCGTCGCCGCACTTGGCGACGCGCTTCGCCCAGCCGGAGGACTTCTGGTGCTGGGGGTAGGGGTCCCACCAGGTGTAGGTGTCGCTCGACTGCCCGCCGGCACTGCCGCCTTGGCCAGGGGAGCAGGCGGTCAGGGCGAGGACGGCGGCACCGGACACGGCTATGGCGCGGGCGGACTTGGTGGCGCTTCTCATGGTGTTCCTCCTTGAACGGACGAAGTACGGGGTGCCGCCGGGGGCGGCCCGGTGCTGCCGCGGTCGACGAGCTCGGGCGGGAGCAGCCGCAGCACGTGGGGCTCCTCGCTGCCCTCCGGTGTGGTGATGCGGCGCACCAGCTGGCTGACGGCCAGCTCGCCGAGCAGGTCCGGCGCGCTCTCGATGGAGGAGAACGGCAGCGAGAAGGTGCGGGCGAACTCGTCGGAGTACCGGCCGACGACCGACAGGTCCCGTGGCGCGGCGAGTCCGCGCGCGTGCAGCACCGACGGCAGGGCAGCGGCGGCGGCCTCGTTGCCCAGCAGCAGACCGGTGGCGGTGGGATGGGCGTCGAGCAGTGCGTGCAGGGACCGTCCCACCTCCGGCTGCCTCGACTCGCCGAAGGCCGCGTGGAGCCGGATGCCCCGGGCCCGCGCCTGCTGCACGACCGCGTCCCGGAGCCGCCACACATAGGCGCCGCCCCGCTCGACGACGTGCTCCGGCTGCGAGACGAGGAGCAGTTCGCGGTGGCGCAGCCGGTGCATGTGGTCGACCATCAGCCGGCCGGCCGCCTCGAAGTCGAGGTCGAAGACGTCCACGCCGGCGCAGTCGCCGGGCAGTCCGACCAGCGCGCCGGGCTGCGGGGCCTTTCGCAGCAGCGGCAGCCGGGCGTCGCCCTCCGCGACGTTGAGCAGGACGACGCCGTCGACCATCCGCGAGGAGGTGATCCGCCGCAGCGCGCGGGCCCCGTCGGCCTCCGTGACGAGGAGGGTGTCGTAGCCGTGCGCCCGCGCGGTGTCGCTGACGCCGCGAATGTACTGGAGCATGGCCGGGGCGAACTCGTCGTCCAGGAACCGGGCGAGCAGCCCGATGACCCTGGTCTCCGCCGTGGCCAGCGCCCTGGCGCCGGCGTTGGGGGTGTACCCGAGCTCCCGGGCCGCCTCCCGGACGCGTTCCTGCACCTCCTCGGAGATCGAGCGCTTGCCGGACAGCGCGTACGAGGCGGTACTGCGTGACACTCCGGCGGCGCGGGCGATGTCGCCGATGGTGACCATGCCGGTTTCCTTTCTGGGCCGTTGGTGTCCACCGCGGGGTGGCCGGCGGTCGGCGGCCACCGGGTGGTGGCCGCCGGGTGGTGGCCGCCGGCGGCCGTCACGGCCGGTCTGCGAATCTCGCGATCGTGATCTTGTCGAGCACGGGCGCGTACCGCGAGCGCAGCAGGACGCCGGGGAAGGTGTCGGACGCGAAGGACGTGCCGTCGAAGTTGGGCAGTTCCTCGGCCGAGAACCGGATCGTGTTGCTGCCCTTCTTCAGCCGTACCGGCACCGTCAGCTCCCAGAAGTTGTTCTCGTGGAACGTGTGCGGGAACAGCGTGCGGCGCGGTTCGCCGCCGTTGACGGAGATGTCCGCGGGCCTGGCGAGCGGGTCGGGGTTGTAGTGGGTGGCTTCGGACTGCTCGGGGTTGGAGTAGCGCACCCGCATGGCGTACAGGCCGTCCTTGCGGGCCGTGACGTGGAACGTCGCGGTGTTCCCGTTGCCCGGCGCGCCGCCGATGCCGCGTACCGCCGAGCCGTCACTGGCGAGCGACAGCCGCGCCGGTCCCGCCGAGCCGGCGAGCTCGGCGTCCTCGGCCTGGTAGACGGCCGGCTCGAGGGTCGTGGACGTCTGCTCGACGCCGAGGTGGTCGACGAGCATCGTGCCTGACTTTCCGCTGACGGTGACCTTGTTGATGCCGCCGGACAGGGAGACGGCCACCTTCCTGGCCGACGGTGTCACACGCAGGACGTCCTGGCCGTTCACGGTGAGCTGCGCCCGTCCGGTGCCTCGCGTGGCGAGGGTCAGGGTGGACTCGGTGTCGGCCGGGGAGTAGACCCAGAAGGTGGCGCTGTCGCCCTGCCCGAGCTCGGCCGCCCCCGCTCCCGACACGCCGCCCGGTCCGTAGACGGGGCGCCCGCCGTCGAGTGCCGCGAGCTCTCCCTCGTACACCGCCTTCCGGGCCTCGGGGTTGGGCAGGGTGAGCGTGAGGCGGTCGACGATCGCGTCGCCCTGGGTGACCCGCTTGCCGTCCAGGCTCTTCGCGGCGAGCGAGAGGGTGTGGGTGCCCTCGGTCAGCTGGACGGTGGTGTCGGTGTGGTCCCAGACCACCCACTTGTAGCCCAGCGGCAGGAACAGTTCCTGTTCGGCGCCGCCGTCCACGGTGAGGAACACATTGGTGGGGCCCTGCTCCGTGACCTTGTCGAAGGTGTTGAGCGAGTTGGCGAAGACGCTCAGGTCGTACGTGCCGTCCTTGGGGACGTCGACGGTGAAGTCGAGCTTCACGTCGGAGCCCGTCCTCAGCCCCCCGACGTCGTGGCCGCCGGAGGTGTAGAACTTCGCCACGTTCGAAGGCGATCCCTCGGGGCCGTTCCTGCTGTAGCCGGAGCCGGTGTGCGCCGCGTCCTCGGCCTCGTGGTCGGCTTCCCACAGGATCGTGGGAGCCGAGGTCTTCGTGCCGCTGCCGCCCGGTGCGAGGACGATCTCGTACGCCGACGACTCCTTGAGCGCCGGCAGGGCGGCGTCGCCGCCGAAGTCGAAGGCCACCGAACCGTCGTCGCCCACCCGGACGTCCTTCTCGGCGATCAGCCGCGGCGGGGCGGAGTCGCCGATCTGCCCGGTCCACGGGATCTCGCGGATCCAGGCGTGCACCGTGTCCCCGAAGACGTCGCCGGGCACCCGGTCGAACCGGATGAGCCCGCCGCCGTCGGAGCCGCCGAAGATCGCCCGTGCCTGGCGCTTCTTGTCGTCCAGCGCCGCCACGCCCTGCATCGTGTAGTTCTCGCCGGGGAACGGCGGGCTCACCCGGACGGTGCGGCCGGTCATGCTGCCGTACGCGTGGAGCAGCCACCACTGGCCGTTGGCGCGGTTGGCCTGGACGGCCGAGTCCGACAGATTGCCGTCGATGTTCCAGTAGGCGATGTCGGCGTCGACCTTGGACTCCTCGATGGCGGAGATCCACTGGATCATCTGGCCGGGCACCGAGGTGTGGTAGTTGTACGCGTACTCGTTGATGTTGATCGGCAGTTCGGTGCCCTCGTACGCGCTGCCGGCGAAGATCTCCTTCTCCCAGCCGCGGTACCTCTTGACGCTGGTGCGGATCTGCTCCGGGTGGCTCAGCTCGTGCCAGGTCATGACCGCAGGGACGGTGCCGGCCTGTACCGCGTGCTTCAGGAATCCCTGGACCTGGGTGAACAGCACGCTGGTGTTGGGGCCGGCGATCCGGGCGTCCGGAAGCTTGCCCTTGATCAGCCGGTACACGTCGTCCCAGGCGGCGAAGTAGTCGTCCGGATCGTCCAGCCAGCTGACGCCGTTGTAGCTCCACTCGCCGGTGCCGAACATGTTGCCCTCGGGCTCATTGAAGGGCACGAAGACGATGTTGTCCTGGTACTGCTCGGGCAGCTGCCGCACCTGGTCGACCTGCTTGGCGATCTTCTCCCGGTAGATCCGCATCCGGTCCGCCGGGGTGTCGCCCTCCCACTGGTAGGGGAAGCCGCGGTGGATGTCGGTCATGTAGATGTAGACGTCGCCGTCCGTGCTGTCCGCGAGCGGCTTGACGACCTCGAGCGCGTCGGCGCCCGGATGCTGCGGGCCGTCCTGCGCCTTGGTGGCGACGGTGCGCAGGTGCATGCCCTCGATCAGGTTGTTCGTCGGCACGTCCTGTCCGTAGAGCCCGTAGAGGGTGCCGGACGCGCCGCCGTGGAACGCTCCGGTGTCCTTGCCCAGATCGACGACGAGTTCGCCCTCGCGGACCACGGTGACCTTCGCTGTCACCGTCCGCCCGGCGGCCTTGCCCGACACGGTGAAGGAACCGGGAGCGTCGTACGCGTCGAGGTCCACCGGATCCCAGTCGGCGGAGACCTGCCGGTCGTAGCCGTCGGAGTAGGTGGCGCGCACCGTGGCAGGCAGGTCGGGGGCCGTCCCCACGGTGGTACGGATCTCGAACTCCGCGTCCGCCAGGCCGGTCGGCGTCGGTGTCGCGCCGACCGTCCCGGCGACCTGCTCGGCGGTCAGGGCCGTGTGGTACACCGCGAACTCGTCGACCGCGCCCGCGAACAGCGGGTCCGGGTAGAAGGACCTGCCGATGTATCCGGCGAAGGTACTGGAGGCGTCGATGAGTTCACCGGCACCGATACCGGTCCTGGCCCAGGCCACGGCGACACCGTCGAGGTAGGTGGTGAGGCGTTCGGCGCTCGTGTCGAGCGTGACGGTAAGGGTCTTCCACTCCTTGTCCGGCAATGCCGCCGACCCGGTGACCTGGTCCTCGCCACCGCCACCGGAGGTGGTGACCGCCGTACGCAGCCGTCCGTCGTTGTTGTACGGAGTGCTGAACAGGTACCGGCCGGTGTCCTTGCCGAGGGCGTAGATCCACTGCCACGGCGCCGTGCCGCCGTCCCAGCGCACCCTGGCGGAGACGGTCAGATCGCCGGCCCCGGCCAACACCTCCTTGGGCAGCCGGACATGGGCGCCGTCGGAGCCGGCGGCGCCGCCGGGCAGATCCAGGGCCGACCCGCCCGCCGCGCCGTCGACGAGGGCCGCGCTGCGGCCGTTGACCAGGGTGCCGTCGAGGCCGTGGCCCGAGCTGTCGGCGATGGTGCCGGAGGCCAGGTCGTCGGCGTCGAACGTGTACTTCAGGGCCGGCACCGGGAGTTCGGCGGCGGACGCCGGCGCCGGCGGGCCCGCGCCCACCAGGCCGATCCCGAGCGCGACAGCCAGCGCCGAGGCGACGCCGGCCCGCACCTGCCCCGCTCTCGCGCCTTCCCGCCGTGCTCGCACACGTCCCTGTCGTGCTCTCGGTAGCACCATCGTTGCGGCTCCTGTGAGGTGTCGGAGGACTGCGTCAATCTGCTTCGGACCGGCCCGAGTCGAGCTGTCGAACCGGTTCGACAACGCGCCGGATGTGTGGCGCCTTTCGTGTACGGCGGTGATGTGAGCCCGCGACGCGCACCTGCCGGCGCCGCCAGGGTTGGTCTGGAACGCGGAAACGGGGCATCCGAATCCGACTTGTTCGAAATATCAGACGCCATTCCGTCTGCCGAACCGAAAGATAGGGCGGCGCACGTCGGACGTCAACGCTCTGCGCAACGCCGGTCGCCGGGCGGGGGTCCGCGAGCGAGGGCTTCACTCCCGACACCGGACCGCGCCCCGCCGTTGGCTCGCCGTCCGCGGCGTGTTCATGTGCGCCATCCGGCACGGGCAGGCGTGTTCACGCCAATCGCCGGTTGGTGCCGGCCCCTGCGACCGGGCGACCAGGACGGGAGCGGCCGAGTGCCCCCGACTCGCCGTCGCATCCCAGCCATACCCCTGACAGCGCGTTAGTTCGAACGCCCTGTGGATCAAGGATCACCCCGGTCCTTTTCACAACTGCCCCACAGGTGATGCATGATGCGCACGCAAACGCGAAGACTCGTCACATTCGTCCTGGCCCTGGCCCTCCTGCTGACCGCGGGTGCCGCCCCGTCCTGGGCGTCGCCCCGTGACCGACCGCCCGCCACGGCCCCGGCGGCCGTCACCCGGGCAGAGGCCAGGACAGCCGCCGATCTGCCCGAGCCGCCCAGGTCCATGACGCTGGCCGAGCGCCGCAGGCAGGTCGCCGAGGAGCGGCACGAACCGTCCCCGATGCGCGACTACATGAACGCGCCCGAGAGGAAACTCAAGGGCAAGCCCCACGGCCGGCCGGGCAAGAACCGCGCCGAACGCGGCCCCGCCGCCGAACCGGACCTGACCGTCCAGCCCCGCGCGGCAGCGACCGAGAACCCGACCTGGGTGTCGTCCTGGGCCACCGCGTACCCGGGCATGCTGTCGATCGGCGGGCAGGTGCAACTCCCCAAGGACGGTTCGTCGTACACCGGGATGTGGCTGTACGTCCGGGACGAGGCGGGCAATTTCGTCGTCCAGCAGGAGATCAGGAAGGCCACGGACGATCCCAGCGGCGACACCCCGGACACGGGGGCCTGGTGCTACGACTGGTGGTCGAGCAACTCCTATCCCGCCGACCGGTGCTTCTGGTGGGCCGGCAGCGCGCTGGGCGGAATCCTGGAGGACGGCAAGAAGTACTACGCCTGGGTCTTCCTGAACGGTGCCGACGGGACATCGAGCCCGGGCGGGACCACCTCCCCGCTGGTGGAGGCGTTCTACACCCCGGTGATTCCCGGTGCGCAGGCGGGCATCTGCACCTGCTACGCACAGGCCCACCGCGCCGACCCGGTCAACACGGCGACCGGCATGTTCTTCGAACAGCTCACCGACGCCTCGCTGGTGAGCCCCGGAGTGCCCCTGACCCTGGAGCGCACCTACCGCTCGGACTCGACCGCCCTCGGCCTGCTGGGCCGAGGCTGGGCGACACCTTTCGACGCGAAGCTGGCGGTCGCGACGGGGAAGGTGACCTACCGGACGGGCGACGGGGCGTCGTTCGTGTTCACGCGGGCGAGCGACGGCGCATACACCGCCCCGGCAGGGTCGGCGGCCAAGCTGGTCAAGGGCACGAGCAGCTACACGGTCACCACTCCGGACCACACCAAACGGATCTTCGACAGCGGTGGCAGGCTCACGTCCGTCGTCGGCGGTGCGGGGCAGGGGCTGAGCCTGACGTACGCGTCCGGCAGCCTCGCCTCCGTCAGGGACGCGGCCGGCCGTACCACCGCCTTCACGGTGGGTGCCGACGGGTTGCTGTCCAAGGTGGGCCTGCCCGACGGCACTTCGGTGTCGTACGGCTACACGGACGGCCTGCTGACCTCGGTGACCGACCCGGCAGGCAGGACGTCGTCGTACGCCTACGACGCGAACAAGCGTCTGACCTCCTACACCGATCCGGCGGGCGGCAAGGTCACCAACGTCTACGACTCCACGGGCCGCATCACGTCCCAGACCGACCAGATCGGCAGGACCACCACATTCACCCGGGACGGCAGCAGCGAGTCGCACACCACGGCCCCCGACGGCGGCGTGTGGACCGACGTGTACGCCGGCAACGTCCTGATGGAGACGATCGACCCGTACGGCAGGAGCATCACCTACGACTACGACCGCCACCTGCGTCCCGTCGGCATCACCGACCAGCGCGGCAACACCACGTCGATGACGTACGACGGCGCCGGGCGGATGCTCACCCGCAGCGCGCCCTCCGCGCTCGGCCATGCGGAGAGCTGGACCTACGACACCGCGGGCAACATCACCGGCCACACCGACGGCCGCGGCAACAAGACGACGTACACGTACAACGCGTCGAACCGGCTGACGTCGACCACGGACCCGATGGGCGGCAGGACCGCCTACACGTACACCGCCCTCGGTGCCCTCGAGACCGTGACGACCCCGCGCGGCAAGGTCACCACCTACGGCTACGACGCGGCGGGCAACCGGACATCGGTCACCACCCCGCTGGGTGAGAGGACGACCTTCACGTACGACAAGGCCGGCCGGATCCTGTCCAGGACGGACCCGCGCGGCAACGTCACAGGCGCCGACCCGGCCGCGTACACCACGAGGTACGCCTACGACGGCCGCGGACTGCTCAGCTCGGCCACCGACCCGCTGGGCCGCACCACGAGCTACACCTACAACGGCGCCGAGCAACTGACGTCCGCGCGAAGCCCGGCGGGCGACACCACCACGTTCGCCTACGACGACGCCGGACACCTGACCCGGACCACCGACCCTTCCGGCGAGTCCGTCGTCCGCACCTACGACGCGAGCGGACGCCTCGCCTCCGAGACCGACGCGGCCGGCGGCAGGACCACCTACACCTACGACAAGGTGGGCCGCCTGCTGAGCAGCGTCTCACCGCGGGGGAACGTCTCCGGCGCCGACCCGGCCGCCCACACCACGACCTTCTCCTACGACGCGGCCGGCAACCGGACGAGCGTCACCGGCCCCACCGGCGCGTCCACCACCACGACCTACGACGCGATCAACCGGCCGCTGGTGGTCACCGACCCGCTGGGCCACACCACCAGGTACGCCTACGACGCCAACGACAACATCACCGAGGTCACCGACGCCGCGAGCAGGACGGTCACCTCCGTCTACGACAAGAACAACCGGCTCACCAGCAGCACCGACCGACTGGGCAGGACCACCTCCTACGCCTACGACGCCGACGGAAACCTGCTCAGCCGCACCTCCCCGCTCGGCCACAGGGCGAGCTGGACCTACGACGCCGACGGCCGTCAGGCCACCACGACCGACCCCCGCGGCAACGCCACCGGCGCCGACCCCGCCCAGTACACGACCACGTACGGCTACGACCCGGCGGGCAACCCCACGACGGTCACCGACCCGCTCGGCGGCGTGACCACCACGGCCTACGACGCGGTGAACAACGTCGTCAAGGAGACGGACGCCGACAAGCGCGCCACCGTCTACGGCTACGACAGGCTCGACCGGCTCACCACGGTCACCGCGCCCGGCGGGGCGGTCACCACCTACGGCTACGACACGGTCGGCAACGTCACCGCGCGCACCGACGCCAAGGGCCACGTCACCGGCTACGGCTACGACGCCGCCCGCCGCCTCACCTCGGTCACCGACCCGCTGAACCGGGTGACGAGCTACGCCTACGACGCCGACGGCAACCTCGTCAGAAAGACCACGCCCCGCGGATCCACCACCTACACCTTCGACCCGCGCGGCCTGCCCACCAGGGTCGACTACTCCGACACCACCCCCGACGCGACGTTCGGCTACGACGACGCCGGGCGCATGACCGCCCGCGCCAACTCGAAGATCTCCGAGGACTTCGTCTACGACGCCGTCGGCAACCTCACCAGGACGCGCGGCTTCGCCTACACCTATGACGCCGCCGGGCAGATGCTCACCCGCAAGTACTCCGACGGCAGCACCATCGCCTACGCCTACGACGACGACGGCCGTACCTCCACCATGACGGCCGACGGCAGGACCACCACGTACACCTGGGACGCGGCCGGCAACCTCACCAAGTCGGCGCTGCCCAACACCGAGACAGAGAGCCGCTCCTACGACCGGGCGGGCCGGCTGACGGCCGTCGCCTCGTCCAAGGCGGGCGCCACGGTCACCAGGACCGCGCTCACCCTCTCCGCGGCGGGCCTGCCCTCCCGCGTCGACGTCACCCGGGCCGGTGTCGGCACCGGCGGCTACGACCTGACGTACGACGCGGCCGGCCGCCTCACCTCCGGCTGCTACCCGCAGCCCTGGGTCACCGGCTGCGCGGCGAGCCGCACCACCTCCTACAGCTACGACAAGGTCGGCAACCGCCTGACCTCCACCCTGGGCACCGCCTCCACCAGCTACGCCTACGACGCGGCCGACCAGCTCACCTCGACCACGGCCGGCACCACGACCACCACCTACGCGTACGACGCCGAGGGCAACCAGACCAAGGCGGGCGCCGACACCTACGCCTACGACCTGGCCGGGCAGATCTCCGCCGCCACCGTCGCCGGCGCCGACTACACCTACGACCACGACGCGAGCGGCAACCAGGTCGCGACCGCCAAGGACGGCGCGGTGACCCACCGCACCCAGTGGGACCCCAACGCCCCCCTGCCGATGCCGGCCACCGAGTACGACAGCGCCTGGACGATCAAGCAGTCCTACCGCTACGACCCGCTCGGCCAGCCCACCGCCACCAGGACGGGCGCCGGGGCGCTCTTCTACTACCACCACGACACCCAGGGCTCCCCGGTCGACGTCACGGGCAGCACCGGCACCCTCCACCAGCGCTGGGCCTACGACCCGTTCGGTACCCGCGTCCTGAACACCACCGCCGGCGGCGCCCCCGCAAGCACCCCCTCCTACACGGGCGCCCGCTACGAAACCACCACCGGCAACCTCGACCTCCACGCCCGCCAGTACGACACCACCACCGGACGCTTCACCCGGCCCGACCCGGCAAGCCGCGACCGGTCGACCCCCTACCTCTCGCCGTACGCCTACGCCGACAACGTCCCCACCCTGCTGACCGACCCCAGTGGCCTCACCCCCGACGACCCGAACAACGACCGCGTCGACAGCTTGGGAGAAGCACTCGGCATCTTCGGTGACGCCTTCGTCGACGTCTTCAAGTCGCCCTTCGTGTTCCTCGGTGACGCGCACGACGCGTTCACCGGCGAGAACGGCGGCGCCGGCGCGTTCGTCGACAAGTACCTCCCCGTCCGCCCCGCCTACCGCCTCTACCGCGCCGAGTACATGCTCCGGCAACAGGGCTGCGACGCCCTCGCCGACCTGTACGCCGAGGCGGCGGAGGAACTGACGCAGCAGCTCGTCGTCACCGGCGTCGGCGGTCTGACGGGGTGGCGCAGGGCCGCGGTCGAGCCGGGCGGCGGACGGTACTACGGGGAGCCGAGTTCGACACGGTTCGGGCTTCCCTACTACACGCCGGAGACCCCGTCGTCCATGAGCCGCATCAACCCGGACGGCGGCCGGAGGAACTGCGGGCTGTGCGCGACCGCCGGCGACGACCTCATGGCCGGCCGGAACCCGAACGCGGTGTCCGGGGCGGACCGCCCGCTGACGCGTGCCGAGGTGTCGGCGATGACGGGCCTGCCGTTCCGGAAGGTCGGCGGACTCAACGTCGTCGTGAGCGACATGCTGCGCTGGGGACCCGGTGCCCGGGCGATCGTAGGAGCATGGCCGAGGAAGGGTATCGGCCACTACTTCAACGTCGCGAACATCGATGGAAAGGTGGTCTTCCTCGACTTCCAGTCGGGCAAGGCCAATCCGGCCCACAAGAAATACCGCGACTACTACGTGATGAGGACCAACTGACATGCTCGCCCCCGAAGAAGCCGAGCGCAGGGCCGCGGAGTTCCTTGCGGAGGAGAGCAGGACATGGGGGCCGTCCTCCGACGTGAGGATCATCCCCGAGTACTGCTTCACGGACGGGGGACGGTTCATCGCCCCGTACGACCATGCCGAGTACCTGGATCACGGACGTGAGGACATGCAGCTCGGCGGGAACCTGCCCGTGGCCGTCGACCTGAGTACCGGAGCCTGCTCCTTCATCACCTGGGAGGAGGCGGACGACCTGATGGAGCGTGACCTGCTCTGATCTCGGGGCCGGACTCCCCCGGCCGAGTGGTGGATTGCCGTGTCGTGTGGTCCCAACGGCCGGACGAGTGCCGTCCCAGGGCCGCTGGGAACGGCACGGCAGTCCACCCGCAGTCGCCGCTGGTCGGACACCACTTGATCAAGCACCGCGGCACCCTGGCGGCCCTCGCCGCCGCCCTGTCCTACCCCCTCCTCCGTCTCCCGGCAGCTCTCCCAGCTGGAGGCCGAGGTCGGCGTCCCCCTTCCGGAACCGGTCGGACGGCGGGTGCGGCTGACCGAGCAGGCCGAGATCCTCGTCGCCCACACCGAAGCGGTCCTCGCCCGTCTGGAGCGCGCGGAGGCGGACATCGCCGCCTCCCTGACCGACCTGACCGGCACGCTCCGCATCGCCTCCTTCCAGACGGCCGCCCTGGCCCTGGTTCCGGCCGCGCTCGGCCTGCTGCGCGACCGGCACCCGCACCTGCGCGTCCACGTCACGCATGGAACCGGAAAAGGCACTCCCCGCCCTGCAGGCCCGCGACTTCGACCTGGTCCTCGCCGAGGAATACCCCGGCAACCCGAACCCGCGGCCCGCCGAACTCGAACAGCAAGACCTGCTCGACGCCCCCCTGCACCTCGCGCTGCCGGATCCGGCCGACGGATCGGACGCCGCAGCCCCGATGGCCGCGCTGCGCGCGCTGGCGGACCACCCCTGGGTGATGGAACCCGAAGGCACAGCCGCACGGCACTGGGCCATGCCCCTGTGCCGCAACGCCGGTTTCGAACACGACGTACGGTTCGAGACCACCGACCTCCTGCTCCACCTCCGCCTCGTCGAGCAGAAACACGCCGCAGCCTTCCTGCCCGGCCTCGTCTGGCACGGACACCCCCGACCGTGGCCCTGGCGCGACTCCCCCCGCGGCCTGCGCACGCGCCGCGTCTTCACCGTGGCACGCCGCGGCAGCGGCCGGCACCCTGCCATCCAGGCGTGCCGGGACGCACTGCTCCGGGCGGTCACCCTCCGCTCCGACCATGCATGAGCCGACTCCGGAAGGAAGCGGAGCAGGCCGCCCGACGCCGTGAAGCCGCTGTACTCCATCACCCGGGCCCGGCCCGCCCGGCCGCGCGTCCCGGTCCGCGCGGCTTGTGTGACCAGAGCTTCGGCCGGAAGGCGGGAGGGTGGCGTCCCCACGGGTAGGCAGGACATATGCAGACTTTCCTCCCGTTCCCGAGCTTCATGGAATCCGCCGCGGCGCTGGACCCCAGGCGGCTGGGGAAACAGCGGGTCGAGGCACTGCAGGTGCTCCGTGGCCTGACCGTGCCCGGCTACGGCTGGCGCAGGCACCCGGCGGTCCGGATGTGGGCCGGTTACGAGGAGGCGCTCGTACGGTACGGGCTGGACATCTGCCGTGCGTGGACGAGCGAGGGACACACCGACACCTGCGCGGCGACCCTCCTCCAGGACTTCCGGGCCCGGCACCCGGACGGGGCCGTGCGGTCCCAGCAGCAGCTCGTGACGGACGGCGACCTCCCGCCCTGGTTCGGCGACCCGGACTTCCATCGCAGCCACCAGTCGGCTCTGGTGCGCAAGGACCCGGCGTTCTACCGGGACCGGTTCCCCGGGGTGCCGGACGATCTTCCCTACGTCTGGCCGAAGTCCGACCGCGACCCGGAACTGCGTCGCGGGTGAGCCGCGTGTCGCTTCTCGGTCGTGGCCCCGGACGGCGGGGCGGATGCTGCTCGGGGGCCTCCCGAGCGGAGGAGGCGGAGGAGACGGTGGTCGAGGCAGTCGCGACGCCCGGGAGGGGGACGCGTCCGGGCCCGTGTCGCCGGTCGCCGGGTCCGTCGGGGCCGCGTCGCCGGACGCCCGCGTACGAAGGCCCGGACCGCTTCGGAGAGCCCGCGGGACGTGGAGGCATGGAGCAGTCGGCTGGTCCACCTCAGTGAACGCCGACCGGCCGCGCTGCCCGGTCGGCCCCCAGCGGTCGCGGCGCTCGGCAGTCTGGTCCGCACAGCGGTGGGGCCGACCCCGCCGCACGAGGAGGACAGTCCATGAGAACCGTCCCCGGTCGCACCGACCGCGTGGTCGTCGTCGGTGCCGGGCTGTCCGGCCTCGCCGCCGCGCTGCACCTGCTGGGCAGCGGCCGGCAGGTGACCGTGGTGGAGAGGGCGGACCGGCCCGGCGGCCGGGCGGGGCGGGCGCGGCTGGGCCGCTACCTCCTGGACACGGGTCCGACGGTGCTCACGATGCCGCACCTCGCCGACGAGGCGTTCGCCGCGGTGGGCGACTCGCTCGCGGACCGGGTCGAGCTCGTCGCCCTGCACCCCGCCTACCGGGCGCAGTTCGCCGACGGTTCGGGCCTCGACGTGCACACCGACGGCGAGGCGATGGCCGAGGAGGTCCGCGCGTTCGCCGGCCCGGCCGAGGCCGCCGGTTACCGCAGGCTGCGGCAGTGGCTGCGGTCCCTCTACGAAGCGCAGATGCGGCGGTTCATCGACACGAACTTCGACTCGCCCCTCCAGTTGCTGCACCCCGACCTGGCGCGGCTGGCCGCCCTGCGCGGCTTCGGCCGGCTGGACAGGCAGATCGGCCGGTACATCAAGGACCCCAGGCTGCGCAGAGTGTTCTCCTTCCAGTCGCTCTACGCCGGCGTGCCGCCCTCCCGGGCGCTCGCCGCCTATGCCGTCATCGCCTACATGGACACGGTCGCCGGCGTGTACTTCCCCAGGGGAGGCATGCACGCGCTGCCCGTGGCGATGGCGGACGCCGCCCGCGACGCCGGGGCCGAGTTCCGCTACGGCACCGAGGTCACGGAACTCGCCCTGTCCGCCGGGCGCGTCACCTCCGTGCGCCTCGGCGACGGCGAGCGGCTGCCCTGCGACGTCGTGGTCCTCACACCCGATCTGCCCGTCGCCTACCGCCTGTTGGGCCGCACGCCGCGCCGACCGGTACGACTGACGCACTCGCCCTCCGCGGTGATCCTCCACGCGGGCACGCGCCGCACCTGGCCCGGCCTGCACCACCACACCATCTCGTTCGGACACGCCTGGGAGCGGACGTTCGAAGAGATCACCCGCACGGGGCGGCCGATGAGCGACCCGTCGCTGCTCATCACCCGGCCCACTGCCCACGAGCCGCGGCTCGCGCCCGAGGGCCGGCATCTGCACTACGTGCTGGCGCCCTGCCCCAACACGACCGTCGGCCCGTCGGCGGCCGAGTGGCGTTCCCTGGGCCCTCGTTACCGCGACAGCATCGTCGGCGAGCTGGAGAAGCGCGGTCTGGACGGGTTCGGCGACGCCGTCGAGCACGAACGGCTGATCACCCCCGCCGACTGGACGGCACAGGGCCACGCGGCGGGGACACCGTTCTCCGCGGCCCACACGTTCGCGCAGACCGGCCCGTTCCGGCCGCGCAACCTGGTCGCCGGCGTCGAGAACGCCGTACTCGCAGGCTGCGGAACGACTCCGGGCGTCGGCGTACCCACCGTGCTCGTCAGCGGAAAGCTGGCGGCGTCCCGCATCAGCGGCCAGTGAGAGGTGTCCATGACACGACGTGAACTCGACGCGGCGCGGATCTCGGACCCGGAGCTGCGAGCGGCGTACCAGCACTGCAGGCGGCTCAACGCCCGGCACGGCAGGACGTACTTCCTCGCGACCCGACTGCTGCCGGTCCACCGGCGCCCTGCCGTCCACGCGCTGTACGGCTTCGCGCGCTGGGCCGACGACATCGTGGACGATCCGGCCTGCGCCCGCACGCCCGAAGCACGTGACCGGCAGCTCGCGCGGCTGGAGAGCGAACTCGCTTCCGGGCTGCGGACCGGCCGGAGCAGCGAACCCGTCGTGCGGGCGGTGGCCGACACGGCCAGGACCTACGCCATCCCCCACGCCCACTTCGCGGACTTCATGGCCTCCATGCGGGACGACCTCACGGTCACGGACTACGCCACCTACGAGGACCTCAGGTCGTACATGCACGGATCCGCCGCCGTCATCGGCCTCCAGATGATGCCGGTGCTCGGCACCGTCGTGCCGGAGGAGGTGGCGGCGCCGCACGCCGCCGCGCTGGGGGTCGCGTTCCAGCTCACCAACTTCCTGCGCGATGTCGGCGAGGACCTCGACCGCGGACGGGTGTATCTGCCCGCCGACCTGCTCGCCGCGCACGGCGCGGACCGCGCGCTGCTGGAGTGGAGCCGCGCCACCGGCAGGCCGGACCCCAGGATCCGCGCCGCGCTCGAGGCCGCCGAGGACCTCACCCGGAGCGTCTACCGGGAGGCCCGGCCGGGCATCGACATGCTCGAACCGCGCGCCCGGCCCTGCATCCGGACGGCGTACACCCTGTACGGCGGGATCCTCGACGCCATCGCCGACGACGGCTACGCCGTGGTGCAACGGCGGTCGGTGGTGCCACACAGGCGCCGCGCCGCCGTGGCGCTGGGCGGGCTCGCCCGGATCCTCACGGCCCGTCTGCGCCCACAACCCCGGCGGTCACCGGAGCACCCCCTCACGTCGGGACCCGCGCACAGGTCGCCTTCCAACGGCCCTCGGAGGTAGCGAGCATGAGGGAGCGTCGGGGGGCGCCGCGGTACGCCCTGCCCGTACGGTCGCGGCGCCGGACCCGCTGGGAGCAGCAGACGCCGACATGGCGCGAGGCCAGGCCGTCGCTGATCGCGGACGCGCTGAAGCGCTCCGCGGCGCGGCCGTCGGGCAACTGGTACGTCATCGGCGCCTCGCGCGACATCGGCGGCGGACGCCCGTTCGGGCGGACGGTCGGCGGGGTGGAGGTCGTCGCCTGGCGCACCGCGTCGGGCGAGCTGAGGGCCGGACCGGGCGCCTGCCCGCACCTGGGCGCGCCACTGCGGGACAGCCGGGTCGTGTGCGGCAGCCTGGTCTGCCACTGGCACGGACTGTCCCTGGACGGGCGCCCGTTCGCCGGATGGGATCCGTTGCCCGCCCACGACGACGGTGTGCTCGCCTGGGTGCGCCTCGACGCACTCGGCGGGGAACCGCCGCTCGACCGGCCGGTGGTACCGCCGCGTCCCCGCGACGGAGCCGTGGACGCCGTGTTCACCGCCGTGGGCCGCTGCGAGCCGGAGGACGTGGTCGCCAACCGCCTGGACCCGTGGCACGGGTCCTGGCTGCACCCGTACTCCTTCGTGGACCTGACCGTCGTGGGGGTCCCTTCGAGCGACGCGGACGAGGACGCGTTCACCGTCGACGTGTCGTTCAGGCTCCCCGGGCGGCTGGTCGTTCCCGTGCGGGCGGTGTTCACCGCCCCGGAGCCGCGCACGGTCGTCATGCACATCGCCGAGGGCGAGGGCGCGACGTCCGTCGTGGAGACGCACGCCACGCCGCTGGGCCCCGCCCCGGACGGCAGTCCGCGCACGGCGGTGATCGAGGCCGTCGTCGCCGTCTCCGGTCGACGCGGGTTCGCCGTGGCACGGGCGGCGGCTCCCGCGCTCCGGCCGCTGATCCGGTGGGTGGCTGGGCGTCTGTGGCGCGACGACCTCGCGTACGCGGAACGGCGCCGGTTGCTGCGCGGCACGGGCCGTTTCCCGGGGTGAGCGGGTCCGTCCGGCCGCCCGGCCGCCGGCCGCGCGCCCCGCCGAACCCACGGGCAGGGGTCCTGCGAGGCCGGTGGCTCAGGAGCCGTCCGCGAGCCGGGCGGCCATGCCCCGCAGCACCGGCGAACGCCCCTTGCGGGGCACCGTCCACAGCGGATGGCCGGCCGCGCCCCAGCGCCGCAGCAGTGAGTTGGCGGCGAGGAACCCGGTCGTGGCGGCACGCTCCATGAGCGCCACCGGCAGGTCGGTGCGGACCAGGTCGCCGGCCATCGTCAGAGCGGGGTGGGGAGTGCTCACCGCCGGGCGGGACAGGTAGCCCTTGACGGGGAACAGCGGGCAGTCCGCGCGCCATTCGTGCCGGGCGTCGACGACCCGGGCCCCGGCGGTCTCCGGGTAGACCTCGTGAAGCTGCCGCAGCAGCCTCCGTTCGACGGCGTGTCGGTCGGCCGACTCGTCGACGGCGTAGCCGTGCAGTTCCACGACGCTGCCACCGGTGCGCCGCGCCCAGCGGACCGCCTCCCCCTCCCAGCGGTCCAGAACGCTCACGTTGTCGAGGCCGTCGAAGCCGCTCGTGCCGAGGAATCCGGGCCGGGACCGGTCCACGGGGCGGTCCAGCCACAGCCGGGACACCAGGAAGGGCGGCGCGGTCCGCTGGGCCGCGACTGCCGCCCGCCACGCCTCGTCGCCCAGCCCCGGCGACGCCTCGACCAAACCTTGCAGGCCCGTCACGTCCAGGGCCAGGACCACGGCGTCGTACGCGGTGGAGGTGCCGCCGGCGTCGACGCTCAGAGCCGTGCCGCCCGACGGCCGGACGGAGTCGACGGGTGCGCCGGTCCGGACGTCCACGCCCAGGCGTTCGAGGTAACGGCCCAGCGGCTCCCAAAGCGCCTGCGGGAAAGGGTCGTCGGGCACGTCGAAGAGCAGCCCCTCCGAGGAGCCGAGGAAGTAGATGTGGAACATCAGCAGCAGTTCGGCCGCCGACAGTTCTCGCGGGTCCGAGAAGAAGCTGCGGGAGAACACCTGGAACGCGAGGTGGTGCGCCGCCGGGGGGAAGCCGACCGCCTCGAGGAAGTCGTGGGCGCTCACGGCGTCGAACCGCTCGTACACATCGGGCACGCGCACGTCGAAGAGCGGGAGGGCGGCCCCCGGCCGCATGGCCGCCAGGTCCCGCCAACCGAAGGTCGGGCTGAGCGCCGCGAACCCGACCGCGCTCCAGGGTGGTGTGCGGGGCACATGGACGAAGCTGTCGGTGAGCCCGGTGCGATGGAGCAAGGGGTAGTCGGGCAGCGGACGGAGGACGGAGAGCGAGGGGTCCGCACGGCGGAGCAGACCGCGCAGGTTGTAGTACTGGCGGAAGAAGGCGTGGAAACCGCGGCTCATGGTCACCCGGCTGCCGTCCGCGAGCTCGGTCCGCCAGCCGGCGAGACGGCCGCCGAGGCCGGATCCGCGCTCGTGGAGCGTGACCCTGACGCCTCTTTCTGCCAGCGCCGTCGCGGCTGCCAGGCCGGCGATGCCGCCTCCGACGACCGCGGCCCGCGGCGCCGGTCCGTGGACCCGGCGCAGACCCGGCGCCGCCGGCACCACCTGCGCCTTCCGGTCCCGCCCCCGGCGCGGAGCCGCCCCGGCGCGAGCGCCGAGGCGGCTCATCGGGGCCCTGCTTCCCGTCGGCCCTCGCCGGATCCGGCGCGACGGCCCAGGAACGTGTGGACGATGCCGGTCTGCCATCCGGGCACCGGGAGCGCCCGGGCGTCCCTGAATCCGGCGCCGGAGAGCCGGGCGGCGAACGCGGGCGCGGTGTCGAACTCCAGCACGCTGCGGTGGAGGTGGCGGTAGAGGCCGCTGTCGCCGGTGACGGTGCCGGCCGGGATGATGACCGCCCGGCACACGGCCGACCAGAGAGCCCGGTGCCCGGCGGACCCGCTCAGGGAGTATTCGTGCACCGCCAGTCTGCCGCCGGAGCGCAGAGCCGAGTGGACCGTGGCCAGCACGGCGTCGGGGTCCGCCACGTTACGGAAGAGGTAGCCGGCGAAGGCCGCGTCGAACGGTCCCGTGACCCCGGCGGCGGCCAGCCGTTCCACCGGCGTGTGCACGAACGTCACGCCGGCGGGCCAGCGTTTGGCGGCTGCCCGTTCGAGCATGCCCGCGGAGGCGTCGACCGCGGTGACCCGGGCGAGCGGGGCGGCCCGCAGTAGGGCGGCCGTCGAGGCTCCCGTGCCGCAGCCGATGTCGAGGATGTGCCGGCCCGCGCCGCCGTCGGGCAGACGGAGCCGCCGCGCGGAACGTCTGAGGTCGCGGTGGTACCCGGCGTTGAGACCGACGAGCCGGTCGTACGCCGGGGCGGCATGGTCGAAGGCTGCTGCAAGGTCCGCGTCGCGCATCAGCGTCATCCGGTGCTCTCTTCGCGTGTGAGGGGGAAGGGCTTCCGCGGCAGGAAGGGCAGTTCCGCCGCGGTACGGAGCATGGGGCCCACGGGTGTGGCGAGGCCGAGGAGCACGTCCTCCCACAGCCCGGTCCGGCCGTCGAGGAAACGCAGCACCCGTTCGGCGGGCGTGCGCCGGAACAACCGGGTGAAGAAGTCGGGGCCGTTGACGCGCCCGGTGTCCAGGGCGCGCAGCATCACGGCGTCCATGGCCAGCGCGCGACGCCCGTGGGGCGCCGGCAGCCGGGGCTCCTTGCCGTCGCGCAGCGCGGCGGCGACGGCCCTGCTCTGCCTCTGGACGGCGGAGAAGGTGTAGCCGGTCGCCGGCCTGGTGGCACCCCCGACTGCGCCGATGCGGTGCACGGCGGGGCCGATCCGGCGGGCGAACCGCGCGTCGGTCATGGGGATGACGCCCGCTTCGACGGAACGCACGTCGAACCGCCCGAGGCGCAGGACGTCCCGGGTGTACTGCGCGAGGGCCGCCTCGTACTGGGGGCGGGACAGCGGGGTCCTGGAGAACTGGGTGTACTCGACGAGCGCGTCCCGCGGGCCGAGCGGGAGGACGTATCCGAAGGCGAGCCCGTGGGCGGGCTGAGGGACCCGAAAGTCCATCAGCTCCACGACCTCGTCGTCGAAGGCCGGGGCCGAGGTACGGACGAACCAGCCTCTGAAGTGCTGCAGCAGGGTGCTGCGGGCCGGCGGCAGCGAACGGGCGGGTCGGGAGTCGAACAGATGCCGGCCCCGCAGTGTGACGCGGTCCCCTCCGGCGGTGACGCACAGGGCTTCCGCGCCGTGGGCCACGTTGCGCACCGTCTCCGCTGTCGCCTCCACCAGCCGCACATGAGGAAGGGCGGCCAGTCGCGAGCCGACCAGGGCTTCGAAGCCGTCCGAGCGGAGCATCCGGTAGCGCAGCTTCTCGAGCTCCCCCTCGACCACCTCGCCGTCCCGGCCATGGACGCGCAGCCGGCGCCAGGAGGCGACCAGGGCGTCGCCGAAGTCGCCCGGGCCCTCCTGCCAGAAGCACCAGGTGCGTTCCGCCGGTCGCAGCGACGGCCTCGGGGTGTCCACCAGCGCCACCGAGAGGGGGCGGGCGGCGCCGGGCGCGGTCAGCGCGTGCGCGAGCGACAGCCCCGCCGCCCCGCCGCCGACGATCACGACGTCGGTGGCGTCGCCCGCATGACTCATGTGCCCTCCTGGTGGAGGACGTGGGTTCCGCCGCTCCTCGGGGACACCATGTGCGCCTCGCCCGCCATCGCTTCGATCACCGCGTGCACTGCAGTGCCGCATGCACTGCTGCCGCGTGCACTGCTGCGTCGAGTCTGCCCGGCGGCGGCGTCGCAGGTGGTGTTCCGGACGCGGTCCGCGTGGCGGAGCGTCCACCGGCCCCGTCACGACCACTGCGCCGATCGCTCAGGTCCGGACGCGGGACCGCGACGCCGACCAAGCGGATCACGCGCCAGATGCGAGGGCCGGCAGGCTTCACATCGAGGAGTTCCATGGGCCGGCGCCTACCTGTTCAGCGTCCCGATGTACAACAACTCGGTGCCGTCCGCCTTCAATGCCTGGATCGACCAGGTCTTCGTCGTCGGCCGGGTCCTGTTCGGCTCCCCCGACCAGGTGCCAACGCGCGGCCGCCGCGCCGTGGTCGTCGCGAGCCGCCGCGGCGGCTACGGCCCCGGCAGCCCCGCGGCGGCATGGACCACGTCACGCACTGCCTGAAGACCGTCCTCGGCAGTTCCCTCGGCCTGGAGGTGGACTTCGTCACCCCCGAACTGACCACGGCCTCCCACAACCCCGCCATGGCCGCGCTCCGCCCCCTGGCCGAGGCCTCCCTCGCCCGCGCCCACGCCCACGAGGAAGCGGAGCGGTACGCCCGGCAGTTCTGAGCCCGACGGCCGACCGGTCGGGCGAGGGATCCTCGCCGCCCGGCCGTCGCGGGCACGGCTCAGGGGACGTCGGAGCGGCTCGCGATGATCACCGTGGCGTCCAGCTCGTCGTCGGTGGCCACCCGCGCGAGCAGACCGGCACCCGTCACGGCGGAAACGGCCTCGTCGGCCTGCCGCTCGCTCGTCTCGAACAGCAGGATGCCGCCCGGAGCCAGCCACTCGGCCGCCTCGGCGACAACCCGCCGCAGGACCTCGAGACCGTCCACACCGCCGTCAAGAGCCACCCGCGCCTCGTAGTCGCGGGCCTCGGCCGGAAGGAGCTCGATCTCCGTGGTGGGCACGTACGGGACGTTGGACAGCAGGACGTCCACGCCGCCCTTCAGCCCGGCGGGCAGCGGCTCGAAGAGGTCACCCTCGTAGACCGAGCCCCCGGCCGGAACGACGTTGCGCCGGGCGCAGCGGACGGCGGCGGGGTCGACGTCCGCGGCGTACAGCTCGACCTCCTCCAGGGCGGCGGCGAGGGCGACGCCCAGTGCGCCGGAGCCGCAGCAGAGGTCGACGACGACCGCCCGTGCCGGAGCGAGCCGTGCGGCCTCCCGAACGAGCGCCTCGGTGCGCCGCCGGGGTACGAAGACCTCGGCATCCACCTCGATGCGCAGGCCGCGGAATTCCGCGTGACCGACGACGTGTTCGAGAGGCAGACCGACGACCCGGCGCTCGACCATTTCTTCGAGTTCGGCGGCGTCACCGGCCGCCGACATGATCACCTGCGCCTCGTCCTCCGCGAACACACATCCGCCGGTGCGGAGTCGGGAGACGATGGCGGATTCGGAGTGGTCCAGCGCGGGAATCGACATGGAAGCCTTTCGAACCGCAGGTGGTGACGTGCGGTTGCCGGAGAAGACGGGCGACTGTCCCAGCAGTATCCGACGGGTCGATCTCGCCCTTCAACCGGACCGGTTGCGCTGACGACAGCGAGGATCTGGACCATGGCGACGGTGGTGCCGGGCGTGACGTCCAGCTCGGTGACGGTGCCGGTGTGCAGGGCGGTGAGGTGCTCCGTCTTCATCGCCTCGACGACGAGCAGGCTCTGCCCGGCCTCCATCCCGTCCCCGACGGCCACCTTCACGACGGTGACCGTGCCGGGCATGGGCGCGGCAAGCGTGTCGGCCCCGCCGTGCCGGGCACCGGAGAGGGCGGCCTCGACGGGGTCGTGGTCCAGGACGTGCCAGGTGTGCCCGTCGCGGCCCAGCCAGAGCCCGTCCGGGGAGGAGCGACGGCGAAGCGGTGGGTGACGCCGTCGAGGCGGAAGGCGATCCCCCCATCCCGAGGGTGCTGCCCGACGGGAGGAAGCCGCGGGCGGGACCACGAGGACGCGGACCTCGGCATTCACAAAATGCCCTGCGGCAGTTGGTTCGTCAGGCCGCGGCCGACGCCGGCGTGCGGGATGACCGATTGGCCATCGCCGAGCGCGATCGCCTCGAGGCAGTTGCCAGTTCTGCGCTTCGGTGCTGCGGCGGGGCGCACAAAGGACCCAGATGACGAAGCCGTGCATGATGATGGGCACACTGACCCAGCCGGGCGCACGAGGCAGCCACACGAAGTTGGACACCATGCTCAGCCCGGCGACCGCGGTACCGACGGCGCGAGCACACAGGGCACCGGAACCGGTCGTTGCCGCGCTCCTTCGGCCGTCCCATCGTGCTGTCACCGGCGCCGGCGTGCCCGGCAGCCGGGTTTGCACCGGATCGGCGACTCGGCATCTGTGGCCCGGAGACCCTGTGTGCCGCGCCGGGTTCTGGCCGCGCTGCACGACCCGGTCGGGCAGGCGGCGAACCGGCCTTTGTGATGACCATAGAAAGGTGACACATCAGCCCAATCTACGAGGACCGGGCTCTGCGGGGCGACCGTCCGGTGTCGTCCGGACCGACTACACGGGCGCGGTCCATGGCTCGCTCCTGGCCGCCTCGGTGGTCGCCGGAGCCAGTACGCCCGGCCCGTACCCGCGCGTCCAGCTCGTGTTGCTCCTCTTGTGCACAGGAGTCGTGTTCTGGGCCGCGCACGTCTACTCCGCTCTCGTCGGCGAGTTGCTGCCGTACCGGACACTGACGTGGTCGGCGGTCCGCCGCCGCTGCGCTCACGAGTGGCCGATCGCCCAGGCGGCCGTTGCCCCGGCCGCCGCTGTCGCGATCAGCCCGCTGCTCGGTCTGGGGCTCGAGGGCACGGCGTGGCTGGGGCTCGGCGTCGCCGTGGCCCAGCAGGTGGCCTGGGCCAGTGCCGGGGGAATCCGGGCCGGCGCGTCCCGCCGTGCAGTGGTGTCCGTCGGCGCTGTCAACCTCGCGCTCGGCCTGGTGCTCGTCGCCGCCAAGGTCGCCATTCAGCACTGACCAGGCCGGCCGGCGGCGGAGATGTCAGCCCTGCTCACCGACGGGTTGCTCGGAGGGTCCTGCCCGCCGGCACGTCCTTGAGTCGTTGCGTGCCGAGAGTCACCGCCTGTTCGGTGGAGTCGTGCGACGCACCGTCGAGCCCGCCGTTGGTGAGGGTGATGGCGTTGGAACCGACACGGCGGCGATGTCCAGCGTCAGCGTGGCGGGCATGCCGTCCCTGTGGCCCGTCGCGACGGCCCGTACGGGTGAGGTTGCGCGAGGCGCCGCAGTCGTGCGGCCGACGACCGCTTGGACCCCGGTCGTCCCGCCTCTCGAATGCCACGGCCGGCGTGCCGGCGCACTCCACGTGGGCAGACACTGGGCGCATGCCGGGATGCGCCGAGGACCGCCCGCGAGCGGCTGCCGGGCTCGCCACCGTCTGCCGCACCTGTGTGCCCGTCGCCGTAGCCCGTCCCGGCGGTCGGAGACAGGAGGAACAGCGTGCTGCCCGGATTCCTGACCAGGGCGATGGATGTGCTGCTCGGCCGGAAGGACCGCTCGCTGCACCTGAAGGCCGCGGGCGGTGCCACGGCCGTCCTGGCGATCACGATGCTGGCTGGGTCCTGGACGGTGGTGACCGCCGAAGAGGGCGCCCGGAACGCCAATCTGACGACGTACCCCACGGCGCTGTGGTGGTCGATCGAGACGGCTACCACGGTGGGCTACGGGGATTTCTACCCGGTGACGCCATGGGGCCGGGTCATCGCCGCGGTCGTGATGGTCGTCGGCATCACCACGTACGGCATCGTCACCGCCGCCCTGGCGACCTGGTTCGTGGGCCGGGAGGACAGGCGGCGCAGGCACCTGGACCGGATGGTCGAAGAGGCCGTTCATCGGCTGTCCGACGAGACCGCGCACGCGCTGCACGAACGCTTCGACCGCGTCGAGCGGATGCTCACCACGAAGGGAGAACC
The DNA here is from genome assembly GCF_025854275.1 of Streptomyces peucetius. Taxonomy (NCBI): domain Bacteria; kingdom Bacillati; phylum Actinomycetota; class Actinomycetes; order Kitasatosporales; family Streptomycetaceae; genus Streptomyces; species Streptomyces peucetius. The sequence continues at coordinate 6,223,182 of NZ_CP107567.1, read as the reverse complement.
AGGGGCAGGGGCCGGGTGAACCGGAGTCGCCCCTCTGCAGGGCGGGCCCGCAGGTCGTCTGCCCAGCATTTACGGCCGTCGGCGGGCTGTGCCCGTTGGCTCAGACCGTTCTGCACAAGTGAACTCAGCTGACGCATTCCGCGAGCGAAAACGAGTCAATTCGACCACATGGAATACAAAGGAGCAGGTCAGACGCCTTTTCGGCCGGTTCAAGGATCGCGACGCACTCCACATGGTGCGTCATCGGAAAGATGTCGGTCTGAACAAGCAGCGTAAACCTCCAGGCCAGAGCCGCTCCTTCGGCTCATTCCCCTGCGCACGGACAGCCAGAGCATCAAACGAGCGTCACCGACAGGCAGTCCGCCTGCTCAGCGCGACCCAGGCCGCGGCAACCACCGAGGGCTCGGTTTGCGGGCACAAAACTTCGGCGCCCGCGCAGTGCGAGCGCATCGCGCGGGAGGAGCCGCGCGGGATGGACCGGCGCGCGGTGGCCGGCGCGGCGCGAGAGGAAGAGTTCTTCGACCGGCCTGCCGCCGCCGGCCTGCTGATCCGTAAGAGCGTGGCGCCATCGGGCGACCTGCTCGGCTACGACTTCCGACAAGCAGGGGTGAGCAGCCCGGCCGTCACGGCATCAGCGCGATCAGCACCCGGCCGCCGCGTCACCCGCGTCACGGCCCAGCAGCAACGGCGGATCGTCAGGGCGATCAAGAACGCTCCCGAGATGGCGCTCCTGCCCTGCTCGAGCCGGTGAGAACCGACCATTCATCTGCCACCGAGCCATTCCTCCGGGCTGCGGAAGCACACGAGATGCACCCCGGACGCCGGAGTGCATCTCGAGTTTCCGGGAGCGTGCTCCAAGTAGTCAGTGATCGCCCCAGTGGCCTTCGTGAGCCGCATGACGGTGGCTGTCGTGCACGTAGTCCATGTGGTCATCGTGGGGCACCGTCACGTGCCCGCAGCCCTCGCCGTGCACGTGGGCATGATCGGCGTGCTGACGGTGCACGCCGACCTCGCACTCATCCGCGTGACCGTCGTGCGGGCAGGTCACGGTGATCCGCATCGACAACCGCACCGGTCCCGGCCGGAGCCGGCGGTCCGCCGCGGTCACCCGCCTCCGTCGGTCCCGGCGGCGTGCGGTGGCACGGTGGTGTGGGTCCCGTCCGGGGCGACCATCACCGCGTGCCCCACGCTGTGCAGCATGGGCAGGTCGGAGGGATGGTCCCCGTAGGCCCAGCAGTCGGCCGGGTCGATGTCAGGGTGGCGGGCGAGGAGCTGGCGCACCAGGGTGCGCTTGCCCGCGCCGATGGCCGGGGGGCCGATCAGTTCGCCGGTGAGCAGCGGCCCGCAGCGTTCGAGTCTCGCGCCGAGGGCGAACCGCGCCCCGACCGCCTCGGCGATGACGGCCAGCAGCGGCGGGAAGGTGCCGGAGACCAGGGCGACGGACGCGCCCTCGGCCCGGTGCCGGCGCAGCGCGGCCAGTGTGGTGGGGAGATAGAAGCCGTCGGCCCGGCTGTGCTCCCGGTACCACCGGCGGGCCGCGGCCTCGGCCTCCGCGGCCGGGCAGCCCCGGAAGGCCCGGTGGAAGCGGCGGTTGGCCTCCGCGCGGGGCAGACCGGCCAGTGCACCGAGCAGTTCGCCGGCCCGGCGCACTCCGTCCGCGCCATGCATCCGCGCGAAGTGGTCGCGGAGGAAGTCCGGGCCGCTCTTGCGGCCGATCAGCGTCTCGTCCACGTCGAAGAACACCAGCCGGCGGGGGCCCTCGGGGCGTGCCCGCGCAGCGGGCCGGGAGGGTGTGGGACGGGGAGGCGTCGTCGCGGGTCGCGGGGACCGGTTGCGCCCGCTGCGGGTGTCAGTGGACACCGGCGACCACCTCCGCCGGCGCGGAGTGCGCCACGAACCGGGGCGCGGCCGCCGGCCCGGCCGCCTGCTCGGGACGGCCTTCGAAGTCGGCGAACACCGAGTCGGCGTACAGGGCCGCCGCGGTCTCCCGGCGCACGGCCTGGTGCGCGGCCAGCACGTGGACGTCGCGCCAGGTGCGCTCCAGCGGCCCGGGGCCGCCGCATGCGTGGGTTCCGGCCGCGCGGAACAGCCGCTCGACGGCGGTGACCAGGTGCTGTGCGGCGGCCGCCGCGACCCGGCGGTTGCGGGCCACGTCCCGCTCTGCGCGGGTGCCCGAGTCGGCCCGCAGCGCCGCGTCCCCGAGCAGCAGTTCGGCGGCCTCGATGTCGTCAGCCGACTGCGCCAGCGTCAGCTGGAGCGTGGCGCGCTCCGAGGGCCGGCCGGCTCCCCTGCGCGCGGCCCACGCGGTCCACTCCCGTAGGGCGTGGCGGGCCGCCCCGAGGGCGGGCGCGCACAGCAGCAGTCCCGTCCCCAGGTGCGCCGGGGCGGTGTGGCAGCGGGACCGTCCGGGCCCGGGAGAGCCCGCCAGCACGTCCGACAGCGAGCAGGTACGGTGGTCGGGGACCACCACCGGGCCGTCGAGGACCGCGGTGTGGCTGCCGGTGCCGCGCATTCCGGTGCTGCTCCACGTCTCCCGTACGTGGATCTCGGCGGCGGGGACGGCGAAGAGCCGGCACCGGCCGCCGGGTAACCGCGGTTCGTCCGGTTCCGGGGCCGCGAGCAGCAGCCAGTCTGCGTCCGCGATCCCGCTGACGCACTCCCAGGCGCCGCTGAGCAGCCAGCCTCCGGAGCAGCGGGCGGCCGAGCCGGAGGGCCGTAGTCCGGCGGCGATCCGCACATCGGGCGATCGGCCCCACAGGTCGAGCTGCCCTTCGAGGGGCAGGTGGGCGGCGTATCTGCCGTGGGTCGCCCACAGGGCGGCGCACCACGCGGCGGACGCACACCCCTCGCCGACGGCCGCCACCTCGGCGAGGAGGTCGCTGAAGGTTCCCTCGGTACCGTGCCAGACCCCGGGCACGAAGTGACGGGCAAAGCCGGCGCGGGTCAGCAGCGCGACGGTCTCCGCGGACAGCCGGCCGGTGGCGTCCACCGCCGACGCGTGTGCAGCGGCGGAGGCCACGGCGCCCGCCAGCTGTACGCGCGCCCGCGGCGCGCCACCCTGTGCCCCCTGGCCTGTGCAGATTTGACGCCGGTTCACCTATCGCTCTCCTTTACTCCACGACTAGAATTCGTTCGGGAACGAATTTTTCTTGGCCGGCCCTTCACCACCGGGCCGGGGTGAAGGAGGTGATCAGCGTGGTCAAGCAGGCGCGTGCCCTTCGGACGCACGATCGCGTCCTCGACGCCGCTGCGTACGAGTTCGCACGCTACGGCTACGTGAACGCGAACCTGCAGCGCATCGCCGACCGGATCGGGTTGACCAAGGGCGCCCTGTACGGGCACTTCTCCAGCAAGGAGAAGCTGGCCGCCGCGCTGACGGAACATCTGTCCCGGAGCGTGCGGACGCTGCTGGACGGGGCCAGGACCTCGCCCGAGCCGGCCACGAGCCGGCTGGAGGCCCTGGTGCTCGGACTCGGCCAGCTCTTCGAGACCGACCACAGGGCGCAGGCGGCCCTGCGGCTGGAGGTGGAGGCGGCTCGGGCGGCCGACATGGTGGCTCCTCTCCTGAGCGACACCCATGGCATCGCGCTCGAACTCGTGGGCGAGGTGCAGCGGGGACGGCACTGTGACGAGGCACCGCCGGCCGACGCCCTGGCCGATCTCATCATCGCGGCGTTCTGCACCGCGCTGTGGACCGGCGCCTGCGCGGGCCCGGACCGGCCCGGGCCCAGCGTCGCCGCGATGTGGGGCGTGCTGACGCGCGTTATGGGGACACGCGCATCCGCCTGAGCTCCGACGACCGTGCGGCCCCGGGGCCCGGGCCGGTGGGCCGCCGCTACCAGGAGGCCGGGACGGCCGCCGCCGGGCGGGTGCCCACGCAGGCCCAGGCGGTCCGTGCGCGGGCCAGTACGGTGTCACCCTGGACCGCCGAGACGGACAGCTGAAACGTTTCCTGCGGACGGGCGCCCGACGCGCACTCCTCGACCACCAGCCGGGTGGGCCGGTCGAACTCGCCGAAGGCCAGGCACTGCACCGCGGTCCGGGCCAGCGCGAAGGAGAGGTCGGCGAACGGGCCGCCGCACGCGTCGTGCACCTTGAGGTGGCCGAGCTGGCGGAAGCCTTCCAGCATCACCATCATCGGGATGTGGTCGGTGGGGTGGTCGAAGAGCACCGCGTGGTCGCGGTCCACGCGCAACCGCCACTCGTCGGGCCTCGCGGCCTCTTCCAGGACGCAGTCCCGCCAGCGCAGCCGCCCCACCCGGTGCGGGGGCGTTCGCGGCGCCCCGGAAGCGGCCGTCCGCGCCGGTACGGTGGCCGGCGCGTCCGCGGCACCGCCGCCGAGCCGGCGCAGCAGGCGGTAGCGCCGTTCGTCCACCATCAGCATGCTAATGGTGCCCCAGCCGCAGGCGCGGCCGCCGACGACGAGCCGGAAGTCCATCCGGGCCCCGCTCCTGCCCCGCGCGTCGTCGCCGTCCCAGGTCCACTCGCCCACCAGGAACACCGAGAGCGGTACGCCCTCGACCCGCAGGGTGACGGGGTCGGTGATCTCGAAGTCGATGTCACGGCCGACGAAGCGCCGGCCGAGCGGCACACCGCAGTGCCGGTGGGCGACGTAGACCATCCCCTGACGCAGGGTCTCCGCGAACAGCAGGGGATCGCTCAGACCGTTCTCGTCCGGGTGGTAGAGCGCGTGGTCGCGCGGCCACTGGGCGGCGACGACGAACTCGCGGTCACCGACACGGGCGCCGTCGGTGACGAACACCTCCGCGACGGAGCTGCGGTGCACCAGCTCACGCGTCACGGGACGTGCAAAGCTCAACGAATCACAGGCGTGGGCCATTGCTGACGCCTGAGGGATGCTGGGATGATTGAGCAGGACTGACATCTGGGATTCGCCTCCCCCGTACTGGAAGAACCAGGACCATGCGAACTAACAGACGTGCGGCGCCCTTCGGCACGTAATTAATATACCTTTGGGAAGGTATTTTGCAAGCCTCGGGCGGAGCACGGCGGATGATCGGTCACCCCTGCTGGTCAGAGGGGCGAAACCCGCGAAGCGTCCGCACGTGCCCCGGCCCAGTCCCCCCACGAACCAGCCACCGAAAGCAGCGGACGGCACGGCACGAATGGACGTCATGAGCGAACACAGCGACGCGACACAGACCTCGCACATCTCCGGCGGCACCTCGGTCGACGACACCTCGCACCTCAAGCAGGAGCGCGCCATCCGCACCCGGCGCACCATCCTCGACGCGGCCGCGGAGGTCTTCGCCCGGCACGGCTACCCGAACGTCACCATCAAGGACATCGCCGACCGCGCGGAGATGACCAAGGGGGCGGTGTACTTCCACTTCTCCAACAAGGAGGCCCTCGCGGTCGCCGTGACGGAGGAGTTCTACCGCAGGCTCAACGAAATCGTTTCTCCCGCGCTCGATGGCGACCACTCCTCGCCCTCGACGGTGGTGGACGTGCTGCTGCGCACCGCGGGCGGGTTCCGCGACGACGTCTACGTCAAGGCGGGGGCGCGCCTGCAGATCGAACGTCCCTACATCAAGGCGGAGATGCCGGTCCCGTACGTCGGTTTCACGTCACTGATCGTCGAACTCCTCCAGGAGTGCCGGGCCGCGGGCCGGCTGCCGGAGAGCGCGGTGCCCGAGGCCCTGGCCAGGGTCCTGGTCTCCGCCCTGTTCGGCGCCCAGCACATCTCCTGGGTGCAGAACGACCGGGCCGACATCGTAGAGCGGGTCGAGGAGATCCTCGACGCCTTCGCCCTGCTGTCGGTGCCGGCGCGGTAGGACCGTGTGGCCGGGAAGGTGTGGCGGGAGCCGGTGAACCGCTCCGGTCGCCACAACGTCACGCCGTCCGGCGGCGGGCCGGACGGTTCAGTCCAGGAAGGCGGCCTCTATCCAGCGACGCAGGGCGCCCGGACGCATGCGGTGCAGCCGGTCCACGCTGTCGGACACCTCGTGCGGGCCGCCGACCGACAGGAACTTCTCCCGCACCAGGTCCGCGTGCCGGACCCGGGTCTCCGGGCCGGCCGCACCGACCGGAATCAGCCGGGTCCGCGACACCGTACGGCCGTCGGTCAGCCGGACGGTGACCCGGGCACCGGTGGCCTTCGCGGCGCGGGAGAAGTCCCGGTCGTCGGCGCTCAGCGGGCCCAGCAGGTCGACCAGCTCGTCCCCGCCGAAGCCGCGCAGCCACGGCACGGCACGGTCCCCCGCCTCCCGTACCGCCTCGCCGAACGGGGCGTCGGACAGGAACAGTTCGCGCGTCATCTCGGTGTCGTGCTCCAGGCGCACCCGCCGGGCCAGCGCCCAGCGGGCCGGGTCGTCCAGGTGCGGGGAGGAGAAGTCGTCCACGGTGAACTCGCCGGTGAGCAGGGTGGTCGCGACGGGGTAGGGCACGTCGAGGACCAGGGCGCCAAGCGGGGAGCCCGGACCGTTGACGTACCGGGCTGCGCGCTCACCGGCGAAGAGGGTGTACAGGGACGCCTCGACGACCACCTCGGCCACGTCCTCGGGCCGCAGGCCGCCCAGTTCCCGGTGGATCTCGGCGGCGCAGTCCACAGCCGCGTCGATGCCCGGCCCGCCGGGGTGCATCTTGAAGGAAAGCGTGTCGGTGTGCCAGCGCCGGCCCAGTCCCTTGGCCACCGCCTGCGGCAGCGGCACGGTGGCGAACCGGGCGAGGAAGCCGTCCTCGTGCTCGACGATGTCGGGAGCGCCGCGCAGCCCCGCGTACGCCGCGTCGCAGGCGTCCATGGCGGTGCGCACCGGGGTGAAGGTGTTGAACAGACGGGCGTCGCTGGCCAGGAAAGCGCGCATCAGGGGCCAGTTGGGCATGGCGAAGGCCAGCCCGAAGGCGTTCTCGAAGAGCGCGGCCGGGGCCCGGTCGCAGTGCAGCCGGCCGGCCACCGCGCCCGCCAGGTGCGTGTGCACGGCGCTCTGGCCGCGCAGCGGGCCGAGGGTGGCCGAGGCGGTGATGCGGGCCGCGCACTCGTTGGCCGCGACGACGGCGGTCAGCAGGGACAGCCCGTCGAGCCGGCGGGTGTAGGCGAAGGCGAGCGGTACCGCGACGGTGGAGTTCGACAGGTGTCCGGCGTAGGCGGTGTCGTCGAGGTTGAGCCAGGACCCGAGGGCGGCGAAGACGCCCGCGGCGGTGCGCGGGTCGCGCTGCATCGGGTGCCCGAAGGCCGCCACCAGCCGCCGTCCCAGCGGGTGCTGGAGCCCGGCCCTGATGGATGCGGCCTGCGAGAGCACCTGACTGGCGGCGAGCTTCAGCACCCGGCACGGGATGTGCTCGGGGCGCAGCGTCGCCGCCCACTGGGACAGTTCACGCAGCGGGGTGTCGGTGGGTCGGCGAGGGCGCCTGGGCGCCGTGCTCCCCCAGTCGTCGCACAGCGCCCTGGCCACGCTCTCACCGAGTACTGCCGTCATGGCGCGAGGCACCTCTCTTGCCGTACGCCGGCCGGGGCGTGCCGTGGTCGGCGGCTGGTCACTCCGGGCGGGAGGAAGCGGCGGCGAGAGCACCGGCCGACGGTGCTCCCGCCGCCGCGGGGAGGGGTTCAGGCGGCCGGCACCTTGTCCAGGAAGCCGTAGACGGCCTTGATGCGGCCCGCCTCGTCGGCGACCAGGACGTCGAAACCGATCGCGATGGGCTCGGCGCCGGGCTCGGTGACCAGGCCCCACTGGAACCGGGCCTGGTTGTGGTGGGCGTCGACCGTGCCGTGCAGTTCGAAGGTCAGGCCCTTGAACTGCTCGCGGGCGCCCGCCACCACCGCGCCGAAGCCCTCGTGGCCCTCGACGGCGGCGAGCGGGTCGATGTACGGGGCGTCGGCGGTGAACAGCTCGGCGATGGCCGCCGCGCGCTTGTCGGCGTCCGCCTCGTTCCAGATGGCCAGGTAGCGGTCGACGGTGGTGGTCAGGTCGCTCATGTGTGTTCTCCTCGTTTCCGTTGGTGCGGCTGACCCGACGTACCGTCGCCAGGCGTGCGGTACGACGGGGGTTCTGGATGTCTCAGGGGGTCTCGGGGCGGTCCGGGGCCGGGGCCCACACGGGGAGGGCGCCGGGGAGGACCTCGAAGGTGGCCGTGGAGCCGATGCCGTGCTGGTACTCGCCGTCGTGCTCCAGCGGCAGCCGGCGGCCGTCGGTGCGCTCCACGGTGATGGTCCGGCCGCGCGCGTACCACGTGGCGGGGTGGCCGATGTGGGCGGCAGTCAGAGTCAGCCGCGGCACGTCGGCCGCGGCGATCCCGTCGCCGATGACGCAGACGTCGAGCAGGCCGTCGTCGAGCAGCGAGTCGGGCAGGACGTTGAACCGGCCGCCGCGGTAGGGGCCGCCGCCGACGTTCGCGAGGACGGTCGGGCCCTCGTGCACGACCCGCCCGTCGACGGTGACCCGGCCCGGGTACGGCGCGTAGCCCGCGGCGGTGTCGGCGAAGGCGCGAGCGTACCGCTCGCGGCCGGTCAGCGGCAGGTCGCGGGCGGTGATCAGCGCGTCGGCGATCACACCGGAGCAGGCACCCAGGTAGACGTACTGACGGGTCTCGGCGAGACGGGCCAGGTCCAGGCGGCGAGGGCGGGCGCTGCCGCCGATGCCGGAGTCGGTGAGGATCGCCTTGAGGGACTCCGTCCAGGGGCGGTCGCCCCACAGCATCTTGTAGCCGGAGTTGCCGGTGCCGCCGGGCACCACCGCGAGCGTGGCGCGCCCGGAGGCGGGCACCAGGCCCTGGACGGCCTCCCGGACGGTGCCATCGCCGCCGATGACGACGACCAGGTCGGGGGCGCCGGTGTGCCGTTCGAGGGCCCTCCGCACCGCGACGGTGGCGTCACCCGGTCCGGTGGTCGGGTACACCTCGGTGCGCTCCAGGTACGAGTCGCACAACTGGCGCACCTGTTCCACCAGTTCCGGGCTGTGGCTGCCGGAGGCCGGGTTGGCCAGGACCAGTGCCCGGGTCGGGACCGGGGCTGCTGTATCTGCCATGCGGGCGTACTCCTTCGTCGGACGGTGCCGGCGGGTCCGGGGCCGGGGCCGCGCCTGCGGCTCCGGGCCCACGACGTCGACTCTGCCGCCGACCGCTGTCACGGCGCTGACGTGCGGCTGACGCCGACGAGGCGCACGGGCAGGGGAGGCAGGACAGGGACACGCCGGGCACTGGGACGCGGGGCCGAGGGCACGCCCGGCCCGCCGCGGACGCCCGCGGTGCGCCGGGCCGGGCGCCGCGGCACCCCCGGCGGGGCTCCCGGTGCCGCGCCCGGAGCCGCGCCCCAGCGCCCCGGTCCGCGGGCGTGTGAGACACGTGTGCGAGGTGGCTCGGGAGTGGGAGCGAGGGGAGGGCAGGGCGCGGGCCGGGCGGCGGCCACACGGGAGGCGCCGCCCTCGCGGTCACTGCTTGGCGAAGGCCAGCAGGTCCGCGTTCAGACGGTCGGCGTGGGTGGCGAACAGGCCGTGGGCCGCGCCCTCGTAGGTCAGCAGGGTGCTGCCGGGAACGAGCTCCGCGGTGCGGGGACCGCACAGCGGATACGGCGCCCCGAGATCGGCGGTGCCGTGGACGACCAGGGTGGGCACCCGGACGGCCGCCGTCTCCGCTCGCTGGTCGGTGGTGAACAGCGTGCGGTAGATCTCCGTGGCGGCCCGCGGCGAGGTGTCCATGGCCAGGTCCGTCAGCCACTCGGCCAGTCGGGACGAGAGCGGCGTGCTCGCCGGATCCGCCTCGGGGCCGGCGAAGAACGGCCAGGTCAGTGATCTCAGCCAGGCGGCCCGGTCGGCACGGATGGCCGTCTCGATCTCCTCGAACAGCGCCATCTCCAGGCCGTCCGGGTTGTCCGGGGCGCGCAGCAGGAACGGCGTGGTCGAGGCGACCAGCGCCAGCTTCCCCACCCGCGCGGCGCCGTACCGGGACAGGTAGCGCACGGCCTCACCGCCGCCCGCCGCGTAGCCGACCAGCAGGACGTCCCGCAGGTCGAGGTGGTCGAGCAGGTCGGCGAGGTCCGAAGCGAGGGTGTCGTAGTCGTAGCCGCTCCAGGGGACGTCCGAGCGCCCGGTGCCGCGCCGGTCGTAGGTGACGCAGCGCAGCCCCTGACCGGCCAGGAACGGCGCCTGGAACTCCCACATCCGCGAGTCCGCCATGGCGGCGCTGAGCAGCACCACGGGACGTCCTTCGCCCCAGTCGGTGCAGTGGAGCCGGGTCCCGTCCCGAGTGGTGACGTACGGCATGACGCCTGCCTTCCTTGGTGGTGGGGACCCCTCAGCGCCGTGCGGTGCGGCCCGGCGCCGCCAAAACCAGGGCGGAGGCCAGGAGTCCCAGGACGATGAGCGGGACGAGCGTGACGGCGAACGCGTGTGGGTAGGCGCCCGCCGAGCCGCCGGCGTCGGCCAGGGTGGGGAAGAAGACCGCGCCGGCGATCGCCACGCCGACGGCCGCGCCGCCCTCCTGGGCGGTGTTCAGCAGTCCGGACGCGGAGGCCGCGTGCTCGGGCACGGCCGCGCCCAGCACCAGGTTGGTCAGCGGGCCGGTCGTCAGGCCCATGCCGAGCCCGGCGACGAGGAGGGCGGGCAGCAGCCACAGCACGTGTCCCGTCGTGTCGAGGCGGTCGGCGGTCAGGGCGACCGCCGCGTAGCCGATCGCGAGGGTCAGCGGGCCGACGGCCACCCTGCGGGCGGTGACCGAGGCGGCCTTGCGCGACGACACCACCGAGGCGCCGAAGTAGCCCGCGCCCAGGGCCAGGAAGACGGACCCGGACTCCAGGGGCGACAGGCCCCGGCCCAGTTGCAGGTAGAGGGCCAGCACGAAGAAGAAGGAGCCCATCGCGAGGAAGTAGACCACCGTCGCGGTCAGCCCCACCGAGAACACCCGGCCCTTGAACAGGGCGGGTTCGATCAGCGGGCCCCGGTCGGCCGCCGCCCGCCGGCGCAGGTGCCAGACGGTCACCGCCAGCAGGACGGCCGCACCGGCCAGCGACTCCCACACCCACAGCGGCCAGCCGCTCTCCTGGCCCTCCAGCAGCGCGAAGACGATGATGCCCAGGGACGCCGTGACCAGCAGGGCGCCCACGAGGTCCAGCCGGGTGCCGCCCTCGCCGCGCGACTCGGGGATCGTGCGGCCGACGAAGGCCAGGGAGACCAGGCACAGCGGGACGTTGATCAGGAAGATGGTCCGCCAGCTCAGTCCCGCGATGTCGACCGTGATCAGGGCACCGCCGATGAACTGGCCGAAGACGCCGGCGAGTCCGATGACCAGGCCGTAGGCGTTGAAGGCGCGGTCGCGGGCGGCGCCGGTGTACACCGTGCCGATGATGCCGAGCACCTGCGGCACCATCAGCGCGGCGGCGGCGCCCTGGGCGATGCGGGCGACGACCAGGACGGTCGCCGTGGGTGCCAGGCTGCACGCGGCCGAAGCCAGCATGAACAGCACCATGCCGAGCGTGAACATCCGCCGGCGGCCGAAGAGGTCGCCGAGCCTGCCGCCGGTGATCAGTCCCGCGGTGAAGGCGACGCCGTAGCCCACGACGAACATCTGGGCCTGGGCGGCGCTGGCGCCCAGGTCGGCCTTGATGGCGGGGACGGCCACGTTGGCGATGAAGAAGTCCAGCACCGTGATGAAGGTGCCCACGAGCACCACCAGGAGGGCACCGGCCGAGGGGGCGGCGGCCGGTGCGCCGCCGGGGGGCGTCGGCGCACGCCCCTCGACGACGACTTCTGTGCTTGTCTCAGAAGTCATGACGACTCCGTTTCTCGATCATTTCGGGTGGTTGGCCGGTGGTGCCGGTACCGTGGCCGGTCACCAGGTCACGGGAAGGTGTGTCACCCCGTGGAAGACGGTGCCGCGGCGGAAGACCGTGCGCGGGTCGGCCGCCAGCCGCAGGTTCGGGAAGCGCCGCAGCAGGGAGCGCAGCGACAGTTCCATCTCCAGCCGCGCCAGCGGGGCCCCCTGGCAGTAGTGCGGGCCGAAGCCCCACTGCAGGTGGCCGCTGGTGTCGCGGTGCGGGTCGATCCGGTGCGGGCAGGCGAAGACCGACTCGTCGTGGTTGCCGGCGGGCACGGAGATGACGACGGCGTCGCCCTTGGAGACGGCCACACCGCCGAGTTCGAGGTCCTCCACCGCCAGCCGGACCATCGCGTCCTGGGAGATCGACCAGTAGCGCATCGACTCCTCGATGAAGTTCGGTATGAGCGCGCCGTCGTCGGCGGCCACCCGCGCCCGCAGGTCGTCGTCGCGCAGCAGCGCCAGGATGTTCAGGGCGATCTGGTTGGTGGTGGTCTCGTGTCCGGCCACCAGGACCAGCCGGGCGATGCCGACCAGCTCGTCCAGGGTGATGGCGCCCTTCGCGTGGTGGTTGACGGCGAGGCGGCTGATCAGGTCGTCGCCAGGGCTCTCCAGCTTGCGCAGCGCCAGTTTGGCCAGGTACTCGGACATCTCCTCGTAGGCGGCCAGGGAGGCCGCCGGGTCCTCCTGGGAGATGGTGACGCGGGTCTTCTCGATGAAGAACGCGGAGTCCTGCTCCGGAACGCCCAGCAGCCGTGCGATGACGAGGGTCGGCAGCGCGCGGGAGAACACCGCGTGCAGGTCGGTCGGCCGGGGCAGTGCCTCCAGTTCGTCCAGCAGCTCGTCCACCAGCCGCTGGACCGGTTCGCGCAGCCGCTTCACCCGGCGCGCGGTGAACTCGGTCTGGATCATGGAGCGGAGCCGGGCGTGCTCGGGGTCGTCCAGGCGCAGGAAGGAACTCGGGTTCCCGCCGGGCGGGACCTGGATGCGCACCGGTGCGCCGGGCAGCCGTTCGTCGGCGCTGAGGCGGGGATCGCCCAGCGCCTGCCGTACGTCGGCGTACCGGGTCACCAGCCAGGCCAGGCGGGACTCGGCGGCTCCCGCCGGGAGGCGCACCACGCAGGGGGGCGCGTTGCGCAGTTCCGCCAGGATGGGCGGCGGGTCTCCGTCCTCGGTGCGGGCGAAGGGCCAGTCCAGGACATCGGTGTGGTCCGCGAGCGACATGTTGGCCTCCAGGGGTGAGGGGGCAGGCAGGTGGATCCCGGGCACCGGCTCTCTTCCGTGGTCGGACTCGGACGCGCTGACGCCGCCGGGGCGGAGGGGACATGGGTGGTGTCTCGTCCAAAGCCGCGGACGGTCGTGCGCCACTGTCGCGCAGTCCGCTGACACGGCGCTGACACGGGTGCCGGTCGGGCTGTGGAACCCGCGGCACTCGTGTGGGGGGCGGTGCTGGGGGTGTGGTGCAGACCGGGAAGGCGCCGGAGCGGGGCGCCTTCCCGGTGCCGCGCTGGTGCTGTGGCCGGGAAGGCCGGCAGGTCGACCTCTCCGGTCGCGGCGCTAGCGCGCGTGGTGGGCGGCGATCCGCTGCAGGCGGTGCGCGAAGTGGGCGGTGACGGCCTGGGCGTGGGTGTCGATGTAGAAGTGGCCGCCGGAGTACTCGTTGTGGCCGAGGTAGGCGGGGGTTCGTCCGGCCCAGTGGGTCATGGCGTCCGGCTCCTCCTGCAGGGGGTCGGAGCGCCCGCCGTAGGAGGCGAGCGGGCAGGCGACCCCGGCGCCGTCGTCGACGTACTGGGCGGCGACCCTGAGGTCGGCGCGGAGCGCGGGGACCACGAGGGCGAGCATCTCGGGGTTGTCGTAAATCTCGGCCGGGAAGGAGCCCAGCTTCTTGATCCACTCGACGAGCTCGGACTCGGGCATCCGGCTCTGCTCCTCGGTGGGCTGGAAAAAGCCCTCGGGCGACCAGCCGGACATGCCGACCATGACGGGCGCCGGGCCGCCCTCCTCCTCCATGCGGATGGCCAGCCGGAACGCCAGCTGGGCGCCGAGGCAGTGCCCGAAGAACGCGAACGGCCGGTCGTCCAGGTCGTCGAGCACGGCCTCGTGCAGCGCTTCGAGCAGTGGCCAGAACGCGCCGTACGTCGGCTCCTCCCGGCGGTTGTGACGGCCCGGCAGGGTCACCGCCTGCGGGGCGATGTCGGGCGGCAGCAGGCTCTCCCAGTCCCGGTAGATGATGGCGCCGCTGCCCGCGTGCGGGAGCAGGAACAACCGGATCGAGGCGTCGGGCGAGGGCTCCACCGGGTGGAACCACTGGCCCGCGCGGGACATCCGGCTGCCGGCGGCGACGGTGGCGCCGGTGTCCGTTGCGTTGGTGGTACTGGTCACGACTGTGTACTCCCCACGGTGGTGGACGGGCCGAGGGCGCGTACCGCGGGCAGCAGCACCTCGGCGATCTCCTTCAACTGCGGTTCCGGGTCGAGCGATCCGATCCTCAGGACCAGGTGGCGGGCGCCGGCCCGGACGTAGCCGCCGAGCCATTCGGCGCACTTCTCGGCGCTGCCCCAGGCGTAGGCCTGGATGGTGCGCATCTGATCGAGGGAACGGCCGTAGTAGTGGCTGATGTAGTGCTCCAGTTCGGCCTCGGCCGCCCGCTCGTCGCGGTTCACCGTGATCGTCGCGTACAGGGCGGGGGTGACGGCGCCGGCGGGGCGGCCCGCCTCCTCGGCGAGCTCGGCGATCCGGCGGCGGGCCCGGCCGTAGGCGTCGGGGTCGGGCAGGAACGGCAGCCAGCCGTCGTAGCGGGTGGCGGCGCGGGCGAGCACCTTGGGGGTGTCGCTGCCGGCCAGCCACAGCGGCGGGCCGCCGGCGGTGGCCGGGGAGGGCAGCCGGTCGAGGTGGTCGGCCTGCCAGTACCTGCCCTGGAAGTCGGCCGGTTCGCCCTCCTGTCCGGCGCGCCAGGCCGTGCGCCACAGGGCGGTGATCTCGTCGAGGCGTCCGACGCGGCCGGTGAAGCTGGCGCCGACCGAGGCGAACTCCTCCTCCGTCTCGGGCATGGGGAAGCCGGAGCCGAGCCCGAGGACCAGCCGGCCCGCGGCCACGTGGCTGAGGCTCGCGACCATGTTGGCGCCGATCAGCGGGTGGCGCAGGGCCGGGGTCAGGGCGGCGGTGCCGACGGTGATCCGCTCGGTGGCGGCGGCAGCGGCGGCCAGGACGACGAGCGGGTCCAGGCGGGGGCGGGCGGTGAGCGAGTCGCCCGCCCAGAGGGAGTCGAATCCCAGGGCCTCGGCCTGCCGGGCGAAGCCCAGCAGCGGGGCCGCCGCGTAGGTGCCGTTGATGGCCTGTTCCCGGGTGGGCAGCAGGATGCCGACGTGCAGGGGCCCGTTCATGGGCGACGACCTTTCTGTCCGCGGTGGCTGACGCGGTGTCATGCGACCGTGCCGGCCAGCGGGTCCCGGGCCGGTGCCGTCAGCCGCTCCCGCACCGCGCGGCGCAGGATCTTGCCGGAGGGGTTGCGGGGCAGGGAGTCGGTGAAGTGGTAGGCGGTGGGGATCTTGTAGTCGGCGAGCCGGCCGCGCAGGGAGAGCAGCAGCTCGCGCGGGTGCGCCTCGGCGCCGGGGCGCAGGACGACGACCGCGTGCACGCTCTCGCCCCAGTGCTCGTCGGGCAGGCCGACGACGGCGGCGTCCGCCACGGCCGGGTGCGCGGCGAGCGCCTTCTCGACCTCGGCCGGGTAGATGTTCTGCCCGGCGACGATAATCGTGTCGTTGATGCGGTCGCACAGGTGGAGGTAGCCGTCCTCGTCGAGGTAGCCGGCGTCCCCCATGTGCAGCCACTCCCCCACCAGGGTGCGCGCGGTGGCCTCGGGCAGGTTCCAGTAGCCGAGCATCCGGGACGGGGCGCGCACGCAGATCTGGCCGATCTCCCCGGGCGGGAGGGGGTCGCCGTCGGGGCCGATCACCTTGACCTCGTTGCCGGGGCACGGCCTGCCGACCGAGTCCAGCACCGGGCTGCCCGGGTGGTGCGCTTCGGGCGGCAGGCACACCGCCACACTGCCGGTCTCGGTACTGGCGTAGATCTGCGCGAACTCGCAGCCGTAGGTCTCCAGGCACTGCCTGAGCAGGGTCTCGGACATGGGCGCCGCGCCGTAGGCGATCTTGCGCAGGGAGGTGAACGCCTCCGGTCCCGCGCCGCGTTCGACGGCCATCATCTGGAGCATGGCGGGGGCCGCGAAGGTGGTGGTGACCTTGTGGGTGCGGATCAGCCGGACCGCTTCCTGCGGGTCGAACTGCGGCATGATCACGTTGGTGCCGCCCGCGTTGAAGGTGTGCAGGAACCAGCCGATGCCCGCGACGCCGAAACCCGGCAGCGAGATGAGGCTGACGTCGTCGGGCAGCCAGTCGATCCAGGCGACGCCGTGCTCGCGCATCGCGTGCGGCAGGGTGAAGAAGCTGCGGTGGGCGAGGACGGCGCCCTTGGGCAGTCCGGTGGTGCCGCTGGTGTAGATCTGCACCACGGCGTCGTCGGGGCCGGTGCCCGGCACCGGCTCGGAGTCGGGCTGGTCGGCGGCCCAGGCGGGCAGGCCCGTGCCGCGGGCGGGTTCGCCGTCGGCGTCGGTGCCGTCGACGCGGATCACCCGCCGCAGACCGGGCAGTTGGTGGCGCACCGCGGCGACGGTGTCCCAGAACTCGTCGTCGACGAAGATCAGGGCGGCGCCGGAGTCGCGCAGGATGTGGTCCACCTCGGTCGGGGTGAGCCGCCAGTTGACCGGCACCAGGACCGCGCCCGCCTTGGCGCAGGCGAGCATCACCACGTAGTAGTTCTCCGATTCGCGCCCCAGGTAGGCGACCCGGTCGCCGCGCCGCACGCCGCCGGCGCGCAGGGCGTGCGCGGCACGGTTGCTGTCGCGGTGCAGCTTGTCGTAGGTGGTGACGCGGCCCTCGCAGATGATCGCCGGGTGGTCCGGCCGGCTGCCGGCGTGGGCCCGTGAGGAGTGGGTGAGCGTCCAGCGCTCCCTCGGTGTGCCGCTGGGTGTGTCAGTCATGATCCGTCCTTGTGTGCGTCAGGCGGCCGGCACCGGCTCGAGCTGCCCGCAGAGGAACTGGGCCAGCTGCCGCACGGTCGGGTGGTCGTGGGTGAGCGAGGCCGGCAGGGGCAGCCGGAACGCCTGCTCCAGGGCGGCCTTGACCTGCTGGGCCATCAGCGAGTCCAGGCCCAAGGAGACGAACTCGGTGTTCGGGTTCAGTTCGTCGCCCTCCTCCAGGTGCAGGACGGCGGCGACCTTCTCGCGGACGACCCCGGTCACGGCGGCGGTCCGCTCGGCCGGCGGGAGGGCGGCGAGCGCGGTGAGGTCGGGGCCGGTGTCGTCGTCGGAGGCGTTGCGGGCGAGCCGGTCGTAGAACAGGTCGCCGGTGACGCTGCCCGCGACGTAGCGGTCCCAGTCGAACTCGCCGACCACCCGCTGGGTGCGGGGGCGTCCCCAGAGCCTGGCCAGGGTGTCCAGGGCGCGGGTCGGGGAGAAGAAGCGCACGCCGCTGCGTTCGATCTCCTGGCTGAGGTGCTCCTCCAGGCGGGCCGACATGCCGACCCGTGCCCAGGCGCCCCAGTTCACCGACAGGCCGGGCACGCCCCGCCGGCCGCGCCACTCGGCGAGGGCGTCGAGGGCGGCGCTGGCCGCGGCGTAGTGGCCCTGGGTGGCGCCGCCGAGGACCGAGGCGATCGAGGAGTAGGTGACGAAGAAGTCCAGTTCCGGGAAGGAGGACTGGGCGGCCTCGTGCAGCAGCCAGCCGCCGTACGCCTTGGCCTCCAGCTGGGCGTCGATGGCCTCCCAGGTCAGCTCGGCGACGAGCTTCTTGTCGTAGGCGCCTGCGGCGTGCACGATCCCGCCCACCGGGTGCGGGCCGTCCGCGAGGTGCCGCACCAGCCGCCGCACGTCCTCGGCACGGCCGATGTCGGCCCGGACCAGGTCGAGTTCGGCGTGCTCGGCGAGGTCGGCGAGGACGGGGGCGGCCTCCTCGGTGGGCCGTCCGCTGCGGCTGACCAGCGTCAGGTGGCGGGCGCCGAGGGCGATCAGCTTGCGGGCGGTGACCAGGCCGAGGCCGCCCAGACCGCCGGTGACGAGGTAGGTGCGGTCCGGGCGCAGGGCGGCCGGGACCTCCTCGGCGGGGGCGGCGGGCTCCGCCTCGGGGGCGTCCGGGAGGGTCACCCAGGACTGTCCCGACGGGTCCGACAGGGCCGTCCGCAGCGCTTCGCCGGTCTCGTCGAGGCGGAAGTGCCGAGCGCCGTCGTCCTCTTCGGCGGGCGGGGCGTGCACCACGGCCGCCGCGGGGACGGTGAGCGTTGAGCGGAACGTGCCGTCGTGGCGTACGAGGACGTCGTCGCCCGGCGCGAACTCGGTGCCCTCGGCCGCGGCGAGGACCGTGCCGGTGGCCGCGGTGCCGAGCAGCGGCGGGGGCTCCTCCTCCGCGCCAAGCAGTTCCTCGCGCTCCGCGCGGCCGGTGTCCAGGGCGGTGCGGGCGTCGTCGGCGGTCAGGCCGACCGACCGGACGCGGATCTGGACCTCGTCGGCCCCCGGGGGCACGTCCGTGGCGGCGACCAACGCGAGGTCGGACAGGTCGCCCGAGTCGGGGGCGCGCAGTTCGAAGCCGCCGGACCAGGTGAGCGGGGCGTCGCCGGAGAGGAGCCGGCGGACGTAGCGGCGGTTCGGACGGTGGGCGACCTGGTACTCGCCGGGCGGTTCGGCGTGCCACTCCTCCAGCAGCGGGGTCAGGCCGCTGCCGGGGGCGACGTCGACCAGGGTGGCCCGGTACTGGGGGTACTCGGTGAGCAGCACCCGGCCGAAGCCCCAGAGCGTGGCGGCGGCCAGGTGTCCGCCGTCGCCGGCCGGGTCGCCGGGCAGCCACTGGGCTCCCTCGGTCACCAGCCACAGGCGGGGCGGCCGGGGGGTGCCCGCGGCGTCCAGCGCGGTGATCAGGGCGAGCAGTTCGCGGTAGTTCTCCTCGCACTCGGCGCGCAGCCGGTCGGCGGACATGGTCTGCGGGAACTGCCGCCATACGCGGCAGACGTCGGTGACGGTGGGGTCCTCCAGGGCCGCCTTGAGTTCGGTGAGGCCGGCGCCCCGGGTGAGCTTCAGGCCGGGCCGTCCGGCGAGGTCGGCGGCGCGGGCGGGCGACGGGTCGAGCAGCACGACGTGCCGGGCGGGGGCGGTGGTCTGCGGTGCGGGCAGGGCGCGGCGGACCCACTCGGGGCGGTGCAGGAACCGGCGGCGGCCGGTGCTGCCCTCGGGGCGGGCCAGCCGGACGCCGAGCAGTTCGGCGACCGGGTCGCCGTTCTCCAGGAGCAGCACGTCGGCGGTGCGGCGGTCCTGGTCGCCGTGCACCCGGGCGAGGACGCGCAGCTCCTCGCCGCGGGGCTTGCGGAAGTGGCGGACCGAGGCGACGCCGCGGGGCACGAACACCGGGCCCTCGGGATCGAGGACGACGCACGCCTGGACGGCGGCCTCCACGAGCTCCGCCGGCACATGTTCGACGGCGGAGGCATTCCGGCCGGTCAGCTCCCCGGTGACCAGGCCGTCGGCGTGCCGGGCGGCGCGCAGCAGCAGCCGCATCCGGGAGCCGTGCGGGCGGCCGACGGAGGCGAGGTCGGTGTAGATGTCCTCGTCGTCGATCTGCGTTCCGGCGGGGGCGAGGCCCGCGTCCAGTTCGGCCAGTTCGGAGACGGGGACCACCGGTTCGGGGTCGGCGGCGATCACCGCGGTGGCGTGCACGTCCTCCTCGCCGCCGACGACCGTGAACACCGCCACCTCGGCGCCCCCGCCCGGCAGCGGCCGCCAGCGGGTGGTCAGGGCGGTCCTGGTCTCGGCGGGAACGTCGAGCGGCGCGAGCAGCCGGAGGTCGCGCACGGCGGACCGGGCGTGGCCCCGGACCGCGTCCTGGATCGCGAACAGCAGGTCGACGTAGGCGCCGGCGGGCAGGGTGGTGCGTCCGCCGTCGGCCAGGTCGGCGAGCGGGCCGAGGTCCTCGGCGGTGAACTCCGCGGTGAACTCCCGTACCCCCGAGGCGAAGCGCTCCTCGGTGCCGAGCAGCGGGTGGCGGGCGGTGCCGCCCGCGGCGGCGCGGCGGGGTCCGGCGGCCGGCAGCCAGTAGCGCTTGCGCTGGAAGGCGTAGGTGGGCAGATCCGCCTTGGCCGGCACGGCGTGCCCGGCGTGGTAGCCGGGCCAGGAGACGGTGAGTCCGGCGGCGTAGTACTCGGCGAGTGCGGTCAGGGTGGTGGTGGCCGTCCGGTCCCGGCGGCGCAGGCTGGCCAGCCACAGGTGGTCCTCGGCGGCGACGCCGCGCCGGGCGAGCGCGGTCAGCGCGGCCTGCGGGCCGATCTCGATCATGGCGTGCCGGCCGCGCCGGGCCACCGCGCGGATGCCGTCCAGGAAACGCACGCGTTCGCCGATGTGCCGCACCCAGTAGTCGGGGGTGGCGATGTCGCGGAACCGGGCGAGCCGCCCGGTCACGTTGGAGATCAGGCTGATGGCCGGCTCGTGGAACTCGATGCCGTCGAGTGCGGCGCGGAAGTCGTCGTAGACCTCGGCCATCTGCGGGGAGTGGAAGGCGTGCGAGACCGCGAGCCGGTCGACGCGCACGCCGCGCTCCTTGAGGATGGCGCAGACCTCGTCCAGGGCGGGAAGGGCGCCGGAGACGACGCACTGGTCGGGGGCGTTGACCGCGGCCAGGGCGAGGTCGGGGCGGCTCTCCAGGAGCGGCTCGACGTCCTCGGCGGGGGCGGCGACCGCGGCCATGCCGCCCTCGGCGCGCACCGCCTGCATCAGCCGGGCCCGCGCGGCGACCAGCCGCACGGCGTCGGGGAGGCTGAACAGGCCGGCGACCGCGGCGGCGACGACCTCGCCGATGCTGTGCCCGACGAGCACGTTGGGGCGCACGCCCCAGGCCATCCACTGCCGGGCGAGGGCGTACTCGAGAGTGAACAGGGCGGGCTGGGTGTACTCGGTGCGGTCGATCGCCCCGGGGTCTTCGGCGGTGCCGAGCAGCAGGTCGCGCACGGAGCGGTCCAGGTGCTCCGCGAACAGCCGGTCGCACGCGTCGACGTGGGAGCGGAATTCCGGGAGGGCCTCGTAGAGGGCGGCGCCCATGCCGGCGTACTGGGAGCCCTGGCCGGTGAACATGAAGGCCGTCTTGCGGATGCCGCTGGGGCCCTCGTGGTCCTGGCCGGCCGCCCGGTCCAGGAGCCGGGCCAGGGCGGCGCGGTCGGCGACCGGGGCGGCGACGCGGTAGGGATGGTGGGTGCGGGCGACGTTGGCGGTGTGGCAGAGGGCTTCGAGGGGGAGGTCGGGCCGCTCGTCGAGCAGCCGCCGGTGGTTCGCGGCCTGCTCGCGCAGGGCGGCGGAGCTCTTGGCGGAGAGAGTGAACAGCGGGGCGGCGGGCGTGCCGGAGGACTGCGGCGCGGGGCTCGCCTCCGGTGCCTGCTCCAGGACCACCGCGCCGATGGTGCCGGCGAAGCCGAAGCTGTTCACGACCGCGCGGCGCACCTCGGCCCGCCATGGCTCGCAGGCGGTCGGCACGCGCAGCGGGTAGAGGTCCCAGGGGATGCGCCCGGACGGGGTGGTGAGGTTCAGGTGCGGGTAGATGGTGCCGGAGCGCAGCTGCAGCACCGTCTTGATGACGCCGACGATGCCGGAGGCCGGCTCCATGTGGCCCAGGTTGGTCTTCACCGACGCGGCGAGCACGGGGTTGTCGGCGGTGTGCGACTCGGCGAACACGTCCCCGATGGCGCCGAACTCGATCGGGTCGCCGAGCGGGGTGCCGGTGCCGTGCGCCTCCACGTACTGGATGTTCTCGGGGGCGAGGCGGGCCGTGGCCAGCGCGGTGCGGATCACCTTCTCCTGAGCGGGGCCGTTGGGCACGGTCAGTCCGGCGCTGTCGCCGTCCTGGCCGACGGCGGTGCCGCGCACGAGGGCAAGCACCCGGTCGCCGTCACGCTCGGCGTCGGAGAGCAGCTTGAGGACCAGGACGCCGCAGCCCTCGGCGCGCGCGTAGCCGTCGGCCGACTCGTCGAAGGTCTTGCACTGCCCGTCCGGGGCGAGCATCCGTGCGTTGGAGAACATCACCGGGATGCGCGGGTGGTGCAGGGCGTTGACGCCGCCGCACAGCGCGATGTCGGTCTCGCCGGAGCGCAGGGCCTGCACCGCCAGGTGCAGTGCGACCAGGGAGGACGAGCAGGCGGTGTCGACGCTCATGCTGGGTCCACGCCACCCCAGGAAGTACGACAGCCGGCCCGACAGCGGGAACATCGTGATGCCGGAGGCCAGGTGGCCGTCCATCTCCTCGTACGGCAGGGACTCCAGCTCGAGCGCGTAGTCGATGGAGCTGGCGCCGACGTAGACGCCGCCGTTGCCGCGGCGCAGCGGTGCCGGGTCGATGTTGGCGTGCTCCAGGGCCTGCCAGGCGGTCTCCAGCAGCAGGCGCTGCTGGGGGTCCATGTACCGGGCCTCCTTCGGGGAGATGTTGAAGAAGGCGGCGTCGAAGAGGTCCACGCGGTCGAGGAAGCCCCCCGCGGTGGTGTGGATCTTCCCCTTGTCCTCGGGGGTCTCGGGGGTGAACGCGGCCACGTCCCACCGGTCCTGCGGGATCGGGCCGATCCCGCTGCGTCCCTCCCGCAGGAAGGCGTCGAACTCGTCGGGCGAGGTGCTGCCGCCGGGGAATCGCAGACCGATTCCGACGATCGCGACCGGCTCGGGCGGCTGCTGGGACTCCGCACGCGGCATGGAGAGACTCCTTAGCTTTCCTGAGAGGAACTGTCCTGGACGGCCCGGGTCAGGTGGTCCACCAGATGGGCGACCGTCGGCTCGTTGAAGAGCACGTTGACGTTGATGGAGAGATCAAGGAGCCGCTCCAGGCTCTGCCGTATTTCGGTCAGCCGCAGTGAGGTGAGTCCGAGATCGAAATAGCTGATGTCGAGCGGAAGGTCCTCGGATTCGTCCATGAGGAGAACCGCCCTGAATTTCTTGAGGACGATCGACTCGATTTCTTCGGCGAGTTCGGCGCGCGGCAGATCACGCAGGCGCTGAACAGTGCTGTCGACGGGTGGCATGCGGTCATGCAAGCAGCGCAGGCTGACGCCCCACTGACGGACGGCGGGGCCGGCTTGGCTGAATCAGCCCCCTGTCAGCGCCGGGTCAGATTCCGCTGCCACGCTCGCACTGCTTCGAAAAATCCGCTCGCCAAAGGTGAAAGGCTGAAGATGCTTCGCGAAGCCGCGCAGGAGGAGAGTGCCGAGGCACCTTCCGATATCAAGAGCTACGACCTCTACATCGCGGGCAAGGACGTCGCGGGTGACGGGTGGGTGTACACCGTCAGCGGCCGGTCCCTGCTGGAAGACGTGTTCACCAGCGTGAGCCTGAAGCGCGCCCTGGAGCAGGACCCGGAGTCGGAGGCGGCCAGGCACCCGTATGTCGTCGGGCGCTGCGCGGTCGCGGACGACGCGTCCATCGACCTGGCCACGCAGGCCGCGGCCGCCGCCGCACCCGACTGGGCGGCCGTGCCGCTGGAGCGGCGGATGCGGCTGGGCACCCGGTTCCGCGAGGAACTCATCAAGCACCAGGACGAGTTCCTGCGCATGCTGGTCGCCGAATCCCACCCGGTCAAGCTGGCCCGCTGGGAGCTGAGCTGCCTGCTGCAGATCTACTCCCCGGGCTCCCTGCGCTGGTACACCAAGCAGATGCGGGTGGAGAAGGAGTACGCCGGCCGCACGCTGGTGCTGCACCGCCAGCCCGACGGTGTGGTGGCCTTCAACCCGCCGCAGAACGCACCCCTGCCGAGCGCCGCCCTGTGCGTGCTGGCGCTGATGGCCGGCAACGCGGTGGTGGTGCGGGCGCCGCGCAGCATCGCGCTGAGCACCATGTGGCTGCTGCGGGACGTGGTGGCGCCGCTGCTGGAGGAGATGGACGCGCCGGCCGGGGTGCTCAACGCGGTGTGCAGCAACCCCAAGCAGACCATGGACCGCTGGATCGCGGACCCGCTGATCAACGACATCTTCTACATCGGCGGCAGCCAGGAGGGCCTGCGCTTCGAGCAGCAGTGCGTGGCGCACGGCAAGAAGCCGATCCTCGAACTGGCGGGCAACGACGGCATCGTGGTGTGGAAGGACGCAGACGTCAAGTGGGCGGCCGAGGCCATCACCGAGGCCTTCTACGGCTCCGGCCAGATCTGCATGGTGCCCAACTACGTGCTGGTGCACCCGGACATCGCGGACAGCCTCATCGCCGAGGTGAAGGAGCAGGTCAAGGGCATCCGGCCGGGCCTGCCCGAGGAGGAGCACGTGCTGCTGTCGCCGGTGCGGCGCAGCGAGCGGTTCTTCCGGCTGCTGCGGCAGGCGCTGGACAACGGCGCCGAGCTGGTCACCGGCGGCCACCGCACCGAACTGGACGGCACGCCCTCGGAGACGGGGGTCTTCCTCCAGCCGACGGTGGTGCGCGTGGACGGCCTGGACCGGGCGCGCACCTACGACGTGGTGCGCGAGGAGACGTTCTTCCCGCTGGTGCCGATCGTGGTCCCCGAGCGGGAGGACGACGACGCCCTCCTGGAGGCGTTCCTGCGCTTCGTCAACAGCAACGACTACGGGCTGCGCAACTCCCTGTGGTCGCGTTCCGACCACGTCATCGAGACCTTCGTGCGGAGGGTCGTCAACGGCGGCCTGCTGAAGGTCAACGACTCCCACATCGGCTTCCTGCCCTACCTGCCCAGCCACGGCGGCACCGGCCGCACCGGCGGCGCCTTCGGCGAGGCCAACTACCCGATGCTCAAGACCTCCCACGTGCAGGGCGTCAGCATCGCCCGCGGCGTCAGCCCGTACGACGCGGTGTTCGGCGCCTGACCGCCCTCCGCCCCTGAACCCCGCCGTTTTCGCTGGAGGCTTCCGTTGCGTTCCCTCGACCTCGCCCGCTCCGTCTGCGAGCGCTTCCACCCCGGTCTGCTCAAGGAGCTGGACCAGATCCCGTACACCGACCGCGAGCGGCCCGGCAGCCCGGTGATCGACCTGTTCCGCATCCACGGCGGGGTCGGTCTGCTGATCCCCGAGGAGTACGGCGGCCACGGCGCCGACGCCCTGGACGCAATGCGGGTCCAGCTGGCCCTGGGCGCCGTGTCCCCGTCGCTGGTGGCGGCCGTCTCGATGCACCACTTCACCACCGCGATGCTGTACTCGCTGGCCGTCAAGGCGGGCCGGCTGACCGACGAGCAGACGGCCCTGCTGCGCCGGATCGTGCCCGACCAGCAGGTGATGGCGTCCGGCTGGGCCGAGGGCCGGACGGCGCAGAACATCCTCAAGCCGGCCGTGACCGCCCGCCCGGTGCGCGACGGGTTCCTGCTCACCGGCGCCAAGAAGCCGTGCAGCCTGTCCCGTTCGATGAGCCTGCTCACGGCGAGCGTCGCCATCCACGGCGACGACGGCGAGCCGGAGCTGGCGCTCGCCCTGGTGCCGGCCGACGCGCCCGGCCTGACCGTGCACCCGTACTGGGGTAACGACCTGCTGGCGGGCGCGGAGAGCGAAGAGGTGCGGCTGGAGGACGTGTTCGTACCGGCCGGCATGGTCGTGCGGGCCGGCGCCGACGACCCGCACCGCCTCGACGACCTCCAGTCGGCCGGGTTCGTCTGGTTCGAGCTGCTGATCTCCGCCGGGTACGCGGGCGGTGCGCTGGAGCTGGTGGAGCAGGTGCTGGAGCGCGAGCGCGGCAGCGTGGCGGAGCGGGCCTCCCTCGCCGTGGACATGGAGACCGCGGTCGCGCTGCTGGAGGGCGTCGCGCGGGCGACCGGCCCGGAGCCCGGTGACGAGGAGTCGGTGGCCCGCGTACTGGTGGCCCGGTACGCCGTGCAGAACGCCCTGCCCGACATCGCCTCCCGCGCCCTGGAACTGCTGGGCGGCCTGGACTTCATCCGCGGCTCCGGTCCGGCACAGGCCGCGGCCGCGCTGCGGGCCCTCGCCTTCCACCCGCCATCGCGCGCCGCCGCCGCCGAGCCGCTGCTGCGCTGGTTCGGCGGCGGCGAGCTCGTCCTCGCCTAGGGCCGCGGCCGGGACGGTTCGCCGGCCGGTGAAAACCCGGTCACAGCACCACTGCCGCGGCCGGACAGGCCCCCGGCCGCCGCACGGTCCCGGTCCTGTCCGCACGACCCCACGACCCCTTGGAGTGAGCCACACGTGACCGTCATCCAGGAATCCCCGGCGGCTTCGTCCGCCGACGCCGAGGCAGAAATCCTTGGCCTGTACCGCGCGCATCTGAGCAAGGGCCGGGCCACGCTCGCCGAACTGTTCGGCAGCCACATGGAGGTGGCGTCCGAGGGCGCCTGGGTCACCACCAGCGACGGTGAGCGCTTCCTCAACGCCGGCGGCTACGGCGTGTTCGTGATGGGCGCCCGCCACCCGATCGTGATGGAGGAGGTGGAGCGCCAGCTGCGCACCCACCCCACCGCGACCCGCATCCTGCTGGAGCCCACCGTGGCCCGCGCGGCCGAGGCACTGGTCTCGGTGCTGCCGCCCGGTCTGGACCGGGCGCACTTCGCGCTGTCGGGGGCGGAGGCGGTGGAGACCGGCCTGAAGCTGGCCCGCGCGGGCGGTTTCAAGCGCACGGTCTCCATGCGCGGCGGCTACCACGGCAAGACCCTCGGCGCGCTGTCGGCCACCGCCAAGGAGGTCTACCAGCGGCCGTTCCGCCCGCTGGTGCCCGACTTCCTGCACCTGCCCTTCGGTGACGCCGACGCCCTGGAGGCCGAACTCGCCGCTCACCCGGGCGAGGTGTGCGTCATCCTCGAACCGGTCCAGGGCGAGGGCGGTGTGATCATCCCGCCGAAGGGCTACCTCAAGCGCGTCGAGGAGCTGGTGCGCGAGTACGACGGCTTCCTGATCCTCGACGAGGTGCAGTCCGGCTTCGGCCGGCTCGGCGAGTGGTGGGGCGCCGACATCGAGGGCGTCGTCCCGGACGTCCTGCTCGCCGGCAAGGCGCTCGGCGGCGGGGTGATGCCGGTCTCGGCGGCCGTCGCCACCCGCAAGGCCTTCCGTCCCTTCGACAAGGACCCCTACGTCCACACCGCCACGTTCTCCGGCCAGCCGGTACTGATGGCCGCGGTCCAGGGCGCCATCCGGGCCGTGAAGGAGGAGCGCCTGGTCACCAGGGCGCTGGACCTCGGCGCCCGGCTGCTGCCGGCGATCACCGAGATCGCGCGCCGCAACATCCCCGACCTCGTGGTGGACGTGCGCGGCCGGGGCCTGCTGATCGGCGTCGAGCTCGTCGAGGCCGGGCTGGCCGGCGAGCTGCTGATCGAACTGTTCAACCACGGCGTGGTCGCCAACCATTCGATGAACGGCAGCTCGGTGGTGCGGTTCACCCCGCCCGCCGTGCTCGGCGACACCGACGTGGACTTCCTCCTCAACTCCTTCGACCTGGCCACCCGCGACCTCGTACGGGGCGCGGCCAAGATGCCGGAAGGCGGTAACTGATCGTGAGGCACGTCGAACTCGATGCCCTGATACCCGGGGAGCAGGCCGAGACGGTCCTGCACGCCGTACGGCGCTGGGAGCGGTACCCGGACCTGGCGCCCCACGTCAACGCGACCACGGTGCACGCCGCCTACCCCGACCCCGCCGCCTCCTCCAGCTGGGAGCTGCACTTCCGCAGCGGCCTGCTGCGCTGGACCGAGGACGACACCGTGCTGCCGGAGCAGGGCGAGATCCGCTTCGAGCAGTCCGACGGGGACTTCGACTCCTTCTCCGGGACCTGGTCGGTGACGCAGGACGGCGACGACGTCGCGGTCCGCTTCGACGCCGACTTCGACTTCGGCATCCCGAGTCTGGAGGGCATCCTCGACCCGATCGCCGAGCGGGTCATCAAGGAGACCGTGGCCTGGGCGCTGACCGGTCTGTTCCCCGCCGTGCGCATCAGCGGCGGCATCGAACTCACCCCGCCCGCCGCGGTCGGCGCCTAGCGCATCAGGGAGCTGCTGACCATGGACCAGGCAAACCCGTTCGAGACACCGCGCACGTACTCGCTGCACCGCGCCGAGTACGTGGTGGGCTTCGCCGTCACCACCGGCCTGATGATCGCCCACTTCGACGAGATCCGCTGGCTGCCGGCGATCGCCCTCTTCCTCTACATCGACCTGATCGGATACATCCCGGGCGCGATCGCGTTCCGGCGCAGTGGCGGGCGGCCGATCCACAAGGCGTACTACGTCCTGTACAACGTGATGCACAGCCTCATCACCCAGGCCGCCGTGGCCGCCCTGTGGTGCTGGCTGGTGAAGCCGGAGTGGGCGCTGCTGGTGCTGCCCTTCCACCTCTTCGGCGACCGCGGGCTGTTCGGCAACTTCATGAAGTCCTTCGCGCTGCCCTTCGAGCCGGTCCGCCAGCCCGGCTACCTGCGGCTCCTGGACGACCTGGGCCTGCCGCACCCCAAGCCGGTCGGGCATGTGACGGACCCGGTGCCGGTCGGGCACGTCCCGGTCCGCAAGCCGGTGCCGGCGCCGCGGGCGGACACCGCCGCGGCGCAGGAGGCCCCGGCGCAGGCCGCCGTGGCCGGAGAGTCCGCGGCCAGGCAAGCGGAGGCGCTGCGATGAGCACCGCGACCGCGACCGGCCCGCGCACGCGCCGGCCCGTCCGCCAGGACCCGGCCGAACGGCGCCGGGCGCTCTACCACCTGGCGTCCCCGGTGTCGGTGCTGACCACCGGCCCGGAGAGCCGGATGCACGGCACCACCGCGAGCACGGTCACCCTGGTCTCGCGCGAGCCGCTGCTCGTCGGCGTCGTGCTGCGGGCCGGGTCGTCCTTCGCGCGGCGGGCCGCCGCCACGGGCCGGTTCGCGATCAACGTGCTGGGCGGTGACCAGGCGGAGGTGGCCCGCCGGTTCGCCGACAGCGGGCGCCCCGACGGCAGCGCCCAGTTCGCGGGCCTGGCCTGGACGGCGGACCCGTACGCGCAGGCCCCGCTCATCGCGGGCGCGCTCGCCCACTACACCTGCCGCTTCCACTCCGCCCACGCCGCGGGCGACAGCGAGCTGCTGCTCGGCCACGTCGTGCGCGCCAGGGCGGACGAAGGGCTCCCCCTGCTGAGTTACGCCGGCCGCCTGCACGCCGGCACCCTGCACCCGGCGAAGGAGGCCGCAGCGTCATGACGCAGTCCAAGGTACTCGTGGCCCCCGAGGCCGACTGGGACAAGGCGCCCGGTCTGCTGGACGGGGCGAAGGAACTCACCCTCGGTCCCGAGGAGTGCGACCTCGCCTACTGGATCACCTCGGTGGCCCAGGGCACGCTGCGCGACCGCGGCGTGACCGGCCACCACGACGACGCGATCGTCCCGGACTTTCTGAAGGAGCCGGGCCCGCTGCGCGAGGCGCTGGTGCTGGAGTTCGGTCTGCGCGGGCTGTCCGAGGAGCTGGCCACCCGGCTGCTCGGCCACTACGTGTCGATCGCGCCCGGCATCCCCGAGATGGAGTTCTACGCCACCCAGTTGCTCGACGAGGCACGGCACGCCCGGGTGTTCCGCAACCACCTGGTGGAGCTGGGCATCCCGGCCGACACGCTCCTGAAGAGCATCGACGAGATGGCCCGGGACTACCGCGCCCGGGTGCTGGACCCGGTGGTCGACTTCACCCTCGACATCGTCCGGGACCAGGCCGACTTCCCCGGCGGTGTCGCCGTGTTCGCCATCGTCATCGAGGGCGTGCTGGCGCCGGCCGCCGAGCTGAGCGAACGCAAGTGGACTCCCCTGTCCCCGGCCACCGGCGAGATCTCCCGCGGCACCGCGATCGACGAGATCCGCCATCTGACGGTGGCCAGCACCATCCTGCGCGACCACGTGGCCGCGCACCCCGAGTACCGTCCGCGCCTGCTGGAGATCCTGCGGGCCGGCGTGCGTCTGTGGGACGAGATCCCCGACCGGGAGTTCGTGATCCACCGCGAGGAGCTGTTCCAGGAGGGCATGCTCCGGCACGCCGACCGGATCGGCGACTACGAGATCTGGCCCGGCGTGCGGATGCTCGACACCACTCCCGAGCAGCGCTACGACATGGCCGAGCGGTGGACCGACGAGATGGCCGAGGCCCGGATGGCCTACATGGGCCTGCCCCTGGAGGTCCTCAGCAGTCCGGGGCCGGGCGCGTGAGCACCCGACGGGCCGCCGTGGTCTGCGGGATCGGGTCGTACGTCCCGCCCGACGTGGTCACCAACGAGGATCTGGCCCGGAGCCTGGACACCTCGGACGACTGGATCCGCTCGCGCACCGGGATCGCCCGGCGCTGTGTGGTCGCCCCGGGCACGGCGACCAGCGACCTGGCGGTCGAGGCGGGCCTGCGGGCGCTGAAGTCGGCGGGAGACGGGCGGGCGGGCGCGGTGGTGCTGGCCACCACCACCCCGGACCAGCCGTGCCCGGCCACCGCGCCGCAGGTCGCGGCGCGGCTCGGACTCGGCGAGGTGCCCGCCTTCGACGTGGCCGCCGTCTGCTCCGGCTTCCTGTACGGCCTGGCCAGTTCGGCGGGCCTGATCGCCGCCGGGGTGACGGACCGGGTGCTGCTGATTGCCGCCGACGCGTTCACGACGATCATCAACCCCGAGGACCGCACCACGGCGGTGATCTTCGCGGACGGCGCGGGCGCGGTACTGCTGCGGGCCGGCTCCCCCAGGGAGCCGGGCGCGGTGGGCCCGCTCGTGCTGGGCAGCGACGGCGGGCTGAGCCATCTGATCGAGGTGCCGGCCGGAGGGTCGCGGCAGCGGTCGTCCGGCCGGGAGCCCGCGCCGGAGGACCGTTTCTTCCGGATGGTGGGCCGCGACACCTACCGGCACGCGGTGGAGCGGATGACCGTCACCTCCACCGAGGCGGCAGAGCGGGCCGGCTGGCGGCCGTGCGACGTCGACCGGTTCGCCGCGCACCAGGCCAACGCCCGCATCCTGGAGGCGGTCTCGGAGCGGCTCGGCATCTCCGGCGAACGGCGGCTGAGCAACATCGCACGGGTCGGCAACACCGGCGCCGCCTCACTGCCGCTGCTGCTGGCCGAGAGCGCGGCGGACGGACGGCTCACCGCCGGGCACCGGCTGCTGCTGACCGCGTTCGGCGGCGGGCTGTCCTGGGGCGCGACCACGCTGGTCTGGCCCGAGGTGCAGACCATCTGACGTCTCGTCACAGGCGGGGCCCGGGCCGGCCCCTCCAACAAGCGTTGTCCGACACAGCGGAGAACGGGCGCTTGCGCCTTCGAGAGAACTGTCGAAAGGAACCGACATGCTGGAGCAGCTCAAGGAAATCCTGTCCAACAAGCTCAAGGTGTCGCCGGAGGCCATCACCCCGGAGGCCACTCGGGAGGACATCGAGCTGGACTCGCTGGCCGTGGTGGAGCTGTCACTGCTGCTGAAGTCCGAGCTCGGCCTGGACGTCAGCGACGACGACCTGCTGGAGGCGGAAACCGTGGCCGACATGGTCCGGCTGATGGAGGAGCGGAGTGCGAAGGTCTGATGGCCGGCATGGACATCGCCGTCACCGGGCTCGGCCTGGTCACCCCGGGTGGTATCGGGGTCGGGCCGAGCTGGGCGGCGGTCTGCGACGGCAGGCCGGCCGCCGCCCTCGATCCGCTGCTGACGGATAACCCCGTACGTATCTCCTGCCGGGTGCCCGGCTTCGACCCCGAGCGCCTGCTGAGCGCGCGGCGGGCCCACCGCCTGGACCGGTTCGTCCAGTTCGCGCTGGTCGCCGCGCACGAGGCGGTGGCCGACGCGGGCCTCGATCCGCAGACGTGGGACGGGGCGCGGGTGGGTGTGGTGCTGGGCTGCGCAGACGGCGGCCCGGGCACCGTCGAGGAACAGCACCACGTGCTGCGCGAGCAGGGCGCCGACCGGGTCTCGCCGCTGCTGCTGCCCATGCAGCTGCCGAACATGCTGGCCGGGCAGACGGCCATCGAATTCGGGGCGACCGGGCCCAACCTGGTGGTGGCCACCGCCTGCGCCTCGGGCGCGACCGCCATCGGCACGGCCCGGGACCTGCTCGCCCTCGGCCGCTGCGACATCGTCCTCGCGGGCGGCAGCGAGGCCATGGTCACCCCACTGGTCATGGCCGGCTTCGCCCAGATGGGGGCGCTGTCGAAGCGGCACGACGACCCGGCCTCCGCGTCCCGGCCGTTCGACGCCGACCGGGACGGCTTCGTCGCCGGGGAGGGCGCCGGCATCCTCGTCATGGAACGGGTGGCGGACGCCCGCGCCCGCGGCGCCCATGTGCACGGCCGGATCATCGGCTACGGCGCCACCGCCGACGCCCACCACATGACGTCGCCGCACCCCGACGGCGCGGGCATCGAGGCCGCCGTCCGCGCCGCGCTCGCCGACGCGGGCGCGGACCCGGACGACGTCCAGCACGTCAACGCCCACGGCACGTCGACACCGCTGAACGACCTGGCGGAAGCCCGCATGATCGGCCGGACGCTGCGCGGGGACCCGCTGGTCACGTCCACGAAGGGAGTCACCGGACACCTGCTCGGCGCGGCCGGGGCAGTCGAGGCCGCCTTCACCGTGCTGAGCGTCGAGCACGAACTCGTGCCCCCCACTGCCAACCTCGTCATGCCCGACTCCAGGATCGACATCAAACTCGCCCAGGCCGCCACCTACATGCCCATCGACCTCGCCCTGAGCAACTCCCTGGGCTTCGGCGGCCAGAACACGGCCCTGGCCATCGCCCCGGCCTGAACGGCCCGGACACATACCGGCAGCCGCCCGCGGAGCACCTCCGCCGGGCGGCTGTTCCCGTGCGGCACCCGGCGGCACGGCACCCGCCCCGCCGGTCCGCGGGCCACCCCATCCCGCCACACGTCAGGAGTCCACCGTGCACGATCCCCAAGAACTGCTGAAGGACGGGCCGCAGGCCGTACGGCGGCTGGCCCGCCGCCGCCACGACCTCGACCCGGCCGCGCTGGCCGACGCCCTGCGCGAGCGCAACGGCGCGCAGGCGGAGGTGACCCGGCTGCGCACCGAGCTGAACCGCACGGCCAGGGCCCGCCGCTCCGGCCCGCCGACCGAGGAGGAAAAGGCGTCCGCCCGGGCGCTGCGGACCGAGGTGCAGCGGGCCGAGGCCGCCGCCCGCACGGCCGCAGCACACCTGACCGAGCTGCTGCTCTCCGTCCCCAACATCCCCCTGGACGCGGTCCCGGACGGCGACTCGGAGAAGGAGACCGTGGAGATACGCCGGGGCGGTCCCGCTCCGCGTCCGGCGGACGGCGCCCGCCACCACGCCGACATCGGGGAGTCCCTCGGCATCCTCGACGGCCCGGCCGCGGCCCGGCTGTCCGGTGCCCGCTTCGCCGTCGCCCGCGGGGCCGGGGCACGACTGGAGCGGGCCCTGCGCGACTTCCTCCTCGACCTGCACACCCGCGAGCACGGCTACACCGAGCAGTCGGTGCCGTTCCTGGTCGACCGCGACACCATGACCGGGACCGGGCAGCTGCCCAAGTTCGAGGACGACCTGTTCCGCACCCAGGTCGGTGAGCGGGAACTGTTCCTGATCCCCACCGCCGAGGTCCCGCTGACCAACCTGGTGGCCGGCCGGCT
Source organism: Streptomyces peucetius (assembly GCF_025854275.1). Taxonomy (NCBI): domain Bacteria; kingdom Bacillati; phylum Actinomycetota; class Actinomycetes; order Kitasatosporales; family Streptomycetaceae; genus Streptomyces; species Streptomyces peucetius. The sequence continues at coordinate 6,189,853 of NZ_CP107567.1, read as the reverse complement.
CCTCGACTCCCGCTCGCTGCCGCTGGCCTTCACCGCCTGCACGCCGTGCTTCCGGGCGGAGGCCGGGGCGTACGGCCGGGACACCCGCGGCATCCTGCGGCTGCACCAGTTCGAGAAGGTGGAGCTGGTGCGCGTCTGCGCCCCCGAGGACGCCCCGGCACAGCTCGAACTCATGGTGAACCACGCCGAGGAGTGCCTGAAGCGCCTGGAACTGGCGCACCGCGTGGTGCTGCTGCCGGCCGGCGACCTCGGGTTCTCCGCCCGGATGACCTACGACGTCGAGGTGTGGCTGCCGGGCAGCGGCTCCTACCGGGAGATCTCCTCGGTCTCCGACTGCGGCACCTTCCAGGCGCGTCGCGCGGACATCCGCGTCAAGCGGCCCGACGGGAGCAGGACGCCGGCGGTCACGCTGAACGGCTCGGCGCTGCCGATCGGCCGCACGGTCGCCGCGCTGCTGGAGCAGGGCGTGCGGGAGGACGGCTCGGTGGTGCTGCCCGAGGCCCTCGTCCCGTACACCGGCTTCCGCCGGATCCTGCCGGGCGGGGACACCGCGTAGGCGCCGGCGGGCGCCACCGCGAAAGGGGCGGGAGCCGGGTCCGCGACCCGCTCCCGCCCCTTTCGCCGCGCCCGGCCCGGGGCTCAGGCGCCCATCATGTGCACCCCTCCGTCGACGTGCACGATCTCCCCCGTGGTGCGCGGGAAGAAGTCCGACAGCAGGGCGACGACCCCGCGGGCCGCCGGGTCCGGGTCGGTGGGGTCCCAGCCCGCCGGGGCCCGGTGCTCCCAGACCCCGGCGAGGTCGGCGAACCCGGGGATGGACTTGGCCGCCATGGAGCGCAGCGGTCCCGCCGCGACGAGGTTGCAGCGGACGCCGCGACCGCCCAGGTCCCGGGCGAGGTAGCGGCTGGTCGACTCCAGGGCGGCCTTGGCGACGCCCATCCAGTCGTAGCGCGGCCAGGCGACCGCGGCGTCGAAGGTCAGCCCGACCACCGAGCCGCCGCGCCGCTCCATCAGCGGCAGGCAGGCCGTGGTCAGCGACTTCAGGGAGTACGCCGACACGTGCACGGCGGTCGACACGTCGTTCCAGTCGCCGTCCAGGAAGGAGAAGGCGCCCCGCGGCCCGTAGGCGATGGAGTGCACCAGTCCGTCCAGGGTGTCGGTGTGCTCGCGGATCCGGTCGCCGAGGCCGTCCAGTTGCCGCTGGTCGGTGACGTCGAGTTCGAGCACCGGGGCCGGCTTCGGCAGCCGTCCGGCGACGCGCTCGATCAGGGAGAGGCGCCCGAAGCCGGTGAGGACGACCTCGGCACCCTCCTCCTGGGCGATGCGGGCCGTGTGGAAGGCGATGGACGCGTCCGTGACGACCCCGGTCACCAGGATCCGCTTGCCGGCGAGGAGTCCGCTCATGTCCGGGTCACCGCCTCGGGCAGGGCCCGCACCAGCGGGGAGTCGTGGCCGAGGGCACCGAGTGCGGCGGCGCCGCCGGGCGAGCCCACGGCGGCGAAGAAGTCGGCGTTGGAGGCGGTGTGGTCGCCCCACTCGGCGGGCACGTCGTCCTCGAAGCGGATCGCCTCGACGGGGCAGACGGGTTCGCAGGCGCCGCAGTCGACGCACTCGTCGGGGTGGATGTACAGGGCCCGGCGGCCCTCGTAGATGCAGTCCACGGGGCACTCGTCGACGCAGGAGCGGTCCTTGACGTCGACGCAGGGCAGCGCGATGACGTAGGCCATCGTCAGCTCCTCTTCGTCACGGGGGTGGTCGGGGGGCCGGGGACGCCGTCGACCGGAGCCCCGGTGGTGCGCTCGCCCAGCAGCAGGACGGTCGCCGCCAGGGCCGCCATCGCCGCGGCGATGACCCCGAACAGGGCACCGGGGCCGTGCGAGTCCAGGACCGGCAGCAGGACGAACGGCAGTGCGGCAGCGCTGAGTTTGGACAGCGAGTAGGCGGCGCCGGACGCGGTGGCGCGGATCGCGGTCGGATACTGCTCGGAGAGGTACACGTGCGAGACGCTGGAGAAGACGTTGCTGCACAGGGTGTAGACGAAGCCGAACGCCACGATGAGCGCGGGGGATCCGGCGTAGGCGAAGCCGAGGCCGGCCACCATCATCGCCGCCGCGGAGGCCGCGACCAGCGTCCGGCGCTCGAACCGGTCGACGATCGGCAGGGCCAGCGCGGAACCGACCGGGTAGCCCAGGAAGGACAGCGCGGTGAAGCCGATGCCCGCGACGATGCCATAGCCCTTGGCCGCGACGATCTGGGGGGCCAGCGTGCCGAAACCGTAGTAGCCGACCACGGACAGCACGCAGAAGATCCACAGCACCACCGTGCGGCGCCGCATGCCGCGGCCGAACACGTCGCGCACACGGTGGCGCACCGCGGCCGGTTCCACCGGTCCGGCGGTGTCCGCGGCCACCGGGCGAACCGTCGCGGGACGGTCCGGGTAGGCCTGCTTCTCCATCTCGGCCACCAGCAGCTCGGCCTCCTCGGTGCGGCCCTGGGCGGCCAGCCACCTCGGCGACTCGATCAGCCGGCGGCGCAGCACCCACACCACGGCGGAGCCCAGCGACCCGATCACGAACAGCCAGCGCCAGCCGTCGATGCCCAGCGGGGACAGGGGCACCAGCCACAGTGCGGCGAAGCCGACGGCGGGCACCCCGCAGAAGGCGACGGTGTAGGCCCAGGCGATGTACCGGCCGCGCCGCTTGGCGGGCAGCACGTCGGCCAGGTAGCAGTCGGACAGCACCTGTTCGGCACCGATGCCGATGCCGGCCATGAAGCGGGTGACGATCAGCCAGGCGGCGTTCGGCGAGAAGGCGCCCAGCAGGGAGAAGCCCGAGTAGACGGCGAGGTTGATCAGGAAGGCCCGGCGCCGGCCGAACCGGTCGGCGATCCGGCCGAGCACCAGCGAGCCGATGAACTGGCCGATGAACACCGAGGCCAGGACGAGTTTGAGCTCGGTCGACCCGAAGGCGAAGTCGCTCTGGAGCACCTTGGCGATGGTGCCCGAGAGGTTGTTCTCGAACGTGTCGAAGAGCAGGCCGATGCCGATGACCATGGTGAGTCTTCGGTGCATCGGGGTGATCGGCATGCGGTCCAGGCGGACCCCGATCGCGGCGGGAGCGGTGACACCGACCGCCGCCGTGGTGGTCTGGGACATGGGGAGGCTCTCCTTGGACTCCTGGTTCTCAGGGACTCCGGTGAGGGAACCGCCCGGGCCGACGGCGGGCCCGGGCGTGCGGCCCGGGGGCCGGGGCTGTGGACGCGTGGGGGTGCGGGGCCGTGCGGGACCGGAGCGTGGGGGGTCCCGGACCGACGGCGACCGAGGGGCGCGGGCCGGGTCAGGCCGCCTGGGCTGCCCGGCGCCTGATCTCCTCCTCCACGGTCCCGGCCCGCACCGGCTCACTGACCTCGTGCAGGTAGGAGGCGACCTCCCGGTAGGACGTCCAGAAGCCGACCTCGTGGTACGGCACCCCGCGCTCGGCGCAGTAGGCGCGGGTCAGTTCCCGGGCGCGCGGCAGGTGCTTCTGCGGCATGGCCGGGAACAGATGGTGCTCGACCTGGTAGTTGAGGCCGCCGTAGAGGAAGTCGACCACCGGGTTCGGGCGGATGTTGCGGGAGGTGAGGACCTGGCGCTCCAGCCAGTCCAGGGTCTCCTCCTCGCCGTCGCGGACGTCCATGCCCTTGTGGTTCGGGGCGAAGATCATGCCGAAGTAGACGCCCAGGGCGGCGTGCTGCACGAGGATGAACGCGACGGCGAGGACCGGCGAGAGAACCGTGAAGACCAGGGCGCAGTAGACCGCGGCGCGCAGCACGACCAGGAACGACTCCAGCACGGGCCGCTTGGTCTTGCCCTGCGCGATGGACACCACGGCCGTCCGGAGCATCTTGAAGCCCTCCAGGACGAGCAGCACGAAGAACAGCACGCTCTGGTGGCGCACGACGAACTTCTGCGTGCCCCGCCGGCTGGGGTACTGCTTGACGTCGAAGATGACGGTGCGCCGGCCGATGTCCGGGTCCTTGTCCAGGTGGTTGGGGTTGCTGTGGTGTCGGTTGTGGTGGTTGACCCACCAGCCGTAGCTGACCCCGTTGACGAGGTTGGCGTGGATGTAGCCGACGGCGGAGGCGGCCTTCTTGCTGCGGAACATGGCCTTGTGTCCGGCGTCGTGCCACATGAACGCCGACTGGCCGCCGCACAGCCCCATCCACAGGGCCGTCAGCAGCTGCCACCAGGAGTCGCCCAGGGCGAAGAACGCGGCGAATCCGATCAGCAGCAGGGTGGTGTTGAGGGCGAGACGGCCCACGTAGTAGCGCGGGTCGAGGTCGAGGAGACCTTCCGCCTTGACGCGTTTGAGGAGCTCGGCGAACGTCGCCGAGGCGCCGGTGCGCGGGCCGGCCGCGGAGGCGGCTGCTGCCCCGGCTTCTTGTGTGTGCGGACGCTGCATGCGTTGCTCTCCTTGGGAGAAGTGCCCGGTTCGGGCGGCGGCGACGCTGCCCGGCGGACCTGCGGGCGCCGCGAGTCGACAGTGCTCCCGCGGGCGGTCGGGAACGCGCGGGCGTGCCCGCCCGGCGGTCCGGGAACGCCGGAGCACAGTGCGGTACTCCGCCGGGGGACCACCGGACGAACACGTGTCCAGCGTGCTGCGCCGCGCTGATGTGCCACTGATGCCGGTCTGATCGGCGGCGGCCGTCAGGCGGCGGACTCGGCGCGCAGCCGTTCGTCGAGCGCCAGGACGGCGGCGTCCGCGTCGCGCGCCACTTCCTCGTTGTCGGGCGCGCCGATGACGGCCATCAGCCGCTCGACCACGGTGTGCTGGAGGACTTCGGTGCTGGTGTCGGGTCCGTTGTCGCTCATCGCTGGTTCTCCTGTTCCGGAAGACGGGTGGTGCGTGAGGGCGGTGCGGGGAGGGTGACCCGCGGCGCGCCGCGACGCCGCACCCCGCTGCGGGCACGGTCGGTCCGGAGTGCCCCGCTGCGGGCGTGGCAGATGACGGGTCGTCAGAACGCCTTGCAGGCACGGAAGACGTGGGCGAAGGACGCCAGCGAGGCCTGCGGGCCGTCGAAGGCGACGTACTCCGGAATGACCACGTCCGGAGCCCACTTCTGCTTGTACGACAGCTGGGTCTGCGCCGGGTACAGCGCGGCCCCCTCGGCCCACAGGGCGTGCATCAGCCACTGGAACGCCGGGCTGTGGCCGTCGATCTCGTGGCCGGCGTCGAGGCCGGTGAACGGGGTGAAGCCGAAGTGCAGCCACTCGACGCCCTCCGAACGGAACACCTCGGCGGCGGTCGCGTTGATGGCCTCCATCAGTCCCGGGGAGCTGTCCGGGACGCGCCGGCTCAGGTCGTGCATCCAGCCGGCCCGGCCGCCGTACACCGGCGAGTAGGAGATGTACGCCACGGGGCTGCCGTCGATGGTGCCGGTGAACAGCCGGCGGTGTGCCTGGGCCGGTCCGCCGATCTGGCCGACCAGGAACTCCAGTTGCTGGGCGCCGCCCTTGGAGCCGAGCCAGGCCCGGTCGATGGCGGCGATCGCGTCCTGCCAGTCGTCGGCGGAGACCTCCTGGACGACCAGGCCGTTGCGGCGGGCCCGGGAGATCTTGTTGCGCAGCTGCATGAAGCGGGTGCCGCGCAGTGTGAAGTCCGGCAGGCCGACGGCCCAGGAGGCGCCGACCTGGTTGACGGTGAAGCCGCGGCGGGCGTAGTGCTCGGCGTCGGCGCGCTGGAGCTGGATGGCGACCAGGGTGCGGCCCTCGTCGCGGACGTGCCGGCGGAAGGCCTCCAGGAGAGGGTCGTGGTCGTCGGGGGCGGCGAAGGGGCCGCCGAACTGGACGGCGAACCGACCCGTGCGGCGGTACACGACGACGCCGTCGGCACCGGCCAGTGTGAAGACGTCGTTTCCGCTGTTGAGGGCCAGGAACGCGCTGGGGTTCTCGCTTGACGTATGGGTGCGTATCGCCTCGAGAACCGGGTTGTCCATGGCGGTCACGGTCATTGTTTTCCCCTTTCGGGAGCGTTTTCCGTCGTCCCGAGTAGAGCATCGAGGGCAGGTGCGGGAAAAGACCGGACGGGAATTCTCAGATCGAGTCAGAGAAACGTCAGCGCTTTGTCAGATCTCCCTGCCAATGTTGTTCTCGTGAACGGCACGGGAGACCGGAAGCCGGGAACAAGGAGAGGTGCCCGGAGCGGCTCAACGGGGACCAGAGAGCAATCTCACGGTCGGGCCCACAAAGCCCACGCAGGTTCGAATCCTGCCCTCTCCGCGAAAACGGCCACGCACCAACGGCCACACAAGGAGAGGTGCCCGGAGCGGCTCAACGGGGACCAGAGAGCAATCTCACGGTCGGGCCCACAAAGCCCACGCAGGTTCGAATCCTGCCCTCTCCGCTCGTCGTATACGCCCCGGCACCCGGCTTCCGGCGCGGCCCCGCCCCACCGGCCGCGCGGCCCCGGTGCCGCACGCACCGTCGGCGACCCCCGCGCCGACGGACACACGCGCCCCGGCGCACCGCCCGGCACTGGGCGGTGCGCCGGGGCGCAGACACGTCCGCATCCACCACCACCACTTCCGCTTGACCTCTGTCGTCCGGCAACCGCACAGGTCAGCGCCCTTGTCGGCACGACTCGGACGCGTGCAGCAGAAAAATACCTTCCCAAAGGAATCATTCTGTGCCAGGATGGAGTCGGGAGGAAACCCCGTGACGGAAACCGGCCGGGAGACCGCCACGCGGCCTCGGCCGCAGAGACGGACCGCCGCGACCGGCCCCCCCGACCACTCTCTGCCGCACTGATCGCCAAGGGGGAAACATGCTGAGGTTCTCGATCCTCGGGGCACTGCAGATCCGCACCGCGTCGGGACCGGCCGAGATCTCCGGCGATCTGCAACGGACCCTGGTCCAGACGCTGCTGGTCAGCGAGGGCCAGTCGGTCTCCGGTGAGGCGCTGGTCGAGGAGATGTGGGGCGAGGGCGCCCCGGACAACCAGGCCAACGCCCTGCAGGCCCATGTCAGCCGGCTGCGCCGTAAGCTGCGCGGCCTGGAGCCCGACCGCACCACCTCGCGCGTCACCATCCACCCCTCGGGCTACCGCCTGACGGTCAACGAGGGGGAGCTGGACGCCGCCGAGTTCGTCAGGACGGTCCGCCAGGCCGAGACCCTCGGCTCGGGCTCACCGGAGGAGGCGGCCCGGTTACTGAGACAGGCCCTGGCCATGTGGCGGGGGCCGGTCTTCGGCGGCTTCACCGGCGGGACCCTGTGCCAACTCGCCGGCGCCCGCTACGAGGAGTACCGCATGCGGGCCATGGAGCTCCGCTTCGACGCCGAGCTGCGGCTCGGCCGGCACGCCGCCGTCCTGGCCGAACTCGCCGAGACCCACACGAGCCACCCGCTCAGGGAACGCTTCTGCGAGCAGCTGATGATCGCCCTGTACTGCGCGGGCCGCCAGGCCGACGCCCTGGATGTGTTCCGCCGTATGCGCCGCCACCTCGCCGACGAACTCGGCATCGAGCCCTCCCCCGCGCTGCGGCAGGTCGAGAGCGCCATCCTGTCCCACGACCCGGCCCTGTCCGGTGACGTGCGCGCTCCCCTGCTCCAGCTCACCTGACGCCACCGGTCCCGACGCCGCGCGTAAGCGGCACGTCAGCCGCTGGTCAGCACTGCCTGTAACGATCCGGATCGGAAGTGGAAACCGCCCCTCGACCTTTGGAGAACCACATGACCACGAGCCAGTCGCCGGCCCGCGCCGTGACGACCCAGGGGCGCGCGGAGGCCGCGCGTCCGTTACGTCTCTTCCTCGGCCTCGACGCCGTCGTGACCGGCGGCAACGGCCTCATCTACCTGTTCGCCGCCGGCCCGGTGGGGGACCTGCTCGGCCTCGACACCAGCTTCCTCCGCGGCATCGGCGTGTTCCTCACCGTCTACGGCGCACTGGTCGCCGTGCTGGCCAGCCGTCCGGTGCCGTCCACCGCGGCCACCAAGGTGGTCATCGAGGCGAACCTGCTGTGGGCGGTCGCGAGCGTGGCCGCCGTGGTCTTCGGCTGGCTGGACCCGAACACCGTCGGCACGGTGTGGACCCCGCTCCAAGCGGCCGTCGTCGCGGCCTTCGCCGTGCTCCAGATGAACGGTCTGCGTCGGCTCGGCAACTGACATCCCGTCCCATCAGGGGGAGACATGAGGTCCCACGTCGCGGAGCTGGCCGGGATACGCCGCCAGGTGCTGGCCGGCCCTAGTGAGAAGGCGACGCGGGCGCAGCACGCCAAGGGCAAGCTGACCGCGCGCGAGCGCATCGGCCTGCTGTTGGACGAGGGCTCGTTCCGCGAGGTCGAGCAGCTGCGCCGACACCGGGCGACCGGATTCGGTCTGGAGGCCAGGAAGCCGTACACGGACGGTGTGATCACCGGCTGGGGCACGGTGGAGGGCCGCACGGTGTTCGTCTACGCCCACGACTTCCGGATCTTCGGCGGTGCGCTGGGCGAGGCCCACGCCAACAAGATCCACAAGATCATGGACATGGCCATCGCGGCGGGCGCACCGCTGGTCTCCCTCAACGACGGCGCCGGCGCCCGCATCCAGGAGGGCGTCACCGCGCTCGCCGGCTACGGCGGCATTTTCCAGCGCAACACCCGGGCGTCCGGCGTCATCCCGCAGATCTCGGTGATGCTCGGCCCGTGCGCCGGAGGTGCCGCCTACTCCCCCGCACTCACCGACTTCGTGTTCATGGTCCGCGAGACGTCGCAGATGTTCATCACCGGACCGGACGTCGTCAAGGCGGTCACCGGTGAGGAGATCACCCAGAACGGCCTCGGCGGCGCGGACGTGCACGCCGAGACCAGCGGCGTCTGCCACTTCGCCCACGACGACGAGGAGACCTGCATCCAGGAGGTCCGCTACCTCCTGTCCCTGCTCCCGCAGAACAACCGGGAGAACCCGCCCGCGGTGCCGTGCGACGACCCGCACGACCGTCGCTGCGACACCCTCGCCGACCTGGTCCCGGCGGACGGCAACCGGCCCTACGACATGGCGGAGGTCATCGAGGAGATCGTCGACGACGGCGAGTACCTGGAGGTCCACGAGCGCTGGGCGCGCAACATCATCTGCGCGCTGGCCCGTCTCGGCGGGCAGGTGGTGGGCGTCGTCGCCAACCAGCCCAGAGTGCTCGCCGGTGTCCTGGACATCGAGGCCAGCGAGAAGACCGCCCGCTTCGTGCAGATGTGCGACGCCTTCAGCATCCCGATCGTCACCCTCCTGGACGTCCCCGGGTTCCTGCCCGGCGTCGACCAGGAGCACGGCGGCATCATCCGCCACGGCGCCAAACTGCTGTACGCGTACTGCAACGCCACGGTGCCGCGGATCTCCCTGATCCTGCGCAAGGCCTACGGCGGCGCCTACATCGTCATGGACAGCCAGTCCATCGGCGCCGACCTCACCTACGCCTGGCCCACCAACGAGATCGCCGTCATGGGCGCCGAGGGCGCGGCCAACGTCATCTTCCGCCGCCGGATCGCCGAGGCCGAGGACCCCGAAGCCATGCGGGCCGAGCTGGTCAAGGAGTACAAGGCGGAACTGATGCACCCCTACTACGCGGCCGAGCGCGGCCTCGTCGACGACGTCATCGACCCCGCCGACACTCGCGAGGTCCTCATCCGCTCACTGGCGATGCTGCGCACCAAGCACGCCGACCACCCCGCCCGCAAGCACGGCAACCCCCCTCAGTGACGGCACGGCCGCCCCACAGTGACGGAGGTCCCATGCTCACTCCCCCGCCCCCCATCCGCATCGAGAAGGGCCAAGCCACGGACGAGGAACTGGCCGCCCTCGCGGCCCTGCTGCTCAGCCGTGCCACCCGGGCCGACGTCGACGCGCAGGCGTCCACCCCCGGCACCACCTCCTGGCGCCCCCGCCCTTTCCACCCCCCGCACAGCTGGCAGACGCCCTGAGCTGTGACGCGCCGAAGCGCCGGACCGGCCCCCTCCCTCCGAGGCGGCCGGTCCGGCGCTTCGGCGCACCCAACTCCCGCCGGGACTCGGGCGTCCCCATTCACCCGGTCCAGCCTGGGCGTTTCACTTGCCGCGGTGTCCGAGTCTTGGTCGGAAAAGCGAAAGTGCCTTCTGATGAGGCTTGTCTAAGGCCTCTGTCATCACAGCGGGAAGGCACTTTCTGCGTGCAGCCCATCCGGTCGCGTCCCAAGCTCGTCGTGTCGGCCGACGGTCACGGGGTGGTCAGCCACGCCGGATCCCGCCTGCTGGCCGATCTCGCCGATGTCACTGGTCTGACCAGCGCCTTCATGGATGCATTGCGCCGGTTGCGGCCGCGTGGCACCGGGCACGATCCCGGCCGGATCGCGGTCGATTTCGCGGTCATGCTCGCCGACGGCGGCGAGGCGATAGCGGACCTGGCCCTGCTGCGCGATCAGGCAGAGGTGTTCGGCCCCGTCGCCTCCGGCCCGACCGCCTGGCGCCTGCTGGCCGGCATCGACTCGGCAGGACTCGCCCGCCTGCGCTCGGCCAGGGCCACCGCCCGGGAGATCGCCTGGCTGCAGGCCGCCGAGACCAGGGCAGGGATACCCGCAGCCCGCGCGGGCGGACGCGACCTGCCCGGCCTGGTCCTGGACCTCGACGCCACCCTGGTCACCTGCCACTCCGAGAAAGAGCAGGCAGCGGCGACCTACAAGCGCGGCTTCGGCTACCACCCGCCGCTGTGCTTCCTGGACAACACTGGCGAAGCCCTGGCCGGAGTCCTCAGGCCCGGCAACGCCGGCGCCAACACCGCCGTCGACCACATCACCGTCCTCGACCAGGCACTTGCCCAGACCCCCGACACCCACCGCCACAGCACACCCATCCTCATCCGCGCCGACAGCGCCGGAGGAGCGAAGCGTTCCTGGACTACGTGCGGGCCCTGCGCTCATGCGGAATCCTCACCTACTTCTCCGTCGGATACGCCGTCACCGAGCCGATCCGCCAGGCGATCCGAGCCCTGCCCGAGCAGGTCTGGCATCCCGCACTCGAACAGGACGGCACCCTGCGCCAGGGCGCGGAAGTCGCGGAGCTGACCGGCGTGATCGACTGCGAAGGCATGCGCCACCAGGTCTTCCTCACCGACACCCCCTACGGCGAGGGCTCCTTGCAGCACCTGGAGGTCCGCCATCGCGGACACGCCCGCGTCGAGGACCGCATCCGCAACGGCAAGACCACCGGCCTGGGCCGCTTCCCCTCCCGCCACTTCCAGATCAACGCCGCCTGGCTGGAGCTCGCCCTGACCGGCGCCGACCTGCTCGCCTGGACTCAAACACTGCTGCTGGCAGGCGAGTTGGCCACCGCCGAGCCAAAGAAGCTCCGCTACCGGCTGCTGCACGCAGCCGCCCGCATCACCCGGGGCGGCCGCCGTGGCCTTGCGTATCCGGCCTGCCGGACGCGAGATCCGCCAGGACCACCGAGGGCCCGGAGCTGCCCGAGTGCTGGCTGCTGACCGAGTGGCCCGCCGCCGAGACCGAGCCGGTCCAGTTCTGGCTCTCCGACCTGCCCGCCGACACCCCACTGACCACCCTGGTCCGGCTCGCCAAGCTCCGCTGGCGCATCGAGCACGACTACCGGGAAATGAAGCAGGCCCTGTCACGCTCCGTCAGAAACAGCGTCGAACGAGCGTCAAGACATTTCCCGAACCCGTCCCTTACGGAGTTGAGGCCGAGCGTTCTCGACTCACACCCCTGCTGCGAAACGCAGGTGAGACGTGTGGCAGGAACCTACAGCATGCTCCACGCGGTGAACCTACGGAAACATGTCGGCACGACCCGCCCGCAACCTGGGGAATCAGAAAATCAGCAGGTCAGCGGCCCTTTGCTGCGAGCTCAAGAATCGCCACACACTCCACGTGCGACGTCATCGGAAAAATGTCGGACTGAGCGGGTCTCGGAAAGACCCGGGTCAGAGGCCATTTCTCGGCCGACTGGCCTGCGTGCGGGGGCACAGAGCGTCAAACGAGCGTCATGACCAACAGCCCATCCCTCCGGTCAGGGCGGGGCATGCTGCCAAAACCGCGCCCTCGTGCAAGCCCGCCCTCGTTCACTCCGGACATGGTTCCCGCATCGCACCCCGCACCACTTCTCCGGCCTCTATACATCCGGGCTGGCGTCCATTTCGGCACCGCCGACCTCGTCCGCCGACAGCGGGCCGCCACTCTCGCCCAGGTGTACGGGGCGGCCCCCATCCCTTCGGCCTCCGACCCCAGCCACCGAACCTGCCCAAGGCCGTGTGAATCAATGAACCCAGCGGGAGACAGAACCCAAGTCATGGTCGTCATTCCCGTCCGGCTGCTATCGCGGCGGGACTGACGGCGCCCGCTGTGGGCGTGACCCCCAGCACGGCGGCATATGGAGGTCCTCAAGAGGGCCCATCAGGGCTGGACGCCTCGGGCGTCGAGACGGCCGGCTGATGGTCGTGCCCCCCGATAGAACTCGCTCCGGGCTCGGACTACCCCGGATGCTCCGCGCGATGTCCGGGCCACCTGCGACTACGCAGCCCGATCCGCCGTCCCGGGCACCGGGCACTACCCCCGCTCGCCCACCCCGACGCGGTGGCGTGCATCCTCGACCAACAGAGCTGGCCCGCCGCCGTGTAGCACCGACTCCGACCGACGGACCGTACCCCCTGCTGTGACGGTCGCACGGACCGGCCGCCCAGGCGCCGGCGGCAGCGGGCGGGCCACACCCCTTCCTCAGCCACTGCCGCGCGGGGAGTGGACGGTGAGAACACCGTGAGCGCGCAGAACGGCGGCCAGGTCATCCGGCTGGTCGCGCAGCGTGGTGTCGAGGAAGGCCAGGGACGCGGCGGCGGTGATACGCGGCCCATCGGTACGGTCCTGTGATCCGAGGAGCGACTCCACCGGGGGCATGTAGAGCGGCGCGTCCGTGAACGTGAGATGGGCCGCGCCGGGGACGGTGAGCCGGTAACTGGTCGCGCCGCTCAAGCTGAGCACATGAGTGAGGCGGGGGAGGTAGTCCGGGTCGATGTCCCGGCTGACGTCCTGGGTCAGCGCCAGCACCGGTTGCGGGAAACGTGTCGGGGCGGGGTCGTGCGGAAAGCCGTCCAGGTCGATGACGGCGTCGAACCGATCGTCCTGGCGAGCTGCCTGCAGGGCGGCTCCCCCGCCGAGGGAGTGACCGGCAACGGCGACCCGTCCGGTGTCCATGCGCCCGCTCACAGGCCCCGGGATCTCGCCTCGCGTTACACGGTCCAACTGGCTGAGAACGAAGCTCAGGTCGGCTGCCCGGATTGCGGTCCACCCGACAGCCAGCTCCTCGTCACGGTCATCATCACCCGTGGCGGTGACCTTCGTGCGGATGGTCCGGCCGTCGGCGAGGACGACGGCGGCCGAGTCGTAGGGATGGTCGAGGGCCGCGACGACGTAGCCGTGGCTGGCCAGTTCCTGCGCCCACGCCGAATTCTGGGTACGTACGCCGCCCAGACCCGGGGAGAACAGCACGACCGGGAAGCGTCCGTTGCCGCCGGCCACCGGCGCGTCGACCACCGCGTGGGTACGGGCGCGGGGCAGGCCGTCGAGCAGGAATCCGGGTATGCCGGCGTAAGCGGCGAGGGCGTCCGAGACGATCTCCACCTCGCGGTCCGTGCGTCCGAGGTACGCGGCACGCCGCGCCTCCGACGGGCTCTTTCGTGCCGGGTACCACAACTGCACGACGACAGTGCGCCGATCGTCAGCCTCGGAGGTGGCGTTCTCGGGCCGGCCGGGGTCGGTCCACTGCACCACGCTGGTGCCCACGGCGAAGGAGCCGGACGGCGCCGGGAACACCGGCACGGGCAAAGCCCAGGCGGCGGCCGGGCCGACCGCGATCAGACACAGACACACCAGCGACGCCGGCAAAGCCGCCCACCATCGAGCCCTGCGCGGCGCCCGGCCGCCGCGCGCTCGCAGCTCGGCCGCGACGGCGAACGGCAGGACGAGTGCGGTGCCGACCAGGACGGGCACCATCTGCCAGCGCACCGGACCCACCACCAGCGCCACACCGGACAACAGGACCACGACTCCGGCACCGAACGCGGCAGGCCGACGCATCCGTCGGGGGAGCCAGCGGGCCGTCACAAGCGCGACGGCACCTACCACAAGCACGGTTTCCAGAAGGGACATGTGCAGTCCCGGCAGTGTTTCGGTCACACGGTCATGCTGGGTGCACGACTGCCTTCCCCACATCAAGCCCAGGTCGCGACCGTGTGCGACCTGAGGCTGACTGACCTTCATCCGAAGGCCGCACGGAAGCGTTCGCGCAGATCGCCGAGACGGTCGGTGGGTTCGTTGGCGAAGACCAGCCGCAGATACCTGTCTCCACTGGGTCCCCACCCCGTCATTGGCGTCGCGGCGACCCGCCCGCGGTGGAACAGACGCTCGGACGCCTCACCCGGAGCCAGTCCCAGCGTGGCGGTGTCGAGCAGAAGGGACCAGCCGCCGTGCGGTCGTACGAGCGGGTAGCCGTCGAGCTGCCGCATCACGATGTCCCGGCGCCGCTCCCAGACGCGTGTGGCCGTGGCGACGTCCTCAAATCGGCGCCGGACGCGTCGAGCGCTGCGACGACGGCCTGTTGGGCGATTCCCACCTGGCACACGACATTGGTCATCCCCACCAGTGCGATGTCGGAGATGATCCGGGACGGACCCACGACCCACCCCACCCGCCAGCCGATCAGACGCAGCTCCTTGGACGCCGAGCCGACGGTGATGGTCCGCTCCGCGAGAGCGGGGTGCGCGGCCGGATGCGCCGGGCGGTTGACGTCAAACAGGATGCGTTCCATCGCCGCGTTGTGGATCAGCCAGCAGTCATGCCTCTCCAGAACAGGAGCGAGAGCCTTCCAGTGACTCGGGCCGAGCAGTGCACCGGTCGGCATGGCCGGTGCCATGGCCAACACAGCGGCGGTGTCGGGCCCCACCGCTGCGGCAAGCTCTTCCGGATCGACCTGCCGGCCCCCGGGGGTGTGTGGGGAACGAGAGGGAGGACCGGGCGCGATGGCCAAGGAGACCCGGGGCCGGATGGTGGATGCCGCGGTGGACGCACTGCGGGAACACGGCTTGCAGGGCATGTCGTTCACCGATGTGCTCGCGCGAAGCGGGGCGGCCCGCGGCGCCATCTATCACCACTTCCCCGGCGGCAAGGGCCAGTTGGCCGCGGAAGCCGCCACACGGCACGGGCGCGAGGTACGCGACCGGCTCGCCGAGCTCGGCGCGGCCGACCCGAAGGGCGTCGCCACGGCCTTCGTGGAGTTCGCACGGCCCGTTGCCCAGGCTGCGACCCGAGGCGCCGGATGCGCCGTCGCCGCCGTGACCGTCCCCGCGGACGAGGAGAACGGTGAGCTGCGCCAGGCTGCCGCCGCGACCTTCGGCTCGTGGACCGAACAGCTCGCCCGAAACCTGCGGGAGGCGGGACTCGCGACGGCCGACGCAGAGGAGAAGGCCGCCTTGCTGGTCACCCTCCTCGAAGGCACCCAGGTACTGTGCCGGGCGAGCGGCAGCACGGAGCCGTTCAAACGAGCCGTCCGGGCCGCACTGACGCTCTTCGCCACGCCCTGACGCCGCGCCACCCCTCGGCCGGGGGTCCAACCTGAGCCCCGACATGGACGTCCTGGACTCTGACGGCCCAGCTCACGCACACGCCTCCGTCCGGGCGGGGTTCCGCCGGTGGATCAGCCTCACCGGCGTGTTTCCCCGCCACCGATCCGAGACCGCACCCGCGGCGGGAGGACGCGGCCCACCGGAGGGTCGGCTTCCCCAGCTCCCTTGCCGGGTGGCGCACCGCGATCCGGTCCGGAACCCTGCCCGGCAACGAAGGCCGACCCCTGGTCGCCTTCGCCACACCCGACGGCCACGCAGAGGCCGCGCAGCGGCCGCCCGGCGGCCGGACGGCCCGGCATCGACCCCGATCCGGCGCCGACTCACGCGGAGACTGACAGCGTGTCTCACGGATTTGCATTTCAAATCCGTTATTGGTGAGGAGGGGAGATCTCATGCGGCCGGTGCCACTGAACAAGGAAGAGCACGCCTCACTGCGCGTGACCCTGCCGCAGACCGAGCGGTACGGCGCGCCGCAGCAGCTCGCCACACTCCTGGGGGCGGAGTTCCCGGAGGCGGCGGTGACCTATCCGATCGTCTTCTCCGAGGGCCCGAGAGGGCTCACCCCGTGCGCGCTGCTGGGCCTTGAACGGGGCCGCAACCAGTACGTCACACAGGACGGCGAGTGGCGCCCCCACGCGTACCGGCCCGCCTCGGTCCGCGCGTACCCGTTCTTCCCGGTCGTGGAGGACGACGAAGAGATGAGCGTGTACATCGACGCCGACTACGACGGCTGGAGCACAGTCGAGGGCGAGCGCCTCTTCGAGGAGGACGGCTCCCTCACACCACTCCTGACCGAGCGCGTCGAACTCCTCCTGCAGTGCGCCCGGGAGGTGATGCCGACCCGGGACTTCATGAAGGAACTCCTCCGCCTCGACCTGCTGGAGCAGCGGACGATAACAATGCCCCGGCCCGGCGGCGCCACTGTCGAGATCGGCAACATCTGGGTGATCAGCGAGGAGAGGCTGCGGGAGATCGGCGCCGGCGATTCCCCCGCCGATCTGCTCTCTCTCCACCTCAAGGGCTATCTCAGACTGATCCACGCCCACCTCGTCTCGCTGCACAACCCGACACGCCTCTACGGCGAGCTCGTCGACGGCTGACGAAGGGAAGGGTCGGGTTCAGTCCGCGCGCTGCTCGCTGCGGCGGGCGGCGCGCGCCCGGTTGCCGCAGCCGATGGAGCACCACGCCTGATCCCGTCTGCGCGCGAGGAAGAACATCCCGCAGCTCGGCGCGGGGCAGCACCGCAACCGCGCCTGCTCCGGCCCGGCGGCCAGCACGAGCGCCTGCCGGGCGACCGTCGCCGCGACCGGCCCGCCAGCCTCCTGCTCCGTGAGGTGGCCGGCATCGTCGACCCGGAAGGTCACGGGGGCCCGCGCGGCCAGCGCGTTGAGTCGCGCCCTCGCCGGCCCCGGCACCGGGGCCTGCCGCGCCGCCGCGTCCAGCGCGGCCCTGACCGGGGCGCGCAGCTCCGCGAGATCCTCCAGGGGGAGGTCGGCGAGCTCCCGGTCGCACGCCTTCTCCCGCCAGGACGCCAGGAGCTCCGGTTCGGCCAGCAGGTCGACGTCGCCACCCGCGTGACCGGCTCCGACGACGACGGTGTTGGCCACGTCGAGGACCGGCCGCTCGCCGATCCACGGCATCTCGCGCAGGTTCTTGAGGGACATGTCATCAACCTACCGGACCCACGGATTCCCTGCGCCGAATCCGTGATAGCTTCCATTCACGGATTCAGAGATCCGAATCCGTGAGGCGATAAAGGAAGGGTTCCCATGAGCACGACGATCGAATACGTCCGCTTCGCCTGCGCCGACCCCGAGCGGCTGACCGCCCACCGCGCCAGGCTGATCGCCCTTCTGCGTGAGCGGTACGGGTCCGACTTCCTCGGCGCGCACCTCGCCCGGTACGAGGACGGCTCCCTGCTCGACCTCATCCTCTGGGCCTCCCCGGAGGCAGCCGCCCGCGCGGCGGAGGAGATGCCCGGAGACCCGGCCGCCGGGGAGTTCTTCAGCCTGATCGGCGAGGTCCACGAGATGCGGCACGCCGAAGTACTGCACAGCACCCAGCCCTAGCCGAGCCGGTACCGGCGGCGCGCCCGACCACACAGGGCGAGCACGCCGCCCGGTACGGCACCGAGGAAAAGGGACAGTCGTGCCCACGGCCGACGAACTGATCAACCCTCGCACCAAGGAGCTGCTGGCCTCCGTCATGGCGGCAGCGGGCGCCGCACCGGCGACTGCCCTCCGCGGCTGCGGAGCCCTGCTGGAGGACCTGGCTTTCAGTCGGCGCATCACCGCCGTGAAGGAAGCCGTCCTCGCCGACGTTCCGGACGCCTACCCCGCCTTCGCCGACGTCGTCCACGCGGCCCTGCGCCGACCCGAATTCACTGGCTGGATGACCTTCCCCGTCAACGCGGCCGTCGACGAACGCGCCCTGGCGTCCGACATGTTCGAGCCGGGTCTCGATCTGCTCGCCGCCCTCACTCCGCTGCTCACCGCGGAGATGGCGGTACGCCCCTTCTTCAGCGCCGATCCACCACGCGCCCTGGAACGGGCGGTGCTGTGGATCCGTCATCCCGATCCGCACGGCCGACGCCTCGCGCGCGAGGGCACCCGCCCGCGCCTGCCCGTGCGCCCCGGCTGACCGCGTTCGTCGCCGACCCCACCCCGGCCCTGCCCGTCCTGGACGCGCTGTACCGAGACCCGAGCGAGTACGTCAGGCGCTCAGTGGCCAACCACCTCAACGACATCAGCCACGACCACCCCGGCACGGCCGTCGCCACCGCCGCCCGCTGGCTCGCCGAGCCCGCGCCCCACCACACCGGCCCTGGTCCGGCATGGCCTGCGGACCCTCGTCAAGGCCGGCGACCGTGACGCGCTGGCCTCCTCGGCCACGACCCCGACGTCCGTGTCCGGGTCGTCAGCCCCGACGTCCGCACACCCCACGTGCACCTGGGTGAGGAACTGGTCTTCGACTACGAGGTCACCAACACTGGGCCCCCGTAACGCGCGTCTCGTCATCGACTACGTCGTCCACTACCGAAAGGCGAACGGCAGCCTCTCCCCCAAGGTCTTCAAACTCACCAGTCGCGACCTCCTCCCCGGCGAGCGCCGCTCGGGCGTCCGCCGCCACCCGCTCCGGCCACTCAGCACACGCCGATACCACCCCGGCGCGCACCGCGTACAACTCCAGATCACCGGCCGGCCCTACAAATCCTGCGCCTTCACCCTCCACATCCCACCGGAAGCCACCTTCGGCTGAACGCCCCCATGAGGTCTTCCGTGCGCGGCGCGTCAGCGCCGCCACCGCTTGTGCCCCGCTCGCGGCACCAACCCGCTCCCCTCGCCCCAGCTTCCACCCCACCCGCTCCCTGTCCGAGAGGATCGACGATGCACGGCATGTCCCCTGCGTTCCGGCGCGTGATTCCGGTGATCGCGGCCATCGACCTGGTCACCGACTATACCCAGCAGTACAACGACGAGCGCGGCAAAGGCGACGCGCCGGTCCAGGGACGCTCGGGGGACAACACGCCGGCCGAGGTCTTCAACATGCCCGACGGCTTCGGCAACCTCACCACCGAATGCGTGGGAGTCGGCAAGCGCGCCTATGTCACCACCCGCTGGGTGAGGCACGACGATCCGCCCGTCATCGTCCCCGCCAACACCGTCGTCGTCGACGATCCGACCTGTCAGGCTCCCTGACCTCCCCGTGCCCGGAAGTCGTCCATGAGCAAGCTGAGGTAGTCCCGCGCCCCACGTGCGCCGCCGGCAAGTACCGCGGCTTGGCCGGCCCACAGGCTGCTGAGATCCTCCCGCCCTTGGGCACCGGCTTCACGGCGGACGGACTGCATCAGTGCGCTCTGCACGGGGTACGCGGGCACGGTCTCCTCGTACGGGGCCATGTCACGGACGAACCGGTTCACGATTCCGCGGGCGGTCCGGCCCGTGAAGAGACGCGTGAGAACGGTGGTGCGGGCCTCGAGGGAGCCGAGTGCCCTTTTGTGGGCTTCGCTCGCCCCTGATTCGCGGGTGGCGAGGAAGGCGGTGCCGATCTGGACGGCGTCGGCGCCCAGGGTGAGCGCCGCGGCCATCCCCCGGCCGTCGGCGATCCCGCCGGCGGCGATGACGGGAACGCTCACGGCGTCGGCTACCTGGGGCACGAGCGAGAACGTCCCCACGAGCGACTCCCGTACCGGCCGCAGGAAGGCGCCCCGGTGGCCGCCGGCATCGGCGCCGGAGGCCACGACGGCGTCGACGCCGGCGCGCTCCAGTGCGACTGCCTCGTCCACGGTGGTCGCCGTGCCGATCACCGCGATGCCGCGGCGGCGGGCCTCGTCCATCACCCTTCGGGGCGGGAGGCCCATCACGAAGCTGATGACCGGGGGCGCTGCCGCGAGCAGCGCGTCCACCTGGGCGTCGAAGTCCGGCCCCGGCGTGATGTCCTCGGCCGCCACCGCGGGCAGCCCGAGTTCGTCGTAGCAGGGGTGCAGCCGCCGGATGTGCGGGGCCAGTTCGGCGGCGTCCGGCCACGGTCCGGCCTCGTCCTGGTGGGGGACCCAGAGGTTGATGGCGAACGGGTGGCCGGTGCGGGCCCTCAACTCTCCGACGAGGCCCGTGATCTCTCGCGGGTCCAGGAGGTGCGCCCCGTAGGAGCCCAGCCCTCCCCCTTCGGACACGGCCGCGGCCAGTGCGACCGAGGACAGGCCCCCGCCGAACGGGCCCTGCACGACGGGAAGGGCGATGCCCAGCAGATCACCGAGGCGTCCGGCGCTCACGCCGTCACCACCAGGGCTTCGACGGCCTCGCGCCCGTGCACGAACTGCAGGGCCGTCCGGGCGACATGCTCGCCAAGGTGCCGCGCGGTCCGCAGATCGGCCTCTGCAGGGGACTCCTCCGGGCCGAGGTCGGAGGGCGACTGCGCCATGGCTCCCACGAACGAACCCAGCCGGTTCAGGTCCTCGGGACTGCCGCCGGAGCTGTAGATCCAGCCGGGCAGCAGGCCAAGCGGAACCCAGTTCATGCCGTGCTGGGCCGCCAGGACCGTCATGGACAGCAGCGCGTTGTCCTTGTTGCCGTTCACCCCCGCCGAGTTGGTGAACCCGGCGGCGAGCTTGCCCTGCCAGCCGCGCGCGGCCCAGACGGGGGCACTGGCCTCCACGAAGCGCTGGAACACGGCAGAGGTGGCGCCCATGTACGTGGGGGAGCCGAAGACGATCGCCTCCGCCTCCGCCAGAGCCGCCCACAGGCCCTCGTCGAGCGTGGAGACGTCCCGCAGATCGGCCAGGACGCCGGGCACCGCCGCGGCGCCCTCCGCCACGGCCGCCGCCTGCCGGCCCGTGTGCCCGTATCCGCTGTGGTAGGCGATGACGACAGAGATGGGTACGGACATGTGGCCCTCCATGAAGTGGTGTATGCCCCGGAATCGGGGCGAACGGTCAACCGGACGCGGGTGTCGGGGCCGCCTCCGGAAGCACACTAGACGACCGGTCAACTATCCCGCCACCCGGCGCACCTCCGAATTAGTTGACCGACCGTATACTTGCCGCCATGGGACGCACCAGCACCGCACGCGAGCGGCTCCTCGACGCCGCCGGCGAACTCATGCGGCACCGGGGGTACAGCAGCCTGGGAGTAGCGGAGATCTGCGCCGCGGCAGAGGTCAAGAAGGGCAGCTTCTACCACTTCTTCACCTCGAAACAGGACCTCACCCTCCAGGCGGTCAACGCCTACTGGGAAGGCCAGCGCCGCGCCTGGACCACCGCGCTGGACGGCCCGGACCCCGCTCTGATCCGGCTCCGCCGGCTGCTGGAGGGCATGGCACAGGTCCAGCGGCACAGGAAGGAGACCTGCGGCACGGTCGACGGCTGCCTGCTCGGGAACCTCACCCTCGAACTCAGCACCCAGGAACCTGACGTTCGCGCCAGGCTGGAAGAGATCTTCGACGAGCAGACCGCGCTGATCGGCGACGTGCTCGGTCAGGCCGCGGGCGAAGGCGACATCCCTCGCGAGCACGCCGAACAGTCGGTCGCACGCGCAGTAATCGCCCATCTGGAGGGGCTGGTGCTGTTCGCCAAACTCAAGAACGATCCCGCGGTCCTGGACACCCTCTGGCCCCACACACTGCTCCTCGTCAGCGGCGAAGAGCCGTAGACAGCCCCGGTACGGACACGGAGTGGCGGGCCTTGACACCCGCCCGCTCACCCGTATGCGCGGAGTGGACAGGTGGCTCGGCGGCTCCGCGAAGCGTCCGGAGAGTCGTTCTTCACGCAGGAGCAGCGACGAAGTACCGGCGAGTTTCCACGCGGACGGCTGGTGGAGGATGCTGCCGCCAGCGCTGATCAGCAACCGGGACAGTCAGCGCAGGGACGCGTCCTCGCCGACGGTCAGCCGTACGTCGTGGGTAGCGGGGGTTGGGGGTGGAGCCGCCCAGGGGGATGGCGGCGGCCGCGGTCACCTGCAGCCTGCTGCGTGCCTCAGAGGTGACGTCCAGGGCGAGTCTGTCTCCGCCGAAGGGCAGACTCATCGCGCCGAGCACGCAGACCCGTGCCCTCTCCCCGCGGGGCCGCAGCCGGCGCAGGTGGCAGGGCCGTCGTGACGCGGCCGGTGTGTAGGGCCCGGAGTGGGACAGTGGCACGGACGCCGGTGGGGTCGGACGGGGCCGGTGGTGGAGGCGATGGCACCAGGGGCCTCCGGCGCGCCGGAACACGTCTACCGCCGCACAGCCACCCCGACGGGCCGGATTCCGTCGTCCGTGGTGAGGCTGGTGAAGGCGAACAGTGGAGAGTTGAATCTGCCGTGCTCAGCGAGAACGGCAACGCCCGCTGGAGGTAGCTGCCTGAAGATGGGAATCCGAAGGCGAGCATCTTCAGTCTGCAAGGTGACTGCACGCCAGGACGAGCGTCATCTGAGCGACAAGACGTCCTACCGCTGTGCGACCCAAGACCGATGAGAAACCCTTGTTGTCATGAAACGACGCCACGTAAGAGCAGGTCAGACACCGCCCTGTGGATACGACGCGCTCTACGTCATGCACCTCTGGAAAACAGGTCGAGCGCACCGGTCCACACCTGAGCAGCCTAGGAAAACCGCAGTTCAGAGCCCCTTTGGAGCGGGCTCGAGAATCGCCACGCACTCCACGTGCGCCGTCATCGGGAACAGGTCGAACGCCCGCAGCGTCCGCGGCCGGTAGCCGCCCTCGCGGAAGTACGCCAGGTCCCTCGCCAGCGCCGCCGGGTCGCAGGCGACGTAGGCGATCCTCCGCGCACCCAGCCCGGCGAGGTGCTTGACGGTCTGCTTGCCGGCGCCCGCGCGGGGCGGGTCGAGGACGATGATGTCGACCTCCTCGATGCCGGTGCGGGGCAGGACGGACTCGACCTTGCCCTGCTCGATGCGGACCCGGTCGAAGTCCTGGAGGTTGTGGCGGGCGTCCTCCACCGAGCGCTTGCCGGACTCGATGCCCAGCACCGCGCCCTTCTCCCCCACCCGGTCGGCGAGGGCGCCCGCGAAGAGGCCCACGCCGCAGTAGAGGTCGAGTGCCATGTCGCCCTTGCGCGGCAGCAGCCCCTGCATCACGGCCTTGACCAGGAGGTCGGCCGCCTGCGGGTGGACCTGCCAGAAGCCGCCCATGCCGACGCGGTAGGTGCGCTCGTCGGCCCGTTCGCGTACGAAGGCACGGCCGTGGACGCGGTGGACCGAGCCGTCGCGTTCCTCGACCCGGAGGACGGAGACCGGCTTGTCGAGCTCGACGAGCGGGAGCCGGCCGCCGGGGCGGGGCGTGAGCACGACCTGGCGGTCGTTGGAGCCGGTCGCCGCGATCGCCTCGACGGACGCCATCTGCGGCCAGTCCCGCTTCTCGATGCCCAGTTCGCTGACCCCCGGCGCCGCGATCATGCAGTGGTCGATGGGCTGTACGTCGTGCGAGCGGTGCTTGCGCAGTCCGGCCCGGCCCTCGGCGTCGATCGCGTACTGGACGCGGGTGCGCCAGGCCGGCACCTCGCCCGCCGGGAGCTTGTCGCCCGGCGCGGGCATGACGGTCCCGTCCCAGCCGGCCTCTTCCGGGGTGAGGCCCGCGAGGCGCTGCAGCTGCTCGGCGATCACCTCGCCCTTGAAGCGGCGCTGGGCGCCCGGCTTGGCGTGCTGCCAGTCGCAGCCGCCGCACCTGCCGGGGCCGGCGTAGGGGCAGGGGGCCTCGACACGGTCCTTGGACGGCTCCAGCACCCGTACCGCGTCGGCGCGCAGGAAACGGGAGTCCTCCTCGCCCTCGGTGACCTTGGCCACCACCTTCTCGCCGGGCAGCGAGTGCCGTACGAACAGCACCCGCCCGTCCTCGGTGCGGGCGACACAGTGGCCGCCGTGGGCGACCGGGCCGACCTCGACCTCGTACTCCTGCCCGACCAGCGAGGACTCAGGTGCGTTCTGCATGGTGGGGTGACTCCAGAGATCAAGGGGGCGGCGCGGGACACGGCGAGCGCAGGACAACGACCGACCAGTCTACGTCGGCCGCGGAGCGTCTCAGGCCCTGCCGCTCGGCTCCTTCGGCCTGCCGTTCACCATGCCGCGCCGCACCGACCCGGGGGCGTGCCACTCCTGGCGCTTCCGGGCCCGCTGCTTGGCCGCCTCCGAGGACACCAGCTGGTACGGCACCGAGGTCACCATCACGCCGGGCGTGAACAGCAGCCGGCCCTTCAGCCGCAGCGCGCTCTGGTTGTGCAGGAAGTGCTCGTACCAGTGCCCCACCACGTACTCGGGAATGATGACGCTGACCACATCGCGCGGGCTCTCGCGGCGCAGGCCCTTCACGTACTCGATGACGGGGCGGGTGATCTCCCGGTAGGGGGAGTCGAGGATCTTCAGGGGGACGTTGATGCCCCGCCGGTCCCACTCCTGCTTGAGTGCCGTGGTCTCGGCCGGGTCGACGTTGATGCTGATGGCCTCGAGCCGGTCGAAGCGCATCGCCTTCGCGTAGGCGACGGCCCGCAGGGTCGGCCGGTGGACCTTGGAGACGAGGACGATCGCGTGGACGCGCGACGGCCTGACACTGTCCTCGCCGGGCTCGTCGGGTGCCGCGATCTCCTCGGCGACCCGGTCGTAGTGCTTACGGATCGCGGTCATCGTCCCGTAGAAGATCACCATGCCCAGCAGGGCCACCCACGCGCCGTGCGTGAACTTGGTGGCGAGCACGACGATCAGCACCAGCCCGGTGAAGAAGGCACCGAAGGTGTTGATCGCCCGGGAGCGGATCATGCGGCGGCGCTTGCCCTTGTCCCGCTCGGTCTTCAGATGCCGGTTCCAGTGCCGGACCATGCCGGTCTGGCTGAGGGTGAACGAGACGAAGACGCCGACGATGTACAGCTGGATCAGCTTGGTGGAGTCGGCCTCGTACACCCAGACCAGGAGGATCGCGGCGCCCGCCAGCAGCACGATGCCGTTGGAGAAGGCGAGCCGGTCGCCGCGGGTGTGCAGCTGACGCGGCAGGTAGCGGTCCTGCGCCAGGATCGAGCCAAGCAGCGGGAAGCCGTTGTACGCGGTGTTCGCGGCCAGGAACAGCACCAGCGCGGTGGCGGCGGCGAGCAGCACGAAGAAGAACGTTCCGTCGCCGAAGACGGCGGCCGCGACCTGCGAGATCACCGGGTTCTGGACATAGTCCGGACCGACCGGGGCGCCGTTCGAAATCAGGTCCCTCGCCGGGAACTCCGCCATCTTGACGTCGGTGGCCATGGCCAGGCCGATGATGCCGCAGAACATGGTGACGGCCAGAGCGCCCATCATGAACAGCGTCGTCGCGGCGTTGCGGCTCTTGGGCTTGCGGAAGGCCGGGACACCGTTGCTGATGGCCTCGACGCCGGTCAGCGCGGCGCAACCGGAGGAGAACGCGCGCAGCAGCAGGAAGAGCAGCGCGAAGCCGGCGAGGCCCTGGTGCTCCGGCTTGATCTCGTAGTCGGCGGTCGGGGCGCGCATGGTGTCGTCGAGGACGATGCCCTTGAACGCACCCCACATGATCATGATGAAGACGCCGGTGACGAAGACATAGGTCGGGATCGCGAAGAGCTTGCCCGACTCCTTCACGCCCCGCAGGTTCATCAGGGTGAGCAGGACGATGATCGCGACGGCCGAGAACACCTTGTGCTCGACGACGAACGGAATCGCCGAGCCGAGGTTCTCCACACCGGAGGAGATCGACACGGCCACCGTGAGGACGTAGTCGACCAGAAGGGCGCTGGCGACGGTCAGACCGGCCTTCGGGCCGAGATTGGTGTTGGCGACCTCGTAGTCGCCGCCGCCGCTCGGGTACGCGTGCACGTTCTGCCGGTACGAGGCGACGACCGTGAACATGAGGACCACGACGGCGGCCGCGATCCACGGGCTGAAGTGGTACGCCGACGCACCGGCGATGGACAGGACCAGCAGGACTTCGCCCGGCGCGTATGCCACGGAGGACAGCGGGTCGGAAGCGAAGACAGGGAGGGCGATGCGTTTCGGGAGAAGTGTCTCCCCCAGCTTTTCACTGCGCAGCGCCCGGCCGATCAGGATCCGTTTGGGAACGTCGGTCAGTTTGGACACGCTGAGGATCGTAAGCGCTCAATATGAGCCAGGCCCAACCAGGAGCGCATCACGTGCGGGATCTTAACGCGGGTGCCTCGCCGGGCCCTCTTGACGAATGGCGCGTACCCTGTCCGGCTGTGGTCTGAGACCCTGAGTGCGTCAAGGACCGGTACCGCAGAACTGTGCCTCGATGGCCGGGTACCCCAGAAGACATAGCCGGAAGGACGGTCGTGCACATCGTCATCATGGGATGCGGGCGAGTGGGAGCCGCTCTCGCGCAGACCCTGGAGCAGCAGGGGCACACGGTCGCCGTCGTCGACCGGGACCCCACCGCCTTCCGCCGTCTGGGATCCGGGTTCGGCGGCCGCCGCGTCACCGGGGTCGGCTTCGACCAGGACACCCTGCGGGAGGCGGGCATCGAGGACGCGGGCGCGTTCGCCGCCGTCAGCAGCGGTGACAATTCCAACATCATCGCGGCCCGCGTGGCACGCGAGATGTTCGGCATCGAGAACGTCGCGGCCCGTATCTACGACCCCCGGCGGGCCGAGGTCTACCAGCGTCTCGGTATCCCGACGGTCGCCACCGTCCGCTGGACCGCCGACCAGATGCTGCGGCGGCTGCTGCCCTCCGGCGCGGAGCCGCTGTGGCGCGATCCAAGCGGCGGCGTGCAGCTGGCAGAGGTGCACACCTCGCCGGCGTGGATCGGCCACAAGATCAGCCGACTGCAGGACGAGACGGGCGTACGGGTCGCCTTCCTGACCCGGCTGGGCGAGGCGATCCTGCCGACCTCGCAGACCGTTCTGCAAGAAGGTGATCTCGTGCATGTGATGATGCGCACGGACGAGATCGCGAAGGTCGAGGAGGCCTTCGCGGAAGGTCCTGAGGAGGGCGGTCACTGATGCGTGTCGCTATCGCGGGCGCCGGTGCGGTGGGCCGTTCCATCGCCGGTGAGCTGCTGGAGAACGGGCACGAGGTCCTCCTCATCGACAAGACCCCCACCGCGATCTCGGTGGAGCGCGTGCCGCAGGCGGAGTGGCTGCTCGCCGACGCCTGCGAGATCACGTCGCTGGACGAGGCGGCGCTGCAGCGCTGCAGCGTGGTGATCGCCGCCACCGGTGACGACAAGGTCAACCTGGTCGTGTCGCTGCTCGCCAAGACCGAGTACGGGGTGCCGCGGGTCGTCGCGCGCGTCAACAACCCCAAGAACGAGTGGCTCTTCAACGAGTCCTGGGGCGTCGATGTCGCCGTGTCCACGCCGCGCCTCATGTCGGCGCTGGTGGAGGAAGCGGTGAGCGTCGGCGACCTGGTACGCCTGCTGCGCTTCAGCCACGGCGACGCGAACCTCGTCGAGCTGACGCTGCCGCCCGAGTCGGCGCTGGCGGGCACGCTGGTGGGGGACGTGGCCTGGCCCGAGGACACCTCGCTGGTCACGATCATCCGTGGTTCGCGGGTGCTGACGCCGAGCCCGGAACAGACGCTCGAGGCGGGTGACGAGCTGCTGTTCGTGGCGGCGCAGGCGCGGGAGGAACAGCTGGAGGACCTCCTCTCGGTCCGCCGCGAGGGTCCGCCGACGTCGGACTGAACCGGGGGCCCACGCCCGGCCACGCCCCTGCGGGGGCGTGAGGGCTGCCCGCTCACCGGATGGAGTCGTCCACCCCGCCGCTTCCCCCGGCGGGCGGCCGTCGCCGGGCCGCGTGCGCTCACAACGAAGCCCCTGGCCCCGCATTCCGGGGCCAGGGGCTTCGCCCTGCGCAGCCGGCCGTGCCCGAGGGCTTCGGGCACGGCCGGCAGGGCTTGCACAAGGACATGGCCCGCTCCGGACAGGGCCATGGCGCCGCGGTCAGCCGGTTTGTTCGGCCTTGCGCCGCTCCTCCTCCGCCCCCATCTCCGCGAAGACGTCGATCGGCGGCGGTGCCTTCGCGAGGAAGACCCAAGTCAGGTAGACCGCCAGCAGGAACGGCGGGATCTTCAGCGCCACGAGCACCCAGCCGAGCTGGGTCGTGTCGGCCCACCAGTACAGCGGGAAGAGGATCGCGCACTTGGCGAGCAGGATCAGCCCCCACGCCCAGCTCGCCTTGGTGTACGCCTTCTTGCGGCCGGGGTTGCGGGTCCGCCAGGAGAGGTTCTCCTTGAAGACCGGGCCGAGGATCAGGCCGATCAGGGGTACGCCCGCGATGGCCGTGATGATGTACGCCAGGGCCAGGCCCAGCGTGTACAGCATGCCCGGCAGGTAGAAGTCCTTCGCGTTGCCCGTCATCATCGCGAACACGACACCGAAGGCCACACCGAAGACACCGCTGAACGCGTGCTTGACCGTGTCCTTGCGCACGAGCCGGACCACGACCATCACCAGCGCGACGCCGAGGGCGGCGATCGCCGAGAGGTGCAGGTCCTTGTTGACGGTGTAGATCGAGACGAAGAGCAGTCCCGGCAGGACCGTCTCCACCATGCCGCGGACGCCGCCGAAGGCCTCGAACAGAGCCGCCTCCGTGACCGTCTTCACGTCGTCGGACGCCGAAGCGGTTCCGGAACCGGAGGCGGACGCCGGCGCGGCGGCGGGTGACGTGGCGGGGGCAGCGGGATCCTGCGCGTCGCTGGTCGTGGTAGTGGGGGTCGGCTTGTCGACAGACGCCACCGGCTACTCCTGTCCGAGTGGTCGGAGTTCGTATTTGGGATTGAACAGCACCCGGCGGCCCTGGCTCATGGAGACCCGGCCGGAGGCGATCAGTCTGCGGCCCGGCTCTATGCCGGCGATGGAACGCCGGCCGAGCCAGACCACGTCCAGCGGAGCCGTGCCGTCGAAGAGCTCCGCCTCCAGCGCGGGCACGCCGGCCACCGGACGCAGGGTGACCGTGCGCAACGTACCAGCGACTCTGACGACCTGGCGGTCGCCGCAGTCGCAGATGCGGGTGCACCCCGATGCCTGTGCGTCCTCCTGGAGCTCCTCGGACTCGAGGTCCTGCTGCGAGCTGGAGAGCCGGTCCAGCATGCGCCGGAAGCGGCCGGCCGGTCTGGCCACCGGATCCTCCTTCGCCGCCTTCGCGGAACGGGGTCGAGCACTCATACAGCAAGCCTACCGGCCGCCACCAGGCCCAAATCAACGTTCGAAGCGGTATCCCATGCCGGGTTCGGTGACGAAATGCCTGGGATGCGACGGGTCGGCCTCGAGCTTGCGGCGGAGCTGCGCCATGTAGACGCGCAGATAGTTCGTCTCGGTGCCGTACGAGGGGCCCCACACCTCCTGAAGCAGCTGCTTCTGGCTCACCAGGCGCCCGGTGTTGCGCACCAGGACCTCGAGCAGATGCCACTCGGTCGGGGTGAGCCGTACGTCACGGCCTTCGCGGTGCACCTTCTTCGCGGCCAGGTCGACGGTGAAGCCGTCGGTCTCGAGCAGGCTCACCTCGTCCCCGCCGCCGACGGGCTCCGCCCTGCGGACCGCGGCGCGCAGCCGGGCGAGCAGCTCGTCCATGCCGAACGGCTTGGTGACGTAGTCGTCGGCGCCGGCGTCCAGCGCCTGGACCTTCTCGTCGGAGGAGTGCCGGGCGGACAGGACGAGGATGGGGATGCGCGTCCAGCCGCGCAGGCCCCTGATCACCTCGACGCCGTCCATGTCGGGCAGTCCGAGGTCGAGCACGACGACATCGGGGTGGCGGGCCGCGGCCAGTTCCAGGGCGGTGGCGCCGTCGGACGCCGAGTCCACCTCGTACTTGCGCGCCTTCAGGTTGATCACGAGGGCACGTACTATCTGCGGCTCGTCGTCGACCACGAGCACCCGGGTCATGTGCTGCCCGCCTTTCCGCCCGTGTGGGCTGCTGGGAGTGTTCGGGTGGGGCCGGGGGCGGCCGCGAGGGTGAGCACCATCGTCATGCCGCCGCCGGGCGTGTCCTCGGCGGCGACCGTGCCGCCCATCGCCTCCGTGAATCCGCGGGCGACGGCGAGTCCGAGGCCGACGCCGGCGCCGCGCGGGGCGTCGCCGTGGCGCTGGAACGGTTCGAAGATCCGTTCCTTCGCGTCGTCGGGCACACCGCTGCCGCGGTCCACGACGCGCAGCTCGACGCGGTTGCCGAGGGTGCTCGCGGCGACGGTGACACGCGTGTCGTCGGGGCTGTATTTGACGGCGTTCTCGACGATGTTGGCCACGGCGCGCTCCAGCAGGCCCCGGTCCACGGCCACCATGGGCAGTGTCTCGGGGATGTCCAGTTCGACGCTCTCGGCCGGGACGCCGGCGAGCGCGAGGGGGATCACCTCGTCGAGACCGGTCTCGCGGATCAGGGGGGTGACGGTCCCGGTCTGCAGCCGGGACATGTCGAGCAGGTTGCCCACCAGGTGGTCGAGGCGGTCGGCGCCCTCCTCGATGCCGGCCAGCAGCTCGGCCTCGTCCGCCTCTGACCATGCGACGTCGTCGGACCGCAGTGAGGTGACGGCCGCCTTGATGCCGGCCAGCGGGGTGCGCAGATCGTGGCTGACGGCGGCGAGCAGGGCCGTGCGTATCCGGTTGCCCTCCACGAGTTCACGGGCCTGTTCCGCCTCGCCGACCAGGCGCTGCCGGTCCACGACGACGGCGGCCTGGGTGGCGAACGCCGCGAGGACCCGCCGGTCCTCGGCGGGCAGGACACGGCCGGAGAGCGCCATCGCCATGTGGTCCCCGACGGGCATGTCCACGTCCGCGTCGTCGGGCCGGGTGGCGGGCCGGGGGCCGGCGCTCGCCGTGCAGGTCCACGGATCGACGTCGCTGTCCCGCTCGAGGAGCGCGACGGACTCCATGGCGAACGTCTCCCGTACCCGCTCCAGCAGGGCGTCCAGCGCGGTGTGACCGCGCAGGACGCTGCCGGCGAGGAAGGAGAGGATCTCGGACTCGGCCTTCAGACGGGCCGCCTGGTGGGTGCGGCGCGTGGCCAGGTCCACCACGGAGGCCACGGCGACGCCCACCGCGAAGAAGATCACGATGGCGACGAGGTTCCTCGGCTCCGCGATGTCGAGGGTGTGGGTGGGCGAGGTGAAGTAGTAGTTGAGCAGCAGCGAGCCGACGGCGGCGGAGGCGAGCGCGGGCAGCAGTCCGCCGAGCAGGGCCGCGTTCACGGTCAGGAAGAGGAAGAGCAGGACGTTGTTGGCCAGGCCCGGCCCGTTGTCGAGACCGGTGAGCAGCAGCGAGAGCGCCACGGGTCCCGCGACGCCGACGAGCCACCCCCCGGCGATCCGGGAGCGGCCGAGCCGGGCGCCGCGTGCGCCGGGCAGGCCCCTGCCCCGGCCGGCCTCGTCATGGGTGACGATGTGGACGTCGAGGTCGGGCCCGGAGTCACGGGCGACGGTCGCGCCGACGCCGGGTCCGAACAGGTACTGCCAGGTCTTGCGCCGGCTGGAGCCGAGCACGATCTGGCTGGCGTTGACGCCGCGTGCGAACTCCAGCAGCGCGGAGGGCACGTCGTCGCCGATGACGTGGTGGAAGGTGCCGCCGAGGTCCTCGACGAGGGTGCGCTGTACGGCGAGTTCCTTGGGCGAGGCCGAGGTCAGTCCGTCGCTGCGGGCGATGTAGACGGCGAGGACCTCGCCGCCGGCGCCCTTCTCCGCCAGCCGCGACGCGCGCCGGATGAGGGTGCGGCCCTCGGGTCCGCCGGTGAGTCCGACGACGATGCGTTCGCGGGCCTGCCAGGTGGAGCGGATGTTGTGCTCGCCGCGGTACTGCTGGAGGTACTCGTCGACCCGGTCGGCGAGCCAGAGCAGGGCGAGTTCGCGCAGGGCGGTGAGGTTGCCCGGGCGGAAGTAGTTGGAGAGCGCCGCGTCGACCTTGTCGGGCTGGTAGATGTTGCCGTGGGCCATGCGGCGGCGCAGCGCCTGGGGCGCCATGTCGACGAGCTCGATCTGGTCGGCGCGGCGGACGACCTCGTCGGGGATCTTCTCGTCCTGCGGGACACCGGTGATCGCCTCGACGACATCGCCCAGGGACTCCAGATGCTGGATGTTGACGGTGGATATGACGTCCGTGCCGGCGGCGAGGAGTTCCTCGACGTCCTGCCACCGCTTGCTGTTGCGTGAGCCCGGCATGTTGTCGTGGGCGAGTTCGTCGACGAGGGCGACCGCGGGGCGGCGCTCCAGTACGGCGTCGACGTCCATGTCGGTGAGGACGGCGCCGCGGTGGACCGTCTCGCGGCGCGGGACCTGCTCGAGGCCGTGCAGGAGCTCGGCGGTCCTGGGCCGGTCGTACGTCTCGACGAAGGCGAGGACGCAGTCGGTGCCGCGTTCGGCACGGCGGTGGGCCTCGGACAGCATGGCGTACGTCTTGCCGACACCCGGCGCCGCGCCGAGATAGATCCTTAGCTTGCCGCGTCCCATGGCCTCATTGTCTTCTGTGCACCGCATCGCACAGCGTCGACCCTACGTCGACCGGAACGGGCGAACCGGGCAGGCCGGGACTCCGGGGTGCGTATTGACGCGATTCTGACGCAGCCGCCGTATGCCTTCCGGTCTGTGCAGCGGGGCACCGGGTGCCGTGGAGCCGACCCGGCGGCGGGCCTCGCGCAGCCGGAGGCACCGGAGAACCACGGCCGTCCGACGGGCAGCCGCCGGCTGCCGGTCGTTCGCGCGCGTCTGCCGGCGACGGCGGGCGACCGTGAGGGCACGGTCGCCGGCCACCGCGCGCGGGTACGGCGAGTCTCCCGGGTCGCCGTCGCCTCGGGATCAGGGCCGCGCGTCCCGCCCGGGGCACGGCCGGCCGGCGGCCGACGGCGGGCTCACTGTTCGACGATCTCGCCGTCGCGCAGTTCCAGCACACGGTCCGCGAGGCCCAGGAGCTGCGGGTCGTGCGTGGCGACGAGAGCCGTGACGCCCTCGCTCCGGACGACCGCGCGCAGCAGCTCCATCACGGCCAGACCGGTCTCCGCGTCGAGCTGGCCGGTCGGCTCGTCCGCGATGAGCAACTTGGGGCGGTTGGCGAGGGCGCGGGCGATGGCGACGCGCTGCTGCTGGCCACCGGAGAGTTCGCCGGGGCGCTGTGCGGCGTGGTCGGCGAGGCCGACGAGGGCGAGCAGCAGCGCGACGCGCTCCTCCCGCTCTCGCGGGTCCGCCTTGCGCAGCCGCAGCGGTACGCCCACGTTCT
This sequence comes from Streptomyces peucetius, assembly GCF_025854275.1. Taxonomy (NCBI): domain Bacteria; kingdom Bacillati; phylum Actinomycetota; class Actinomycetes; order Kitasatosporales; family Streptomycetaceae; genus Streptomyces; species Streptomyces peucetius. The sequence goes on along the minus strand of NZ_CP107567.1, from coordinate 6,156,619 downwards.
CCGCGGCGCTCAGGATCGGGATCAGCCCGAAGGACTGGAAGATGAAACCGAGCCGGTCGCGCCGCAGTTCCAGGAGCCCGTCCTCGCCGAGTGCCGAGAGCTCCACGCCGTCGACGGTGATACGTCCCTCGTCCGGGGAGTCCAGGCCGCCGACGAGGTTGAGGAGTGTGGTCTTGCCGGAGCCGGAGCGGCCCTTCAGCGCCACGAGCTCGCCCCTCGGGATGTCGAAGGAGACGCCGCGCAGCGCGTGGACGGCCGCGGCGCCCGTGCCGTACGAGCGGTGCAGCTTCTCGACCCGCACCATGGGCCTGCCCGCCGGGTCGTCGGCGACGGCCGTGCCGGACTGCGCGCTGCTGTTCTCGCTCATCAGAGGTCCCCCCGCTGTGGATCGTGTCCGGCTCAGTATGTGCAGGGGCACGTGGACGGGCAACGGTCGTGCGCCGGAGCCGCGGAGACAGGCGGGCCGCGCTCCCGGCGGGAGCGCGGCCCATCGCGTCTGTCGTCCGGGGGACGGCGCCTCAGCGGACTTCGGTGATCTCCGGCCCGCGCTGGAGCTGGCCCATGCCTCCGGAGAAGCGGGAACCCTCCTGCTCCTCCTGCTGGACGCCCTCGGGCACCATCTGCGCGTCCTCGGGCAGCTTGAGGACGATCGGGTCGCGCGGGGCCATCGGACCGTCGCCGCGCACCACGACCGTGTCGCGGAAGATCTGCTCGAGCAGGCCGGCCGCCTGCGGCTGCACCGCACCCTGCCCGGAGATCACTCCGCGCAGGAACCAGCGCGGGCCGTCGACGCCGACGAAGCGCACCAGCTGCACACCGCCCGTGCCGTCGGGCAGCTGCACGGGCACCTGGGCCCGCAGCTCCCAGCCGAGCGGGCCCTCGACCTCGTCGATGATGCCGCCCTGCTGGGTGATACCGGAGGCGATCTCCTCACGGACCTCGCCCCAGATGCCCTCCTTCTTGGGCGCCGCGAAGGCCTGGAGCTGTACGGCGCTGTCGCGCAGCACCACGGTGGCCGCGACGATCGCGTCGCCGGCGACCTCGACACGGAGTTCCATGCCCTCGACCCCGGGCACGAAGATGCCGCCCAGGTCGACCCGGCCCTCGCCGGGCCGGGAGACCTCGGAGACGTCCCAGGGGCCGTCGGGCCGGGGCGCCGGCGGGAGGTTCACCCTGCGGGCTTCGCTCTCCTCGGCGTCCGTACCGAGCTCGTCGACCTGCTCGGCCTCGCCCGCTGCGTCCGCCGCGTCCTCGGCGGAACCACTCTTCTTGCGACGTCCGAACACGTCACTGTCCTTCCCGGTCGGATACGACCGAAGCGTATCGATTCCCACCCGTAGAGCCGTCCACGGCGGCATGACCGCCGGTGGACCCGAAGCCCCCCTCGGCCCGCGCCGAGCCGGGAAGCTCCGCAACCTCGTGGAAGCGCACCTTCTCGACCTGCTGGACGACCAGTTGGGCAATCCGGTCGAATTTCTCGAACCGCACGCTCTCGCGTGGATCGAGATTGACCACGATCACCTTGATTTCCCCACGGTACCCGGCATCAATCGTCCCTGGGGCATTCACGAGGGCGACTCCGCAGCGGGCCGCGAGCCCGGACCGGGGATGCACGAAGGCCGCATACCCGTCGGGCAGGGCGATCGAGACCCCGGTGGGCAGCACCGCACGCTCCCCCGGGGCGAGTTCCGCGGCCTCGCGGGTCACCAGATCGGCTCCCGCGTCGCCGGGGTGCCCGTACGCGGGCAGCGGCACTTCGGGGTCCACGCGGCGGATCAGCACATCGACGGGTTCACGCATCAGGGGTTCACCTCGAAGGCGCGGGCGCGCCTGACCTGGTCGGGGTCGGCCATCGCCGCCTGGATCTCCGCGGGGCGGCCGTTCTCGAGGAAGTGGTCGACCTTGACCTCGATGAACAGGGCCGCCGCCCGCACGGCCACCGGACCGTCGGGCCCGCCGATCCGGCCGGTGGCGGTCGAGTAGATCTTGCGTCCGGAGACCGCGGTGACCTCGGCGTCGAGGTGCAGCACGGTGTCCACGGGGACGGGCCGTACGAAATCGGTCTCGAGCCTGCCGGTGACGGCGATGACGCGCAGCAGCCAGTTCAGCGAGCCGAGCGTCTCGTCCAGGGCGGTGGCGAGGACGCCGCCGTGCGCGAGGCCGGGGGCGCCCTGGTGCGCGGCCTTGACGGTGAACTCGGCCGTGACGCGTACGCCCTCCTCCGCCCGTGCCGCGAGGTGCAGGCCGTGCGGCTGCTCCCCTCCGCATCCGAAGCAGTGCCCGTAGTGCGCGCCGAGGAGTTCACCCGGGGCGGGCGCGTCGGAGTGCCGCACGGGCGCCGTGGCGTCGGCCGGCGGGGTCAGCGCCGAAGAACCGGCGGGGGGTCCGGGGGTCGCCTCCCGGGAGTTCGCGTTTCTCACAGGCGCAGACCTTACCCGCGCGGCTACCCGCCGGTCGCACCGTGCCAAGCTTGGATTCATGCAGCCTTCCGCCCCGCAGTACGCAGAACGTCTGACCGCGCCCCGCTCGTGGTGGGCCATCACCGCTCTTGTCGCCCTCTCCGGCGGTCTGATCATGCTGCCGCTGGGCGTCCTGCCGATGCTCGGCGGGGTGATCTTCGCGGGCGCGCTGGCGTCGGCGCTGGTCAGTTCCTACGGGTCGGCCCGCATCCGGGTGGTGGCCGGGTCGCTGGTCGCGGGGGACGCGCGGATCCCGGTCTCGGCGCTCGGCGAGGCCGAGGTGCTGGACGCGGAGCAGGCGCGGGCCTGGCGCTTCCACAAGGCCGATCCCCGGGCGTTCATGCTGCTGCGCAGCTACGTTCCGACCGCCGTACGGATCGAGGTCAGCGATCCCGACGATCCGACGCCGTACGTCTATCTGTCGACGAGGGACCCCGAGGCCCTGGCCGCGGCGCTGACGGCAGTACGCGCCGCCTGAGTCCCCGGACGGCACGGCCGGGGTCTTCTCCCGCAGGCTTGGTCAGGAGTCGTGCCCCGGGAGCTCACGGGGCCCCAGCGGGTGCTCGGGCTGCTCCAGCGGGGGCAGTGCGGGAAGTGCGTCCCAGGGGACCTGCCTGCGCCGCAGATCGTCGCGGATCCGCGCCGCGAGCTTCCTGGTGTCACGGCGGTTCATCACGGCGCCGACGGCCGCGCCGACCATGAACGGCAGCAGGTTCGGAAGGTTGCGCACCGAGCGCTTCATGATCTGCTGCCGCAACTGGCGCCTGAGCTGGCCGCTCATCGACGCGGTGAGCGTCGAGGGCCTGACGAACTCGATGCCCCGCTCCTGCGACCAGGCGTTCAGATAGGCGGTGCTGCGGTCCTTGAGGCCGCCGGGCGGCCGCACCCCGTAGACCTCGTGGAGTTCGGCGACGAGCTTCAGCTCGATCGCCGCCACGCCGATGATCTCCGCCGCGAGCTCGGTCGGCATCGCCGGCGGTACGGGCATCATCGCGGCGGCGCCGACCCCGGCACCGACTGTGGAGCTGGCGTTCGCCGCACCCGCGACCAGCTTGTCGGCAAGCTGCTCGGGGGTCAGGCCGGGAAACTGCCGACGCAGCTTCTGCAGGTCGCGCACCGGGACGCGGGGCGCGTTGTCGATCAGGACGTCGGCGAGCTGCCCCAGCGCGGCCCTGGCCCTCTCTCTGCTCTTCACGAGCCTCGTACGGGCGCCGCGCCCGCTTCTGGTGAGGCCGGTCATGGCGCTTCCGCCGCTCTTGGCGACGCCCTTCCTGACAGTGGCCAGGCGTCGGGCCCTGGTCGGGGACCCGGCCTGGCCGGCTGTCTCGAGCGGGGCCGGCAGGCCTCGCCCCCCACGCTCGACGGCGTCGTGCGGCAGTGGAGCGGTCCGGTCCTCGGCGGACGCCGTGGCGTCCGGCGCGGGGCCCGTACCGCCCTGGTGCGCCTCCGGCGGTTTCTTGCGCCGGAAGCGCCGCTTCCCGGACGGTGTCCCGCCTGCCACGGACCGACTCCTCAGTCGCAGTCGCGGCAGATGGGCTGACCGTTCTTCTCGCGCGCCAGCTGGCTGCGGTGATGCACGAGGAAGCAGCTCATGCAGGTGAACTCGTCGGCCTGCTTGGGCAGGACCCGTACCGCGAGCTCCTCGTTGGACAGGTCGGCTCCGGGGAGCTCCATGCCCTCTGCAGCCTCGAACTCGTCGACGTCGACGGTCGAGGTCGACTTGTCGTTCCGCCGGGCCTTCAGTTCTTCAAGGCTGTCCGAATCGACGTCGTCGTCGGTCTTGCGTGGGGTGTCGTAGTCCGTTGCCATGTCGCTCTCCCCCTCTGGGTAAGTTGCGGTGTCTCAGCGCACGTAACGCGTGAGAGGCCGGACTTGTGCCCGACCTGAGGCGGAGATTTTGCCTCACATCAAGGTCTGTTACTCAATCGACACCCAACCGGACCCTCTGCGAGTGATCGGGTTGGATGGCGATGGGGACCGTACACGGTCCGAGAACGGGGTTCACGACCGCCACCCCGTGTACTTCCCGTGATGACACCCCAAGGAAACCCGGGGTCTTCCCGGCTTTCCGCCGAATTGTCCATCACGGAGCGTAGGTGCGCCCCATGCGAACCATGTGACCGATCGCACATGAATCCGATGGAGGCTGTTTCCGAAAATTCCGCTTAAAGCGAACATCGATACAGTCGCTCATACCGGAAGAGTGACGCGCATCACCAGTCCGCCGCCTTCCCGGGGCACCGCCGAAATACGGCCGCCGTGCGCCCGGGCCACGGAACGGGCGATGGAGAGCCCCAGGCCGACGCCCTTGTCGCTGCCCGTGCGCTCCTGCCGGAGCCGCCTGAACGGCTCGAAGAGGTTGTCGATCTCGTAGGCCGGGACGACGGGCCCCGTGTTCGAGACCAGCAGGACGGCCTGACCGTGCTCGACCGACGTGGTCACCTCCACCCAGCCCTGCTCGGGGACGTTGTACCGAACCGCGTTCTGCACCAGATTCAGGGCGATCCGCTCGAGCAGGACCCCGTTGCCCTGCACGACGGCGGGCTCGCGCCGGCCCCGCACCTCCACGCCGTTCGCCTCGGCCTCCGCGCGCGCCTGGTCGATGGCGCGCGACGCCACCTCCGCCAGGTCCACGGGTTTGCGCTCGACGATCCGGTTGTCGCTGCGGGCGAGGAGCAGCAGCCCCTCCACGAGCTGCTCGCTCCGTTCGTTGGTGGCCAGCAGCGTCTTGCCCAGCTGACGGAGCTCCACCGGGGCTCCGGGGTCGGAGAGGTGGACCTCCAGCAGCGTGCGGTTGATCGCCAGCGGTGTACGCAGCTCGTGGGAGGCGTTCGCCACGAACCGCTGCTGGGCCGTGAAGGCCCGCTCCAGGCGGTCCAGCATCTCGTCGAAGGTGTCGGCGAGCTCCTTGAGCTCGTCGTCCGGGCCGTCCAGCTCGATCCGGCGCGACAGGTCGGAGCCGGCGACCTGGCGCGCGGTCCGGGTGATCCGGCCGAGCGGCGACAGGACCCGGCCGGCCATCGCGTAGCCGAAGGCGAAGGCGATGATGCTCAGACCCAGCAGGGCGAACAGCGACCGGCGCAGCAGGTCGTCCAGCGCCAGTTCACGCTGATGTGCCAGGCAGGTGGAGACGGCCTGGTTGAACTGCTCGCCCGAGCCCTCCTCGGGGAGCGTGCACCAGTCCGTGGTGGGCTGGACCTTGCCCTCGACGATCTTGAAGGGCAGCTCGGTGACGCCGACGTTCAGCGCCTGAGCGGTGAAGAGGTAGATGATCGACAGCAGCAGGATGCCCGCGATCAGGAACATCCCGCCGTACAGCAGGGTGAGCCGTATCCGGATGGTCGGACGAAGCCATGGGCGGACGGGCTCGCGGGGGTCCCAGTGGGGTTTCGGAGGCGCCTCAGGGGGCGCGGGGACAGTGGCCACCGCGATCAGATCCGGTAGCCGGAGCCCGGCACCGTGACGATCACGGGCGGTTCACCGAGCTTGCGGCGCAGCGTCATCACGGTCACCCGCACCACGTTCGTGAACGGGTCCGTGTTCTCGTCCCACGCCTTCTCCAGCAGCTGCTCGGCCGAGACGACCGCGCCCTCGCTGCGCATCAGCACCTCCAGGACCGCGAACTCCTTGGGCGCGAGCTGGATCTCCTTGCCGTCCCTGAAGACCTCACGGCGGTTCGGGTCGAGCTTGATGCCCGCGCGCTCCAGTACGGGCGGCAGCGGCACCGTCGTACGGCGCCCCAGGGCACGCACCCGGGCGGTGAGCTCGGTGAACGCGAACGGCTTGGGCAGATAGTCGTCGGCGCCGAGCTCCAGGCCCTCCACGCGGTCGCTGACGTCCCCCGAGGCCGTCAGCATCAGTACCCGGGTGGGCATGCCCAGCTCGACGATCCGGCGGCAGACGTCGTCCCCGTGGACCAGGGGAAGGTCGCGGTCGAGCACCACCACGTCGTAGTCGTTGACCCCGATGCGCTCAAGGGCGGCGGCGCCGTCGTACACGACGTCGACCGCCATGGCCTCCCGGCGCAGTCCGGTGGCCACCGCATCGGCGAGCAGTTGCTCGTCCTCGACGACGAGTACGCGCACGTCGCTTTTCCTCTCCTCGGAGCCCTGATCGGGTGACAGGACGGGTCTGCGCACTGACTGTGCGGATCCATCCTGCCCGTTACGCGCGTAAACCGGCGGTAAGTCGAACCCGCCCCGGACCGGACCGGGAATCGGTGCCCCGGAAATAAGAAGGATTGGCGGGACAGTTGAGGTTTCCGTCCGGGAACGTCGGGGGAGGACGACTGCACACCCCGATCACGCCCTGTATGTGGCGCACCACGACCTGTTCCAGGGTTGATCAACCCACCGTCGGCACACCCCCGTGCCACCGACCCACGACGAGGGGGCGCACCATGGACGCTTTCACCGCCGGACTGCTGCAGCGCATAAAGGCCGCCGAGACCGACCTCACGATCGCCCGGGAGACGGGCGACGACTTCCTCGCGGACGTCGAGCAGGCGGAACTGGACGATCTCCACCGTCTGGCCGCCGAGCACGGGGTGAATCTCACGGCAGCGTGACGCTGGGGCGCACCTTGCGCGCCCCTGAGGCCCGGCCCCGCACCCGCGGCGCCGGGCCTCTCGCTGTCCCCCGGATGTTCCCGGGGGCTCCGCTCCCGTGCCCCGCGCGCCTCGAACGCCGGCCGGGCTGATTTCGCGCGGCGGAATCCAGCCCGGCCGGGGGCACCTCCCACGGCCGCCAGGCCGTAGGGGGAGTTCGAGGCCACCGCCCGGAGGCGCGGCGGGCGACCGTCACCCGCCGTCAGTCATGCCACGCCCCCAGCTCCTCCAGCAGCCCCTGGAGCGGCTCGAAGACCCCCGGCGTCGCCGCGACGGTCAGGTCGCCGGACGGGGGCTGCCCGGGGCGGCCCCCGGTCAGCGCGCCCGCCTCGCGGGCGATCAGGTCGCCCGCCGCCAGGTCCCACGGGCTGAGGCCGCGCTCGTAGTAGCCGTCGAGGCGCCCGGCCGCGACGTCCGACAGGTCGATCGCGGCGGAGCCGCTGCGCCGGATGTCCCGGAGCCGCGGGATCAGCCGCTGCGCGACGTCCGCCTGGTGCGTGCGCACGGTGTGGACGTAGTTGAAGCCGGTGGAGACGAGTGCCTGCTCCAGCGGGGGCGCCGGCCGGCACCGTACCGGCCGGTCGTTCAGGAACGTCCCACCGCCCCGTACCGCGCGGAACGTCTCCAGCCGCATGGGGGCCTCGACCACACCCACCACGGTCTCGCCGTCGAGCTCCGCGGCGATCGAGACCGCCCAGGTGGGCAGGCCGTACAGGTAGTTGACCGTGCCGTCGAGGGGGTCGATGACCCAGCGCACGCCGCTGGTGCCGACCGTGGCCGCGCCCTCCTCGCCGAGGAAGCCGTCGTCCGGGCGGTGCTCGGTGAGGAAGCCGGTGATCAGCTTCTCGGCCGCGATGTCCATCTCGGTCACGACGTCGATGGGGCTGGACTTGGTCCGCGCGACGCCCAGGTCGTCCGGCCGGCCGTCCCTCAGCAGCGCGCCGGCCCTGCGGGCGGCCTCCAGGGCGAGGGTCAGCAGTTCGTCGGCCAATTGTTCGTTCGCGGGAGGAACGGGGTCGGTCACAGGGGTCTCCTTCACGCGTAGGGGCTGTCGGCGCCGGCCGCCGCGGGCTTCGGCGCACGGGCCGGGCAGCACCCGACGGGGCAGAGGTCGTGGCTCGCGCCGAGGGCGCCGAGAGCGCAGCGCTCCGCCGGGACGCCCCGCTCGGTCGCGGCCCGCTCCAGGAGGAGGTCGCGCACCGTGTCGGCGAACCGCGGATCGGCACCCACCGTGGCGGACCGGCGTACCGGCAGGCCCAGTTCGGCGGCCTTGGCGGTCGCCTCCGTGTCGAGGTCGTACAGGACCTCCATGTGGTCGGAGACGAAGCCGATGGGGACCATGACCACCGCGGGCGCCCCGGAGCCGTGCAGCGCCTCCAGGTGGTCGCAGATGTCCGGCTCCAGCCAGGGGATGTGCGGGGCACCACTGCGGGACTGGTAGACGAGCTCCCACGGATGCTCGACGCCGGTTTCCTCGGCGACGGCGTCGGCGATCACGCGGGCCACGTCGAGGTGCTGGCGTACGTACGCGCCGCCGTCTCCGTGTTCGCCGACCGGGCCGGAGGAGTCCGCGGCGGACGTCGGGATGGAGTGCGTCGTGAAGGCGAGGTGCGCGCCGGTCCGGACGTCTTCCGGAAGGTCGGCGAGCGAGGCGAGAACGCCGTCGATCATGGGGCGTACGAACCCGGGGTGGTTGAAGTAGTGCCGCAGCTTGTCGACGCGCGGCAGCTCCCGCCCCTCCCCCTCCAGGGTGGCGAGGGCGTCGGCGAGGTTCTCCCGGTACTGGCGGCAGCCCGAGTACGAGGCGTAGGCGCTGGTGGCGAGGACGGCGATGCGCCGGTGGCCGGCGTCGGTCATCTCCCGCAGCGTGTCCGTGAGGTACGGCGCCCAGTTGCGGTTGCCCCAGTACACCGGGAGGTCCAGGCCGTGCTCGGTGAAGTCCTTGCGCAGGGCGTCCAGCAGGGCCCGGTTCTGTTCGTTGATGGGGCTGACGCCGCCGAAGAGGAAGTAGTGCTGCCCCACTTCCTTCAGCCGTTCCTTGGGGATGCCGCGGCCACGGGTCACGTTCTCCAGGAACGGGACCACGTCGTCCGGGCCTTCGGGGCCGCCGAAGGAGAGCAGCAGGAGTGCGTCGTAGGGAGCTGGATCGCGCAGATCGGACATGCGTCGATCCTGCCACCCGCCTGTGACAGCGGAAAAACGCGGTGCGCCGGCGGTCCCCCCGCCCGTAATCTGTGAAGGCTGTCCATACGCCTTACCCGATCCTTGCCGGAGCCCGACCGGAGCCCCCTTTGCCCAGTCCGTACCGCGCGATCTTCGCCACCCCCGGCGCCCTCGGGTTCTCCGCCGCCGGATTCCTCGGCCGGATGCCGCTGTCCATGATGGGCATCGGCATCATGACCATGATCTCGGAGCTCACCGGCCGGTACGGTCTGGCCGGCTCGCTGACCGCGACCCTCGCACTGTCGGCGGCCGTGCTGGGCCCGCAGATCTCCCGTCTCGTCGATCGCCACGGCCAGCGCAAGGTGCTGCGTCCCGCCACCCTGATCGCCCTGGCGGCGGTCACCGGGCTGCTGGTCTGCACGCGGCAGGGCGCCCCGGACTGGACGCTGTTCGCGTTCACGGCCGCCGCCGGCTGCGTGCCGAGCGTCGGGGCGATGACACGGGCGCGCTGGGCCTGCCTGCTGCGGGGGTCACCGCGCGAACTGCACACCGCCTACTCGGTCGAGTCGATCATCGACGAGGTGTGCTTCATCTTCGGTCCGATCGTCTCCATCGGGCTGTCGACGCTCTGGTTCCCGCAGGCCGGTCCACTGCTGGCCGCCGGGTTCCTGCTGGTCGGGGTCTGGTGGCTGACCGCGCAGCGTGCGACGGAGCCGGAGCCGCATCCCGTGGAGCAGCACAGCGGCGGCAGCGCACTGCGCTCCCCCGGTCTCCAGGTGCTGGTCGCCGCGTTCGTCGCCACCGGGGTGATCTTCGGCGCGGTCGACGTGGTGACGGTGGCGTTCGCGGAGGAGAGCGGCCACAAGGCCGCGGCGAGCTGGGTGCTCGCGGTGTACGCCCTCGGCTCCTGCCTCGCCGGCGCCGTCTTCGGTCTGCTGCACCTGAAGGGCGATCCGGCCCGCAGGTGGGTGCTGGGCGTCTGCGCGATGGCCGTGAGTATGATCCCCCTCCAACTGGCCGGGAGCCTGCCGTTCCTGGCCGTGGCGCTCTTTGTCGCGGGCCTTGCCATCGCGCCGACGATGGTGACGACCATGGCCCTCGTCGAGGCGCACGTACCGCGCAGCAAGCTGACCGAGGGCATGTCCTGGACCAGTACGGGGCTGGCGGTCGGTGTCGCACTGGGTTCCTCGGCCGCCGGCTGGGTGGTCGACGCACAGGGCGCCGCTGCGGGGTACGCGGTGCCCGGCGTGGCGGGGGTGTTCGCGGCCGTGGTGGCGTTCCTTGGGTACCGCCGGCTGCGCAGGCCGGTGCCGACGCGGGAGGGGCAGCGTGAGCAGCGTGATCAGGACCCGAAGGGGCGAGAGCAGCCCGTGGCGCAACTGGGCGGGGACGGTCGCCTCGAGGCCGGCGAGGGAGACGCGCCCCGCGTCCGTGCGTGAGGTGGCGGAAGCGGTACGCGAGGCGGTCGCGGACGGCCTGCGGGTGAAGACCGTCGGCACGGGCCACTCGTTCACCGCGATAGCGGCCACCGACGGGCTGCTGGTACGGCCCGATCTGCTGACCGGCATCCGGCGGATCGACCGCTCGGAGATGACCGTCACCGTGGAATCGGGCACCCCGCTCAAGCGGTTGAACACGGCGCTCGCCCGTGAGGGGCTGTCCCTCACCAACATGGGCGACATCATGGAGCAGACCGTCGCGGGCGCGACGTCGACCGGCACGCACGGCACGGGGCGCGATTCCGCCTCGATCGCCGCCCAGATCAAGGGCCTTGAGCTGGTGACGGCGGACGGCCGCGTCATCACCTGCTCCCAGAAGGAGAATCCGGAGATCTTCGCGGCCGCCCGGATCGGTCTGGGCGCCCTGGGGATCGTCACGGCGATCACGTTCGCCGTGGAGCCGCTCTTCCTGCTGACCGCACGGGAGGAGCCGATGTCCTTCGACCGGGTGACTGCCGATTTCGACGCCCTGCACGCCGAGAACGAGCACTTCGAGTTCTACTGGTTCCCGCACACCGGCAACTGCAACACCAAGCGCAACAACCGCAGTTCCGGTCCCGCGTCCCCGCCCGGCAGGGTCGGCGGATGGATCGAGGACGAGCTGCTGTCCAACGGGGCGTTCCAGCTCGCCTGTTCATTCGGCCGCGCGGTGCCTTCCGCCGTTCCCGCGATCGCGCGGGTCTCCAGCCGCGCGCTGTCCGCCCGCACCTACACGGACATTCCCTACAAGGTCTTCACGTCTCCGCGCCGGGTGCGGTTCGTGGAGATGGAGTACGCGCTGCCCAGGCAGGCCGCGGTCACGGCACTGCGCGAGGTCAGGGCGATGGTCGAACGCTCACCACTGCGGGTGAGTTTTCCGGTGGAGGTGCGTACGGCTCCCGCGGACGACATCGCGCTGTCGGCGGCCTCGGGCCGGGACACCGCGTACATCGCCGTGCACATGTACCGGGGCACGCCCTACCGTTCATACTTCACCGCCGTGGAGCGGATCATGACGGCGCTCGGCGGGCGTCCGCACTGGGGCAAGATCCACACGCGGGACGCGGAGTACTTCGCCAAGGTGTATCCGCGGTTCGCCGAGTTCACGGCGCTGCGCGACCGGCTCGATCCGGACCGGGTCTTCCAGAACGCGTATCTGCGGCGGGTGCTGGGCGATTGAGGGGACTGTGCGGCTGACCGGCGCCGTCACGCGCCCCGCCGGGCCCGCCAATCGCTCCATTTGTGACGTTTCGGTGAAGCGCCGGACCCCGCCACCCCCCGTTCGGGCACGCAACTACCGCCCCGCCGCGGAACTTCAGCGGCGCGGCGGTCCACCCCGATGGCCCGAATGGAGTACTGTGGCGAGCTCTGGGACCGGCCTCCCTCGTGGTGTCCGGACCCCAGGTTGGGGGCCGAAAACGGCGCTCGATCCGGCGGCGCCGCGGTGAAGCACGGAGATCTATTGCTCAGAGTGACCGATCAATCACACTGAGTGGCGAATGGATAACCGTGCCATAACGGCGATCCAGGGCAGGTGCCCGACACGCCGGGTATCTCGGCAAGGTTGTGGCAGGCTGCACCCGGGCAGGCCACACTCGACTAGCGGAAGCGGCGACGCAGGTGACGTCGGCAGGCACCACCCGGGAGGTCCCCATGCCCGAACTGCGTGTCGTGGCCGTCTCCAACGACGGCACACGACTGGTGCTCAAGGCTGCGGACAGCACGGAATACACGCTTCCGATCGATGAGCGGCTGCGTGCCGCCGTACGCAACGACCGCGCCCGCCTGGGTCAGATCGAGATCGAGGTGGAGAGCCATCTCCGCCCCCGTGACATCCAGGCGCGGATACGGGCCGGAGCCTCCGCCGAAGAGGTCGCCCAGCTCGCCGGCATCCCCGTCGAACGGGTGCGCCGCTTCGAGGGCCCGGTCCTCGCCGAGCGCGCCTTCATGGCGGAGCGCGCCCGCAAGACTCCTGTACGCCGCCCCGGGGAGAACACCGGCCCGCAGCTGGGCGAGGCCGTGCAGGAGCGGCTGCTGCTGCGCGGCGCCGAGAAAGACACCGTGCAGTGGGACTCGTGGCGCCGCGACGACGGCACCTGGGAGGTCCTGCTGGTCTACCGGGTCGCCGGCGAGCCGCACTCGGCGAGCTGGACCTACGACCCGCCGCGGCGGCTCGTCCAGGCCGTCGACGACGAGGCGCGGGCGCTGATCGGCGAGGCCGACGACACGATCACTCAGGAGCCGAGCTTCCCGTTCGTCCCCCGGATCGCACGACTGCCCAGGGACCGGCCGCTGGACCGCGCCCTCGACCGCCAGATCGAGCGTCCTGCCGCGCCGTCGGCCGACGGGGACGGCGACGACGAGCGGGACTCGCTGACCAGCCTGCTGGAGGCCGTGCCCAACTTCCGCGGCGACATGGTCGTACCGGAACGGCCCGTTCCCGTCGAGCCGCCCGCCGTCGAGCCCGGGCAGGAGCCGGAGGCCGAGGAGGAGCCGGTGGCTCCTGCCGCGTCCGCCGGCGCCGGGTCCGCGTACGCGGACGTGCTGATGCCGCGCTCCGTGGCCGGCCACCGTGACCGGCTGACCGGCACCACGGACCGGCAGGCCGAGGCGGACGGCGTCCGCCCCGGCCGCCGCGCCGCCGTACCGAGCTGGGACGAGATCGTCTTCGGCACCCGCCGTAAGAAACAGGAGTGAGAAACGTCCTGCAGGACTGAGAAACGTGCTCCGTGAGGGCCGGCCCCGTCCAGGGACCGGCCCTCACGCCGAGCCGGGTCAGCCCCTCCCGGGGCCCGTCGCGACGGGACGGTCCGGGTCGTGCGACCACTCGGACCAGGAGCCGGCGTACAGGGCGGGCCGGAAGCCCGCCAGCTCCAGGGCCACCGCCTGCTGGGCGGCCGAGACCCCGGAACCGCAGTAGACGCCCACGGTCGGGGTGTCCTCGCCCGCCCCGAGCCCGCGGAAACGGGCGGCCAGCACCTCGGGCGCGAGGAAGCGGCCCTGCGGGTCCAGGTTCTCCGTGGTCGGCGCCGAGACCGCGCCCGGAATGTGCCCGGCGACCGGGTCGATGGGCTCCACCTCGCCGCGGTACCGCTCACCCGCGCGGGCGTCGAGCAGCAGCCCGCCACGGGCCATGGCCGCCGCGTCGTCGGCGTCCAGCAGCGGCAGCGCACCCGGCTTCGGCTCGAACGTGCCCTCCTCCGGGGCCGGAACGGTGGTCTCGAGCGGCCCCGTCCACGCGGCGAGCCCGCCGTCCAGCACCCGTACGTCCTCGTGCCCCGCCCAGCGCAGCATCCACCAGGCGCGCGCCGCGCCCCAGCCCTTGTCCCCGTCGTACACGACCACGGGCCTGTCGGCCCGGACGCCCGCGCGGCGCATCGCGGCGCGGAAGACGGCGATGTCGGGCAACGGGTGGCGGCCGCCCGCCCCGGGCGGGCCGGCGAGTTCCGCCTCGAGATCGACGAAGACGGCGCCCGGAATGTGCCCGGCCTCGTACTCGGGACGGCCGTGGGGCCCGCCGAGCCGGTAGCGGACGTCCAGGAGGACCGGCGGGGTGGGACCGGCGAGTTCATGGGCGAGACCGGCCGCGGAGATGATCGGATTCATGAGGCCATCCTCGCGCACGGGCCCGGCGCACCGTAACGCCGCCGAAGCGGATGAGCCGCTTCAAAACGGGCATCCTCCGGCGGGAACCCGCCATATCCGGCGCGGCCCGGGCACACCGGGCCCAGGGTGATGACACCATCTGCTCGGGCGCACCGGCCTTCCGCCCGGCCTCAGCCGCGACCGACGACGCGCCCGGTCCCCCCGTACGGCCACCACGATGGTCCGAGGAGAGAGTGACGATGACCGAGGCGACTCGGCGCCCGCCCGGCACGCCGTGCTGGGTGAGCCTGATGGTGCACGGCCTGGACGCGACACAGGATTTCTACGCCGCGCTGTTCGACTGGGAGTTCTCCCCCGGACCCGCGCAGCTGGGGCCCTACGTCCGCGCGATGCTGGACGGCAAGGAGGTCGCAGGCATCGGCCGTCTCCCGGCCGACCGCCATCTGCCGGTGGCCTGGACCCCGTATCTGGCGAGCGACGACGCCGATGCGACCGCGGAGGCGATCCGCAGCTGCGGCGGCACGGTCGGTGTCGGGCCGCTCGACGCCGCCGACGCGGGGCGCCTGGTGATCGCGTCCGACCCGGCCGGCGCGGTCTTCGGCGTCTGGCAGGCGGCGGCGCACCTGGGCACCGCCGTGCACGGCACCCACGGCACGCCGGTCTGGAACGAGCTGCTGACCATGGAGACCTCGTCGGTCGGCAAGTTCTACCACTCGGTCTTCGGCTACGACACGGAGCCGGCCGACTCCCCCGGCCCCGACCTCCTCACCCTGCGACTCGACGGCCGTCCGGTCGCCTCTGTGCGTGGCATGGGTCAGGCGCTGCCGCGCGGCCGGGGGCCGCACTGGATGACGTACTTCGAGGTCGAGGACACCGACTCGGCGGCCCACCGGGTGGTGGAGCTGGGCGGGCACGTGATCAAGGCGCCCGGCCTGGGCCCCGGCGGCCGGGAGGCGACCGTCTGCGACCCGGAGGGCGCGGTCTTCACGATCGTACGGTCGGACGCCCGCTGACCCGGCCGGCGCCGAGGGCGGTCCCGGTGTCGGTCTCGACGGGCAGCACGTCCGGCGAGAGAGCGGCCGCCCTGGCGGAGGCCGCCGTCATCCGACGGCGGTGGTGACGCCGGCACAGGACCTCGTAACCAATCTCGTCCGGCGACTGGTTGACGTCCCCGACGACGACCTGGGCCCCCTCGACGACCATCACGCCGCCGACGGTGCGCGCGTTGTGCGTGGCGCGGGCGCCGCACCAGCACAGCGCCTCGACCTGCAGCACCTCGACACGGTCGGCGAGCTCGACCAGCCGCTGGGAGCCGGGGAAGAGCTTGGAGCGGAAGTCCGTGGTGATGCCGAAGGCGAACACGTCCAGCTCGAGGTCGTCGACGACACGGGCGAGCTGGTCGATCTGCTCGGGGGCGAGGAACTGCGCCTCGTCGGCGATGACATAGTCGCAGCGGCCGCCCCTGGAGAAGTGGTCGACGAGATGGGCGTAGAAGTCGAAGCCCTCCGCGGCCTCGACCGCGTCGGTCACCAGGCCCAGCCGGGAGGAGAGTTTGCCCTCCCCTGCCCGGTCGTCACGGGTGAAGATCATGCCCTGCAGGCCGCGGGCGGAGCGGTTGTGCTCGATCTGAAGAGCGAGGGTGCTCTTCCCGCAGTCCATCGTTCCGGAGAAGAACACCAGCTCGGGCATGGGAAGCAGAGACCTTTCGGGTCTGGGCTGAAGGGGTCAGGAACGTACTTCGAGGAGCGGCACGAGCTGCTCGGCAGGGGTCATGGAACCGTGCATGCCGACCATCGCGGACTCGTTCGGTTCGTCGACCGACGCGATGATCACCACGTCGTCGTGGGCCGCCGCGACGACATCGCCGATCCGCTCGTACACCCGGTCGTCGATCCGCGGGCCGAACCAGCCGGCGGCGATCGCCTCGTCACGGCTCGCCACCCAGAACTGCTCGCCCAGCACCTCGCGCCACACGGCGAGCACGTCGTTCGCCGCGCCGGGGACGGCGTAGACGTGGCGCGCCCTGCCCTCGCCGCCGAGCAGCGCGACGCCGGCCCGCAGCTCCCAGTCCTCGTCGAAGTCGATACGGGACTGCTCGTCGAAAGGAACGTCGACCATGCCGTGGTCGGCGGTGACGTACAGCGCGGCGCGCGGCGGGAGCTGGTCGGCGAGCCGCTCGACCAGGCGGTCGACGTACATCAGCTGACCGCGCCAGGCGTCGGAGTCGATACCGAAGCGGTGGCCCTTGCCGTCGACCTCGCTGTAGTACGTGTAGACGAGCGAGCGGTCACCGGCGGCGAGCTGCTCGGCGGCGAGGTCCACGCGCTCCTCGCCGCTCAGCCTGCCGTGGAACGTGCCGCCGCTGAGGGCGACCTTGGTGAGCGGCGTCTGCTCGAACGTGGGCGACGACACCTGCGCGGTGTGCACGCCCGCCCGGTCCGCGAGCTGGAAGACGGTCGGGTACGGCTGCCAGGTCTTCGGCGCGGTCCACGGCCTCCAGCGCAGCTGGTTCATCAGCTCGCCGGTCTCCGGGTTGCGCACCGTGTAGCCGGGCAGGCCGTGCGCGCCGGGCGGCAGGCCGGTGCCGACGGAGGCGAGCGAGGTGGCGGTCGTCGCGGGGAAACCGGCCGTGATCGGCATTCCCGTCCCGCCGCGTGAGGAGCCGAGGAGGGACGTCAGATACGGGGCCTCTTCGGGGTGCGACCTGATCTGCTCCCAGCCGAGGCCGTCGATGAGGAAGACGCAGTTGCGGTCGGCGGGGGTGAGCTCCGCGATCGACGCCGCGAGCCCCGGCACGCCCTGGCCGGCGGCGAGGGTCGGCAGCAGATCGGCGAGCGAGCCGCTGCCGTACTCGGGCACCGGCGCGGCGTGCACGTCCAGCGAGACCGGGTCGTCCGGCCACACAGCGGGCTGCGCCATCAGCGGGTGGCTGCCGTGGCTTCGGAGAGCGCCTGGGCGAAGACCAGGGTCTGGCGGACCGTGTCGGGGCCGTCACCGGCCTCGCTGACTCTGAGGCTCAGGTCGTCGGCCGTGGAGTTGCCGGTGTAGCCGTGGTCGGCGTCGCAGTTCGGGTCGCCGCAGGCGGCGGGCTCCAGGTCGAGACGCGAGACGGCGCCCCAGCCGATGGTCAGGACGACCTCGCGGGGCAGGGTGCCCGGGGTGTACGCCTCCGGGTTGGCGACGACCCGGCTGACCACGACGGACGAGATCCGGCCGAGCTTCACCGACTCGGTGGAGGTCGTGGCGTACGGCGTCGGGGAGCTGGAGTCGGCTGCCTGCTCGTCGGTGTGGCTGACGATGAACCGGTTCGCCGTCAGGACGAGGACCGTGACATGGCGGCGGACCTCGTTCGCGTCGAACGTGGTCTCCTGATGCACGAGGTACGACGCGATCGGCTCGCCGCCGACGGCGGCCTCCACCGCCTCTGCCACGAGTGCCGGGTAGTAGCCACTGCGCTCGATCGCCGCGCGCAGCCCCTGGGTCGTCGTACCGGTCTTCGCCATGCCGTCCATCCTACGGGCCCCTGAAGGCACCGGTTGCTCAGTAGCTGGGGAGCCTGCGGGGGCCGAGATCGGTGCGCGGCGGCGGTGGCGCGAGCCGTACGGACGCGTCCAGGACGGTGAGGCCGTGCTGGGCGACCACGACGGGCTCGAGGCTGACCCCGACCACCTCGGGGTGGTCGTCGACCAGCCGCGACACGCGCAGCAGCAGCTCCTCCAGCGCGGACGTGTCGACCGGCGCGGAGCCGCGCCAGCCGAACAGGAGCGGGGCCGTGCGGATGGTGCGGATCAGCTCGGCCGCGTCGCGGTCGGTGGCCGGGACCAGCCGGTGGGCGGTGTCGCCGAGCAGCTCGGACGCCGCGCCGGCCAGCCCGAACGAGAGCACGGCCCCCACGGCGGGATCGATCGCGGCACGCACGACGGTGTCCACGCCGCGCGGCGCCATGGCCTGGACCACGGGCTGCAGTTCGGCCGGCTTGCCGAGCAGTTCGGTCAGCTCGCGGTATGCCTGGCGGAGCTGGGTCTCGTCGGCCAGGTCGAGACGTACGCCGCCGAGATCGGCGCGGTGGCGCAGATGGGGAGCGGTCGTCTTGAGCGCGACCGGATAGCCGAGGCGCGCGGCCGCCTCCACGGCGGCGCCGGGGTCGGGCGCGGGGAGGGTGGGCCGCACGTGGACGCCGTAGCGCGCGAGGAGCGTGTGCGCGTCGGCGGCGCCCAGGGCGAAGCCCCTCCGGTCCTGCGCCGCCCTGAGCATCCGCTCGATGTGCGCGGCGGCCCCGGCCTCGTCGATGTCCTCGTACTCGGGCACCCGCCCCGGCTCTGCGGCCTGCCGCCGCCACTGCCCGTACTTCACGGCCTCGGCGAGCGCCCGCACCGCGCGCTCGGCGGCGGGGTACGCGGGGATGCGCCGCAGGTCGCGCGAGCCGGGCCAAGACCCGTCCGCCGCGGTGACCTGTTCGCCGGCCCCGTCGGAGCCGGGCGCGTCCTCCCCCACGGACCGGGCAGCGACGCTCCCGGCAGCGCCCGAGGTGGCGGCGGGCTCCGCCGCCGGGGGCGGCGGGGCGGCGTCCGGCGCGGGAGCGGTAGTGGGGCCGGCGGGGGCTCCGGTGGCGCGTTGCGCGGCGTTCCCCGACGGGGCGGGTGCCGTGCTGGAGGCCGCCGCGAGGGCGTCGGCGAGGGCGCCCATCTCGACGTGCACCACCGCCACCGGCTTCGCCGGGGCCGTGGCCGCCGCGGAGCGGAGTGCCTCGGCGAGGACCTCGCCGTCGCCGGATTCCGTGACGCCGTTCTCCCCCACCCACGGGATCGCCGTGATCACCACCGCGTCGCAGGTGTCGTCCACGAGCGCCTGTGCGAGCGCGGCGCGGAAGTCGGCGGGCGTGGCCGCCGTCGTGAGGTCGCGCGGCGGAAGCGGGCGCAGCCCTTCCGCGAGGCACGCGTCGTACGTGAGCAGCCCGAGGGACTCCGAGTTGCCGAGGATCGCGACCCGGGGTCCCCTCGGCAGCGGCTGCCCGGCCAGCATGAGTCCCACGTCGACGAGTTCGGTGACCGTGTCGACGCGGATCACGCCCGCCTGGCGCAGCAGTGCCCCGACGGTGGCGTCCGGGATGCGGGTGAAGGGCACGGCGTGGCCGGGCGGCGTGCTGCCGCTGTGCCGCGCGCCCTTGACGACCACGACCGGCTTGACCGCGGCCGTGCGCCGCGCGAGGCGGGTGAACTTGCGCGGGTTGCCGATCGACTCCAGGTACATCAGGACGACGTCGGTGTCCGGGTCCTCGTGCCAGTACTGCAGGAAGTCGTTGCCGGACACGTCCGCCCGGTTCCCGGACGAGATGAAGGAGGACACGCCCGCGCCGCGCCGGTGCAGTCCGGACAGCAGCGCGATACCGATCGCGCCGGACTGGGTGAACAGCCCGATCCGCCCGGCCGCCGGGGCCTCTGGCGCGAGGGAGGCGTTGAGGCGGACGGCGTCCGAGGTGCTGATGATCCCGAACGAGTTCGGCCCGATGATCCGCATCCCGTACGAGCGCGCCTGCCGTACCAGTTCGCGCTGCCGCTCCCGGCCGGCCGGCCCGCTCTCCGCGTACCCGGCGCTCAGTACGACCAGACCCTGGACGCCGTGCCGGCCGCAGTCGGTGACGACCTCTGGCACCCGTTCGGCGGGGACGGCGACGATCGCCAGGTCGACGGGCTCGCCGATGTCGCCGACCGAACGCACCGCGGTCACGCCGTCGATCTCGCTGCGCCCTGGCGGGAACGCGCGGTTCACCGCGTACACCCGGCCCGTGAAGCCCGCTCCCAGCAGGTTCCGCAGCGCCGTGCGGCCGACGCCGCCGGGCAGCCGGCCGGTTCCGACGACGGCCACGGAGCCAGGGGCGAGCAGCCGCTGGACCGAGCGGGCCTCGGCGCGCTGTTCGCGGCCGCGCTGCACGGCGACGGAGGCCTCCGTCGGTTCGAGGTCGAGGGTCAGATGGACGGACCCGTCCTCGAAGCTGCGCCGCTGGGTGTAACCGGCGTCCCGGAAGACTTTGATCATCTTGGAGTTGGCCGGCAGCACCTCCGCGGCGAACCGCCGGATGCCGCGCTCCCTGGCGACCGCCGCGATGTGTTCGAGCAGGGCGGACGCCACGCCGCGTCCCTGGTGGGCGTCCTGGACGAGGAAGGCGACCTCGGCCTCGTCGGCGGGGGCGCTCGCGGGCCGGCCCCGCGCGTCGATCCGGTCGTAGCGGACGGTGGCGATGAACTCGCCGCCAACCGTGACCGCGAGCCCGACCCGGTCCACGTAGTCGTGGTGGGTGAAGCGGTGGACGTCCTTGTCGGACAGCCGCGGGTAGGGGGCGAAGAAGCGGTAGTACTTCGACTCGTCGGAGACCTGCTCGTAGAAGCTGACCAGCCGGTCGGCGTCCTCGGTCGTGATGGGCCTGATCCGGGCGGTGCCGCCGTCGCGCAGCACCACGTCTGCTTCCCAGTGAGCCGGGTACGCGTGCTCCTGCGAGGTCTGCATGGTGAAAGCCTACGGCTCGGCCCAGCGGTCGCGGAGCCGGTTGCCGACGGGCAGGCTGAGGAGGCCGGAGGGGCGGTCTGCCGGCCCCCGCCGGAGGGGGCCGGGAGCACGCCGGAACACATGAGAGACTGGTCTAGACAACCGCTAAGACTTGAAGGGCATCACCATGGCTGAGCGCCGCGTCAATGTCGGCTGGGCCGAGGGCCTTCACGCCCGCCCCGCGTCCATCTTCGTCCGTGCCGCGACGGCTGCCGGCGTCCCTGTGACGATCGCCAAGGCCGACGGCAACCCGGTCAACGCCGCCTCCATGCTCGCCGTGCTCGGCCTGGGCGCGCAGGGCGGCGAGGAGATCGTCCTCGCTTCCGACGCGGACGGCGCCGAGGCCGCCCTGGACCGCCTGGCCAAGCTGGTGGCGGAGGGTCTCGACGAGCTTCCCGAGACCGTCTGAACCGTCTGAACCGTCTGAACCGTCTGAGCGCAGCGGGCCGCACGGCCCGCCCCTGTGCGCGACAGAACCGCGATGCCCCGGGCGGGAGCACCGCGGTTCTTCTTTTCCGGGATCACCATGAAATACGCAGGCGCGCCATAAACCGGTGCACGCCTTTCCGGCTGCCGCCGGGAAAGGGAAATCCAGGAAAGAAAGGAGGCCGATCACATCACGCCTCTTTTTGTACAGACCCTTTGTTAATTCCGGCCGCTCGCGGTGTTTACGGAATGTTGCGAAGTCCTCACCCGCACGGTGCGCCGCAACCGGTGCGCCCCGGCGGCACGCTCCGCGTGCAGTGCCGTCAGCGCCCGGGCCCGCCCGGCGTCACCGCGCGCCACGGCGTCGACGATCGCGCCGTGCTCGGCCCACGACTCGACCGGCGCGGCCGGGTGCTCGACCACGTACATCCAGGCGATCTTGTGCCGCAACTGGGTGAGCAGCGCGGTGAGTCCGGGGCTGCCGCAGGACTGGGCGAGCGTCTCGTGGAACCAGTTGCCGAGGGAGCGCAGGTCTTCGCCCTGCCCCCGCCGCGCCCTCTCCTGCCCCAGTCTGACCAGGCCGCGAAGCACCTTGAGATGCGCTTCGGTGCGGCGCTGTGCGGCGCGCGCCGCCCCCAGGGGCTCCAACAGCAGCCGGATCTCCAGGAGATCGGCGGCTTCCTGCTCCGTGGGTTCGGCGACGCAGGCGCCCGCGTGCCGCCGGGTGACGACGAACCCCTCCGACTCCAGGGTGCGCAGCGCCTCACGCACCGGGACCCGGGAGACCCCGTAGCGGCGGGCGAGCTGCTCCTCGGCGAGCCGGCTGCCGCGCTCGAAGACACCGGAGACGATGTCGTCACGGATCGCCGTGCATACCGAGTGCGCGGGAATACGCATGACCGAACCTCCGCCTTGATCCGAGCGAAACGCAACCGATTGACGCGCCTTCCCGTGACTCTATTGCAATGCGCGCCGTTTTCCGACGGCGCCCGTGAAACCACGGAAATCTCTTGGCCGGAGCGGCAATCACGGAATGGTGAAAACGGCACGGAACACGGCGAAGGCCCCCGGCGGAAGCCGGGGGCCTTCGAGCGGGCTGCGCATGACCGCTAGACGGCGACGCCGTGCGAGCGGAGGTAGGCGACCGGGTCGATGTCGGAGCCGTACTCGGCTGTGGTCCGCGCCTCGAAGTGCAGGTGCGGGCCGGTCGAGTTGCCGGTCGAGCCGGAGAGGCCGATCTGCTGGCCCGGGGTGACCTGCTGGCCGACGAAGACGCCGATGGACGACAGGTGGCCGTACTGGGTGTAGGTGCCGTCGTTCATCCGGATCACGATGTTGTTGCCGTACGCGCCGCCCCAGCCCGCCTCGACGACGGTGCCGGAGCCCACCGCCACGACGGAACTGCCGGACGCGGCACGGAAGTCGACGCCGGAGTGCGAGCCGGAGGACCACAGGGCGCCACCGGCGCGGTAGCCGGTGGTCACGTAGGAGCCGGCGACGGGGAGCCGGAAGGAATTCAGCCGCTTGCGCTCGGCCTCACGGGCGGCGCGCTCCTCGGCCTCGCGGGCCGCCTCGGCGCGAGCCTCGGCCCTGCGCTTGGCCTCCGCCGCGGCCTTCGCCCGCGCACGGGCCTTGGCGGCGGCCTCCTCGGCCTCCTTCTTCTGGGCGGCGGCCTGGGCGGCTATCTCGTCGGCGAGCGAGTCCATGGTGACGATCTGCGTGAGGCCGGTGTCCTCGGCGGAGGGGGCGTCGGCGTCGGCGGCGAGTGCCGGGGAGGCGAAGCTTCCGACGACGCCGGTGGTGGCGAGTGCGGCGACGCCGGCCAGGTTCGCGCTCCTGCGCGTCAGGCGGCTCGGGGCACGATGCTTCCCGGTGGCACGGGTGAACGCCATGAAGAGGCTGGTCCTTTCCTTCCTTCTCGCCTACCGGGTTAGCTGACGGGTTCGGAGCAGGAAGGTCTCCTACGGGCGCCTCCGCGCAGGCGAAGGTGCCCGATTCACCCCAGGGACGAATGGGTCCCCGGCTCCCCAGGCTCGCGCCTGACGGGGACTCGGCGATGACTGCCCGACGCCGCGGGCGCGACGATCTCCAGGCGGACAGCCGGACCGACGCTAGGCATCCCGTCCGTCGATCACCAAACGGACAGGCCCTTTTGTAGCGCATGCCACAGGGCAGACAGGCAACCTCTCCCATAAAACGGACATACAACGGAACCCCGGCAAACGAATCGAAGCCGGGGTTCCACTTGCATGCCACTTGCCTGTAATGCGCCGCTTTCGACCCTGCATCCGGTCGGCGGCTCCCGATCAGCCCGAGACAACCGCCACTTCACCGATGCCGAGCGCCTTGACCGGCTCCTCGATCTGCGACGCGTCGCCGACGAGCACCGTGACCAGCCGGTCCACCGGGAAGGCGCCCACGACCGCCGCGGTCGCCTCCACCGTGCCGGTCTCCGCCAGCCGAACGTACAACTGGGCCTGGTAGTCGTCCGGCAGGTGCTGCTCGACCTGGTCGGCCAGGGTGGCCGCGACGGAGGCCGCCGTCTCGTACTTCAGCGGGGCGACGCCCACCAGGTTCTGCACGGCGACGTCGCGTTCGGCGTCGGTGAGGCCCTCGGCCGCGAGCGTGCGGAGCACCTTCCACAGATCCTCGAGCGCGGGCCCGGTGTTGGGCGTGTCCACGGAGCCGCTGATGGCGAGCATGGCCGCGCCGGAGCCGTCGGGGGCGGAGAGCAGGACCTGGCCGAAGGCCCGTACGCCGTAGGTGTAGCCCTTCTCCTCGCGCAGCACCCGGTCGAGGCGGGAGGTGAGGGTGCCGCCGAGGCAGTACGTGCCGAGCACCTGGGCGGGCCAGACCCGGTCGTGGCGGTCCGCTCCGATCCGGCCGATGAGCAGCTGCGTCTGCACGGCCCCGGGACGGTCCACGATGACCACCCGGCCGGTGTCGTCGGCGGTGACCGCGGGCACGGGCCGCGGGTCGGCCTTGTCGCCCGTCCAGGTGCCGAGCGAGTCGCCGAGGACGGCGTCCAGGTCGACGCCGGTGAGGTCGCCGACGATCACGGCGGTCGCGGTCGCGGGACGCACATGGGCCTCGAAGAAGGCGCGTACGGCGGCGGCGTCGATCCGGGCCACCGTCTCCTCCGTGCCCTGGCGGGGGCGGGAGACGCGCAGCGAGGACGGGAAGAGCTCCTTGGCGAGCTGCTTGGCGGCGCGGCGGCCCGGGTTCGCCGTCTCGTGCGGGATCTCGTCGAGGCGGTTGCGGACCAGCCGCTCGACCTCGTCCGGCTCGAAGGCGGGCGCGCGCAGCGCCTCGGCGAGCAGGCCGAGAGCCTTGGGGAGCCGGGAGACCGGCACCTCCAGCGACACCCGCACCCCGGGGTGGTCCGCGTGGGCGTCCAGGGTGGCACCGCAGCGTTCCAGTTCGGCCGCGAACTCCTCCGCCGGGTGCTTGTCCGTACCCTCCGACAGAGCGCGCGCCATGATCGTGGCGACTCCGTCGAGGCCCTCGGGCTCCGCCTCCAGCGGGGCGTCGAGGCAGACCTCGACGGCCACCACCTGCTGGCCGGGGCGGTGGCAGCGCAGCACCGTCAGGCCGTTGTCCAGTGTGCCGCGCTCGGGGGCCGGGAAGGCCCAGGGCCGGGCGGTGCCCGGAGTCGGCTGCGGGTGGAAGTCCATGGTCACGGCAGCGTCGCTCACTGGTCCGTCCCTTCGTGCTCGTGTCCGTCGGCCGCTTCGGTCTCTTCCGCGGCGACCGGTTCATAGACCAGCACCGCCCTGTTCTCGGGATGCAGGCGTGCCTTGGCGACGGCCTGCACCTCCTCCGCGGTGACGTCGAGCACCCGCTGGACGGCGGTCAGCGCCAGCTGGGGATCGCCGAACAGCACCGCGTAACGGCAGAGTTCGTCGGCGCGGCCCGCGACCGTGCCGAGCCGGTCCAGCCACTCGCGCTCCAGCTGGGCCTGAGCCCGCTCCATCTCCCCCGCCGTCGGGCCCTCGGCCGCGAAGCGTGCCAGCTCCTCGTCGACGGCGGCCTCGATCTGCGGAACCTCGACGCCTCCGGAGGTCTTGACGTCCAGCCAGCCCATCGACGGGGCGCCCGCCAGCCGCAGCAGACCGAATCCGGCCGCGACGGCGGTCCGGTCGCGGCGCACCAGGCGGTTGTGGAGCCGGGAGGACTCCCCGCCGCCGAGGACCGTGAGCGCAAGGTCCGCGGCGTCGCACTCGCGGGTGCCGTCGTGCGGAAGGCGGTAGGCGGCCATCAGGGCACGGGCCGGGACCTCCTCGACGACCTCCTCGCGCAGCTGCGCGCCGATGTTCTCCGGGAGCGTGCCGTCACGGGGCGGCTGCTTGCCGTCGTGGGAGGGGATGGACCCGAAGTACTTCTCGATCCAGGCGAGCGTCTGCTCGGGGTCGATGTCGCCGACGACCGACAGCACCGCGTTGTTGGGTGCGTAGTACGTACGGAAGAAGGCCCGGGCGTCCTCGAGGGTCGCCGCGTCCAGGTCGGCCATCGAGCCGATCGGGGTGTGGTGGTAGGGGTGGCCCTGCGGGTAGGCGAGGGCGGTCAGCCTCTCGAAGGCCGTGCCGTACGGCACGTTGTCGTACCGCTGGCGGCGCTCGTTCTTGACGACGTCGCGCTGGTTCTCCATCGACTCGTCGTCGAGGGCGGCCAGCAGCGAGCCCATGCGGTCGGCCTCCAGCCAGAGCGCCAGCTCCAGCTGGTGGGTGGGCATCGTCTCGAAGTAGTTGGTCCGCTCGAAGCTGGTGGTGCCGTTCAGCGAACCGCCGGCTCCCTGGACCAGCTCGAAGTGGCCGTTCCCCTTCACCTGGCCCGAGCCCTGGAACATCAAGTGCTCGAAGAGGTGGGCGAGTCCTGTACGGCCCTTGACCTCGTGGCGCGAACCGACGTCGTACCAGAGGCAGACCGCGGCGACCGGGGTCAGGTGGTCCTCGGAGAGCACCACGCGCAGGCCATTGGCCAGACGGTGCTCGGTCGCTGTCAGGCCGCCGGAGCCGGCCTGCGCTGTGGCCGTGTGACCCATGGGCATGTACGTCCCTTCGATCGCGAAAACGTGAAAGTGCTGCCTCACCTGCCACTGTATGCAAGCGTGCCGACACCTGGCGAAGTTCCCGGGCCGGGATCCGGGTTGTTCCCCCTGGGGTGCGACGTCGTTCCGCGCCCCGGGCGCGATGCGGAACACGGGTCGCGGTCGGCGTTGTCGGCGGGACGGTCCACAATGGTCGGCGTCAGATGCCCACCTGGTACGTGAAGGAGCAGCAGCCGCGATGGCCCGCCGCAGCACGAAGACCCCGCCGCCGGACGACTTCGAGGAGAGAATCCTCGACATCGACGTGGTGGACGAAATGCAGGGCTCCTTCCTCGAGTACGCGTACTCGGTGATCTACTCCCGGGCCCTGCCGGACGCACGCGACGGCATGAAGCCCGTGCACCGCCGCATCGTCTATCAGATGAACGAGATGGGACTGCGTCCCGACCGCGGCTACGTGAAGTGCGCCCGTGTCGTCGGGGAGGTCATGGGCAAGCTGCACCCGCACGGTGACGCGTCGATCTACGACGCGCTCGTGCGCATGGCGCAGCCGTTCTCCATGCGCCTGCCGCTGGTCGACGGCCACGGCAACTTCGGCTCGCTGGGCAACGACGACCCGCCCGCCGCCATGCGGTACACCGAGTGCCGGATGGCCGACGCCACCGGCCTGATGACCGAGTCGATCGACGAGGACACGGTCGACTTCCAGTCGAACTACGACGGCCAGGAGCGCGAGCCCGTCGCTCTGCCCGCCGCCTATCCGAACCTGCTGGTCAACGGCTCGTCCGGGATCGCGGTCGGCATGGCGACCAATATGCCTCCGCACAATCTGGGCGAGGTCGTCGCCGCGGCGCGCCACCTCATCAGGCA
Source organism: Streptomyces peucetius (assembly GCF_025854275.1). Classification (NCBI taxonomy): domain Bacteria; kingdom Bacillati; phylum Actinomycetota; class Actinomycetes; order Kitasatosporales; family Streptomycetaceae; genus Streptomyces; species Streptomyces peucetius. Next base: position 6,129,421 of record NZ_CP107567.1, on the reverse strand, counting down.
CCCCGGCGCGGACCTCGAGACGCTGATGCGTCATGTGCCGGGACCCGACCTGCCGACCGGCGGCCGCATCGTCGGGCTGAACGGCATCAGGGACGCGTACGAGTCGGGCCGCGGTTCGTTCAAGATCCGTGCCACGGTGTCCGTGGAGAACGTCACCGCGCGGCGCAAGGGCCTGGTCGTCACGGAACTGCCCTTCACGGTCGGCCCGGAGAAGGTCATCGCCAAGATCAAGGATCTGGTCGGGTCGAAGAAGCTCCAGGGCATCGCGGACGTCAAGGACCTCACCGACCGCGCGCACGGTCTGCGTCTGGTCGTCGAGATCAAGAACGGCTTCATCCCGGAGGCGGTGCTGGAGCAGCTCTACAAGCTGACTCCGATGGAGGAGTCCTTCGGGATCAACAACGTGGCGCTGGTCGACGGGCAGCCGCTCACGCTCGGTCTGAAGGAGCTGCTCGAGGTCTATCTCGACCACCGCTTCGAGGTCGTCCGGCGGCGCAGCGAGTTCCGGCGCACGAAGCGCCGGGACCGGCTGCATCTGGTCGAGGGCCTGCTCGTCGCCCTCATCGACATCGACGAGGTCATCCGGATCATCCGGTCCAGCGAGAACTCGGCCCAGGCCAAGGAGCGGCTGATCGAGCGCTTCTCCCTGAGCGAGGTCCAGACGCAGTACATCCTCGACACCCCGCTGCGCCGGCTCACCAAGTTCGACCGGATCGAGCTGGAGAGCGAGCGCGACCGGCTCAACGGCGAGATCGACGAGCTGACCGGCATCCTCGAGTCGGACGCCGAGCTGCGCAAGCTGGTCTCCTCGGAACTGGCCGCGGTGGCGAAGAAGTTCGGCACCCCGCGGCGCACGGTGCTGCTGGAGTCCGCGGGTGCGCCGGCGCCGGCGGCCTCGCTCCAGGTGGCGGACGACCCGTGCCGGGTGCTGCTCTCCTCCACCGGCCTGCTCGCGCGTACGGCCACGGGCGAGCCGCTCGAGGAAGGCCGGGCCAGGCGTACCAAGCACGATGTGATCGTCTCGGCGGTCCTCACGACCCAGCGCGGCGAGGTGGGCGCCGTGACCTCGTCCGGGCGGCTGCTGCGGCTGTCCGTGATCGATCTGCCGCAGCTGCCGGACACGGCGTCCGCCCCGAACCTGTCGGGCGGTGCGCCGGTCGCGGAGTTCCTGTCGCTGGAGGCCGACGAGACGGTCGTCTGCCTCACCACGCTCGACGAGTCGTCGCCGGGCCTCGCGATCGGGACGCTGCAGGGCGTGGTCAAGCGTGTGGTGCCCGACTATCCCTCCAACAAGGAGGAGCTGGAGGTCATCACGCTCAAGGAGGGCGACCGGATCGTCGGCGCCGTCGAGCTGCACACCGGTGAGGAGGACCTGGTCTTCATCACCTCGGACGCCCAGCTGCTGCGCTATCCGGCCGCCCAGGTGCGTCCGCAGGGCCGCCCCGCGGGCGGCATGACCGGCATCAAGCTGGCGGACGGTGCGGAGGTCATCTCCTTCACCGCGGTGGATCCGGCCGGGGACGCGGTCGTGTTCACCGTGGCGGGCTCGCACGGCACGCTGGACGACTCGATGGCGACGGCGAAGCTGACGCCGTTCGACCAGTACCCGCGCAAGGGGCGGGCCACCGGCGGTGTGCGCTGCCAGCGCTTCCTGAAGGGCGAGGACGTGCTGGTCCTGGCCTGGGCGGGGGCGGCGCCGGCCAGGGCGGCGCAGAAGAACGGCGCCCCGGCCGAGCTCCCGGAGATCGACCCGCGCCGCGACGGCTCCGGCACGCCGCTCGCGTCGCCGGTCGCGGTGCTCGCCGGGCCGGCGAGCTAGGCCCAGCGGCGGGGCGTACGCCCCGTTCGTGGTGCGTCGGCTGGAACTGACCGACGAGTCGCGGGCGTTGACCGCTCGTTGTCGGTGCCGGGACGGACGGGTCGTTGTCGGTGCCGGGACGGACGGGCAGGCCCGTGCGGGACCGGCGCCGGGTCGTCACCGGGTTCCTTTCGACGCACCACCGGGCCTACGGACGCCGCTCCGTGGCGGTTCTCCTCAGGGGGCTCCCAGCTTCGGCAGCCTCTGGTGGCGGGCATGGAAGCCGGCGCCCGGAGCACGTTGACAGGCGTCCGCCGGCATGCTGCTATGAGGCGCTGCTTCGGTCGGGCCTGCGCCGCATCGCATGCCGGTCGGCACCGGCTCGACGACCACGTGACCGGGGGCGGCATCCCCCGAATCCAGAGCGAGGACCCATGCCGCAGCGCGCCGCGACCGTCGTCGGCGGCGGCATCGGCGGCCTCGCGGCGGCCGTCGCCCTGCACCGCCGGGGCTGGCGCGTCGAGGTGCTGGAACGGGCCCCGGAGTTCAGGGAGATCGGCGCCGGCATCTCCCTCTGGCCGAACGCGCTGCACGCGCTCGAGGCGCTCGGCCTGGCCGACGCCGTCCGGGCACTCGGCGCTGTCGAGGCCTCCGGCGGCGTACGCGACCGCCGGGGCCGCTGGCTGTCCCGTACGGACAACGCGGAGCTCGCGCGCCGCTTCGGCCATCCCCTGGTGGTCGTGCACCGCGCGGACCTGTTGCGGGCGCTTGCCGAGGCGCTGCCCGCCGGCTGCCTGCGGCCGGACAGCGAAGTGTCCGGGGTCCGCGACAACGGCCGGTCCCTGGTCGTCGATCACGGTGAGGACGAGTCCCGGCCCGACCTGGTGGTCGGCGCCGACGGGATGGGCAGCGCGGTCCGCCGGGCCCTGTGGCCCGACGCGCCCGGCCCCCGATACGCCGGTTACACCGCCTGGCGCATGGTCACCGAGCCCCTCGCCGAGCCGCCCTCCGAGGGCGCGGCGATCTGGGGCCGCGGGGCGAGACTCGGCTACGCGGCGCTGCCGGGCGGGCGGATGTACTGCTTCGCGACCGCCTCACTGCCGGCGAAGGCGGCCTCCGGCTCGTCCGAGTACGCCGAACTGCTGCGCCGGTTCGGGGACTGGCCGGCCCCCGTCCCCACCCTGCTGGCCGCCGTCCGCGCGGACACGGTGCTCCGGCACGACCTGTACGACCTGCCGCCGCTGCCCTCCTTCGTCCGCGGCCGGGTCGCGCTGCTGGGCGACGCGGCCCACGCCATGACCCCGAACCTGGGTCAGGGCGCGTGCCAGGCGCTGGAGGACGCGGTCACCCTCGCCCACTGCCTCGACGGCACCCCGGACGTGGCCGCCGCGCTCCGCTCGTACGACCTGCTGCGCCGCCCGCGGACCCAGGCCGTTGCGCGTCGGTCCGCCCGGCTCGGCGCGGTCGGCCAGCTGTCGTGGCCGCCCGCGGTGCTGCTGCGCGACACCGCTGCCCGACTGACGCCGAGCCGGATGACGTTGCGTGCCATGACGCCGGTGCTCGGCTGGACCCCGCCCGGTGACCGGATGACCACGACGGACGTGACCGGGTGACCACAAGGGACGTGACCGGGTGACCACGAGGGACAGCGGGAGCCACTGATGCCGGACTGGACATATCACCCGCTGCGCGGCGCGGCCGCCGCCGTGCTCGGCCGGCGTCGTTCGCAGCGGACCGCACTGCGGCTGCTGGCCTCGATCGGCTCCCGACCCGCCGGCGCGCGGCTGATCGCCCGGGGTTTCGGCCACCGCCATCCGCCGCGGCGACTCGCCGGTGAGATCGCCTCCGCGCCCGTGGCCGTCCGCCTCGGCATATCCGTCCCGCCCTCGCTGGCCCGCGAGGTGATCCGTGCAATGCCCCCGCTCGGGGCCGGTGTCGTCGAGGTGGCGCCCGTCTCGGCTGCCGACGTCGAGACCGTGCGCGAGGCCGCCGAAGGCCGCTCGATCCCGCTCGTCGTCCGCGCCTGCGACCCGGAGGCCGAGGCCGCCCTGGCGCCCCACGTCGACGGCTTCACCAGCAGCGACGACCCGCGTGTGATCCATGTGTCCGACCCGTCGGTCACCGCTGCGGCCGTCGCGCTCGAGAATCCGGGCGCCGTCGTGCTCGCCCGGCCCGGGGTGCTCGTGGCGGCCGGACCCGGCTGGTTCGCGCGGGTCGTCGAGGCAGCCACGCCCACCGCGCCCGCTCCGGCGCTGCGGGACGTCGGCCGCGATCCCCGCCGCTGGCCCGCGTGGTGGTGGGCGCTGCTCGTCGGGCTCGGTATGACGGGCGCCGGGCTCGGCGCCGCGGCGATCACACTGGGACCGGTGCTGCTCTGGTACGACCGCGACTACCTCGGCATGACGCTGCACGAACTGCACGCCGCCAACCACCACCTTGTGCACTTCCTCCAACACGACCGGATCACCATGGCCGGCACGATGGTCGCGATCGGCGCCCTCTACACCGGGCTGGCGGCGGGCGGGATCAGACGCGGCCGGCCCTGGGCCCGCGAGGTGTATCTGCTGTCGGGGGCGATCGGCTTCCCCACCTTGTTCTACTTCCTGGCCACCGGCTTTGTGGAACCCTTGCACACGGCGACCGCCATCGTCCTTTTCCCGATGTTCGTGGCCGCGGTCCGCCGGACGCCGCACACCCCGCGGTGGCGTGTGGCGCCCGAGGGACCGGAGCCGGAGCGCCGGAGGGCGCTCGTCGGCCAGTTGCTGCTCATCGTCACCGGAGCGGGGCTGTTCGTCGGCGGGGCGGTCATCTCGGTGGTCGGTCTGACGGGTGTCTTCGTGCCAAGCGACTTGGCCTTTCTGGGCACCACCGCACAGACCCTGGAAGCCGTGAACCCCCGGCTCGTGCCCTTCGTCGCCCACGACCGCGCGGGGTTCGGCGGCGCCCTGATGGCCGCCGCGGTGGCGATCACACTGCTCAGCGCGTGGGGCTGGCGGCGGGGTGAGGCCTGGGTGTTCTGGACTCTGGCCGCGGCGGCGGCCGCCGGCTTCCTGCCGGCCGTCGTGGTGCACGGCACGATCCGCTACACGGACTTCCTGCACCTCGCGCCGGTCTATTTCGGTATCGCCCTGACCGGCACCGGCCTGCTGCTGGCCCGTCCGTACCTCTGCGCCAGGACGTCGGCGAGCCCGGGCCTCACAACTGCGTCTGCTTCGGCAGGGTGAGGATTTCGGCTCCGTCGTCGGTGATGGCGATCGTGTGCTCACTGGGTGCGGTCCGGCAGCCTGTCGCACTGCGGAGCGTCCACCCGTCGGCATCGGTGACGAGTTCAGCGGTGTCCGCCATGACCCACGGCTCCAGCGCCAGCAGCAGCCCCGGGCGCAGCTTGTAACCACGGCCGGGCCGTCCGGTGTTCGCGACGTGCGGGTCCTGGTGCATCGTCGATCCGATGCCGTGGCCCCCGAACTCGGTGTTGATCGGGTAACCCGCCTCGCTGAGGACCGTGCCGATGGCATGGGAGATGTCGCCGATGCGAGCCCCGGGGCCGGCAGCGGCGATCCCTGCGGCCAGCGCGCGTTCGGTCGCGCTGATCAACGCGACGCTCTCCGGGGGCTGTGCGTCGCCCACGATGAAGCTGAGGGCAGAGTCTGCGGCGATGCCGCCTCTGGAGACGGCGAGGTCGAGTGTCAGCAGATCGCCGTCGGCAAGCGTGTAGTCGTACGGCCGTCCGTGGAGCACGGCGTCGTTGACGGCCGTGCAGATGTAGTGGCCGAACGGGCCGCGTCCGAAGGACGGCTCGTAGTCGACGTAACAGGACTGCGCTCCCGCCTCGACGATCATGATCTTGGCCCACCGGTCGATGTCCAGAAGGTTCGTGCCGACCGTGCTGCGGCTCTTCAGCGTCCGCAGGATGTCGGCGACCAGGGCGCCTGCGTCCTTCGCTCGGCCCAGCAGGGTGGGGTTCAGGATCTCGATCACGCGGCGCCCTTCTCACGCACCCAATAACTATACCGTCAATACTATACCGGTACTAGAATCGGAGCCATGGTCAGGTTGCCGCTCACTCCCGCTGAGGTCGAACGCGGACAGCGCCTCGGCGCCCTCCTGCGCAGAGCAAGGGGAGAGCGCTCGATGCTCGATACCGCGCTCGACGCACGTGTCTCACCGGAGACCCTCCGGAAGATCGAGTCGGGCCGCGTGGCGACCCCCGCCTTCCCGACCATCGCGGCGATCGCCGATGTCCTCGGCCTCTCCCTCGATGCGGTGTGGGCCGAGATCAACCAGCCCGAACGTGACGCCGGACCGGCCGGCCCCGGCCACAGGACTCGTGAGCGGTTGACCGCCTCGTAAGCCTCAATGCCGCGGCTGCGCCGGAGGCGTCGGCACGAGAGAAGGCGTGGCCCCGGCTCTCCACCGATGTGCCCGGTCAGTACACCTGGAGGCCGTAGCTGTCGAAGGGCTCGTCGGACGAGTCGTCCGGGGACCTTTCCGGTACGTAACGGAGGACGCCCCACAGGCTGTGCTCCTCCGGGACGTCCTCGGTGCCCGTGACGCGGGCGGCGTCCAGTTCCGAAAGCAGGGCTCCGGCGTCGACGCCGGAGCCGATGAGCACCAGCTGAGTGGTGCGCCCGGCGCCGTCCGAGGGCCAGGGCTCCGGGTAGAAGCGCAGGAACCGGCCCACGGCGTGGACCGTGTACCGGTTGGCCGGGTCGAGCGCGCCGAAGTCGACGAATCCCTTGATGCGGTACAGCCCTTCGGGCCGTGAGTCGAGGAAGTCCAGCAGCCGGCGAGGGTGGAGAGGGTCCTCGGAGGTGAACGAGGCGCTCTCGTAGGCGGCGTGCAGATGGCCGTCGTGGTCGTGGTCGTGGTCGTGGTGGTCATCGTGACCGTCCTGGCCGTCGTCGTAGAGGTCCTCGAAGGAGAGCTGGCCGACCCGCTCCGTGCGCGGCCGCGGTTCGAAGAAGACCTCCGGGTCGACGCGCCCGTACGACGCGGGGATCACGGCGGCCCCCGCGCAGAGCCCGGTGACCGTCTCGCGCAGTGCGTGCCGCTGCTCGTCGCCGACGCGGTCCGCCTTGTTCAGTACGACGAGGTCGGCGACGGCCAGATGACGGTCGATCTCGGGGTGCTTCTCGCGGGTCCGCTCGAACTCGGCGGCGTCGACGACTTCGACGAGGCCGCCGTACACGATCCGTTCGTTGTCGCTGGCGAGGACCATCCTGACCAGCTCCTGCGGCTCGGCGAGGCCGCTCGCCTCGATGACGATCACATCGAGGCCGGCCGCGGGCCGGGTGAGCTTGTCGAGGAAGACGTCCAGCTCGCTCGCGTCGACGGCGCAGCACAGGCAGCCGTTGCCCAGCGAGACCGTGGAGTCACCGAGCTGTCCGGCCACGGTCATCGCGTCGATCTCGATGGACCCGAAGTCGTTGACGATCGCGCCGATCCTGGTCCCGCGGCTGGTGCGCAGCAGATGGTTGAGCAAGGTCGTCTTGCCGGATCCCAGAAAGCCCGCGAGGACGATGACGGGGATCTGCGGCTTGCTCAAGACGACACCTCCGGGCCGGGACAGCTGTGGCACCAGGATATGGGCGGGTCGGAAGAAGGCCGGGAGCGGCTGCGGCGATGGCGTCCCAGCGGCCGGTACCAGGGGCCCCGCCCGCCGGGGCCCCTCCCCGCGCGCACCGCACAACGGCAGCCGCCTGCCCGCCGCGTGTCACATGCGCAGCCACACGGCGGTGTCGCGCGGGAGCCGTCCCTCGTCGTCCAGCGGGCCGCTGGTGAGCAGCACCCCGGCGCCGGCGGGGACCCCGGCCGGCTCGTCGGCGAGGTTGACCATGCACACCAGGCCGTCGGCGCGGGCGAAGGAGAGCACCCCGGGCCCGGCGGGCAGCCAGTGCAGCGGCCCGTCCCCGAAGCCCGGCGCGGTGCGGCGCAGCCGCAGCGCCTCCCGGTAGAGACTGAGCATCGATTCGGGGTCCGCGGCCTGGCGGTCCGCCGCGTACGCCGACCAGCCCTCCGGCTGCGGCAGCCACGGCTCGGTCACCGAACCGAAACCGCTGTACGGCGCACTCCGGGACCACGGCAGCGGGACCCGGCAGCCGTCCCGGCCCGGGTCCGTGCCGCCGGACCTGAAGTGCATCGGGTCCTGGATCCTGTCCCTCGGGATCTCGCACTCGGGAAGGCCCAGCTCCTCGCCCTGGTACAGGTACACCGCGCCGGGCAGGGCGAGCGTGAGCAGTGCGGCCGCCCGCGCCCGGCGGGTGCCGAGAACAAGATCGGTCGGCGTTCCGAAGGACTTGGCCGCGAAGTCGAAGCCGGTGTCCTCTCGGCCGTAGCGGGTGACCGTGCGGGTCACGTCGTGGTTGCACAGCACCCAGGTCGCCGGCGCTCCCACCGGGGCGTGCTCCGCGAGTGTCTCGTCGATGGTGCGGCGCAGCCGCTGCGCGTCCCAGGGGCAGGAGAGAAAGTTGAAGTTGAACGCGGTGTGCAGTTCGTCGGGGCGCAGATAGCGGGCGAAGCGCTCGGAGTCCGGCAGCCACACCTCACCGACGAAGACGGCGCCGTACTCGTCGGCCACGGCACGCCAGGAGCGGTAGATGTCGTGGAGCTCGTCGCGGTCGATGTACGGGTGGGGGCCCTGGCCCTCGGTGACGTCGGCCAGGCCGGGGTCCTTGGCCAGGAGCGCCGCGGAGTCGATCCGCACACCGGCCACGCCCCGCTCGAACCAGAAGCGCAGCACGTCCTCGTGCTCCTGCCGGACGGTGGGGTGGTCCCAGTTGAGGTCGGGCTGTTCGGGCGCGAAGAGGTGGAGGTACCACTCGCCGTCCGGCGTCCGGGTCCAGGTGCGGCCGGCGAACTGCGACAGCCAGTCGTTGGGAGGCAGTTCGCCGTCCTCCCCCCGGCCGGGACGGAAGTGGAACAGCTCGCGCTCCGGGCTGCCGGGCCCCGCGGCGAGCGCGGCCCTGAACCAGGCGTGCTGGTCCGAGACGTGGTTGGGCACGATGTCGACGATCGTGCGGATGCCCAGTCCTCGGGCCTCCACGATCAGCTTCTCCGCCTCTGCCAGCGTCCCGAACGCGGGGTCGATGGTGCGGTAGTCGGCGACGTCGTAGCCGCCGTCGGCCAGCGGTGACAGGTACCAGGGGGTGAACCAGACGGCGTCGACGCCCAGTTCCGCGAGATACGGCAGCCGGGCCCGTACACCCGCGAGGTCCCCGGTCCCGTCACCGTCACCGTCGGCGAAGCTGCGTGGGTACACCTGGTAGATGACGGCGCTGCGCCACCAGTCGTCGGGGTGTTCCGAATGAGCGTCCGGATAGGAGGCTGCCACGTGACGGTCCTTTCGGGCAGGTGGGACTCCGCCGCCGGCCCGGGCGGCGGGGCGTGGAAACTCAGGCCGGCGGCGAAGACGTGGTGGAAGAGCGGTGCGGCGGGCCGCCGGCGGGGCTGGCCCTTGAGGCCGCCCGCGGTGAGACCGCTCATGATGTTGCGCTGGAGGATCAGGAAGACGAGCAGCGTCGGGAGGGACGCGATGGTGAGCGCGGCGATGAGCACGTTCTCGGGCACGCCGTTGGACAGGGAGTAGATGCCGACGTTCAGCGTCTGCTTGGTGGGATCGGGCAGGGTCAGCATCGGCCAGAGGAAGTCCTTCCAGACGCCGACCACCGCGAAGATGGACACGACACCCGGGATCGGCCGCGAGATCGGCAGCACCACCGACCACAGCGTGCGCATCGAGGAGGCGCCGTCGATGGAGGCGGCATCGAGAAGTTCGCGCGGGATCGAGTCGAAGAACCTCTTCAGCAGGAAGATGTTGAAGGCGTTGGTGACGGACGGGAGCCGGATCGCCCAGGGCGAGTTGAGCAGGTTCCGCTCCACGATCGGCACGTCCAGAACCGTCAGGTACTGCGGTACGACGAGGACGGTCGCCGGGATCATCAGCGTGGCCAGCATCATCCCCAGGATGGCCTTGCCCAGGACGGGCCGGAGCCTGGAGAGCGAGTAGGCGGCGGCCACGTCGAGGACCAGTTGGAAGGCGAGTGCGCCGAAGGCGTAGTAGAAGGTGTTGAACAGCAGCCGGGAGAGGTCCATGACCTCCCAGGCCCTTGCGTAGTTCTCGGGATGGACCGACTCGGGGACGAACGTCGGCGGGGACTGGACCACTTCCTGGGTGGTCTTGAGCCCACCGAAGACCATCCAGTGGAGCGGTCCGACGAAGACCAGCGTGAACAGGCCGACGACCAGGGCGAACGTCACCCACTACAGGACCTTGCCCCGGGGCCGGGCCAGTTGGGCCGGCGAGATGAGTGTGCGTGCGGACATCCGTCGTCTCCCCCGGCCCTAGGCGTCGTCGCCGGCGCGGCTGAGCCGTACGTACGCCGCGGAGAATCCGGCGAGCAGTACGAGCAGGACCAGACCGAGCGCGGCGGCGGCGCCGTAGTTGTTGAGGTTGAAGGCGTACTGGTAAATGAGGTGGACGACGGTGGTGGTCGAACCCTCGGGACCGGCGCCGTTCGTCAGCAGGAACAGCTCCGTGAAGACCTGCATCGTCGCGATGATCTGCATCAGCAGCATCAGGGAGAGGATCAGCCTGGTCTGCGGGACGGTGACGTGCCAGATCTTGCGCAGCAGCCCCGCCCCGTCGAGTTCGGCGGCCTCGTAGAGCTCCCCGGGAATGCCCTGGAGGGCGGCGAGGTAGATCAGGGTGGCGCCGCCCATGTTCATCCAGGTCGCCGCGATGACCACGGACAGCATCGACGTGTCCGGGGCCTGGAGCCACTGCTGCTCCGGCAGGTGCAGAAAGCCGAGGATCTCGTTCAGCAGCCCGTGGCCCGGGTCGTACAGGTACTTGAAGAGCAGCACGGAGGCGACCGGCGGCAGCATCACCGGCAGATAGACCAGCAGGCGCAGATAGCCCTGGGCGTGCCGGAACTCGTTCAGGACGATCGCGACCAGGAACGGCACGACGAAGCCGAGCAGCAGCGCCAGCACGGTGAAGTACAGGGTGTTCTGCCATGCCTGCCAGAAGGCCGGGTCGTTGAAGACGGTGGTGAGGTTGGACCAGCCGGCCCAGGTGGTCCGGCCGTCCTCGGTCTTCTGGAAGGCCAGCACGAACTCCCTGACCATGGGATACCACGAGAAGAACGAGAAGCAGAGCACCGCGCCGATCAGGAAGCCGTGTGCCGTGAGATTACGGCGCAGGTGCCCTCTTGAACGATCTGCCGGACGGTCCGCCGCCGGGTGCGGCGGGCCGCGGGCGGCCGGTCGGGGCGGCCTTGCTCGTGGACAGGGTGGGGGCCGACATCGTCGCTCCTCGCTGCGGTCGGGGCCGGGCCGGGTGTTCGCGGCCCGGTCGGGCTGCTACTGGTTGGCCAGGATCTGGTTGACCTGCTGCTCGGCGGTGGCGAGCAGCTTGTCCACATCCGCGTCCTCGTTGGTGAGGACCCCGGACATCACGTTGTCCAGGACCTTGTAGATCTCCTGGGCCTTGGGCGGCTCGGCCTTGCCCTTTACCGGGTTGTCCATGAAGGTCTGGAAGTTCTCGACCGGCATGGTGGCGTTGGCGGCGCGGTTCGCGTCGTCCTTCTTCCTGGAGCCGCCCAGCCAGAAGTTGGGCTGCGGCAGACCGACGGGCAGCTTGTCGGCCTTGGTGCGCGCCCAGTCGAACTGCCCCTTGCCGACGGTCAGGTTCTTGAAGTTCAGCCAGGCGACCGCTGCCTTGATCTTGTCGGGCGAGATGCCCTTCTTGATCATGTAGCTGTTGCCGCCGAAGAGGGTGGCCTTCCCGCCGGGGATCGGGCCGAGGCCGAAGTTCTCGTACTCGGCCCCGAGCTGCTGGACCATGTACGCGATGTCGTCCGGCGCGGCGAGGAACAAGCCCAGCTTGTCGGAGGCGATCTGCTTCTGCAGGTCGCCCCACTTGAGCAGCTGGGTCTTGCCCATGCTGTCGTCCTCCCAGCGCATGGCGTGGAGGTTGCGGACGACCTGACGTCCCAGGTCGTCGTTGAAGGCGGCCTTCCTGCCGCTCGCGTCGACGATGTCGCCGCCGAGGCTGTACATCTGCGCCCTGAAGTGCCAGCCGCCGGTGTTGGCGGCGCTGTATTCACCGAAGCCGGCGACACCGTTGCCGAGGGCCGCGATCTTCTTGGCCGCGGACCGGACCTCGTCCCAGGTGGTGGGCGGGGTGTCAGGGTCGAGCCCGGCCTGCTCGAAGAGCCTCCGGTGGATGAGCAGGCCCATGGTGTAGTTGCTCGTCGGCAGGCCGTACAGCTTGCCCTCGTGCTTGAGCGAGCCGAGCACGTCCGGGTCTATGTCACCGAGCGCCGGCACGGTCTGCTCGTTGACGTACGGGGTGATGTCGGCGGCGCCGTCGTTGTCGAGGACCTGCTGGAGGTCGGTGAAGTACGGCGCCGCACCGACGGCGCTCGCGGACCCTTGCACCAGCGGCTTTCACCCGTACTGTCGGGAAAATGGAAGTGCACCGAAAGTCCGCCGCAAACAACGCAAACAATTTGCGTCGGCCCTACATTTCCGGAATGGGAGCTGCTCCCCTTACCGTTCGTACACATGAGTCCCGCACCGACCGCCCCCGCCCGGCGACGGCGGTTCGGCTGGCCGCAGCGGGTGTTCTCCCAGGTCCTGCTGATGCAGCTGGCGATCGTCACCGGGGTCACCGCACTGGTCACCGGCCTGTTCCTCGCCCCCCTCAGCGCCCAGCTCGACGACCAGGCGATGCGCCGCGCGCTCGCCATCGCGGAGACCACCGCGTCGCCGGAGCTCGCCGAGGAACTGGCCGGCTCCCGGCCGACCCCCGACGGACCGGTGCAGGCCGAGGCCGAGCGGATCAGGCAGGCAACGGGGGCCGAGTACATCGTGGTCATGGACGGCCGCGGCGTGCGCTGGTCCCACACCTCCCCCGAGCGGATCGGCCGCATCGTCTCCACCGACCCGAGCGAGGCGCTGGCCGGCCGGGACGTGATGGAGATCGACAGCGGCACGCTCGGCCGCTCCGCCCGCGGCAAGGTGCCGTTGCGTGACACGGACGGGACGATCGTCGGCGCCGTGTCCGTCGGTATCGAGTACGACAGCGTGCGGGCCAGGCTGCTTGCGGCGATCCCCGGGCTGCTCGCCTATGCCGGGGGCGCACTGGCCGTCGGGGCGCTCGCCGCGTATCTCATCTCCCGCAGACTCCAGCGGCAGACCCATGATCTGGCCTTCTCCGACATCTCCGCACTGCTCGCCGAGCGCGAGGCGATGCTGCACGGCATCAGGGAGGGCGTGGTGGCCCTGGATGCGGCAGGGCGTATCCGGCTGCTGAACGACGAGGCGCAGCGGCTGCTCGGCGTGGGCCCCGAGGCCATCGGCCGGCCACTGGACGAGGTGCTGGGCGAAGGGCGCACCAGCGACGTGCTGGCGGGCCGGGTGAGCGGGGACGATCTGCTGACCGTACGGGGCAGCCGGGTGCTGGTCGCCAACCGGATGCCGACCGACGACGGCGGCGCCGTCGCCACGCTCCGTGACCGGACGGAACTCGAGCAGCTGGGCCGTGAGCTGGACTCCACCCGGGGCCTGATCGACGCGCTGCGCGCACAGGACCACGAGCACGCCAACCGCCTGCACACCCTGCTGGGCCTGCTGGAGCTGGAGATGCACCAGGAGGCGGTGGAGTTCGTCACCGAAGTGGTCGGGGTGCACCGGACGACCGCCGAGCAGGTCACGGAGCGGGTCCACGACCCGCTGCTCGCCGCCCTGCTGGTCGGCAAGGCGACGGTGGCGGCGGAGCGCGGGGTCTCGCTGGGCGTCGCTCCCGGGACCCTGCTGCCCGACCGGCTGGTGGATCCGCGCGGGCTGGTCACGGTGGTCGGCAACCTCGTCGACAACGCGCTGGACGCGGCAGCGGGCACACCGGACCCGGAGGTCGAGGTCGAGCTGCGTGCGGAGGGACGCACGGTGGTTCTGCGGGTCTCGGACAGCGGGCCCGGAGTCCCGGACGAGCAGCGTGAGCTGATCTTCACGGAGGGGTGGAGCACCAAGGAGCTGCCGGCCCACGGCAAACGCGGCTTGGGGCTGCCCCTGGTGCGCCGGTTCGCGGAGCGGCAGGGCGGCAGTGCGGCGGTCCGCACCTCGGTGGCCGGCGGCGCCGAGTTCAGCGTCGTACTGCCCGACGCCCTGACGGAGGACGGTCCGGTCGGGACGGTCGGCGCACCGGCAGCGGGGCCAGAGGCAGGAGCCGCCGCCGGGACCGGGGCGGTGGCGGGCGACCCACAAGAGATTCGGCAGGCACGATGATCGACGTACTGGTGGTGGACGACGACATCCGGGTCGCGGAGATCAACGCCGCCTATGTCGCCAAGGTCGAGGGCTTCCGCGTCGTGGCACGGGCTCATTCGGCGGCCGAGGCGCTCGCCCGGATCGCCGAGGTGCCCGTCGATCTGATCCTGCTCGACCATTACCTGCCGGACGAGAACGGGCTGGCGGTCGTCCGCGAGCTCCGCGTCCTCGGCCACCAGACGGACGTGATCATGGTGACGGCGGCCAGGGACGTGGCCACGGTCCAGGCGGCGATGCGCCACGGCGCCCTGCAGTACCTCGTCAAGCCGTTCAACTTCGCCGGGCTGCGCGCCAAACTGGAGGCGTACGCGGCGCTGCGGCGGGCGCTGGACAGCGGTGGCGAGGCCGAGCAGGCGGAGGTCGACCGGATCTTCGGCACCCTGTCGGCCGGTGTGGTCGCCCCGGAACTGCCGAAGGGACACTCCCCGACCACCGCCGAGTTGGTGCGGCAGGTGCTGCTCGCCGCCGACGGCCCGCTGTCGGCGCAGGAGATCGCGGACCGGGCGGGGGTGAGCCGGCAGACCGCGCAGCGCTATCTGAAGCTCCTCGAGCGGACGAGCAGGGTGCGGCTGACACTCCGGTACGGCGAGACGGGCCGCCCGGAGCACCGCTACGTGTGGGTGTCGAGCGTCTGACATCGCGGGGTGCTCGGGGCCACCTGACGGCCCGGGGCGGGAGCCTGTCAGCCGCCCCTGACACGCCGCCTGCCGCCGCTCTGGCCCCTGGCCGAGCGGCGGCCGCCCGTTCGCTCGCCACGGTCCGGTCCGGTCCGGTCAGGCGGCGCCGGCGCCGGTCAGCGCCCGTACCTCTGTCTCGGCGTGCTTGGCCGGGTCCGGCGGCTCCGAGGAGACGACCGTGCCGATCCAGCCGGCCAGGAAGCCGAGCGGGATGGAGACGAGCCCCGGGTTCTCCAGCGGAAAGACATGGAAGTCCACCCCGGGGAACAGCGACCGGTCGCCTCCGGAGACGACCGGTGACAGGACCACCAGCAGCACAGCGGGCACCAGCCCCCCGTAGACGGACCAGACGGCGCCGCGCGTGGTGAAGTTCCGCCAGAACAGCGAGTAGAGCAGGACCGGAAGGTTGGCGGAGGCGGCGACGGCGAAGGCGAGGCCGACCAGGAAGGCGACGTTCAGGTCCCGTGCCAGCAGCCCGAGGGCGATCGCGACCGCGCCGATGCCGACCGCGGCGACGCGGGCGACGGCGACCTCGCTGTACGGGCGTCGCCCGGCGGCGCGCCGGCTCCGCAGCATCGCGTACAGATCGTGGGCGACGGACGCGGAGGACGCGAGGGTGATGCCCGCGACGACGGCGAGGATCGTCGCGAACGCCACGGCCGCCACGACCGCGAACAGCACGGTGCCCCCGGTGGAGCCGGCGCCTCCGCCCAGGTCGAGGGCGAGCAGCGGCACGGCGGTGTTGCCCGCTGCGTTGGACGCCCGGACCTCCGCCGTGCCGACCACGGCGGCCGCTCCGAAACCGAGCACGATCGTCATCAGATAGAAGCCGCCGATGAGCCCGATGGACCAGACGACCGAGCGGCGGGCGGCCCGGGCGGTCGGCACGGTGTAGAAGCGCGACAGGATGTGCGGCAGTCCTGCCGTACCGAGGACGAGCGCCACGCCGAGGCTGATGAAGTCCAGACGGGAGGTCCAGTCCCCGCCGTATCTCAGGCCGGGGGCGAGGAAGTCCATGCCGTGACCGCTGCGCGCGGCGGCGGTACGGAGCAGTTGGTCGAAGTCGCCGTGGAAACGCAGCAGTACAAGCACGGTCATCGCGATCGCGCCGGTCATCAGCAGCACGGCTTTCACGATCTGGATCCAGGTGGTGGCCCTCATCCCGCCCAGCGACACATAGATCACCATCAGTGCGCCGACGCCGACGACGGTCCACGAGCGCGCGGCCTCGCTCGTCCCGCCGAGCAGCAGCGCGACCAGGCTGCCGGCTCCCACCATCTGCGCCACCAGGTAGAGCACGGAGACGGTGACGGACGAGGTCCCTGCCGCGATACGGACGGGGCGTTCCCTCATCCGTGCGGCGACGACGTCGGCGAGGGTGAACCGGCCGCAGTTGCGGACCAGTTCGGCGACGAGCAGGAGCACGACCAGCCAGGCGACCAGGAAGCCGACGGAGTAGAGCATTCCGTCGTAGCCGTAGAGCGCGATGAGACCGGAGATGCCGAGGAAGGAGGCAGCGGACATGTAGTCCCCGGCGATGGCGAATCCGTTCTCCATCGGGGAGAACAGCCGCCCGCCCGCGTAGAACTCCTCGGCGGAACCTCGTCTGTTGCGGCTCACCCAGGTGGTGATGGCGAGCGTGACCGCGATGAACACGCTGAACAGCAGCAGCGCAAGCGCCTGGTGGTCTCCCGTCAACGCCCGACTCCTCTGGTCATCTCCTGGGTGTCCCAGCGCAGATCCAGCGCCGCCCGGTCCCGGCGCAGCCTGGCGTGGCGGGCGTACGCCCAGGTCAGCAGAAACGTGGTGAGGAACTGGGCGAGCCCGGCGACCATCGCCACGTTGACCGCCCCGGCAACCGGCCTGGCCATCAGCCCCGGCGCCGTCGTCGCCGCCACGACATACGCCAGATACCAGAGGAGGAAGGCGGCACAGGCGGGGACGACGAACCGGCGGTAGCGGGCGCGCATCTCCTGGAAGGCCTCGCTGCGCTGCACCTCGAGATAGACGTCGGCGGCGTTCGGCCCGGCCGTGTGGCCCTCCCCCGGGGCGGGCGGGCCGCCGGGAGCGGGGGCCCCGATGCCGTCCCGGTCGCTCCAGCCGGAGGCCAGGGCGTCGCACCACGGGTCGTCGAGCCGCACCGGGGCGACGTCCCGGTCTTCCTGCTTCTCCACGATCGACTCTCCTTGCCGCCGCGAACCGTTTCGGCCGCCTGCCCAAGGATGGACAGAGTGGGAAGATCCCGGACTCTTCTCTTGAGGTCTTCACCCCATTAGGTGATGTCCGGCCCAGGAGGCTGCGCGAGCCCTTCCCGATAGGCGTACCGGACGGCCTGAGCCCGGTCGTGGAGACCGGCCTTGGCGAACAGGTTGTTGATGTGGGTCTTCACCGTGGCCGTGGAAATGCCGAGCCGCCGCGCGATGTCGGCGTTGCTCAGCCCCTCGGCGATCAGCGTGAGCACCTCGCCCTCCCGCACGGTCAGCCCGTCGGGCAGCCGGGGGCCGGACGGCGCGGGCGCCGCCGTGACCTGTTCGAGGAGCCGGCGCTGGACCACCGGGGACAGCCCGGCGCGCCCGGCGACGACCTCCTGGATCGCGCGGACGATTTCGTCCCCGTCGGCGTCCTTGGTGAGGTAGCCCCGTGCCCCCGCCCTCAGCGCGGGGAAGAGCGAGTCGTCGTCCGCGTAGGTGGTGAGCACGACGACCTGCGTGGCGGGGTGCTCATCGCGGATCCGGCGGGTCGCCTCCACCCCGTCGACCCGGGGCATCCGCAGATCCATCAGGACGACGTCGGGGGCGAGTTCGGCGACGAGGGCGACCGCCTCCGCCCCGTCCCTGGCGGAGCCGACGACCTCGATGCCGGGCAGCAGTCCCAGCAGCATCACGATGCCCTCGCGCACCACCGCCTGGTCGTCGGCGACGACGACCCGGGCCACCTCCCCGGTCACGCCGGCACCCGCAGCCGCACCACGAACCCCTCCCCCTCCGGTCCCGCCTCGAGCGTGCCACCGAGCAGATCGGCGCGCTCCCGCATCCCGAGCAGACCGTACCCGGCGCCGGACGCCGTGAGGTCGCCGGCCTTTCCCGGAGCCCCGAAGTCCCGGACTTCCAAAAAGACTTCGTCGGCGCGATAGGCGATCAGCAGCCGTACCTCGGCCCCCGGCGCGTGCTTGCGCACATTGGTCAGAGCTTCCTGTGCCACCCGCCGCACGGTCTGTGACGCCTCGGGCGGCAGCTGCCTCCGTACACCGGAGACCTCGGTCCGTGCGCCGTCGTTCGCGGCCAGTTCGCGCAGATAGTCCTCGACGGCTGCCATCTCGCCGCGCAGCGCCGACAGCGCTTGCCGTGTCTCGGCGAGCCCTTCGCGGGCCATGCCGCGCGCGGCCACCACGCGCTCCAGGATCTGGTCCCGGAAGGCTCCTTCCGGTCCCCGCTCGATCTGCAGCCTGGCCGCCTCCAGATGCACCAACTGCGCGGACAGGCTGTGCGCGAGCACATCGTGGATCTCACGGGCGATACGGGCCCGTTCGGCGAGAGCCGCCGAGAGCGCCTCGGCCTCGCGGGCGGCCCGTTCCTGGGCCAGCAGCCGGAAGCCGGCCCCACGGGCCTCCGCGTCCAGGCGCAGCGCATAGCCGCCGAGCGAGACGGTCGCCAGGGTGACGACCGCTCCCCAGTCGCTGTCGTCGATCAGCGCGAACCCCGGCATCATGACCGCGACCACCGCCAGGGCGACCGCGAGCGGCAGCCGCTCCATGGACATGACGCAGGCACCGATCCACAGCACCACCGCCGCGACGTACGCCTCGGCGAGACAGGCTCCCCAGCCGACGGCCGCGAAGACGGCGATCAGCGCCAGCGACGGCACCAAGCGGTGGGCGAGGGTGGTCAGGTGGTACCGGATCCCTGCGGCAGCGCAGGCGCCGAGGGCCGCCGGCGGCAGCACGGCGCCCCAGCCGTGGAAGACGTCCGAGGAGTAGGCGCTGACGACGGCCCAGGTGGACAGGGCGGCGAGCAGCGCGATGTCGAGTGCCGTCCGGGCGCGTGGGACGCCGATATGGGAGAGCGCCTCCCGGGTGGGCCACCGAGCCCACTTGCCACCGCGCACGTCCGCCTCCTCGGTCCCGGCCGATGCTACGGAGGACGGCGGCGCCATGGATCGGACCAGGGGTGGAGTCGTGTTCTCCACCCCCGGGTGGGCGGGACCCGGCCGCCCTCACCGGTCACGGCGTGGCGGCCCGGCCTCAGGCGTCGATGCGCGAGCGGTCGAGAGTGGCCGCCGAGCTGGTGATGAACTCCTTGCGGGGCGCGACCTCGTTGCCCATGAGCAGGTCGAAGATCTGCTCCGCGGCCTCCAGGTCTCCGATGTTGATCCGGCGCAGCGTGCGGTGGCGCGGGTCCATCGTGGTCTCGGCCAGCTGGTCGGCGTCCATCTCTCCGAGGCCCTTGTAGCGCTGGATCGAGTCCTTGAAACGGACGCCCTTGCGCTGGAACTCCAGCAGGGTCTGCCGCAGTTCGCTGTCCGAGTACGTGTAGACGTACTTGTCCTGGCCCTTCTTGGGCTGGATCAGCTCGATCCGGTGCAGCGGCGGCACGGCCGCGAACACCCGCCCGGCCTCCACCATGGGCCGCATGTAGCGCTGGAAGAGCGTGAGCAGCAGGACCCGGATGTGGGCGCCGTCGACATCGGCGTCGACCAGCAGGACGATCTTCCCGTACCGGGCGGCGTCGATGTCGAACGTCCGGCCCGAGCCGGCTCCTATGACCTGAATGATCGCGCCGCACTCGGCGTTCTTCAGCATGTCGGAGACGGACGCCTTCTGGACGTTGAGGATCTTGCCGCGGATCGGCAGCAACGCCTGGAACTCGCTGTTGCGCGCCAGCTTGGCCGTGCCGAGCGCCGAGTCCCCCTCGACGATGAACAGCTCGCTGCGCTCCACGTCGTCGCTGCGGCAGTCGGCGAGCTTGGCGGGCAGCGAGGAGGACTCCAGGGCCGTCTTCCTGCGCTGGGCCTCCTTGTGCTGACGGGCGGCGATGCGGGTGCGGGCGGCCGCGGCGGCCTTCTCCAGCACCGCGCGGGCCTGGGCCTTGGCGTCCCGCTTGGTGGACGTCAGGAAGGCCTTGAGCTCCTTGGCGACGACGGCCGCGACGATCCTGTTGGCCGCGGAGGTGCCCAGGACCTCCTTCGTCTGGCCTTCGAACTGCGGCTCGGCCAGTCGGACGGTGACGACGGCGGTGAGGCCCTCCAGGGCGTCGTCCTTGACGATGTCGTCCTCGGCGACGCGCAGCATCTTGGCGGAGCGCAGCACCTCGTTCATGGTCTTCGTCACCGAGCGTTCGAAGCCGGTCACATGGGTGCCGCCCTTGGGGGTGGCGATGATGTTGACGAACGACCTGAGCGTGGTGTCGTACCCGGTGCCCCAGCGCAGCGCGATGTCGACGCCGAGCTCACGGGTGACCTCGGTCGGGGTCATGTGGCCGCGGTCGTCGAGGACGGGGACGGTCTCCTTGAACGTGCCCTGGCCACTGAGCCGCACCACGTCGCAGACGGCCTTGTCCTGGGCCAGGTACTCGCAGAATTCGCTGATGCCGCCGTCGAAGCGGAACGTCTCCTCGCTCTTGCCCTCGCCCTCGAGGTCGCGCTCGTCCCGCACGACGATGGTGAGCCCGGGCACCAGGAAGGCGGTCTGGCGGGCGCGCTGGTGCAGATGGTCCAGGGAGAGCTTGGCGTCCTTGAGGAAGATCTGGCGGTCCGCCCAGTACCGCACGCGGGTGCCGGTACGGGCCTTCGGCACGCGCTTGATCTTGCGCAGCCCGTTGGCGGGGTCGAACGGGGCGTCGGGGCCCGACTCGGTGAAGATCCCGGGGACGCCGCGGCGGAAGCTGATGGCGTGCGTGGAGCTGCTGCGGTCGACCTCGACGTCGAGCCGGGCCGACAGCGCGTTCACCACGGAGGCGCCGACACCGTGCAGACCGCCGGACGCGGCGTACGAGCCGCCGCCGAACTTGCCGCCGGCGTGGAGCTTGGTCATGACGACCTCCACGCCGGAGAGGCCGGTCTTCGGCTCGACGTCGACGGGGATGCCGCGGCCGTTGTCACGGACCTCGACGGAGCCGTCGTCGTGGAGGACGACCTCGATGTGGTCGCAGTACCCGCCGAGGGCCTCGTCGACCGAGTTGTCGATGATCTCCCAGAGGCAGTGCATCAGGCCCCGGCTGTCGGTGGACCCGATGTACATGCCGGGGCGCTTGCGAACCGCCTCGAGCCCCTCAAGTACGAGCAGGTGCCGCGCGGTGTAGTTGGAACCGTCACGGTCTGCGGTCAGCAGCGCACTGGACGGCACGGACGTCTCGGCGGTCACGCGGTTCGCTCCTCGCTGAATTTGGAAAGTGGCCTGTGGGGGTAAAGGCCCGGCGTCTGTCACCGGTCAGAGCGTACAGAGGCCTGGTAGAGCCGTTGTCACGCCACCCACATGAAAACTCATGCTAGTCCAGAGTCGCAAAGGTGTTCGATCCCTCGATGGGGTGACGTGCACATCACGTTCCCTTCCAGGCATGAACCATTTAGGCTCCGGGCACGTCCTCATGAACAACCGGCAACCAGCCGGGAGGGCCAAACGAGACAAGCAACGCGAAATCCGTAGAGCGAAGCAATACGGCTCATTCGCCGCCAACCGGCAGCAGACAGCCACCTCGGGAAAAAGTTTCGAGGAAAAGCCACGAGCGGGAACGTTTTCAGGCTGGTTGGATGTTGACCCTGGTACGACAGCTCGTCGAGCTAGAGAAGAGGCGACGTGACTACTGTTCTGACCCCCGCGAGCCCGCTGACGGCCGCTGACCGCTGCGACCGCTGCGGCGCCCAGGCGTACCTGCGCGTCGTACTGATCAGCGGTGGTGAACTGCTCTTCTGTGCCCACCACGGGCGCAAGTTCGAGCCGGAACTCAAGAAGATCGCCGCGGAAATACAGGATGAGACGGACCGCCTGACGGCCGTGCCGGCCGGCGCCGGTGAAGAGGACCACTGACGCCTCACATCCCGACGAGCCAAAGGGCCGGTCCAGGATCGGCCGACGGGCGGCTCCCCCGGATACCGGGGGAAGCCGCCCGCTCGCGTTTCATCACCGTCCCCGGTCGCCGGGCCCCGTCACCATCCCCGGGCACCATCCCGGGCGTCGCGACCGGTGCGACCGGTCAGCTGGCCGCACCCGCCAAGGGCGGAGCGACCGCGGAGACCCTCGTGTAGACCCCCGGCCCGTCGGGCCTGCCGCAGCCGCTGCCCCAGGACACGAGGCCGATGAGCCTTCCCCCGGCGATCAGCGGGCCGCCGCTGTCACCCTGGCACGCGTCGTGCCCGCCCTGCGGATCCCCGGCGCACAGCATCGTGGACCGCTGGTACCTGCTGGTCCGCCCACCGGGATACGCACTGGCGCACGTCCCGTCCGGCAGGACGGACACGCGCGCAGCCCGCAGGGACGAGGCGTAACTGCCGTCACCCCGCGTGTCGCCCCAGCCGTAGACCGTGGCGGCCGTGCCCACCTCGTAAGCCGGGTCTCCCTCGGAGGCCACCGGGAGCACATGATCCGCCGGCAGGGCCTCGGCCAGGGTCAGCAGCGCCATGTCGGCACTGTTGGTCACGGGGTCGTACTTCGGCGTGATCCACGTCTTCCGTACCGGGACCTCCTGCCCACCGTCTCCCGCCAGCTCGGACCGGCCCGCGATGATCTGCAGATCGCGCACGGACGCGGCGTCCTTGCCCAGAACGGCGGTACTGAGGCAGTGGGCGGCCGTCATGACCGTGGTCGGCGCCACCACCACGCCCCCACAGAACTGCCCGCCGCGCGTTGGGCCGAACCGGTCAGGGCTAGCCAGTGCGACCACCCATGGGCTCTCCTCGGCACGCACCTCGTACCCGCCGATGACCACGCTGTCCGCGGCTGCGGGAAACGGTGCCGCCAGTGGTGTCACGACCGCTGCTGCGATCAGGGCCGGCACCCCGGCCAGGGCTCGGGCAGTGGGCCGACGCATATGGTCTCCTGACTCTGCGTGAATCGGGTCAAACCCAGAGTCAGCCAGTCGGCGGCTCCGCGCACCCCCGGGGCACGCCGAAGGGCCCGGCTCCCCAGGGGAATCCGGGCCCTTCACCGCCGTCCGTCCGGCCGACGCCCGCTCGAACGGGTGCGGACTAGTCGAGGTAGTCGCGCAGAACCTGCGAACGCGACGGGTGGCGCAGCTTGGACATCGTCTTGGACTCGATCTGACGGATGCGCTCACGCGTCACGCCGTAGACCTTGCCGATCTCGTCCAGGGTCTTCGGCTGACCGTCGGTGAGCCCGAAGCGCATGGAGACCACGCCCGCCTCACGCTCGGACAGGGTGTCGAGCACCGAGTGGAGCTGCTCCTGAAGGAGGGTGAAGCTCACGGCGTCGGCCGGGACGACCGCCTCGGAGTCCTCGATCAGGTCACCGAACTCGCTGTCACCATCCTCGCCCAGCGGGGTGTGCAGCGAAATGGGCTCGCGACCGTACTTCTGGACCTCGATGACCTTCTCCGGGGTCATGTCGAGCTCCTTGGCCAGCTCCTCCGGAGTGGGCTCGCGGCCCAGGTCCTGGAGCATCTGGCGCTGGACACGCGCGAGCTTGTTGATGACCTCGACCATGTGCACCGGGATACGGATGGTGCGGGCCTGGTCGGCCATGGCGCGGGTGATCGCCTGACGGATCCACCAGGTGGCGTACGTGGAGAACTTGTAGCCCTTGGTGTAGTCGAACTTCTCGACCGCGCGGATCAGACCGAGGTTGCCCTCCTGGATCAGGTCCAGGAAGAGCATGCCGCGGCCGGTGTAGCGCTTGGCCAGCGAGACGACCAGTCGGAGGTTGGCCTCCAGCAGGTGGTTCTTGGCGCGGCGGCCGTCCTCGGCGATGATCTCCAGCTCGCGCTTGAGCTTCGGCGCCAGCTTGTCGGAGTTCGCCAGCTTGTCCTCGGCGAACAGGCCGGCCTCGATCCGCTTGGCGAGCTCGACCTCCTGCTCGGCGTTGAGCAGCGGGACCTTGCCGATCTGCTTCAGGTAGTCCTTGACCGGGTCGGCGGTGGCGCCCGCGACGGCGACCTGCTGCGCGGGCGCGTCGTCCTCGTCGTCGTCGGAGAGGACGAAGCCCTTGCTCTCGCCCTCGGGCTCCTCGTCGTCGCCCTTGGCGCCGGGCTGGGCCTCGTCGAGCAGTTCCTCGGCCTCGGTGGCCTCGTCGGTGTCCTTCTTGGCGGCGGTCTTCTTGGCCGTCGTCTTCTTGGCGGCGGTCTTCTTCGCCGCCGTCTTCTTGGCCGTCGTCTTCTTGGCCGCCGCCTTCTTGGCGGGTGCGGTCTCCGAGGACTCGTCGGCCGGGACCTCGACGGTCTCGGCCGCCGGGGCCGTGGTGGCCGCAACGGTCTTCGCCGTGGCGGTCTTGGCCGCGACGGTCTTGGTGGCGGTGCGCTTGGCCGGGCTCTTCGCTGCGACGCTCTTGCGGGCGCGCTTCGGCGACTCCGCTGCACTGACCATCAGCGTCACACCCTCTTCCTCGAGGATCTGGTTGAGGCTGCGCAGAACATTCTTCCACTGGGTTGGCGGAATCTGGTCAGCCTCGAAGGCCCGACGCACGTCATCGCCGGCGATCTGCCCATCAGCCTTTCCCCGCTCGATGAGCGCCATCACAGACTCGGACTCGGCGATCTCCGGCGGGAGCGTACGGGATGTGCTGGCCGACACGAACAACCTCTCGGAACGATGGAAACGGCTTCCGGCCCCGCCCATGATCGGGCCGAAGCCGACGACCACCGGGCTGCGGATGTGCCGGTGGCGCGGGCGGAAACCAAGGAGCTGTCACAGTGCCGCGTACGGCTGCTGTATTCCCTCCTCGGCTGTCACCTCTTAGGTCATCGCGCAGTTTCGAGGAGTGTTACGCCCAATCCACGTGGCCCCAGTCACACCCCAAAAGCCGCTGAGCGCCCAGAACGGGATGTTTGCCGCACAGCGTGTCGCCGGATCCACTCGGAATCCGGCGACACATCACTCGGAAGCCGGCGCCACGCGGCCCGGACGCCCCGCTGTCCCCGACCGCGGCCGCAGTCAGTGCTCACGCGGCGCGGGAACGACTCGCTCCACTTCCGGGTGAACCGTGAGCAGCTGGCGCATCGCCGATTCGGCGGCCTGTCCGTCGCCGGCGGCGAGGGCGTCGGCGATACGGGCGTGATGCGACAGCGACGCCTCGGTGGGCCGGTCACAGCCGGCGGCCGGGCCGCCGGACACCTGGAGCGCAGCCGAAACGATTCCCGACAGGTGCTCCAGCATGCGGTTGCCGGCAAGCTGGATGAGCAGGGAGTGGAATTCGGCGTCGGCGCGCGAGAACGTGAGCGCGTCACCCTGGGCCAGGGAGTGGCCCATGATCTCGACCATGTCACCAAGACGCTGCTGGACGTCCTCACGGCCGTGGCCGGCGGCGAGCCGGGCGGCCAGCGGCTCGATCGTCCAGCGCAGCTCACCCAGCTCCCGGCGCTGGTCCTCGCGCTGCGGACCGAAGGCGCGCCACTCGATGATGTCGGGGTCGAGGAGGTTCCAGTCACTGACGGGCCGGACGCGGGTGCCGACATTGGGCCGGGCGCTGACCAGCCCCTTGGCCTCAAGGACCCGGAGCGACTCCCGCACGACGGTGCGGGAGACCTCGAAGCGCTGGCCGATCTCCTCGGGTACGAGCGGGCGGTCCGCCCCGAGATCGCCGGAGACGATCATCTGGCCGAGCTGCTGGACGAGTTGGCCGTGCAGGCCGCGGCCGCGGCTGCCCGCCGTGCGGCGGCCGACCCGGCCCAAGTCCGCGTCGGAGCCGTCCCACGAGGGAGGGCCGACACGGTCGGCCACGGGCTGGCCGCCGTAGCCGTATCGGTCGAGTTCGCCCGGGCCGGCGAGGCCGTTCTCGGTGGGACGGGCGGCGGTCATCATGGTGTGCGCAAGGGTACTCACGCATCCTTTGTCGGCTCCGCTTCCGTGCCCCTTGAGGTCTTTGGTGAAAAGCACACGAAAGGGTGATCGGCGCTCACCCTGCAATTGACGACTTTTCGCAAGGAAACGGGCATTTCCCAAGACGTTGTGGGCAGTTCACGAACAGCCGGTCACCTCTCGGTCACCAAGAGGCTCTGCGGCGAAGACCGGTGACCGCGTACGCACAGATCAGCGCCGTCAGCGACAGCAGGATCGCCGCCCCCACGGGCTGCGCGAGCAGCCGCCCCGCGGCGATCACCCAGCGGTCCGCCTGCTGCGGGAACTCGACCCAGGCCACTTCACGCAGCCTGCCGGGGAGTCCGGCGATCGAGCGGGTCGCCGGTACGACGATCACCTTGTGCGCGAGCGGCGCCACCAGAACCGGCGCGGCGAGCACCGCGGCCACTCCCGCCGCCGTGACCCTGAAGACCCCGGCAGCCAGCAGGCCGGACCAGGCGCAGCCGACACAGAGACCACCCCAACCGGCGGCCGCCCCGGGCCAATTGCGGGGCGCCGACACCAAGTCCGGCACGTACACGAGACGCAGGGCCTGGATGTCGAGGGTCACCACGAGACCCGCGAGGGCCAGAGCGGCCACCGCGGTCACGCCGAGCTTGGCCAGCAGCAGCCCCAGCCGGCGCGGCACCGCGCCCCGTGCGGCGGCGAGAGCGGGATAGCGGAACTCCTCGCCGAAGGCGAGCGCCCCGATGAGGCCGGCACCGAACGCCGCCGGAGGCAACGGCAGGTAGCCGGGCCACGCGACGACGGCCCGGGGATGCAAGGCGCCTTCCGACCGGGCCAGCAGCACGCACAGGGCGAGGGAGGCGGCAAGGGAGGCGAGGGCGATCAGGGGAGCGGTGCGTACGCCGAGGAGGCGGCGGACCTCGTAGCGCACGGGCCATCGCGGACTGCGCACCGGGCGCGCGGGCTTCGGGAGGCGGGTCTTGGGCGGGTGGGACCTCGGGAGGTAGGGCTCGGGGAGCTGGGGCCTCGGGAGGGCGCCGGGGGCGGGCGCTTGCGCGGTGGGGGGCGGGCGGGCGCATGTCGGGGGCGACGGGCGCGGGCGTCGGGGCGGTAGGGGCAGTGGGGGGCTGGTGCGCTGGGGCTTGGACCGGGTCGGGGACGGGACGCGGCCCCGTGGCTGGGGGCGGGGCTGGGTCCGGCTCCGTGGCTGGAGCCGGGTCCGGGCAGGGGGCGGGGCAGGGGGCGGGGGCAGGGCAGGGGGCGGCGGCAGGGTCTGAGTCACCGACTTCGTCCGTGAGGCGGTGGACGAGCACTCCGTGCCGGAAGGCCGCCTCACCGACCTCGGCGGCGCAACTGCTGCCGAAGACCGCGAGACCACCACCGCTGTCGGCAACCACCTCCACCGACCGCCGCGCGGCACGGGCCTCGCACGCGAGGACGGCCGCGAGCCGGGCGGCGTGCGGGGTACGGACGGCGACACGGGGCCGGAGCCGTGTCCGCGAGAAGTCGGCGGCCTCCTGGTCGGCCACGAGGCGGCCCTCGTGGAGCGTGACGACGCGATCGGCGTGCCGGACGGCCTCCTTGGGGTCGCTGAGCGTGCACAGGACCGTTCCGCCATCGGCTGCGTGCGCCCGCAGCAGCGCGAACAGCCAGCTCCTGTCGCGCGGCGAGAGCCCGCGGGCGGGATCGTCGAGGACCAGTGCCTGCGGGTCTCCCAGCAGGGCGGACGCCAGCCCGAGCCTGCGGTCCATGCCGAGCGAGAGCCTGCCCAGCTGCTCCTGGGCGAGAGCGCCGAGATCCACCACGTCGAGCAGCTCGTCGGCGCGGGAGGCAGGGACGCCGACGGCTGCGCTCAGCATCCGGAGTTGACTGCGGGCCGTCCTGGCGGGGTGCCCCGGCACGTCACCGAGCAGGACGCCCACCTCGCATGCGGGGTTGGCGACGCGATGAAGCGGGTTGCCACGGAAGTACGTGACCCCCGGCCGGCCTCGAGCCCGAGGATGAGCCGCAGCGCCGTCGTCTTCCCCGCGCCGGAAGAGCCGAGCAGCACGGTGACCCGGCCCAGCCGGGCCTCGAAGGTGAGATCGTCGACGGCGGGCGGATGCTCCCGGCGGCGGGTACTGGTCAGTCCGACGGCCTGGAGCAACGCTTCTCTCGCCTCTCTCGCGGAAGGTGAGACCGCTCAGCGGCAGCACGCGTATCGCAGCAAGATAACGCGACATTTTGGATTTTTTGCGCATCAGTGGAGCCCCGGGTGTCAGGACACGACCGACGGGCCGGCGCCTACGGGAATCAGACTTCGGGGCGCAGCATCGGCGGGTTCAGCACCGTGGCACCGCCGGCCCGGAAGAGCTGCGCAGGGCGGCCGCCCTGCCGGGTGGTCGTGCCTCCGGCCGGCACCAGGAAGCCGGGCGTGCCGGTCACCTTGCGGTGGAAGTTACGGGGGTCCAGGGCGACGCCCCACACCGCTTCGTACACCCGCCGCAGCTCCCCCACGGTGAACTCCGGCGGGCAGAACGCGGTGGCCAGCGAGGAGTACTCGATCTTGGACCGGGCCCGTTCCACGCCGTCCGCCAGGATCAGCGCGTGGTCGAAGGCCAGTGGCGCCTGCTGTTCGTCCTCGCGTGCGTAGCCACTGTCACGGTCGAGGAGCTCCTCGACCGGCGCCCACCGAGCACTGTTGGCGTCGCCGCCCGCGCGAGGCGCCGGCAGGTCGGGGGCGAGGACGAGGTGCGCGACGCTCACCACTCGCATGCGGGGATCACGCTTGGGGTCTCCGTAGGTGGCGAGCTGCTCCAGGTGGGCGCCGTTGGCCGCCCCCGGGGAAGCCGGGTCGTGCGCGCACAGGCCCGTCTCCTCGGACAGTTCGCGTGCCGCTGCCGCTGCCAGGTCCTCGTCGCCCCTGACGAAGCCGCCGGGCAACGCCCACCTGCCCTGGAACGGCGGCTCACCGCGGCGCACGACCAGAGCGCAGAGCGCGTGCCGGCGCACGGTGAGCACGACCAGATCGACGGTGACGGCAAAGGGCGGAAAGGCCGACGGGTCGTAGGGCGACATGCCGCGATCATAGTCGTCTGCCTGACGATAAACACACCCTTCGCCACCTGCACGGCTGGTTTCCTCACTCGGTCGTGGTCACCCGCCGCGGTCGGCCCACGTCCCCAACTGGGGCCGTC
Organism: Streptomyces peucetius; assembly: GCF_025854275.1. NCBI lineage: Bacteria > Bacillati > Actinomycetota > Actinomycetes > Kitasatosporales > Streptomycetaceae > Streptomyces > Streptomyces peucetius. The sequence goes on along the minus strand of NZ_CP107567.1, from coordinate 6,100,475 downwards.
TGCCGGCGGTATCGCGGCGGAGCCGCTCGGCGCCCATCCGCTCCGGCCCGGCGGGTGCTCGGAGGGGAGCTGCGGCCGGCCGACGTCCTGCGCCGGCTCTACGGTGTGCGGCTCTTCGCCGTTCGCCGAGCCGGGCGAAGCAGCGCGACCTCGTTCGACAGGTCGATGCCGGTCCTCGGACCGAGCCCGCTCGACCTCGTCGGGGCCCGGCCGGCTGATACGCACCGCACG